>NZ_BJUV01000083.1 GCF_007988805.1 Frigoribacterium faeni | reverse complement strand
CGCGTACTCGCTCGACGACGAGCCGCCGATCTCGAGGGCCGGGTCCACCCCGAGCGACTCGAGGTAGTCGTACGCGTCGGCGATCGTGCCGGTGCCGAACACCGCCGGCGCGTACCGCTCGAGGTACGGCGACTCGGGCTCCCCGGTGTCGAGCGGCAGGCCGAGCGACGCGGGCACCGCGTGCAGCGCCTCGGTCAGCTCGGGCACGGGGCGGCTCAGGTAGTAGTAGACGCCGCCCATCTCGCCGTTGTGCAGGCTCACGTAGAGGTCCGGCCGCAGCTCGTCGATCAGGCGCATCAGCCCGAGGGTCTCGGGCAGCACACGGTCGAAGTAGGCGCGCTCGTACGAGGTCGGGAACGTCCATTCGACCTGCTCGTCGGGGGCCGGACGATAGAACCGCCGCGAGTAGTAGCCGCGGTCGGTCGGGTCGTGGAACCAGCCCTCGTTGAGCCGGCCGCCGTCGGGGTCGATGCTCGGCACGATGTGCCAGGTCGCGTCGAGCGCGGACCGCAGCTCGTCGTCGGCGCAGAGCGTCTCGGCGAGGTGGATCGCCGTCCACGACCCGATCGGCTCGTTCGGGTGCACGCCGCCGACGATCAGGTGGTTCCGCGAGCCGCTGCCGACGGTGTACATCAGGATCGGCTCGCCG
>NZ_BJUV01000082.1 GCF_007988805.1 Frigoribacterium faeni | reverse complement strand
TCGTCGCCGTGTTCGACAGCGTGCCCGCGTCGACGTCGGCCTGCGTCACCACATACGTCGCGGCGAACGTCGCCGACTCACCCGGGGCGAGGGACGCGACCGTAGCTGGGGTGATCGGCCCGAAGTCGCCGGTGCCGCTGAAGTCACCCTCAACCGGGGCGACATCGCTTGCGGTGACGTTGCCGGTATTGGTGACCACGAAGGAATACGTGACCGTCTGACCAGCCTCCGTGATCTCCGTCACATCAGCCGTCTTCACGACCTCCAGTTGCGGGGTCGGGGCGGTGATCACGACCGCGGTCGACGGAGGTGTGGTGATATCGGGGCTTCCGGGAATCACCGGTGTACCGGACCCGGTCGCCGTGTTTGACACTGCACCAGCATCCATATCGGCCTGCGTCAGCACGTATGTCGCGGTGAACGTCGCCGACTGGCCCGGGGCCAACGGTCCTGCCGTCGCCGGGGTGACCTCCGACAGTGTGCCGGCGCCGGTGAAGCCGGTCTCGGTCACGGTGACGTCATCGATACTCACGTTGCCGGTGTTAGTCACCAGGAACGAGTAGGTCACTGTCTGTCCGACAGTGCCCGCCACGTCAGGCGTCACGCTCTTCACGAGCGACAACGCCGGGGCAGGAGCCGTCGGGACGTCGACGGTCGACGG
>NZ_BJUV01000081.1 GCF_007988805.1 Frigoribacterium faeni | reverse complement strand
CGTCGGGGGCGGGTCGGCGCTGACCCGCCGCCGACGACGGGAACCCGCCGCAGTGCCCCCGGGAGGCGCGGCGCAGGAGGCGCGGCCGGGTCCGTTAGCGTGGTCAGGCACGCCGTCGACGCAAGGAGCACCCCGCATGACCATCACCGCCGCAGCAGACGGATCGGCCCTCGGCAACCCCGGACCGGCCGGTTGGGCCTGGTACGTGGACGACGAGCGCTGGGCCGCGGGCGGCTGGCCGCGCGCGACGAACAACCAGGGCGAGCTGACCGCCGTCCTCGAGCTGCTGCGGGCGACCGCCGGCACCGACGACGATCTGCACATCCTCTGCGACAGCCAGTACACGATCAAGGCCTGCACCGAGTGGATGCCGGGGTGGAAGCGGAAGGGCTGGCGCAAGGCCGACGGCAAGCCGGTGCTCAACGTCGAGATCCTGAAGGAGCTCGACGCCGCGCTGGCCGGGCGGAAGGTCCGGTTCGAGTGGGTCCGCGGTCACGTGGGACACGAGATGAACGAGGCCGCCGACGTGCGCGCCCGCGGCGCGGCGACGGCGTTCCAGAACCGCACGACCGTTCCGAGCGGCCCGGGCTGGCCCGGCGCTCCGGTCGCGACGACCGACCCGATCGCGGCCCCGACGACGCCCCCCGCGCCTCCCGCGACCCTGTTCTGAGGCCGGCCCGCCGAGGCCCCGCCGGACCC
>NZ_BJUV01000080.1 GCF_007988805.1 Frigoribacterium faeni | reverse complement strand
CCCGCCGATGTAGCGGGTGTACTGCTGCCAGAGCGGCTCGTCGAGGTGGTACTCGGCTCGCAGCGCGCGGACGACGGCGTCGCTGAGCGGGCGGTCGCCCCCGAGCGCGCGGATCGGGTCGCCGGGCAGCGCGAAGACCATGACGTAGATCACGAAGGTCACTCCGACGAAGACGACGGCGAGACCGCCGACGCGCTCGACCACGGCGAGGAGCGTCTTCATCGCTCGGCCGTCTCCGGGTCGCTCGCGGCCGCGAGGTGGGCGGCGGCCGCCAGGACGGCGCCGTACTGGACCCCGACGAGGCTGGCGATCGGGATGACCTCCGCGCGGTCGACGGCCGCGGCCGCGGCCTGCCAGGTCGCGTAGAGGGCCGCGGTCTCGTCGGCCAGGCGGCGCAGCGGCGCCGTCGCGGTGCCGGCCGCCGACTCGGCCTCGAGAGCCCGCAGCAGCATGCCGCCGTAGCGGAGCCGGAAGCAGTGCACGATGTCCTCGCACGAGAAGCGCTCGGACACGGTGGCGGCCCGGGCTGACTCCGGGCGCGCGGCCCGAGCGCGGTCGACGGCGCCCATGCGGACGAGCATCGGCACGAAGGCGCGGGAGGCGCGGAGGAAGGGCGACTCGATGGTGAGCCAGGGCTCGGCCTGCGCGAGGAGGGCGACCAGCGCCTCCCCGGTCGCCGTCATCTCGGTGCTCGTCCGCAGCAGCAGGTCGGCGTACGACTCGTCGATCGGCGACGCGTCGTCGGCGTCGGGATGCTTCCAGTACGGCAGCTCGGCGACGACCCCGAGGGTGCCGTAGCGGCTCGCGTACTCGCTCGACGACGAGCCGCCG
>NZ_BJUV01000079.1 GCF_007988805.1 Frigoribacterium faeni | reverse complement strand
GTGGTGCGGGGGTGTCGGGGGCCGGGGCCGGCGTCGTCGCGGGAGGAGTCGGTGACTACTCGGTCGCGACGGTGATCTTCGCGACGCCGACGAGCATCTCGTCCTGGACGGCGTCGGTGTTGAAGGTCTGGTTCAACAGCGCGGCGGCGTCGGGGCTGATGTGCACGGTGGTGCCCTCGAGGACCGCGTTGGTGCCGTCCATCTGGAGGGGCTTCAGGGTGCCGCCCCAGAGGTTGAACAGGTAGGCGTCCTCGGCGACGACCTCGCCGTTGGCGGACACGGTGCCGTAGAGCTTCGAGGCGCCCGGGTCGATGCGGAAGTCGGTGAGCTCGACGGTGGTGTCACCGGCGGTCAGCGACAGGCCCGAGCCGTCGTGGTCGATCTCGCCCTGGACGTAGGGGCGCACGTCGCTGGCGGGGTCGTAGTAGTCGACGTTGCCGCCGGTGATCGGGAACGCGAACGTTCCGGTGTCGGCGTCGAAGGTGCCGGTGCCGACCGGTGCCGGGGTCAGACCCAGCGTGGTGAGGGCCTCGACGAACGACGCGTCGACGGTGACCTCGGTGTCGACGCCGTTGGAGAGGTCGGCGAGCGAGGCGACCGGGGTGGCCTCGGCGCTGGGCTCGGCCGAGGCGGAGGTCGTGGACTCGGTGGAACCGCTGTTGCTGTCCATCGAGCAGGCGGCGAGGCTGAAGACGAGGGCGCCGGAGGCGACGATGCCGAGTCCGACCTTGGTGATCTTCTTGCGGGAGAATGCGTTCATGATCAGGTCCTTTTCTGTGATTCCCGGTGGGGATGTCAAGGGTTCGCCACCACCGCCGAAAGAGATTGGACCGGATC
>NZ_BJUV01000078.1 GCF_007988805.1 Frigoribacterium faeni | reverse complement strand
TCTCAGTCGCGGATGGCGGTGGAGGTGGTGGGGTGGGTGAGGGTGGGGACGATGCTGACTTTGACGGAGCCGCCTTCGCTGTCGGCGACGAGGTCGAGGGCGTCTTGGAAGCGGTCGAGGGGGAATTGGTGGGTGCAGATCTGGTCCATGGGGAGGGTTCCGCTCTCGAGGAGTTTGATCGCGGCGGGCCAGCAGTGGGGTCCGAGGTGGGCGCCGAGGACGTTGAGCTCTTTGTCGTCGCTGATGATGGACCAGTCGACGGAGGCGTTGGAGCCGAAGACGGAGTACTCGACGTAGGTGCCGAGTTTGCGGAGGAGGTTCAGGCCCTGTGACACGGCCGAGGGGTGGCCGGTGGCTTCGATGTAGACGTCGGCGCCGTAGCCGTCGGTGAGGTCCTTGATCTTCTGGACGGCGTCGTCGGTGGTGATGTTGATGGTGAGGTCGGCGCCGGCTTGTCGGGCGAGGGCGAGTTTGTCGTCGGACATGTCGAGTGCGATGACGAGTCGGGGGTTCTTCTGGCGGGTGCCGGCGATGGCGCCGAGGCCGATGGGGCCGGCGCCGGCGATGACGACGACGTCGTCGAAGTGGATGTCGCCTCGTTCGACGGCGTGCATGGCGCAGGAGAGGGGTTCGGCGAATGCGGCGACGTGGGGGGCGAGGTCGCGGCTGACGGGGTGGGTCAGGGCGCGGGTGGGGACGAGGACGTATTCGGCCATGGCGCCGTCGAAGCCCTTGAAGCCGAACATGTCGTGGGGTGCGCACATCCAGTAGGCGCCCATGAGGCAGTAGCGGCAGTCGCCGCAGGGCACGATCTGCTCGCACGCGATGCGGTCGCCGAGGTCGACGCCTCGTCGGGTGAGGGCGGTGGTGTCGCCCTGGACGACGGTCCCGACGAATTCGTGGCCGGCGATGCGGTCGCGTTCGGCCCACGCGGGCCGGTTCTCGTCGCCCCAGAACTTCGCGGCGCCGTGGTAGCACTTCAGGTCGGAGGCGCAGACGCCGACGGCGTCGACCTTGAGCAGCAGCTCGCCCGGTCCCGGGGTCGGCACGGGCACGGTGTCCAGGCGGTAGTCCTCCGGGCCGTGGACCACCACCGCCCTCATCGTCGACGGGATCG
>NZ_BJUV01000077.1 GCF_007988805.1 Frigoribacterium faeni | reverse complement strand
GGAGCGAGGGAGACGGCAGCGCACGAAACCCGGTGCGGTCGCGCGGACAGGCCCCGCCCGCACCGCACCGTGTCCCGTGCAACGCACCACGACTAGACACGGTGCGGTGTACGGAACGCGGTGCGGTGCGCGGGGCGTGCGGGCCCCGCGGAGGCGCGGGTCAGCGGATCGTGAAGCCTCCGTCGACGAGGAGGTCGGCCCCGTTCACCATCGCCGCCGCGTCGGACGCGAGGAACACCGCGGCCGCGGCGATCTCGCCGGGCACCGCGAAACGCCCCGTCGGGATCTCGGACTGGTGCTTGACGCCCTTGTCGTTGTCCCAGGCGGAACGCCCGAGGTCGGTCAGCACGACGGTCGGCGAGATCGTGTTCGCCGTGACGCCTCGGCCTCCCCACTCGAGGGCGAGCGTCTTGGTCAACCCGATGACCCCGAACTTCGAGGCGCTGTACGCGGCGTGCCCGTCGATCGCGACCGTTCCGGCCTGCGACGCCAGGTTGATCACACGGCCGTGACCGGCCTCGAGCATGACGCGACCCGCGGCCTGGGAGACGAGGAACGTGCCCGTCAGGTTCACCGCGAGCGTCGTCGACCAGGCCGACGGCGAGAGCGACTCGGCGGAGTCGAGCAGCGCCACCCCGGCGCAGTTGACGACGATGTCGAGACCGCCGAGATGCGCGACCGCGGCGTCGACGGCCGCGGTCACCGACTCGGGCGACGTCACGTCGCCCTCGAGACCGACGTGCTCGGGGCCGAGGGCGGCCGCTGCGGCGACCGCCGCCTCGGCCTTGACGTCGACCACGGCGACGTGCGCGCCCTTCTCGGCGAACGCGGCGACGATCGCGGCACCGATGCCCGACGCCCCGCCCGTGACGAGCGCCCGACGGCCGGCCAGCGAGAACGACAGGTCGACGCTCTCGGGTCCGGCGACGAGGACCGAATCGACGCCGCTCACGCGGTCGCTCCGCCCCGGGTGGACCCCTCGGTCGCAGGATCCTTCGACGCCGGCGTCGCGGTATCGACTCCGACCGGTGCGGAACCGTCGTACTGGCAGATCGCGTTCACCTTCTCGGCCGACGCGCTCGTCGTGTCGAACTCGTAGCCGAGCCACTCCTTCGCCATGCGGCGGGCGACCTCGAGGCCGACGACGCGCTGCCCCATGCAGAGCACCTGGGCGTCGTTCGAGAGGACGCTGCGCTCGATGGAGAACGAGTCGTGGG
>NZ_BJUV01000076.1 GCF_007988805.1 Frigoribacterium faeni | reverse complement strand
CGGGCACGGTGGTCTCCTGGGGTGGGCGGGCGCGGGCCGTCGAGGCTCGTGGATCAAGGATGCCGGACAACCGATCGCGAGTCCGTCTAACTAGACCCACTAGGTAAAAAACAAATCCTGATCAGGGATTTTTCGATCCGTCAAGGGGTGGTCCCCACGGGTTCGAGCGCGTACCGTGGGCGGAGCCCGCCTGGTTCGGGCTCGTGGTTCCCCGCAGGTGCGGAGCTTCACACGCAGGGGCGTTCTCTGCGGGGGGCCACCACGAGCCCGATGTCGAGTCGCCGGGCGACGAGCACGACGAGCTCCCCGATCGCGGGTACGCCGAGGCGACCGGTCGACCGGGTGATGCGCGCCTCCTCGGCTCCGGATCGCCGTCGACGAGACGCAGCGCGACGCGACGCCACGCAGCGCGACGGGACGCGACGGCGCCGGTCGGGCTCAGCCGCGCAGCGCGACGCCACATGACTGCGCCGAACGGGCTCAGCCGCGCAACGGGTGCGAGGCCTCGTTGGACGTGCCCGCGGCGAGTCCGCCCACGAACTCGCGCAGCGTCTCGTCCGAGCTGCGCGTCGGCGCCCAGCCGAGCTCGCGCCGGGCCTTCTCGGTGGACATGATCGGCACCTTGGCCGCGATGTCGAGCCAGCCGGGCTCGGTCGGCTGCAGGCGCAGCAGCCAGGTGATCAGGGCGGCCCCGCGCAGCACGCGGTAAGGCACCGGCAGCAGTCGGCTCCCGAACGCCCGTGCCACCGCGTGCGGGTCGACGATGGGCTCGGCCGCCAGGTTGAACGCGCCCCCGGCTCGTCGGTCGATGGCGCGCCAGAAGGCGTCGGCGACGTCGTCGGCGTGGACGACCTGCGAGACGAACCGAGGGGACAGCGGCAGGAACGGCGGACGCACCCGGCTCAGCCAGCGGGTCGGCACCCAGCGGCCGGCGAACAGGCCGACGATCTCGCGGGCGGCGGCGGCCTGGAACACGAGCCCCGGCCGCATGCGGGTCACGACGACGTCGGGGTGCTGCCGGGCGAAGCCGTCGAGGATGCTCTCGTTCGTGGCCTTGTACGACGAGTAGCTCGACCGTCGGACGCCGCGCACGCGGTAGCCCTCGTCGACGCGTCGCCCCTTGGGGCCTCGGCTGTAGGCGCCCACCGAGCTGGCGACGAGCACGTGCGGCACCCGCGCGCGCGTCGCCGCGTCGAGGACGTGGGAGGTGCCGGTCACGTTCGTGCGGTACATCGCGTCCCGGTCGTGGCTGGGTTGCAGAGCCCACCCGAGGTGCACGACGGCGTCGGCGCCGGCGAACGCGTGCTCGAGCTGCGCCGGAGCGTCGTCGTCGCCGACGTCGATCGAGAACCAGGTCACGTCGCCGTAGGGCGGCGACGCCGAGCGGGGGCCGCGACGGGCGACGCCGACCAGCTCGGTCACGGCGGGCTCGGCCTGGAGCCGGGCGAGGAGAGCGGTGCCCAGGTTGCCCGTGGCTCCGATGACGACCACGCGCATGGGGGTTCCTCCTGGTCGCGATGTGGCGGGTGCGGGTCGGGCCCGCGTGTGCTGCGAGCCTACGGCAGGCCCCTGGACGCGGGCGGGGTCGGGCGGGGTCGGGTGGGGTCAGGCGGGTCGGGCGGGGTC
>NZ_BJUV01000075.1 GCF_007988805.1 Frigoribacterium faeni | reverse complement strand
CCCCCGCCAGTGCCGGCCCGGCTCGCCCGGCCCTCGCCGGCCCTCGCCGGCCCGCGCCGGCACCCCGCACCGGCACCCCGCTCCAGGAGTCCCGACAGGCCGCGCGTCCCACCGGGCGCGCGGCCTCTCGTGACTCTCCGTGCGAGCGGGGGCGGGTCAGCGGGCGTCGGGGCCGGCCGTGACCCGGGTGAGCTCGTGCAGCGTCGCCCGTGCGATGTCGCCGAAGGGGCGCGTCTCGCCGTCGGCGACCCATGCGGCGAAGGCGACGCCGAACACCGTGAGGCACGACTGCGCCGACAGGGTCGCGGCCGGCTCCTCCACCCCTCGGGTGCGCAGGGCCTCGGCGATCTCGACCGCCAGCCCGGCCAGCTTGAGCAGCTCGCGCTCCTGCAGCGCCGGGTTCGCGTCGATGATCCGCTGCCGGCTACGCGACCACTCCCGGCGCTCGGGCGCGAAGAACGCCGCCGCGCCGTCGAGGGCCGACGCGATGATCGCCAGGGGCTCGGCGTCGGACGGCGCCGACGCCACCCGGTCGACGAACGCGGTCGTGAGGAACTCCCGTCCGTCGAACAGGACCTCGCGCTTGTCGGCGAAGTGACGGAAGAACGTGCGCTCGGTGACCTCCGCCGCCTCGGCGATGTCGGCGGCCGTCGTCTCGTCGTAGCCGCGGCTCAGATAGAGGTGCAGTGCCGCCGCCTGCAGGCGTTCTCGGGTGTCGGATCGCCAGCGGGCCATGGCCGCGAGTCTAGCCTGGGCCGGCCAGGTGATGACAGCGACTGACATCGGGTGTAGCGTCGGTTCGGCGGCTGATGACAGTCGCTGACATCAGATGCTCGGTCCGTCGGTCGGATCGAGCGGAATAGGAGTTCTCATGCGGGTCTTCGTCACAGGAGCATCGGGCTGGATCGGTTCGGCCACGGTCTCCGAGCTCACGGCCGCCGGCCACGAGGTCGTCGGGCTCGCCCGTTCGGACGCCTCGGCCGCCGCCCTCGAGGCCGAGGGGGTCGAGGTCCGCCGCGGCGACCTCGACGACCTCGACGCCCTCCGCCTCGGGGCGGCCGACGCCGACGCCGTCGTCCACCTCGCCAACAAGCACGACTGGTCGGACCCGGCCGCCTCGAACCGGGCCGAACGGGGAGCCGTGGAGGCGCTGCTCTCGGTCCTCGAGGGGACCGACCGTCCGTTCCTCCTCGCCTCCGGGGTGG
This sequence comes from Frigoribacterium faeni, assembly GCF_007988805.1. GTDB lineage: Bacteria > Actinomycetota > Actinomycetes > Actinomycetales > Microbacteriaceae > Frigoribacterium > Frigoribacterium faeni. Next base: position 704 of record NZ_BJUV01000075.1, on the reverse strand, counting down.
CGGGCCTGGCCGCGGGCCGACCGAGCACCGAGGCCGACCGGTCGCCGCACGAGGGGCCGCAGGCGCCACGCGGCGGTACCGAGAACCTGGCGCTCGGCGCGCTCGACCGCGGCGTGCGAGCGGTCAGCCTGCGCTTCGCCCCGACCGTCCACGGCACCGGCGACCACGGGTTCATCGCCTCGATCGTCGCGGTCGCCCGTGACAGGGGCGTCTCGGCCTATCCCGGCGACGGCACCAACCGCTGGCCGGCCGTCCACCGCTCGGACGCCGGCCGACTCGTCGCCCTCGGCCTCGAGCACGCGGCCGGAGCCGGACCGCGGTCGGGCGCCGCGGCAGGGCTCCCCGGCGCCGCGGCGGGGAGCCCGGGCGCCGCGGCGGACTCCGGCACCGTGCTGCACGCCGTCGCCGAGGAGGGCATGACGACGCGCGCCATCGCCGAGGCCGTCGGCCGCATGCTCGACCTGCCCGTCGAGTCGGTGCCCGCCGACCGCGCGGCCGAGCACTTCGGCTGGATCGGCGGCTTCTTCTCGCTCGACATGGCGGCGTCGTCGGCGGCCACCCGCGAGCTGCTCGGCTGGGCCCCGAGCGGCCCGACCCTGATCGAGGACCTCGACGCCGGCGCCTACCGCTCGGCCTGAGCCGGCCCGCCCGCCGACCCGCTCGAGGAGTCACGACGGGCCGCGCGTCCCGCGGGCGCGCGGCCC
>NZ_BJUV01000074.1 GCF_007988805.1 Frigoribacterium faeni | reverse complement strand
CCGGCCGCGCGGCGCGCCGGCCGCGCGGCGCGCGGGCCGGCTACGCGGGCGGCTCGGCGCGCTCGGACTCGGCGATCGCCTCGCTCGGAGTCGGCTTGCCGCGGCGCGACACGAAGGTGACCGCCCACAGCACGATCCCGATCACGAGCAGCCCTCCGGCGATCTCGTACTGCTCGGCCCCGCGCCCCGACGACACCGGCAGCACGAGCCACAGGCACGCGACGACGCCGATCACCGGCAGCACGGTGCCCGCCCGGAAGTGCTTCTGCGTCACGCGGTCGCGGCGCAGCACGAGCACCGCGACGTTGACGACCGCGAACACGGCCAGCAGCAGCAGCGAGGTCGTGCCGCCGAGCACCGCCACGATGGGCGATTCGGGCGACAGCGACACGTAGCCGATCAGCGCGAGCGCGAGCGCCGTGGTGAAGACGATCGCGGCCCACGGGGTCTGGCGCTTCGCATGCACCCTCGACAGGAACCCGGGCAGCACGCCCTGGCGACTCATGCCGTAGAGCAGGCGGCTGGCCATCATCATGTTGATCAGCGCGCTGTTGGCGACGGCGAACATCGAGATGAAGGGCAGCAGCTGTCCGATGGGGAAGTCGGGGGCCGCCGTGTTGACGACGGTCACGAGCGGCGTCTCGTTGTCGGCCAGCTCGCCGATCGGCACGACCGCGACGGCGCAGATGGCGACCAGCACGTAGATGACGGCGGCGATGCCGAGCCCGGTGAGCATGACCTTCGGGAAGATCCGGCTCGGGTCCTTCGTCTCCTCGGCCATGTTGACGCTGTCCTCGAAGCCGACCATGGCGAAGAACGCGAGCGACGTCGCCGTGCTGATGCTCAGCAGCAGCGACTTGTCGCCCGGGGTCTCGAACAGCACGACCCGACCCCAGTCGGCGTTGCCGCCGGCGATGAACCAGAAGCCGATCAGGATGACCATCAGCAGACCGGACAGCTCGACGAGCGTCAGCACGACGTTCGCCTTGACGCTCTCGCTCACGCCCCGGAAGTTGATCGCCATCACCAGCAGCATGAACCCCATCGCGATCGCCATGACGACGCCGTTCGACAACTCGACGCCGATGCCCGCCGCGAGGTTGGCCGCGAACGCGCGCGCGGCGGTCGAGGCGCTCGTGATGCCCGAGCACATCACGACGAAGCACACGATGAACGTGACGAAGTGGATGCCGAACGCCTTGTGCACGTAGAGGGCGGCCCCGGCCGTCTGCGGGTACTTCGTCACGAGCTCGAGGTACGAGAACGCGGTCACCAGGGCGACGGCGAACGCGATCAGGAACGGCAGCCAGGCCGCGCCTCCCACCTCGGCGGCGACCTGCCCGGTGAGCGCGTAGACGCCCGTGCCGAGGATGTCGCCCACGATGAACAGCAGCAGGAGCTTGGGGCCGATCGCCCGTTTCAGCTCGGTGGGCGTCTCACCGGTGTCGGTGGTCGGCGGCTTCGTGTTGCTCGACGTGGTCATGGCGACCTCCGGGTGCGTCGGTGGAGCACGGATGTCTGCGACATCCTGCCCCCGTTCCGCGTCGATTGTCGACCCCCGGTGCCGGGGAGGCGCGGTGCGGCCGAGGAGGCGCGGTGCGAGCAGAGCGGGGAGGCGCGCGTAGCGTTGACCCTCCGACCGCAGGAGGAACCGCATGACCACGACCGTCCATCTCGAACTGCACTTCGACGCCGCCGATCTCGACCTCGCCCACGACATCGTCCGCGAGACGCTCGTCGCCACCCGCGCCTGGCCGGGCTGCGAGGCCCTCGAGGTCGTCGTCGACGACGCCGATCCGACCCGCGCGATCGTGGTCGAGACCTGGGCCACGTCGGCGGATCACGAGGCGTACGTCGCCTGGCGCGCCACCCCGGAGGGCGCGAACCGTCTGCCCGAGGTGCTCGTCGAGGCGCCGACCACCCGTTCGTTCTCCGAGACGATCCCGCTCGCGTCCTGACCATCGGGCCGAGGAGGCGCGGGTCGTCG
>NZ_BJUV01000073.1 GCF_007988805.1 Frigoribacterium faeni | reverse complement strand
GTCTCGTGCACCGCACCGGCCCTCGTGCACCGCACCGCGTCTCGTGCACCGCACCGGCCCTCGTGCACCGCACCGCGTCTCGTGCACCGCACCGCGTCTCGTGCACCGCACCGGCTCTAGTCCCGGTGCGGTGCACGGACGGTGGTGCGGTAGAGCGGACGGGGCTAGCCGGCCTTCTTCTTCGCGGCGGCCGGCTTCTTCTCGGCAGGAGTCTTCTTCGCAGCAGTCTTCTTCGCGGCCGGCTTCTTCGCGGCCGGCTTCTTCGCGGCCGGCTTCTCGGCGGCCGGCGTCGCCGTGCTCGACGTCGACGACGCAGTCGCCTTCTTCGCCGGCGTGCGGCGTCCGCCCGACCGGTTCTTCTCGACCGACCGGCGGAGCGCCTCCATCAGGTCGATGACCTCGCCGCCCTCGTCGTCGGCGTCCTCGGACGTCTCGCCGAACGTGGCGTCGGTGTCGAGCGACTCGCCCTCCTTCAGCTTGGCGTCGATCAGCTGGCGGAGCTCCTCCTGGTAGTCGTCGCTGAAGTCCGCCGGTTCGAAGTCGTCGCTCAGCGAGTCGACGAGCGACGACGACATGTCGAGCTCCTTGTCGCTGATCCGCGTCTGCTTCTCGAGCGCCGGGAACCGCGCCTCGCGCACCTCGTCGTCCCAGAGGAGCGTCTGCAGCATGAGCACGTCGCCGCGCACCCGCAGCGCCGCGAGGCGGGTCTTCTGCCGCAGCGAGAAGTGCACGATGGCCGTGCGGTCGGTCTCCTCGAGGGTCCGACGCAGCAGCACGTAGGCCTTGGGCGAGGTGCCGTCGGGCTCCAGGAAGTAGCTGCGGTCGAACATGATCGGGTCGAGCTGGTCGCTCGGCACGAACTCGAGCACGTCGATCTCGCGCGACCTCTCCTCCGGCAGCGACTTCAGGTCCTCGCCGGTCAGGACGACCGTCCGGTCGCCGTCGTCGAACGCCTTGTCGATGTGCTCGTAGTCGACGACCTTTCCGCAGATCTCGCACTTCCGCTGGTATCGGATGCGCCCGCCGTCGGCGTCGTGCACCTGATGCAGCGAGACGTCGTGGTCCTCGGTGGCGCTGTACAGCTTGACGGGCACGTTGACGAGCCCGAACGTGATGGCGCCTTTCCAGATCGATCGCATGACGCTCATCTTTCTCCGCGAGCGCTCCGAATGACCGCGAGCGGGGTACACGCCGCGGGCGGAGGAGGCGCGGCGCGGGCACCGTGGACCCCATGAGCCAATACGACAAGAAGAACCCGGTCGACCTCTACCCGGCCCCGCCGTTCCCGAAGCAGGAGCAGTCGCTGCCGGGCGAGGCCTGGAAGATGGACCCGAAGCCCGATCACGGCGAGACCAGCTACGTCGGCAAGGAGCGGCTCACCGGATTCCGCGGTGTCGTCACCGGCGCCGACTCGGGGATCGGCCGCGCCGCCGCGATCGCGCTCAGCCGCGAGGGCGCCGATCTCGTGCTCAGCTACCTGCCCAGCGAGCAGAAGGACGCCGAGGAGGTGCGCGACCTGCTCGAGGGCGAGGGCCGCCGTGCCGTCCTCGTGCCCGGTGACATCTCGGACGAGCAGTACTGCCGGGACCTCGTGCAGAAGGCCGTGGACGAGCTCGGCGGGCTCGACACCCTCGTCATGGTGGCCGGTCGGATGAAGAGCAACGACGACATCCTCACGCTCACCACCGAGGACATCGACTCGACCATCAAGACCAACGTCTACTCGCTGTTCTGGCTGACCCAGGCCGCGATCCCCCACCTCGAGCCCGGCTCGTCGATCGTGACGACCGGCTCGGTCCAGGGCACGCAGCCCAGCCCCGACAAGATCGACTACGCCCTGACCAAGGGCGCCATCGGCGTCTTCACCTCGGGCCTCGCGCAGCAGCTCGCCCCCAAGGGCATCCGCGTCAACCAGGTCTCGCCCGGCCCGGTCTGGACCCCGCTGCAGCCCGGCTCCGACGACGCCGAGACCGTGTCGGAGTTCGGCGGCCAGGCGCCGTTCGGCCGTCCCGGCCAGCCGGCCGAGCTCGCCGCCGCCTACGTGCACCTGGTGAGCCCCGAGTCGAGCTACACCTCGGGCGCGACCATCACGATCGCGGGAGCGATGCCCGCGGTCTGACCCCGCGCCTCCTCGGCTCCCCGGCCCGTCTCCCCGCTCGCGCGGGGCGGCGGGCCGTGGTCGATACGGCGGGTCCCCGTCCTCGGCGGCGGGTCGGCGCCGGCCCGCCGCCGAGGAC
>NZ_BJUV01000072.1 GCF_007988805.1 Frigoribacterium faeni | reverse complement strand
GTGCGCCGCGCCGGGTCGCGTGCGCCGCGCCGGGTCGCGTGCGCCGCGCCGGGTCGCGTGCGCCGCGCCGGGTCGCGTGCGCCGCGCCGGGTTCCGTGCACCGCACCGCGTCTAGTTGGGGTGCGTCGTCCGAGACGCGGTGCGATCGCGAGGGGTCGGGGCCGCGCGCTCTCCACCCTGCGCGCGTGCGCCTCCGATCCCGCGAAGTCAACCCCTCGAGGACTTCTCATGATGCGCGGCCTCCGTGCCCCGTCGGAGGGTCAGAGTGACAGGCCCGACCCCGATCGTGATCGTCTCCCTGGCGCTCACCGATGATCCGAGAGGCACGACATGAGCGACGACAAGCGCTACGACGGAGACCCGTCCACCCCGGTCTACGACCAGACCGCCGAAGGCCAGCCCCTGGCGGGCGCGGCCTCCGGCCACGACCACCTGCGCCGCGACGACGCGGTGACCGACCTGGGCGACCAGGTCGGCGCCTACGCCGACATCACCGACCCCGACGCCTCGGCGAGCGACTTCAGCGCCACCCGCGCGCCCGTCGTCGTCGACACGCCCCCGTACGGCACGCCCGTCGGCGGCAGCACCACCGGGGCCCACGTCAGCACCGGCAGCACCGCCAGCACCGACTCCGGCACCGGCAGCACCGGCAGCACCGACTCCGGCGCCGCCGACACCGCCAAGGCCAAGGCGGGCGCCGCCAAGGACGAAGCGGCCGACGTCGCGGGCGATGCGAAGTCCGCCGCCTCCGACGTGGCCGGCAGCGCCAAGGAGCAGGCCTCCAAGGTCGCCTCCGAGGCCACCGGCCAGGCCAAGCAGCTCTTCGGGCAGGCGTCCGGCGAGCTCAAGGAGCAGGCCGGCGCCCAGCAGGAGAAGGCCGCCGCGGGCCTCCGCCAGGTCGGCGACCAGCTCGGCTCGATGGCCGACGGCGCCGACAGCGGTGTCGCCGGCGAGCTCGTCCGCACCCTGTCCGGCCGCGCCCACGGCGTCGCCGGCTGGCTCGAGGGCCGCGACCCCGGCTCCCTGCTCGAGGACGTCAAGTCGTACGCCGCCCGCAAGCCCGGCACCTTCATCGCCATCGCCGCCGTCTCGGGCCTCCTCGCCGGACGCGTCGTCAAGTCGCTGACGGCCGAGGCGAAGGACGAGAAGGCCGCCACGGACGGGACCGAAGGAGGCGCGACCCACCATCCCGCGCCTCCCGCGTCCGGTGCCGAGCCGAGCCGTCTGGCCGGCGACGTCGGTCCCGTGGCCGGCGAGTACGACGTCGTGACCGAGGGCGACGTGCCCGGGTTCGGCGCTCAGACGCCCGACAGCAGCATCCCCACCACCTGGCCCGGCAGCACCGGCACGCGCCCGTGAGCGACCCGTTCCGCGGCACCGGCCCCGCCGCCGGCCAGACGCCCCCGCCCGAGGAGAAGGCGGCGACCACGTCGCTCGGCGACCTGCTCACCGGCGTGACCGGCGACATCTCGACCCTCTTCCGCCAGGAGGTCGAGCTGGCCAAGGCCGAGCTCACCGAGTCGGCCAAGAAGGCCGGCAAGGGCGCGGGCATGTTCGGCGGCGCCGGGCTGACCGCCCTGTTCGCCCTGCTGTTCCTCTCGCTCGCCGCGATGTGGGCGCTCGGCACGCTGATCGGCCTCGGCTGGTCGTCGCTGATCGTGGCGGTCGTCTACGCGATCGTCGCCCTCGTGCTGTTCCTGCGCGGGCGCACCGAGCTCAAGAGCATCAAGGGGGCGCCGAAGACGGTCGACTCCCTCAAGAAGATCCCCGAGACCGTGAAGCCTGGAGGCACCGCATGAGCACCACCGACCAGAACGGCACGAGCCGCAGCCCCGAAGAGATCCGCGCCGAGATCGAGCGCACCCGCGCCGGCCTCAGCTACGACGTCGACGCGCTCGCCGACAAGGTGAACCCGTCGAGCATCGCGCACCGCCAGACCGAGAAGGTGAAGAGCCGCTTCTCGAACGCCAAGGAGTCGGTCATGGGCGCCGCCCACGACGCGACCTCGAGCGCCTCGGGTGCGGGACACGACGCGGCGGGCAGCGTCTCGGACGCCTCGACCGCGGCCGTGCAGAAGGCGAAGGGCAACCCGCTCGCGGTCGGCCTCATCGCCTTCGGCGCCGGCTGGCTCGTGTCGTCGCTGATCCCCGCCTCCGACAAGGAGAAGGAGCTCGTCTCCGACGCGAAGGACAAAGCCGGCCCCGCCGTCGACGCCGCGAAGAGCGCCGCGCAGGACGTCGCGTCGAACCTGAAGGAGCCCGCTCAGCAGGCCTTCGCCTCGGTCAAGGAGACCGCGCAGGATGCCGCGTCGACCGTCAAGGACGACGCGAGCAGCGCCGCCGGCGACGTCAAGGACAGCGCGCAGCAGTCGAAGGAGAACGTGCAGGGAGCCTGAGACCGGCCCGGGTGGCCGGTCGGGCCCGGCCCGGCTCGCCCGCCCGCCAGTGCCGGCCCGGCTC
>NZ_BJUV01000071.1 GCF_007988805.1 Frigoribacterium faeni | reverse complement strand
AGGCCGCCCGGAGCCGTCGATCGTATGCTGGGCGCACGATCGACGACGAGGTGGACGAGCATGGCCGCAACCCGCGACGACGTGGCGCGTCTGGCAGGCGTCTCGTCGAGCACGGTGTCGTACGCGATCAGCGGGCGTCGCACCATCTCCACGGAGACGCGGCTGCGGGTCGAGCGGGCCATGGCCGAGCTCAACTACACGCCCAACGCCTTCGCCCGTGGTCTCGCGGGCTCGCGCGGCGGCATCCTCGCCCTGCACTACCCCTACGGTCGGCGCGGTGTGACGTCGTCCGAGTTCGAGTACGTCGCCGCGGCGACGGATCGCGCCCGAGCGCGGGGGTATCACCTGCTGCTCTGGTCGAACCCGATCGACGACGTCGAGGGGCTCGGCAGCCTGGTCAGCGAGGGCCTGGTCGACGGGGTCATCCTGATGGAGCTGACCGCGCACGACGCCCGCGTGCCCGTCCTCACGGCCGCCCGGATCCCGTTCACGAACATCGGTCGGCCGGACGACGCTCGGAGCCTCTGGTTCATCGACGCGGACTACGAGGCCATGGGCCGCCTCGCGATCGACCACCTCGCCGATCTGGGCCACGAGCGGGTGTTCTTCCTCAGCCAGACCATCGGCGCGGCCGAGCGGGGGTCGGGTCCGCTCGTCCGGGCGACGAGGTCCCTCGCGGCGCCCGCGGCCGACCGGGGCGTGCAGATCGAGACGCATCGGGCGGACATCTCGGTGTCGGGCGGCCGAGCCGCCTTCGACGCCTTCGACGCGAGGCCGTCCCGGCCGACGGCGGTGCTCGCCTTCAACGAGACGGCCCTGGCCGGCTTCGTCCAGGCGGCCGCCCTCGCCGGGCGTTCGATCCCCCATGATGTGACGGTGGTCGCCTTGAGCATCGGCGACCTCGCGGCCGACATGACCTCTCCCCCGCTCACCACGGTGTCGCCTCCCGGTGTCGAGATCGCGGCCGCCGCCGTCGATCACCTCGCCGACCGCCTCGAGGGTCGTCGGGAGGAGGCTCCGCATCTGCTGGTCGCCCCCGCCCTGGTGGTCCGGGGCAGCTCGGCCCGCGTCGGACACCGCTAGCACACCCGCTTGCGCCCCTCCTGCGAGTGTGTGACACTCATCGTCGACGCGCGTCGACGACGACGTGCGCCGGCGGTCTCCCTCGACAGCACGAGCGTCCCGCCGGACTTGCAACTCAACGAGGAGAATGTCATGCGAGCATCCCTGCACCGCCGATTCACGGCCCCTCTGGCCGTCCTGGCGGCTTCGAGCTTCCTGCTGGTCGGCTGCTCCGGCGGCGCCGACCCCAACGACCCCAACGCGGGCGGCGGAGCGGGTGACGTCGGCACGGCCGACGGCGTCGTCAACGTCTACGGCACCATCAACGGCGACGAGGCGACCCTTCTCGAGAAGTCGTGGGCCGACTGGGAGAAGGCCAACGACATCGACATCAAGTACACCGGCGACAAGGAGTTCGAGAAGCAGATCGGCATCAAGGTGCAGGGTGGCGACACCCCGGACCTGGCGATCTTCCCTCAGCCCGGACTGCTGGCCGACACGGTCGCCTCCGGCAAGGTCCAGGAGCTGCCCGCCGACGCTCTCGCCAACGTCAAGGAGGGCTGGTCCGAGGACTGGCAGAAGTACGGTCAGGTCGACGGCACCCAGTACGGCGCCCCGTTGATGGCGAGCGTCAAGGGCTACGTCTGGTACTCGCCGGCGAAGTTCGCCGAGTGGGGCGTCGAGGTGCCGAAGACGTACGACGACCTCGTCGCCGTCTCGAAGACCATCCAGGAGAAGACCGGAAGCGCCCCCTGGTGCGCCGGCTTCAACTCGGGTGAGGCGTCGGGCTGGCCCGGCACCGACTGGATCGAGGACCTCGTGCTCCGCGAGGCCGGCCCCGACGCCTACGACAAGTGGGTCGCGGGCGACACCGAGTTCACCGACCCCGACATCAAGGCCGCGTTCGACTCGGTCGGCACGATCCTGCAGGACCCGTCCATGGTCAACGCCGGCTACGGCGACGTGAAGTCGATCAACTCCACCGCGTTCGGCGACGTCGCCACCAACGTGGCGAACGGCAGCTGCGCGCTGACGCACCAGGCCTCGTTCTTCGAGGGCTTCCTCACCGCGGCGAACAACGCCGACGGTAAGCCCGCCACCGTCGCCGAGGACGGCGACGTCTGGGCCTTCCTCACCCCGCCGATGGCCGAGGGCGACCCCGCGGCCGTCACCGGCGGCGGCGAGTTCGTCGCGGCGTTCTCGAACGACGACGACACCGCCAAGGTCCAGGCGTACCTCGCCAGCGCCGACTGGGCCAACAGCCGCGTCTCGCTCGGCGGCGTCATCTCGGCCAACAAGGGCCTCGACCCCGCCAACGCCGGGAGCGACCTGCTGAAGAGCGCGGTCGAGATCCTGCAGGGCACCGACACCACCTTCCGCTTCGACGGCTCGGACCTGATGCCGAAGTCGGTCGGCTCGGACAGCTTCTGGAAGGGCATGGTCGACTGGATCGACGGAACCGACACCGACTCGGTGCTCGAAGAGATCCAGGCCGGCTACACCTCCTAGTCGCCTGA
>NZ_BJUV01000070.1 GCF_007988805.1 Frigoribacterium faeni | reverse complement strand
CCCGCGCCTCCTCGGCGATCTCGATCCGGGCGTCGTGGCGGGCGACGCGGACGACGTCGGCGGCCGAGACCGGGCCGATGCCGACGACCACCGGGTCGTCGGTCGAGGGGAGGGGCGAGGAGGCGCGGGGCGAGTCGGTCATGCGCTCATCACACCGCGTCGCGCGGCTCGGGCGTCGCGGGCGCGCCGTGCCGCCCGCCTCCGCACCCTCACCCGCGGGTGCTCAGCGGGGGTCGGAGGCCGCGCCGCGGAGGATGCGGTCGGCCGCGTCGTCGCCGACCCCGAGCACGGTGGTGACCGTCGTGCGGCGCCCGCCATCCGAGGGCGGCACGGTGGCGGGGGAGGCGGCCCGGAACGTGCGGCCGCGCTCGGGCGAGTCGGTGACGTCGACGTGGAGCTCGTCGTGCAGCGCATCGACGACGGCGACGTCACCCACGGCGATGGCGGCCGCGAGCGGGTCGTGCAGGGGAGCGGCGCGCACGCCGAGCCCCGGCTCGTAGAAGTCGAAGTACGCCTCGAACATCGCCGAGACGGCCTGGGCGAGCGGGCCGCCGTCACGGGCCAGCCGGGCGGTGTGCCGCGGCTCGAAGCGGTGCTGCATGGTCACGTCGAGCGGCACGACAGTGATCGTGTGCCAGTCGGCGGCGAGCACGTGCGCGGCTCCGTCGGCGTCGTTCGCGATGTTGGCCTCGGCGAAGGGGGTGATGTTGCCAGGCACGGTGACGGCCCCGCCCATGAGCGTGATGCCGTCGACGCGCGACGCCAGGTCGGGCACGACGTCGAGGGCGCGGGCCACCGTCGTCAGCGGTGCGATCGCGATGATGTGCAGGCGCTCGCCGTGGCGCTCGACCAGGTCGGCCAGCAGCTCGACGGCGTCCTCGGCGACCAGTCGGGCGTCGGTGACGGGCAGGGCGACCCCGCCGACGCCGTCGGCGCCGTGCACGTGGGGTGCGCCCCCGTCGAACTCGCCCCGACGCGGGTGGTGCTCGCCGAGGGCGACCGGGATCCCCGTCGCGCCCGCGAGGCCCAGCAGTCGCAGCGTGTTCTCGGCTCCCGCCGCCGCCGAGACGTTGCCGCTGGTCGCGCCGATGCCGACCAGTCGGTCGCGGGCCGTGCCGAGCAGGTACGCGATCGCCAGGGAGTCGTCGATGCCGGTGTCGCAGTCGAGGTAGAAGACGGTGTCGGGGGTCGTGGTGTCGGTCACCGCACCACGGTAGCCGAGGAGGCGCGCCCGGGCGGTTCGCGCCGCTCCCGTTCCCGAGCACCCCGCCCGACACGGCAGGATGGACCCATGGGCGATGACTGCCGAGGGCGAGGCGGGCGATGAAGGCGGTCGTGGGGATCGACGTCGGCACGTCGAGCACCAAGGCGCTGCTCGTGACCCTCGACGGCGAGATCGTCGCGCAGGCGATGCGCGACCACACGGTCGACCGGCCCGGCCGGGGTCTCGTCGAGATGGACGGCGACGTCTGGTGGGCGGAGTGCTGCGCGCTCGTGCCCGAGCTGCTCGCCGCCGAGCCCACGGCCGAGATCGTGTCGGTCGGGGTCAGCGGCATGGGCCCGTGCGTGCTCCTCAGCGGCGACGACGGCCGGCCGCTGCGGCCGGCGGTGCTCTACGGGGTCGACACCCGGGCCGCCGATCTGATCGACGAGATCACCGAGTCGCTCGGGGGCGTCGACGCCATGCGGGCCCGGACCGGCTCCGCCCTCAGCACGCAGGCCGCCGGGTTGAAGCTGGCCTGGCTGGCCCGTCACGAGCCCGAGATCTGGGCCCGCGCCTCCCGGTTCACCATGCCCTCGTCGCGACTGGTCGAACTGCTCACCGACGAGTACGTGCTCGACCACCACTCGGCGAGCCATTGCACCCCGCTCTACGACGTGCACCGCCGGGCCTGGATCGACGAGTGGGTCGAGCGGCTCGCCCCGGGCCTCGAGATGCCGCGGCTCGCCTGGTCGGGCGACCGGGCGGGGGTCGTCACCGAGCGTGCGGCGGCCGCGACCGGGCTGCCCGCCGGGATCCCCGTCACGGTCGGCGCGATCGACGCGTTCGCCGAGGGGCTGAGCGTCGGTCTCGACGACCCCGAGCGGATGTTCCTGCAGTACGGCACGACGATGTTCATGCTCGTCCCGCTCGCCGAGCCGCGCCCCGTCCCGGGCCTGTGGACGACCGTGGGAGACGGCCCGGGCCGGTTCAGCGCGGCCGGCGGCCTGGCGACGGCCGGGGCGATCACCGACTGGCTGCGGCAGCTGACCGGTGCCGACTGGACCGACATCCTCGACGAGGCCGCGGACTCCGGCGTCGGAGCGCGCGGCCTGCTCGTGCTGCCCTACTTCGCCGGTGAGCGCACCCCTCTCGGCGACCCGGAGGCGCGGGGCGTCATCGCCGGGCTGACCGTCCGTCACACGCGGGGAGACATCTACCGCGCCGTGCTCGAGGCGACGGCCTTCGCCGTCCGTCACCACGTCGAGGTCCTCGCCGAGGCGGGGATCCCGGTGCGATCGCTGGTGGGTGCCGGGGGAGGGGTGCTCTCGCACCTCTGGCCGCAGATCGTCTCGGACGTCTGCGGGCTGCCGCAGGTCGTGCCGTGGGTGTCGGTCGGCGCCTCGTTCGGCTCGGCGCTGCTCGCGGCGGGGCTCGTCACCGAGGTCGACATCGACCTCTGGAACCCGCCGGCGATCGTGCTCACGCCCGACGAGAGCGCCCGGGCCGCCTACGACGAGGCCTATCGCGACTACCGACGGCTCTACCCCGACACCCTCGAGGTCGTGCACCGGCTCGCCGCTCGCGGCTGACCGGGCACGACCGTCCGTCG
>NZ_BJUV01000069.1 GCF_007988805.1 Frigoribacterium faeni | reverse complement strand
TGTGACCGTCGGCGTCGACGCCCACGTCGGTGACGATCGACACCCGCGGGTCGGTCATCAGGTCGGCCTTGATGGCCTCCTTGTACTCGAACCCGGCGTCGTCGGATCCGACGACGAGCCGGTAGGTGCGGTCGATGCTCATGATGCTGCTCCTTCTCTCGAGGCGGACGACGAGGTGAGGACCTCGCCGACGGCCGTGACGATCATTCCCATGGAGGTGGCTCCGGCGTCGGGGGTCCCGACGCTCTTCTCGGCGAGCGGACGAGCCCGACCCACCTTCGGTCGGAGCTCGGCGGTGGCGGCGGCGGCGTCGACGGCCACCCGGGCCGCCGCCGTCCAGGCCACCGGCAGCGCGTCGCCCGCATCGACCCGCTCGCGCAGCGACCGGGCGAACGGCAGCAGGGCGTCGAGCATGGTCTTGTCGCCCTCGCTCGCGCGGCCGAGGTCGACGATCGACTCGGCGAAGGCGTCGACGCCGTCCACGATCAGCGCGGGCGCGTAGTCGTCGCGCTCGTCGGTCAACGATGCGGCGAGGGCCTCGAGCGCCGAACCCCAGAGGACCCCGGAGGTGCCCCCGGCGTGCTCCGCCCAGGCCAGACCCGCGCGACTCAGCAGCCACGCGCCTCCTGCCCCCTCGTCGACGCCGTCGACCCGTGAGACGGCCGCGCCGATGCCCTTGAGCATGCCGCGTCCGTGGTCGCCGTCGCCGGCCACCGCGTCGATGCGGCCGAGCGTCTCCTCCTCGCGGCGCAGCAGGTCGTGGATCGCGCCGAGCGTCGACCGGACCGTGCCGCCCAGGCGGACGGCCGCCTCGGTCGCGTCGGGCGCGGTGTCGTCGACGCCCGCCGCGAGCTCGTCGGGCGAGGGCACCACGAGCGCGTCGAGCGGTGCGCGCAGCTTGCGGTACGCCGGGGTGTACGCGTCGGCCCGCCACAGACGCTCGAGCTCGTCGTCCAGCCATTGAAGGGTCAGCGAGACGCCGCCCATGTCGAGACTGGTGACGAGCTCGCCGACCTCGGGCTCGACCACCTCGACGTCGGCCTCGGCCAGGCGCCGGGCGATGTGGCCCCAGAGCAGGAACAGCTCCTCGTACTTGGTGGTGCCGAGGCCGTTGAGGATCGGGGCGACCTTCGAGGAGGCGCCGGTCGGCCGGTCGTCGAGCAGCCGGTCGACGAAGAGGTCGGCGAGATCGGTCGCCCGCATCAGCTCGACGTCGCGGATGCCCGGTTCGCCGTGGATGCCGAGCCCCAGGCCGAGGTGCCCGTCGGGGACCTCGAAGAGCGGCTCGGTGGCGCCCGGCATGGTGCAGCCCGAGAAGGCCACGCCGAGCGTCCGGGTCGCGTCGTTCGACGCGTTGCCGATTCGCTCGACCTCGTCGAGCGAGGCGCCCTCGGCCGCGGCGGCCCCCATGGCCTTGAACACCGAGAAGTCGCCCGCGATGCCGCGGCGCTTCGAGACGTCGTCGGCCGACGCGATGTCGTCGGTGACGACGACGATGCGGGTGTCGATGCCCTCTTTGCGGAGGCGCTCGGCGGCGATGCCGAAGTTCATCGTGTCGCCGGCGTAGTTGCCGAAGCTGAAGACGACGCCCCGGCCCTGATCGGCGGCCTTCGCGACCGAGTACGCCTGGGCGGCCGACGGCGACGTGAAGATGTTGCCGACCACGGCCCCGGTCGCGAGCCCCGGTCCGACGGTGCCGCTGAAGGCCGGATAGTGCCCCGAGCCGCCGCCGATGACGACCGCGACCTGCGGTTCGCCCCGACCGCGGTGCGAGACGACGCCCCCGGGCACGCCGCGCAGGCGGTCGGCGTACAACGCGAGGAATCCGGTGAGCTGATCGTCGGCGAACTCGTCGGGATCGTCGTAGATGGTGGTCATGAGCTGGTGCTCTCTCTGCTGGCGGAACGGCCGTGGCTGCGGCCGCCCTGGGGGACGTTCAGAAAGTGGATCATCACGAAGGCGACGGCGTAGAGGCCGACGAAGGCCCACACCACCCCGACGCCGGAGCCGCCGAGCCCGAAGACCAGGGCGACGACGCCCGAGCCGAGGAACGCGGCACCGCCGGCGGCCGTGGTGTACATCGCCATGGCGGCGCCCTTGTGGTCGGGGGCGAGCGCGGGCATGATCGCGCCCATCGGCACGAACCCGGCCAGCAGGCAGCCGAACACGCAGCCGGCGATCACCGAGAGCACGTAGCCCCAGTCGCTGCCGGCCGGGACGAGCTGCGGCACGTACCACCAGAGCAGCAGGCCGAGGGCGGAGCCCACGATGCCGAACCACTTGACGGTGCGCTGCCAGCCGAACCTGTCGCCGATGGCGCCGAAGAGAGCGTTGACCAGGATGTTCGTGGCGTAGACGCAGACCGTCATGAGCAGCCAGCGCGACTGGCCCCAGCCGCGGTCCTCCGCGATGATCACGGGCAGCACGATGAACATCGCGTACTGCGGGGCCGTGTTGATCAGGCGGATGAGGAAGCCCATCAGGATCCTGCCGCGGGTGAAGGTGAGACGGAGCCCCGAGGTGAGCACGGCGGTGGCGCTCTCGCCGGCCGGCGCGATCCGTCGACGCCCTCGGGGCTCCTTCACCCCGAACCAGGCGATCAGGAACCCGATCACGACGAGGCCGATCGATGCGATCATGGCCCCCGTCTCGCCGACGGTTCCGCCGCCGAAGGTGGGGATGGCCCCGATCGCGAAGAGCGACCCGAGAGTGGGCAGCCCGCCGGTGAAGGCGACGTAGAACCAGCCGACGGCGGATCCGTTGCGTTCGACGGGCGTGATGATGTTGACCCACACCAGGAAGGCGAAGGCGAAGATCGGGTAGCCGAAACCGCGCAGCGTGTACGTGACGGCGGTCAGCGGGACGCTCTGGGCCTGCAGGCTCAGAAGGAACAGCACCTCGAAGACGATCCAGATCAGGAACCCGATCAGCATGACCCTGCGCGGGCCGATCAGGTCGGCGAGGGCACCCGAGAGGTAGCTGCCCACCAGCACGGCGAGGCTGTAGCCGGTGATGATGTTGGCGACCGTGGCCTCGGGCGAGCCGAGGACGTCGACCATGTGCGGGGTGATGAAGTTCGACTCGACCCCGTTGCCGGTCATGAAGACGAGCACGGCGATGAAGCCCCAGAACAGCACCCGTGGGATGCCGAGCCGGTCGAGGCGGCCCTCGGTGAGGGTGGACGTGGAGGCGGTGGTGACGGAGGTCATACGGCGGTCCCCTCTTC
>NZ_BJUV01000068.1 GCF_007988805.1 Frigoribacterium faeni | reverse complement strand
CGGGTTCGCGTCGTCGCGGGCGGGTCAGCGCTGACCCGCCGACGATGACGGGATCCCGCCACGGATGACGGGAACCCGCCGAGGATGACGGGAACCCGCCGCAGCCGCGAAGCAAGCTCAGGAGGCGCGGGTCACGATCGCCCGGCCGTCTCGCGATCGTCGACGGTGCGCACGGCCCCGGTCTCGATCCGCTCGGCCAGGATGCGGCGACGACGGCGTCCGAGCGAGAGCATGCCGGGCACGACCAGCACGACCGCGATGGCGATCCAGAGGCCGATCGTCATGGGGCTCGAGACGAGGATCGCCGGGTCGCCCTCGGACAGGATCATCGCCCGGCGCAGCTGCTGCTCGAGCAGCGGTCCGAGGATCAGCCCGACCACGGCCGGCGCGACCGGGATGTCGGCGACCCTCAGCAGCAGCCCGAGCGCTCCGATGCCCGCCAGCAGGAACAGGTCGGTGGTCGACCCGCCCGCCGAGTAGGCGCCGAGGCAGGCGAAGACGGTGACGGCCGCGTAGATCGCCCACGCCGGGATCGTCAGCACCCGCGCCCACACCTTCACCAGCGGCAGGTTGAGCACGAGCAGCATCACGTTGCCGATGTAGAGCGACGCGATCAGCGCCCAGACCAGGTCGCCCGACTCGGCGAACAGGGTGGGCCCGGGCTGCAGACCGTACGACTGGAACGCCGTGAGGATGACGGCCGCGGTGGCCGACGTCGGCAGGCCGATGGTCAGCAACGGCACGAGCACACCGGCCGCGGCCGCGTTGTTGGCCGACTCGGGTCCGGCGACGCCCTCGATGGCGCCGTGGCCGAACTCGTCCTTGTGCTTCGAGAGCCGCTTCTCGGTCGCGTACGACAGGAAGGTGGGGATCTCGGCGCCGCCTGCGGGCAGCGAGCCGATCGGGAACCCGAGCGCCGTGCCGCGCAGCCAGGCCGGCCACGAGCGGCGGAACTGCTCGCGGGTCAGCAGCGCCCGCCCCTTGACCGGCGTCACGGTGGTGTTGCCCGTCTTGGCGAGCACGTGGCCGAGCGCCTCGCTGATCGCGAAGAGGCCGACCACGACCAGCACGACGTCGATGCCGTCGAACAGGCCGCCGTTGCCGAAGGCGAGCCGCGCCTGGCCGGACTGCGCGTCGATGCCGACGAGGCCGATGGTCAGACCGATCAGCAGGCTGGCGGCGCCCTTGAGGAGGCTCGGGCCGAGCAGCGCGGACACGGTCACGAACGCGATCACCATGAGGGCGACGTACTCGGGCGGGCCGAGCTGCACCGCGAAGCCGGCCACCCAGGGGGCGACGAAGGTGATGGCGATCGTGCCGATGGTGCCGGCGACGAACGAGCCGAGGGCCGCGGTGGCGAGGGCGGCCGCGGCCTTGCCGGCCTTCGCCATCTTGTTGCCCTCGATCGCCGAGACGATCGAGGCGGACTCCCCCGGGGTGTTCAACAGGATCGACGTCGTCGACCCGCCGTACATGCCGCCGTAGTAGATGCCGGCGAAGAGGATGAGCGCCGCGTCGGGCTCGAGGCGGAACGTGATCGGCAGCAGCAGCGCGACGGTCAGCGCCGGCCCGATGCCGGGCAGCACGCCCACCGCGGTGCCGATGGTGACGCCGAGCAGGGCCCAGAGCAGGTTCTGCGGTGTCAGGGCCGACTGGAAGCCCTGCATCAGGAGGTCGAGTTGATCCATCGGTCAGAACCCCCACGGACCGGCCGGAAGGGCCAGCCCGATCACTCGGTCGAACAGGAGCACGATGACGCCGGCCAGCACGAGGTCGTAGATCGCGAGGCGCCACCACGGGCGCGGCGAGCCGAGCACGAGGGCGGCCGCGACGAACAGCGCGACGGACACGACGGTGAAGCCGAGGAACGGCAGCAGCAGCCCGTAGACGACGATGCCGACGAGCAGGCCGAGCACGCCCCAGAGGCGCCGGCTGACCGGTCCGCCCCCGCCGCGCACCAGCACGCGCGCGAACCTCAGGTTGACGAGCACGAGCCCGATGCCGACCAGCGCCAGCAGGATCCCGATGATCGTGGGGAACGCGGCCGGCCCGAGCGGCTCGGTCGTCGGCCGGAGCGACGCCGCGTCGGTCAGCACGACGATCGAGGCCACGACCAGCAGCACGCCGACGAGCGCGGTGACCGCGCCGCTGACGACGGCCGGGTGGTCGACCGAGCGCGAGGCCACGACCGGAGGAGGCGCGGTGCGGCGATCGCGGATCGTGCGCACCTCGGTCGTGTCGAGACCGGGCGGCCGCTCGCCCCTATGCGTCCGGCGGGCGCTCACTGCCCGCCTCCCAGACCGATGTCGTCGAGGACCGTCCCGATCGTCTCCTCCTGCGCCGCGACGAACTCGTCGAACTCGGGGCCGGTGAGGAACTCGTCGCCCCAGCCCCGGGTCTCGACGATCTCGGCCCAGGCCTCGGTGTCGTGCATCTCCGTGAGCATGGTGACCAGCGCCTCCTCGTCCTCCTCGCTGATGCCGGGAGGCGCCGCGACGCCGCGCCAGTTCTGCAGCTCGACGTCGAGGCCCTGCTCGTGGAAGGTCGGGACGTCGGGCAGGTTCTCGACCCGCTCGGGGCTCGAGACCGCCAGGGCCCGGACCGAGCCGTCGGCGATGTAGGGCGCGATCTCGCTGATGCCCGAGATGCCGGCCGTCGAACGGCCCGAGAGCAGCGTGGTGAGCGCCTCGCCGCCGCCCGAGTGGGCCACGTACGAGACCTCGGCGGGGTCGGCGCCGGCCGCCTGCGCGACGAGTCCGGCCAGGATCTGCTCGACGCCGCCGGCCGAACCGCCCGAGATCGACTGGCCGCCGACGTCGTCGCGCATCAGCTGGGCGAACTGGTCGAGGTTCTGGATCTCGGAGTCGGCGGGCACGACGAGCACCAGGTACTCGGTGCTCAGCCGGGCGAGCATGGTGACGTCCTGCAGCGAGTAGGGCGACTCGTTCGTGATGACGGCGCCGATCATGATCGCGCCGGTCGCCATCAGCTGGCTCGCGTCGCCCTCGTGCTGGACGAACTGGGCGAGACCGGGGGTGCCGCCCGCGCCTCCGACGTTGTAGACCTCGCTGCGGCCGATCACGTCGGCCAGCGACGTCTGCATCGCCCGGGCGGTCTGGTCCCAGCCGCCGCCGGGGTTCGCCGGCGCCATGATGCGCAGCTGCTGGCCGTCGAGGGCCGCCTGGATCGCCGTGGCCGGGGTCGAGCTGCGGGCCAGGTTCGTCGCCACGAGGGCGACCACCACGGCGACCGCGAGGACCACGGTCACGCCGAGGCCGATGCGGTCTCTGAGGCCCCCTGGCGGGGTTCGTTCGTCTGCGGGCACCATTGCTCCGATTCGATCGTCGACGTCTTCGTCGGGTTTCTGTATACAGTAACTGCGCTGCAGACGTCAACCGGACCGGGTGGTGCGGACCCTGTCGCACCGCGAAACGTGCACCGCACCACGACTAGAGGCGGTGCGCACGTCGAAACGCGGTGCAGTGCGGGCGGACCCGCCCCCAAACCCGTCGCACCGCGAATCGTGCAGCGCACCACGACTAGACGCGGTGCGCTCGTCGAAACGCGGTGCGGGGCGCCACGGGGCCTGCCCCGAACCCTGCCGCACCGCCGAACGTGCACCGCACCACGACCAGACGCGGTGC
>NZ_BJUV01000067.1 GCF_007988805.1 Frigoribacterium faeni | reverse complement strand
TGGCGGAGCCGCACTGGGGAGTGCGGCCCCGCCGAATCATCCCCGCCTCCGGACGGCGCGCTGCTCGGCGGCGTGCGTCTCGGACGCGACGCCTCTCAGCAGGCGCCGCTCAGCGGGAGCGACTCAGCGGCGTCGGCGGTCGGCGCCGATCGCCGTCAGCACCAGCAGGCCGCCGACGATCACATGCGTGATGTTGTCGCCCAGGTTCACGGCCAAGAAGTTGACGTCGGTGCCCTCGACGAAGAAGCCGACGACGCCGAACACGAGGTAGACGACGCCGACGATGGCGCCGATCGAGCGGGCGGACGACACCCCGGATGCGCCGCCGAGGATCAGCGCGGCGCCGGCGAGCACCCAGATGACGGCCAGAGCCGGGTTGACGTTCCAGACGCCGAGCAGGTTCGCGCCCGTCGTGTCGAAGAACGTCCCCATGTCTTCGGCGAGGAACGCGCAGAGGCCCAGCAGCAGCACGATCGTGCCGAGGGCGAGCGTGAGACCGCGGTTCGGCGACTCGCGGATGCTCGGGGCGGGGACGGTGCTGGTCGTGGTCATTGCTGCGGCCTCCTGCGGTGACGTCTCGGGCCGGACGCCCGACCTCCATCCAAGCACCCGCGGGAGGCGCGCGCGAGCCGGGCACGGCGCCCGCCGCCGAGGTGCCATGATCGGGGCATGACGTCGACGCCGCTCCGCATCGTGGTGGCCGTGAACCCGTCGGCGTCCTTCGGCCGCCGTCGCGACGTGGGCACCTCGGTCGCCGCCGCGGTGACCGCCGCCGGCCACACCCCCGTCGTGCTCCTCGAGGAGTCGTTCGACGACCTCGTCGCCGCCGCCAGGGCCGAGCTCGCGAGCTCCCCCGACGCCCTCGTGGTCGTCGGCGGCGACGGCATGGTGAACCTCGGCGCCAACCTCGTCGCGGGCACCGACGTCCCCCTGGGGCTGGTCCCGTCGGGCACGGGCAACGACATGGCGCGCGCCCTCGGGATCCCGCACGACGACCACGAGGCCGCCACGCGCCTCCTCGTGGCGCAGCTCGAGAGGCCACCGCTCGTGATCGACGCCGGCCGGGTGAGCCACGGCGACGGAGAGTCGACCTGGTTCGCCTGCATGGTCTCGGCCGGGTTCGACGCCGTGGTCAACGAGCGGGCCAACCGCATGCGCTGGCCCAAGGGTCGCAGCCGGTACAACCTCGCCCTCTACCTCGAGCTGATCCGGCTCCGGCACCTCTCGTACCGGCTCGAGCTCGACGGCGTCTCCCACGAGGTCGAGGGCACGCTGGTCAGCGTCGGCAACGGCCAGTCGCTCGGCGGCGGGATGAAGGTCACCCCCGACGCCGTGCTCGACGACGGCCTGCTCGACGTGCTCGTGGTCGACCGGCTGACCCGTCTGCAGTTCCTCCGGATCTTCCCGAAGGTCTTCGCGGGCACCCACCTCGGCGACCCCCGCGTGCACGTGCACCGCGTGCGCCGCGTGACGATCCACTCCGACGACGTCGTCGCGTACGCGGACGGCGAGCGGGTCGGGCCGCTGCCCGTCACCGTCGAGGTCGTGCCCGGCGCGCTCCGCGTGCTCGCGCCCGGCCCCACCGGCGGGTAGCCGCGGCGGGACCCGAGGCGCCCGCAGCGGTCGAGGAGGCACGGGCCGAGGAGGCACGGGCCGCCCCCGTCCCGCAACCGGCGGTTCACCTGAGCAACACCTGACGTCCTTATGGTCGGCGCGACCCCCGACGAAGGACCGATCACCCATGCGACCAGACCGCCGCACCTCCCCCCTCGACCCGACCCGCGCCTCCTCGGCGACCTCGACCGCGCCGACGCGGTCCGCTCGGACCCGCCGAACCGCCCTCGTCGGCGCCGCGGGGCTGACCGGTCTCGGCCTGGTCGCGCTCGTCGCGGTCGGCGCCCCCGCCTCGGCCTCGGTCGTCGCCGCCCCGATCA
Organism: Frigoribacterium faeni; assembly: GCF_007988805.1. Taxonomy (GTDB): domain Bacteria; phylum Actinomycetota; class Actinomycetes; order Actinomycetales; family Microbacteriaceae; genus Frigoribacterium; species Frigoribacterium faeni. The sequence goes on along the minus strand of NZ_BJUV01000067.1, from coordinate 2,051 downwards.
CGTCGTTCGCCGACGCCGACGCGTTCTCGATGGAGCCGGTCGGGAGCTACGAGACGGGCGTGTTCGACCAGAGCGCCGCCGAGATCGTCGCGCACTACGCCGCCGGGCAGCGCCTGCTCGTCGTGAACGCGGCCGCCGCCCGCGTCGAGATGCTCGACGTGCGCGACCCCGCGGCTCCCACGAAGCTCTTCGACCTGCAGACCACCGGCGTCCTCTCCGCCGACGGCTCGGTCGTCCCGGCCGACGCCGTCGCCAACTCCGTCTCGGTGCGCGCCGACGGACTCGGCGTGGTCGCCGTCGAGTCGAGCCCCAAGACCGACGCCGGCTGGCTCGTGTTCTTCGACGCCTCCGGCGACGGCGTGGCCCTCGGCGCCGTGCGCGTCGGCGCCCTGCCCGACATGGTCGCCTTCAGCCCCGACGGCACCCGCGTGATCGTCGCGAACGAGGGCGAGCCCGCCGAGGACTACTCGGTCGACCCCGAGGGGGCCGTCAGCATCGTGGACGTGCCCGCGACGATCGCCGTGCCGCCGCAGAGCGCCGTCCGCACCGCCGACTTCCACGCCTACGAGGCCGACGGAGCCACGCCGGTCGACCCCGCGGTGCGGATCTACGGCGGCCGCGAGGACGCCGGCACCGTGACGCCCGAGAACCCCCTCGACCTCCCCGTCTCCGAGAACCTCGAGCCCGAGTACGCCACGTTCTCAGCCGACGGCGCGACCGCCTGGGTCTCGCTGCAGGAGGCCGACGCCCTGGCGATCGTCGACGTGGCCTCCGCCACGGTGACCGACGTCGTGCCGCTCGGCTCCGTCGACCGCTCGGTCGTGCCCTTCGACCCCTCCGACCGCGACGGCGCCGACGGCGGCCCGGCGATCGCCATCGGCACCTGGCCGGTGCGGGGCCACCTCATGCCCGACACGATCGACAGCTACCAGGTCGACGGCGCCACGTACATCGTCACGGCGAACGAGGGCGACTCCCGCGACTGGGCCGGCTACAGCGAGGTCGCCCGGGTCAAGGACCTCGGCGACGACGGTCTCGCCCCGGTCTGCGACTCGATCGACCCGTCGCTGCTGACCGACGCGGGCCTCGGCCGCCTGAACATCACGACGGCGGACGGCCTCTCGGCCGACGGGAGCTGCTACGAGACGCTGTACACCTTCGGGGCGCGCTCGTTCAGCATCCTCGACGCCGGCGGGACCTCGGTGTTCGACTCCGGAGACGCCTTCGAGCAGCTGCTCGCGGCCGTCGCCCCCGAGTCGTTCAACTCGAACCACACGGCGTCGGGCGTCGACGGCCGCAGCGACGACAAGGGGCCCGAGCCCGAGGGCGTCGCCCTGGGCGAGATCGACGGACGCACCTACGCGTTCATCGGCTTCGAGCGCGTCGGCGGGATCGCCGTCTACGACGTGACCGAGCCGACCCGCGCCTCCTTCACGGCCTACGTCAACAACCGCGACCTGACGGTCTCCGCCGAGGACGAGATCGACGCGGGAGCCGATCCGGCCGACGTGCTCACCCGCGCCGGCGACCTCGGACCCGAGGGGCTCGCGTTCATCGCCGCCGACGACTCGCCCACCGGCGAGCCGATGCTGGCCGTCGGCAACGAGGTCTCGGGATCGACCACGATGTACGCGATCAGCGTCCCGGCCGTGGTCGAGCCCACCGTGCCGCCGGTCGACCCGACCACGCCGCCCACCGCCGAGCCGACGCCCGGCCCGACCGCCGCGCCGGCCCCCGCGCCGACGACGCAGCCCGACGACCCGGCCACGGTCGTGCCCGCGCCGGGCGGCGGGACGGACGACGCCGACGGGACCATCGCAGGAGGCGCGGGCGACGACGACGGCGACGGCGCCCTGGCCTTCACCGGCTCCGAGCGCACGGGGCTGATCGTCGGCGTCGCCGGCGGACTGCTCGCCCTCGGCGCGGGACTGCTGCTGCTCGCCCGCCGGCACCGCGCCTCCCGGGCGTCCTGATCGGACGGCGGGCACGGGCGGCGCCTCGCGGCGTCGGCCCGTGCCCACCGCCCGACCTGAGTGTCTCCTGTGCGACGA
>NZ_BJUV01000066.1 GCF_007988805.1 Frigoribacterium faeni | reverse complement strand
GGGCGGAGCCAACGCCGTTTAGCGGCAGGCCGGGATTGTCCGTCGGCGTTATGCGCCCGAATCTCAAAGTCGTTTGTCCGTTAGAGGATCGGGCACGGGGCGCGTCAGGAGCAAGCGCTTGTGCACGCGGTGTCGGTACGTGATGCCAGCCATCCGTCGACGCTAGCGATGCGCCGCCTGCCCCCGCTTCGTCGTCCCGACATTGCATCGCTCCCTCAACTCGTGCAGCACGACCGAGGCACGGCCCACGGAGGCGCTCCCTCATGGGGCGCGATCGAGCAGCACCAGGTTCTGCGCGCTGATCCGCGCCAGGCCGGGCGTCTACTTCAATAGCCGCTCGGGAGTGCGCGGGCCCGGCCCCGATGTGGTCGGGGTTGCTATCGAGCGAGGGGGCCGTCCTTCAACCAGCATGAAAATGATGCCGTGTCGGACCACTCCTTTGCGAGAGGCCAGTACGCCCACCATTCCTGTTCTCCAGCTGCCGATTCGCACAGACCGCGGGCGTAAGCCTGAATGGCTTCGTCCCCGGGATTACCGTCCGGAAATGCATCGGTCACATTGACAGAAGATGCCAACCGCCATTCGTAGTCCTGAGTGCAATCAGCGAGAGTCGTGAGTCGTCCTTGGGACGCGAACGGGTCCTGGCCGCCTGAAGTCACCGCGCAGAGTTGATACTTCCGTGGATTCTCGAGCATGTCGGCGGCCAAGGCATCAACGGACGAAGGGAGAAGCGCGTAAGACGACGTTGCCTTTTCGGCTGCGAAATTGAACCCCGGGGGCAGTTTCATCAAATCGCAGCGCAGCCAGCGGGTTCCCTCCGCCCAAGCCTCGGGCGTGGGCAAGTGCGGTTGCACGGAGAAGGTCCTGTAAAGAGAGGCGTCTTCGACCTGGAGAGCATCGGCGGGTGCCTTACCGCACGTCGATTGGATGTAATTTCGCGTTTCCCCCGTGACATCGCCCATCGTCGTCGTCGCCGTGAACGTAGCGATCAAGTCGTCGGGCACTTCTACAGTGCTCAAGGTAACGACGTCATGGTCGTCCGCGCAATCCACTGGCGCGGCTCCGGACCACGCAAGGGGGAACTTGGTGCCCTCTCGTCCGTCGTTCAGACTCGGATCGGTCACCCAGCAGTCGTTCTTCTCCGGAATCGCATCAGAAGCGGTCGTTGAAGTTGACAGAGGCGGAGAGGGTTCAGCCGCCTCTGTCGAACAAGCGGCCAATGAGGTCACAAGGACCAGGGCTATGCCAGCAGCGATGAACTTCGTACGCATTTTTCTCACTTTCCTGTCTCAGCGTATTGAAGAATCGTCAGGCAAATGGGCGGCAGGGTGACCCCTTTTCGGGCCTGCTGTTTCTGGCGAGGTTCAGGAGGTTCGGCGGTCAGAGCTCCAGAGCGGTGCCCGATAGGGATCGGTGAGAGGCCAGCTACGGAACTTGGTTTCTCGACCGGTGATCGTGGCTGTCACGTGGTGGGCAGATCGTTGGGTCGATGTGCTCAGCCGAAGCGAGGGCGGCGCAGTGAGGGGGAGCGCGATGCTGTGTCGGACCACGTTTAAAGACGGATGTAGTCATTCTTCTAACTGGCGATTCCGCCGTCTCGTCTCGATGCATACGAAGCGAAACGATGCCCTCGGGGTGCCACTACGAAGCAACTCAGACGCCTGTCCGGTTTGCGAGTCTAGAACGACTGTTCGTTGTCCAATTTCGGAAATGCGGACCAGAAACGTCGTCGAGACATGGGTTGCTGGGCTGCCCGCTGTCGGCTGACACCCCCGCAAATATCACGAGCAAGACTCAGTAGCTTGTCTCGAATCGAAAAACACCCCCCCGAATGGGGGTGTTTGACTGGTCCAGCAGTAGCTGGAAACCTGACGCGCAAGGCACGCACTCGGCAACAACAGTTGTCGTTCACGTGTGTCTTGAGGCCTCGCCGCATGTTTCGATCACGGACTGCTTGTGGCGCGGCTGGCATACGGCAGACCGGTACTGGGCTGGAAAACCGCGACACGGGCGCCCCTACGAGGCGTCTTGACTACAACCCAGATCGGGGATCAGATGTACCTTCAGCACGCTCGAGAAAACCTCACCATGAGTGGCCGTCGACCACTATTTCGACGGATCTCTTTCGCCGTTCTTCTGGCGATGCTCGTCGGCATGCTCACTGCCGTCACCGGAGCCGTTTTCCCACAGAGCGCGCGCGCCGCGGTTACGTGCCCGCCCGGGACTATCTTCGTCAACACCGGCGGTGCAACTAGGGATCTCTACGAATACTCAGTGGATGGAACGCTCATCCGCTCGACCCAGCTCTTCAGGGACTACGGAGATATTGCCTTCTCGAGCGACGGATTGACGCTCTACGGCGTGAACTTCAGCCGCCCCGGGACTCTGTACACAATCGACACTGCGACTGGAGCCGAGACGGGCTCCATTCCCATCACGGGCGCTCTGCCCTTTGTCTCCGTGAACGCCCTCAGCGCCCTACCTAATGGGAACCTTCTCATGGGCGCTTCGGGCGACCGTTCTGTCTATGAGTTGGATACTGAGACTGGCGTGTCGACGATCTATCAGGCCTCTTTTCCCGCCGGTTTCGCCTCGGGTGGTGACTTCCTCACTCTCGCTGACGGTGACGTACTTGCTGTGGCCAGCATCGACAGCGGGACGCCTGCGAACAGCAGTGCCCTGTTCCGTTTCAGCCCCGACGGAACAGTGACGCAGATTGGGACAGTTCCCCAAGCATTCGGTGCAGCTCAAAGCGGCGGCAGCATTTACCTCGCCGGTTCCGGTGGAGGTCTCTACGAAGTGGGTGCCCTTCCTGCAACTGCTTCCACCACACCGATCCCGACCACGAACATCGCCGCGACAGGACTTGCGTTCTACGGCGCGACATCAGCACAGGACAGCGGCCTTTGCTCGAATCTCACGGTCAACAAGACCGCCACCCCCGAGTCCGGTACCGCGCTGCTGCCGGGCCAGACCGTGACCTACACCGTCGTCCTCTCCAACACCGACGGCACCGCTCCGGCCGAGGTCGACAAGACCGACGATCTCAGCGGCGTCCTCGACGACGCCACCATCACTACGGCCCCGGTCGTGACCTCCGGCACACCGCTGACCCTCGGCCCGGTCAGCGATGGCAGCTTCCGCATAACCGGGGTCATCCCGGTCGGCGGCCAGACCACCCTCACCTACACCGTCACGGTCAATGACCCCGACACTGGCGACCACGTCATGTCCAACTACGTCGTCGACACCGGCACGGCACCACCGGGTGAGTGCGTCGCCGGAGACACCTCCTGCACCGTGCACCCCGTGTCAGAGCTGACCCTGACGAAGACGGCTACTCCCTCTGCTCCAGCGCAGTACACCGTCGGTCAGACCATCGACTACTCCTTTGTCGCCGAGAACACCGGTGGGAGTGCCCTGTCGGACGTCACCGTCACGGACACCGGCTTCACCGGTTCCGGCACCCTCGGCCCGATTACTCCCGCGTCCGTGGCAACGCTTGCAATCGGTGAGACCGCGACCTTCACGGCCGCCTACACGCTGACCCAGGCCGATGTCGACCGCGGTTCAACATCGAACACGGCGACTGCCACGGGAACACCGCCCACCGGTGATCCCGTCACCTCGCCCCCGTCCACCGCGACCATCCCGGTCACCCCCGGCCCTGCCTTGAGGGTGGCGAAAACAGCTGACACGACGGAAATCACCGACGCCGGTCAGACAGTCACCTACTCGTTCGTCGTCACCAACACCGGCACCGTCACCATCACCGACGTCAGCCCCGTGGAGGGCGCCTTCTCCGGCGCCGGCGACCTCGGTCCCATCACACCCACCACGCCCGCCACGCTTACTCCGGGACAATCGGCGACGTTCACCTCGACGTACGTCGTGACACAGGCTGATGTCGATTCAGGTGCTCTGACGAACACGGCGACCGCGACAGGTACTACCCCCGGTGGCGACCTCGTTCCCACCACCCCCGAGTCCAGCGTCAACATCCCCGTGGCCTCGGCCCCGGCACTGACGGTCGAAAAGACGTCGGACACGACGGAGATCACGGCGGCCGGTCAAACGCTCACGTACACCTTCGTCGTGACCAACACCGGCAACGTGACTGCCACGGACGTCAGCCCTGTCGAAGGTGACTTCTCCGGCACGGGCACCATCTCGCCGGTCACACCGACCGCGGCTGACTCTCTCGCCCCGGGCGATTCGGCGACATTCACGGCGACGTACGTCGTGACTCAAGCTGATGTCGATTCGGGTGCACTCTCGAACACCGCGACCGCCACTGGCACGACCCCGGGAGGAGACCCATTCCCGACGCCTCCCGACTCGACGGTCACCGTTCCTGTCACGTCCGGCCCTGCTCTGGCGGTCGAGAAGACTGCGGACACAACGGAGATCACGGCGGCTGGTCAGACAGTCACCTACTCCTTCGTGGTCACCAACAATGGCAACATCACGGTCACCGACGTCAGCCCCGTGGAAGCCGATTTCTCCGGCACGGGCACACTGTCACCGCTGACACCAACCGCTGCGGCCTCGCTGGCTCCGGGGGAGTCGGCAACGTTCACAGCCACGTACGTCGTCACTCAGGCCGACGTCGACTCGGGAAACCTGACGAACACCGCGATGGCGACCGGGACCACTCCCGGCGGAGATCCTGTTCCAACGCCGCCCGGCTCGACCGTCGAGATCCCGACCACCCCAGCCCCGAGCATCACAGTCCAGAAGACCGCTGACACGACCGAGATCACCGAGGCCGGCCAGACGGTCACGTATTCCTTCGTGGTCACCAACACCGGAAATGTCACCGTCAGTGACGTCAGCCCCGTGGAAGCCGATTTCTCCGGTGCTGGCGACCTCGGCCCCATCACACCGGCCACAGCTGCCTCTCTTGCTCCCGGTGGATCAGCGACGTTCACGGCGACGTACGTCGTCACCCAGGCCGATATCGACTCGGGAAACCTGACGAACACTGCAACGGCGACGGGGACCACACCGGGCGGTGACCCTGTTCCGACACCTCCCAGCTCCACCATCGAGATCCCCACAACCCCCACCCCCGACCTCACCCTCGTGAAGAGCGTGTCGCCCGCAGGCGCAACCACGGCAGGGGAGTCGGTGACCTACTCGTTCCTGGTGACCAACACCGGCAATGTGAGCGTTGATGACGTCACCGTGACCGAGACCGAGTTCACCGGCACCGGCACCCTGTCAGCCATCGACCCCACAACCGCAGGGCCACTGGCCCCGGGGCAAACCATCACCTTCACCTCCACGTATGTCCTGACACAAGCGGACATCGACGCCGGCGTCGTATCCAACTCCGCAACCGCGTCCGGCACCCCTGTCACCCCCGACAGCCCCGACATCGCCACACCCCCCTCAACCGCGGTCGTGATCACCGAACCCACACCCGCACTCCAGGTCGTGAAGACC
>NZ_BJUV01000065.1 GCF_007988805.1 Frigoribacterium faeni | reverse complement strand
GAGCCGCTCTGGCAGCAGTACACCCGCTACATCGGCGGGCTGTTCCGCGGCGACTTCGGCACCACGTTCACCGGACAGTCGGTCGGCGAGCAGATGGCGAGTCGCTGGCCGGTGACGGTCACCCTCGCCCTGTCGGCGTGGGTGCTCGAGATCGTCGTCGGCATCGGTCTCGGCGTCGTCTCCGCGCTGACGCGCGGCACCCTGATCGACAAGGCGATCCTCGGCGGCACCATCGTGGCCAGCGCGATCCCGGTCTTCGTCGTCGGGGTCACCCTGCAGCTCGTGTTCGCCGTCCGACTCGACCTCGTCCCCGTGGCCGGCGTCACCGCGGGCTGGCCCACGGCCTACGTGCTGCCCGCGATCGTGATCGCCCTGTTCGGCCTCGCCTCCGTGTCGCGCCTGACCCGCGCCTCCCTGCTCGAGAACCTCAGCTCGGACTACGTCCGGACGGCGAAGGCCAAGGGGCTGGCTCCCGGTCGGGTGATCGGCGTGCACGTGATGCGCAACTCGCTGATCCCCACCGCCACCTTCCTCGCGACCGACCTCGGCTACCTGCTCGGCGGCACGGTCATCATCGAGGGCATCTTCAACCTGCCGGGCGTGGGCAACCTCCTCTTCGGGGCCATCCGCGCGCACGAGGGCGCGACCGTCGTCGGCATCTCGACGGCGCTCATCCTCGTGTTCCTCGTCACCAGCCTCCTGGTCGACGCGATCCATGCCCTCCTCGACCCGAGAGTGCGCCGATGACCGAGAGCTTCATCACCCCCGTCGCCCCGTCCCTGGCCGGCGGACGGCGGCACCCGCTGCGGCGGGCGGTCCGCCGCCCGGGCTTCCTCGTCCCCGCCGCGATCGTCGCCCTCCTCGTGCTGATCGCGGTGCTCCCGGGGCCCTTCGCCGCCCTGTTCGGCAATCCGGACCCGCGCGTCTGCGACCTCAACCTCAGCGGCGCGGATCCGACGGCCGGCCACCCGTTCGGGTTCGACCTGCAGGGCTGCGACGTCTACGCGAACGTCATCCACGGCACCCGCGCCTCCCTGTCGGTCGGGCTGCTGACCACGCTGCTGTCGATGACGGTCGCGATCGTCGTCGGCACGCTCGCCGGGCTGTACGGCGGCGTCGTCGACGCGGCGCTGTCCCGTCTGACGGACGTGTTCCTCGGGTTCCCCCTGCTGCTCGGAGCGGTCGTCGTGCTGAACAGCGCGGGGGAGCGCTCGGTGCTGACCGTGTCGCTCGTGCTCGCCCTGTTCGGCTGGCCGACGATGGCGCGGCTGGTGCGCGGCTCGGTGCGGTCGGTCCGTCAGGCGGACTTCGTGCTCGCAGCACGCACGATGGGCCTGTCGACCTGGCGGATCGTCACCCGGTACGTGCTGCCCAGCTCGCTGTCGCCCGTGCTCGTCGTCGCGACCATCACGGTGGGCGGGGTCATCGTCGCCGAGAGCTCGCTGACCTACCTCGGCATCGGGCTCGAGGCCCCGGCGATCTCCTGGGGACTCCAGCTCTCGAGCGCGTCCAGTCAGTTCCAGAACGCCCCGCACCTCCTGATCTTCCCGGCGCTGTTCCTGGCCGTGACCGTGCTCAGCATCATCAGCCTGGGCGACACCCTGCGTGCCGCCCTCGACCCCCGTCGTCAGCAGTGACGCGAACCCCGGGAGGACCCATGACCACCGCATCCGCACCGACCGAGCCCGGCTCGGCCGCGACCGATCCGACCGCGCCCGCGCTCACCGGGCGGCAGGTCGCCGACCTGCAGGCCGCCCTGCCCTACGTCGACGGCTGGCTCGCCTACCGCCGCTGGCGCGAGCGGGTCCCCGGCGTCCAGGCGGCCGTCTGGTTCGACGGAGCCGTCCAGCTCGCGACGGCCCACGGTCTCGCGGACGAGGAGGCGCGGGTCCCGCTGACCACGGAGCACCTGTTCCGGATCGCCTCGCACTCGAAGACCTTCACGGCGACCGCCGTGCTGCAGCTCGTCGAGCGCGGGGTCGTCCGGCTCGACGACCCCGTGGGCCGGTACGTGCCGCGGCTGGTCGAGGGCGGCTCGCGCCTGGCCGACGCGACCCTCCGCGAGCTCCTCGAGCACGGTGCCGGCGTCATCCGCGACGGCCTCGACGGCGACTACTGGCAGCACGGCCGTCCGTTCCCCGACGAGGACGAGCTGCTCGAGATGCTGCTCGACCACGGCGACAAGGCGGCCGCGGGCGCGGGCTTCAACTACAGCAACCTCGGCTACTCGCTGCTCGGCCTGGTCGTGGCGGCGGCCTCGGGGCGGACGTACGGCGAGTACGTGACGGAGTCGATCGTCGAGCGTCTCGGCCTGTCGAACACGGGACCCGAATGGGATCCCGCGCGCGCCGCCGAGTACGCCGCCGGTCACAGCGGTCGGCACGTCTCGCAGACCCGCGTGCGCCTCGACCACGTCGACACGCGCGCGATGGCCGCCGCGACGGGCTTCTACGGCACGGCCTCGGATCTCGTGACCTACGCCTCGGCCCACTTCGACGGCGACGATCGCCTCCTCGGCGAGCACAGCAGGCGTCTGGCGCAGCGGGAGGCGTGGCAGTCCGACGCGTCTCAGCCGTCGTCGCCGCACTACGGCCTCGGCTTCGTCATCGACCGCGTCGGAGGGCACCGGGTCGTCGGGCACTCCGGCGGCTACCCCGGGCACATCACGCGCACGCTCTTCGACCCCGCCCTCGGTCTCGCCGTCTCCGTCATGACGAACGCGGTGGACGGACCGGCGACGCCGCTGTCGTCGGGCGTGCTCCGACTGCTCGACCTGGCACGGGAGGCGGCGCCCACGGGGTTGGCGACCCGCGCCTCCTCGGTGGGATTCGATCCGGCCCGGTTCACCGGACGGTTCGCGGGCGAGTTCGGCATCGTCGACGTGGCGCTTCTCGGGGAGAACCTCGTGGCGCTGCACCCGTCCGGGCCGGATCCCGTCGAGGGCCTCGAGCGCCTGCGGGTCGTCGGGCCGCACGAGGTGCTCATCGCGCAGGGCGACGGCTTCGGCTCCGTGGGCGAGACCATGCGCTACGAGTTCGACGCCGACGGCGAGGTGACGCTGCTCCGCGGGTCGGGCGGATTGAGCATGCGCCCGGTGACGGGGCTCGAGGGATGACCCGCGTCCGGGCCGCCGATCTAGGCTGGCCGCGTAGCGCCTGCCACGCCCCGAGGGCACGACACGGATCGAGAGAGAACATGCCGAGCACCGACGACACCACCACCACCGCCTCGCTCGCGTCGACCGACTCCGCACGCGACGACTCCGCACGCGACGACACCGCGCGGCGCGACTTCGTCGAGCAGTTCGCCGTCATGTGGGAGATGGCCGGATCGTCGCTGATGGACGGCCGGATCCTCGGCTACCTCATGATGATGCGCCAGCCCTACATCTCGTCCGCCGACCTCGGGGCGGCGCTGAGCGCCAGCGCCGGATCGGTCTCGATGTCGACCCGCCGTCTCGTCGAGTCGGGGTTCATCAAGCGGCACGTCGTGCCGGGCGACCGCAGCCACTACTTCCGCGCCGAGGACGACGTCTGGGGCAGCTGGCTCGCCGGCGAGCGCCGGTACCTCGACCGGCAGCGCGTCACCATCGAGCAGGGGCTCGCCGTGCTCGACCCCGCGGACGCGCAGGACGAGGAGGTGCGGCGCCGGCTGGTCAACGGCCGCGACTACATGTCCTGGATCTCGCAGCACCACCGCAAGATGCTCCTCGACTGGGAGGCCTTCAAGGCGCGACGCGACGAGACCCCGGTCGCCGGGTCCGACGACGCCGTCGAGGACCCGCGGTGACCGACGAGCGGCAGGGCGACCCGCTGCTGAGCGTGACGGACCTGACGATCCGGTTCGACGTCGACGGCGACGACGAGTCCGCGGTCGACGGGGTGTCGTTCGACGTCCGTCGGGGCGAGGTCCTGGCCGTCGTCGGCGAGTCGGGCTCGGGCAAGAGCGTCACCGCGATGTCGGTGCTCGGCCTGCTGCCGGCCAACGCCACCGTCGGGGGCTCGCTCCGCTTCGACGGGGTCGAGCTCGTCGGCCGGGGCGAGGCGACGCTGCGCTCGATCCGGGGGGACCGGGTCGCGATGATCTTCCAGGATCCCCTCGCCGCGCTGAACCCCGTGTTCACCGTGGGGTTCCAGATCGAGGAGGCCGTCAGGCGGCACGACCCGTCGCTGTCGCGCGGCGCGGTGCGGTCACGGGCGGTCGAGCTGCTGGCCAGCGTCGAGATCCCCGAGCCGGAGGCGCGCCTCCGGTCGTTCCCGCATCAGCTGTCCGGCGGTCAGTGCCAGCGGATCATGATCGCCATGGCGCTCGCCTCCGACCCCGACCTGCTGATCGCCGACGAGCCCACGACGGCCCTCGACGTGACGGTCCAGGCCGAGGTGCTCGACGTCCTGCGGCGGCTGCAGCAGCGGTCGGGCACGAGCATCCTGCTCATCACCCACGACATGGGCGTCGTGGCGGACCTCGCCGATCGCGTCGTCGTGATGCGCGCGGGACGGGTCGTCGAGACGGACGACGTGGCTCCGCTGTTCGGCTCGCCCTCCGCCGACTACACGCGCGATCTCCTCCGTGCGGTGCCGCGGGTCGGCGAGCGCGCGTCGACCGAGGCGCGCCCTCCGGTGGGCGCGCCCCTCGAGACGCCCGTCCCGGCCCTGGCCATCCGTGACCTCGTGGTCGAGTACGGGAACCGTCTGGTGGGTCGCTTCCGCGCCGTCGACGAGGTCGGCTTCGAGGTCGCCCGCGGCGAGATCCTCGGCCTCGTGGGCGAGTCGGGCAGCGGGAAGACCACGATCGGCCGGGCCGCGATCGGCCTCGCCCCCGTCTCGTCGGGGAGCGTGTACGCGACCGGCGTCGACCTGCGGACGGCCGGTCGACGCGAGATCGCGGCCATGCGCGAGCGCGTCGGGGTGGTGTTCCAGAACCCGGCGACGTCGCTCAACCCGCGCTACAGCATCGCGCAGACGGTGGCCGAGCCGTTGCAGGTCCGACGGGGGCTCCGCGGGTCGGAGCTGACCGACCGGGTCGACGCCCTGCTGTCCGACGTCGGACTGGGAGGCGCGTGGCGGGAACGCTATCCGCACGAGCTCTCGGGCGGGCAACGGCAGCGCGTGGCGATCGCCCGCGCCGTCGCGCTCGACCCCGATCTGCTGATCGCCGACGAGCCGACCAGCGCCCTCGACGTCTCGGTGCAGGCGAGGGTGCTCGACGTGTTCCGCTCCCTGCAGGACCGGTTGGGGTTCGCCTGCCTGTTCATCAGCCACGACCTGGCCGTCGTCGACTCGCTCTGCGACCGCATCGCGGTGCTCCGCTCGGGGCGTCTGGTCGAGATCGGCGATCGTAGCGAGATCCTCACGTCGCCGTCGGACGACTACACGCGGCGGCTGATCGCGTCGGCACCCGTGCCCGATCCGATCGAGCAGCGCCGCCGCCGGGAGGAGCGCCTCAGCGCCTGACGTCCGACGCCT
>NZ_BJUV01000064.1 GCF_007988805.1 Frigoribacterium faeni | reverse complement strand
CGCAGAAAGGCCCCTTCCGAAGAAGGGGCCTTTCTGGTGTTTCAAAAGGAGTCCGGCGGTGTCCTACTCTCCCACAAGGTCCCCCTTGCAGTACCATCGGCGCTGAGAGTCTTAGCTTCCGGGTTCGGAATGTGACCGGGCGTTTCCCTCTCGCTATGGCCGCCGAAACATTTACCACACACCAACCCCAGAGGGTTCGGTGGTGAAGTCTGTTTCAGACCATGCACCCACCACACACCCGAAGGCGGCAGCAGACGACTGTCTGTTCAATTGTTCCCGACCGTATTTCGGGAACCACATAGTGGACGCGAGCAATCTTCCCCCCACCTCTACAAGTGAGGGAGTGTTGTCAAGTTATCGGCTTATTAGTACCGGTCAGCTCCATGGGTCGTTAGTCCCCACTTCCACATCCGGCCTATCAACCCAGTAGTCTAGCTGGGAGCCTCTCACCCCGAAGGGTATGGAAATCTCATCTCGAAGCCGGCTTCCCGCTTAGATGCTTTCAGCGGTTATCCGTTCCGAACGTAGCTAATCAGCGGTGCCCTTGGCAGGACAACTGACACACCAGAGGTTCGTCCATCCCGGTCCTCTCGTACTAGGGATAGATCTTCTCAAATTTCCTACGCGCGCAGCGGATAGGGACCGAACTGTCTCACGACGTTCTAAACCCAGCTCGCGTACCGCTTTAATGGGCGAACAGCCCAACCCTTGGGACCTACTCCAGCCCCAGGATGCGACGAGCCGACATCGAGGTGCCAAACCATGCCGTCGATATGGACTCTTGGGCAAGATCAGCCTGTTATCCCCGAGGTACCTTTTATCCGTTGAGCGACAGCGCTTCCACAAGCCACTGCCGGATCACTAGTCCCGACTTTCGTCCCTGCTCGACTTGTCAGTCTCACAGTCAAGCTCCCTTGTGCACTTACACTCGACACCTGATTGCCAACCAGGTTGAGGGAACCTTTGGGCGCCTCCGTTACTTTTTGGGAGGCAACCGCCCCAGTTAAACTACCCACCAGGCACTGTCCCAGAACCGGATCACGGTTCGTAGTTAGATATCCAAAGTGACCAGAGTGGTATTTCAACAATGACTCCACCCGAACTAGCGTCCGAGCTTCACAGTCTCCCACCTATCCTACACAAGCCACTCCGAACACCAATACCAAGCTGTAGTAAAGGTCACGGGGTCTTTCCGTCCTGCTGCGCGTAACGAGCATCTTTACTCGTAGTGCAATTTCGCCGAGTTCGCGGTTGAGACAGCTGGGAAGTCGTTACGCCATTCGTGCAGGTCGGAACTTACCCGACAAGGAATTTCGCTACCTTAGGATGGTTATAGTTACCACCGCCGTTTACTGGGGCTTAAATTCTGAGCTTCGCTTGCGCTAACCCTTCCTCTTAACCTTCCAGCACCGGGCAGGCGTCAGTCCGTATACATCGTCTTGCGACTTGGCACGGACCTGTGTTTTTAGTAAACAGTCGCTTCCCACTGGTCTCTGCGGCCTTTCCCGCTCCGGGAGTAAATCCCATCACGGTTCCGGCCCCCCTTCTCCCGAAGTTACGGGGGCATTTTGCCGAGTTCCTTAACCACGATTCTCTCGATCTCCTTGGTATTCTCTACCTGACCACCTGAGTCGGTTTGGGGTACGGGCGGCTTGAACCTCACGTCGATGCTTTTCTCGGCAGCATAGGATCACTGATTTCCCCCAATCGGGGTACGCATCGGATCTCAGGCGCATTGACGACGGATTTGCCTATCGTCAGCCCTACATCCTTACACCAGGTTCACCTTACGGATACCATCGCCTGGCTCAGCTACCTTCCTGCGTCACACCTGTTAATACGCTAACCGCACCAGCATGGGGTCGAGCGTTAGACCGGCCGGCATCACCCCGAAGGGATCCACTCAGCCGGGTTAGGACTCTTAGCACCACTGGATTAGCTTGGGCGGTTCTTCGCCGGTACGGGAATATCAACCCGTTGTCCATCGACTACGCCTGTCGGCCTCGCCTTAGGTCCCGACTTACCCAGGGCGGATTAACCTGGCCCTGGAACCCTTGGTCTTTCGGAGGACGGGTTTCTCACCCGTCTTTCGCTACTCATGCCTGCATTCTCACTCGTGTGGCCTCCACGGCTGGTTTACACCGCCGCTTCACTGGCCACACGACGCTCTCCTACCACTCCGTACGACTGAACCACGAAGGCTTGTCTATAATACGAAATCTACAGCTTCGGTGGTGTGCTTGAGCCCCGTTACATTGTCGGCGCGGAATCACTTGACCAGTGAGCTATTACGCACTCTTTCAAGGGTGGCTGCTTCTAAGCCAACCTCCTGGTTGTCTATGCAACTCCACATCCTTTCCCACTTAGCACACGCTTAGGGACCTTAGCTGGTAGTCTGGGTTGTTTCCCTCTCGACGATGAAGCTTATCCCCCACCGTCTCACTGCTGCGCTCTCACTTACCGGCATTCGGAGTTTGGCTGACGTCAGTAAGCTTTTGGGCCCCATCGGCCATCCAGTAGCTCTACCTCCGGCAAGAAACACGCAACGCTGCACCTAAATGCATTTCGGAGAGAACCAGCTATCACGAAGTTTGATTGGCCTTTCACCCCTATCCACAGCTCATCCCCTCCATTTTCAACTGAAGTGGGTTCGGTCCTCCACGACGTCTTACCGTCGCTTCAACCTGGCCATGGATAGATCACTTCGCTTCGGGTCTAGGACATGCGACTGGATCGCCCTATTAAGACTCGCTTTCGCTACGGCTACCCCACACGGGTTAACCTCGCCACATATCGCTAACTCGCAGGCTCATTCTTCAAAAGGCACGCTGTCACCCCTACAAGGAGGCTCCAACGGTTTGTAAGCAAACGGTTTCAGGTACTATTTCACTCCCCTCCCGGGGTACTTTTCACCTTTCCCTCACGGTACTTGTCCGCTATCGGTCATCTGGGAGTATTTAGGCTTATCAGGTGGTCCTGACAGATTCACACGGGATTTCTCGGGCCCCGAGCTACTTGGGATCCCCATTCAGCCAGCGCCAGCATTTCGGCTACGGGGTTCGCACCCTCTATGACCAGCCATTCAAAGCTGTTCGCCTATACTGCGCTGTAACTGCTCCTGTCCGGCAGAACAGGACAACGGGTCCCACAACCCCGACCATGCAACGACCGCCGTCTATCACACATGACCGGTTTAGCCTCTTCCGATTTCGCTCGCCACTACTGACGGAATCACTGTTGTTTTCTCTTCCTGTGGGTACTGAGATGTTTCACTTCCCCACGTTCCCTCTACCCGCCCTATATATTCAGGCGGGAGTCACCAGGTCAAAACGCCTGGCGGGGTTTCCCCATTCGGACATCCTCGGATCAGGGCTCGATTATCAGCTCCCCGAGGCTTATCGCAGATTTCTACGTCCTTC
This sequence comes from Frigoribacterium faeni, assembly GCF_007988805.1. Lineage (GTDB taxonomy): Bacteria > Actinomycetota > Actinomycetes > Actinomycetales > Microbacteriaceae > Frigoribacterium > Frigoribacterium faeni. The sequence goes on along the minus strand of NZ_BJUV01000064.1, from coordinate 2,632 downwards.
TTCGGCTCCAGATGCCAAGGCATCCACCGTTTGCTCTTAGAAACTTGACCACAAAGTTGCTACCGACCGAAGCCGGCAGCTCAGTGTTATCTCATTCGCCAACCACACCACGAAGGGCGGGTTGGTCTAAGAAATTGCACTTAGTATCACAAACAACAACCGAACCCGAAGGCCGGCCCTGCTTGCGACTAAGATGCTCGCGTCCACTGTGTAGTTCTCAAAATACGGGCGGCACCATGATCACCCTGCGATTGATGCAGGACTCTCATGGCCCAGAGGAGTTCAACCCCCACACCCGAAGGCGCAGGAAGCTTGGTCCCTCAGGACCCAACAGCGTGCACGCTCCCCATCTCCAACACCCCCACGTTCCAAACACCGAAGTGTCGTACTAGCGCAGATGCCCTCAACGAGAAGCCATTGTCAATGTTCCACCCATGAGCGCCAGCCGGAGACATTCGCTCCGAAACTGACTTGACCAGATGTATCCCTGTGTAAACAGCAGGGCTGGTACATGCTCCTTAGAAAGGAGGTGATCCAGCCGCACCTTCCGGTACGGCTACCTTGTTACGACTTAGTCCTAATCACCAATCCCACCTTCGACAGCTCCATCCACAAGGGTTAGGCCACTGGCTTCGGGTGTTACCGACTTTCATGACTTGACGGGCGGTGTGTACAAGGCCCGGGAACGTATTCACCGCAGCGTTGCTGATCTGCGATTACTAGCGACTCCGACTTCATGAGGTCGAGTTGCAGACCTCAATCCGAACTGAGACCGGCTTTTTGGGATTCGCTCCACCTTACGGTATCGCAGCCCTTTGTACCGGCCATTGTAGCATGCGTGAAGCCCAAGACATAAGGGGCATGATGATTTGACGTCATCCCCACCTTCCTCCGAGTTGACCCCGGCAGTCTCCTATGAGTTCCCACCATTACGTGCTGGCAACATAGAACGAGGGTTGCGCTCGTTGCGGGACTTAACCCAACATCTCACGACACGAGCTGACGACAACCATGCACCACCTGTATACCGACCTTGCGGGGCGACCATCTCTGGACGTTTCCGGTATATGTCAAGCCTTGGTAAGGTTCTTCGCGTTGCATCGAATTAATCCGCATGCTCCGCCGCTTGTGCGGGCCCCCGTCAATTCCTTTGAGTTTTAGCCTTGCGGCCGTACTCCCCAGGCGGGGAACTTAATGCGTTAGCTGCGACACGGAGACCGTGGAATGGCCCCCACATCTAGTTCCCAACGTTTACGGCATGGACTACCAGGGTATCTAATCCTGTTCGCTCCCCATGCTTTCGCTCCTCAGCGTCAGTTACGGCCCAGAGATCTGCCTTCGCCATCGGTGTTCCTCCTGATATCTGCGCATTCCACCGCTACACCAGGAATTCCAATCTCCCCTACCGCACTCTAGTCTGCCCGTACCCACTGCAGGCTGGGGGTTGAGCCCCCAGATTTCACAGCAGACGCGACAAACCGCCTACGAGCTCTTTACGCCCAATAATTCCGGACAACGCTTGCACCCTACGTATTACCGCGGCTGCTGGCACGTAGTTAGCCGGTGCTTTTTCTGCAGGTACCGTCACTTTCGCTTCTTCCCTACTAAAAGAGGTTTACAACCCGAAGGCCGTCATCCCTCACGCGGCGTTGCTGCATCAGGCTTGCGCCCATTGTGCAATATTCCCCACTGCTGCCTCCCGTAGGAGTCTGGGCCGTGTCTCAGTCCCAGTGTGGCCGGTCACCCTCTCAGGCCGGCTACCCGTCGTCGCCTTGGTGAGCCATTACCTCACCAACTAGCTGATAGGCCGCGAGTCCATCCTTGACCGAAATTCTTTCCAACTCCTAGCCATGCGGCTGAAGCTCGTATCCGGTATTAGACGCCGTTTCCAGCGCTTATCCCAGAGTCAAGGGCAGGTTACTCACGTGTTACTCACCCGTTCGCCACTAATCCCTGGAGCAAGCTCCAGTTCATCGTTCGACTTGCATGTGTTAAGCACGCCGCCAGCGTTCGTCCTGAGCCAGGATCAAACTCTCCGTAAAAGAAAAAACAGTCCAACCGGAAAAAGGCCGGAACTGCTGAATTTGATGCTGACCAAAGAACAAAACAATCTGACGATTGTAATTGTCCGTCAATCTCAAAGAAACCTAAACACCACTCACAACCCCACCGAAAAGTGAAGCCACAAGCAATGCCAGGGTATAATTTGGCATTTGACAATGTGCACGCTGTTGAGTTCTCAAGGACCAAACGCACCAGAAACCAGACCCTGTAAAGGCCCTCGTCCGAGGCAGCTGTGAAACCTTAGCACCAGTTGAAACAATGTAAAACCAGTGACTGTCAGCTCCAGAAAGAGCTTGTCGCTCCGATTGGAACGAGCCACAACGTTACATCATGTTGGCCGGTGTTGCAACTTGCTTGGTCCGAGGCCGTAAGGCAACTCGAGGACTTGGAAGTCGGTCCCGCTTGAGGCCGGAGGAGCTTCGCTCCGCCGCACCTTTGGGGTGACAAGAAAGAACATTACAGGCACATCCGCCGATACGTCCAAACCTCCACGCATCCCGGGCGTGTCGCGACCAAAAAGCCCGGAAAACCAACGATCACGCCCCACACAGCCCCACAGGGCCGCCCA
>NZ_BJUV01000063.1 GCF_007988805.1 Frigoribacterium faeni | reverse complement strand
GGGGGGCGGCGGGTCGTGGCTCGTCTCCGTCGCGGAGCGGGAGGGAGGCGCGGGTCAGCCGATCGGGGTCGGGTCCGTCGGGTTCGACGGCACCGGCAGCGAACCGCGGATCCGGTTCTGCGCCTGGCACTGGCTGGTGCAGTTCGTGGCGCCGGCGCTCAGCTCGATGGCGTCCTCGCCGAGCACGCCGCCGAGTCGGCCGCCGGACTGCACGAGCCACTTGGTGACGGTGCCCGACTGGAACGTCTTCGTCGCGACCTGGGGGCTGTCCTTGCCGAGGAGCATCTGGTGCGCGCCCGTGCCCGACGGGACGGCGTCGACGCCGTCGCCGAAGTTGACCTTGCCGGTGAACTGGTTGACGAAGTAGAAGACGCCCGGCGCGAGCGTGTGCACGAACTCGACGGGGGCGCCGAACTCGGACTCCATCTGGAAGATGCCGCCCTGGGCGCCGTCCTTCGCCTGGATCTTGAACTTTCCGGCCGACGTGCCGAACAGCACGACCAGGGTGTCGTCCTTGATCTCGAGGCTCTTGATCGTCGCGCCCGAGAGCTGCGCGGAGGTCAGCGTCGGCACCTTCGACGCGAACACCGTCGTGGGCTTCGTGACCATGCGCTGCGTGTCGGGGGCTCCGGTCAGGGTGTAGTCGTACACGCCCAGCGTGGCGACGTCGATGTCGAAGCCGTTGTTGACCCCGCGGACGGCGATGCGGCCCGTCGGCGTGATGCCGTCGAGCTTGGTGCTCCTGCCGGCGGCCGGGTCGTAGGTGGTGCCGTTGACCGTGACGGCGTAGTCGCCGCCGGCCGAGGTCTTGCCCGAGGCGCTCGCGGGCGCCGCCGAGAGGGCGAGCGACCCCGCGACGACCGCGGTGACGAGCACGGCCGCGCGGGCCCTGCGGAGGAAGGTGGTGGGCATGGTGGGCCTTTCGCGTACGACGGACAGCTCGGTCTGTGCTGTGCTGCGTCCAGCCTCGGGGCGCGGCGACCTCGGGGCCATCGGACCTTGGTACTAGTACCCGTCGCCGGACCCGACTCAGAACCCGTTGTCGCGGGCCCAGAGCGCGGCGCTGGTGCGGTCGGCGACCCCGATGCGGCGGAACACGCTGCCCGCGTGGGCCTTGACCGTGCGCTCGCTGATGCCGAGCTCGTGGGCGATCTGCTTGTTGGCCCGTCCCCGGGCGATGAGGCGCAGCACCTCGGCCTCGCGCCCGGTGACGAGCGGGTCGACCGGAGGGGAGGACGAGGACGCCGGAGGCGCGGCCGAGGTGCCCGCGCCTCCCGCGTCCCGGGACGGCAGCAGCACCCGGGCGGCCCGGGGGTCGAGCGGTGCTCCTCCACCGGCCGCGGCGCGGACGCCCGCCACGACCGTCGCGGGGTCGGCGTCCTTCAGCAGGTAGCCGACCGCACCGGCGGCGAGCGCCTGACGCACGGACGCGGGGTCGGGGAACGAGGTCAGCACGACGACGTGCGGTCGGGTCTCCGCCGCGGTGAGCAGACGGGTGGCCTCGAGACCGCCGATGCCCGGCATGGAGAGGTCCATCAGGACGACGTCGGGCGCGTCGGCCGGAGCGGAGTCCCGGACGGCGGCCACGGCGTCCTCGCCGCTCGTGGCCTCCCCCACCACGAGGAGATCACCGGCGGTCTCCACGAGGGCGCGCAGCCCGGCCCGGACGAGGGGGTGGTCGTCGACCACGAGCACGCGGATCACGAGGCGGTCACCGTCAGCCTCCAGCAGGTGCCGGATCCGGGGGCGGTCGCGAGGTCGAGGCCCGCGCCGGCGTCGCGGACGGCGTCGGTCAGCAGCCGCAGGCCGAGGTGGCCGGGGACGACCCGGTGGACGGCGGCGGGGTCGAATCCGCGTCCGTCGTCGGCGACGGTGACGACGACGCGCCGGATGGTCGGCCCGACGGCGGGCCCGTCGGCGTCCGAGCGCGCGACCGTGACGACGGCGCGGGTCGCCGAGGCGTGCTTCACCGCGTTGACGAGCGACTCCTGCACGACGCGGTGGACGAGGCGTCGGGCGCCGGCGTCGAGGCGCAGGTCGTCGGCCACCGACACGGTCGTGGCCACGCCCCGTGCTCGGGTCGCCGTGGCGAGGTCCTCGAGCGCCGAGGCCAGTCCGGCGCGCTCGAGGTTCGGCGGGTGGATGTCGACCAGCAGGGTGCGCAGGCCGCCGATGCTGTCGCGGACCGACCCGGCCGCCCCGTCGAGCCCGTCGGCGGCGGGCGCGTCGCCCCGGCTGCGCGCGGCCGCCCCCTCGGCCGAGAGGGCGAAGGACGTGGCGACGAGGTCCTGGACGACCCCGTCGTGCAGGGTCCCCGCGATCCGGCGACGCTCGTCGGCGCTGGCGTCGAGCGCCCGGGTCAGCAGGGTCTCACGGTGCAGCCGCGCGGCCCGGAGCGCCGCGAGCAGCCGCCAGAGCACCGGCGCGAGCAGGGCGAGCACGACGACGATGCTGCCGACGGCGATGCCGGCGAACCCCTGCCAGAGCTGACCGCTGCGCTGCAGCACCTCGTCGTAGCGGAAGTACACCTCGAACAGGAGGGGCGTGCCCTCCGCGGTGCGCACCGAGCGGTAGGCCTCGAGCAGCTTCCCCTCGTCGCTCTCGTAGGCGTTCTCGGGCGCGCTGAGGTCGCTGACCTCGGCATCGACGCCCGCGCCGCGCAGGGCCTCGAGCTCGTCCTCGGCGAGGCCGAAGCGCTGCCCGATCAGGCGGGTCTCGTCCGACCAGACGATGCGGCCGTCGGCGTCCCAGATCTTCACCCGGACGATGCTGTCGCTCAGGATGTGGTCGCGCACGACCGCGTCGACGGCTGCCGTGGCGCCGGGGTCTCCGGTGAGGAGGGCGTCGGTCAGCTCGGGCTGCACGAGGACGTCGGCGATGCGGTCGGCCCGGTCGGCGGCGTCACGCACCGACTCGGTCTCGGCCAGGCTGCGGGCGGCGACGAGAGCCGCGACGATCACGGCGACGATGACGACGACCGCCACGACCGCCACCCACGTCACGACGCGGCGCGGGGTGGGGTCGACCGCGGTGCGGGCGGGGGCGTCGGCCGGGACGACCACCGGGGTCCACGGCGGCACCGTGCGGTCGGTGGGGGTCATCCCGCCATTGTGCGGCCTCACGGGGCCCGCCGCCTCGCGCCGGGCCCGGAACAGAACGGGGCCGGGTCTGGTTGGCTCCGGGCATGAAGTCGATCGTGTACTCCGAGACCGGACCCGCCCCCACCGTGCTGCAGCTCGTCGACCGCGACCTGCCCGAGCCCGCCGCCGGCGAGGTGCGGGTGCGCGTCGTCTGGTCGGGCGTGAACCCCACCGACTGGAAGTCCCGCGCGGGCGGCGGACGCGGCGAGTCGCTGCCGTTCGCCGAGGTCACGCCGAACCAGGACGGCTCGGGCGTCGTCGACGCAGTCGGCGAGGGCGTCACCGGGCTCGCGGTCGGCGACCGCGTCTGGACCTACCTCTCGGCCCACCAGCGCCCCACCGGCACCGCCCAGGAGTTCACCGTGCTGCCCGCCTCGCGCGTCGTGCCGCTGCCCGAGGGCGTCGGCCTCGAGGTGGGCGCGAGCCTGGGGGTCCCGGCGATGACCGCTCACCGCGCCCTGACCGTCTGGGAGGACGGGCCGAGCCGCCTCGAGCCGGGCAGCCTCGACGGCGCGGTCGTCCTGGTGGCCGGGGGCGCGGGTGCGGTCGGTCATGCCGCCATCCAGCTGGCCCGCTGGGCCGGAGCCACCGTCATCACGACGATCAGCGGCGACGAGAAGGCCGGCCTGGCGACCGCGGCCGGCGCCCACCACGTCGTCAACTACCGCACGGGCGACGCCGCCGCCGAGATCCGCGAGATCGCCCCCGACGGCGTCGACGTCGTCGTGGAGGTCGCGATCTCGCAGAACGCGGACCTGCTGTCCGAGGTCGTCGCGCACCGCGCCTCCGTGGCGATCTACGCCGACGACGGCGGCGACACGACGACCATCCCGATCCGCGCGAACATGATCACCAACACCCGGTTCCAGTTCGTCCTGCTCTACACCGTGGGCGAGGAGGCGCTGCAGGCGGCCGTCGAGGACGTCACCGCCGCTCTCCGCGACGGCGTCCTGCCGGTCGGCGAGGCGGCCGGGCTCCCGCTGCACACGTTCCCGCTCGCCGAGACGGCCGCGGCCCACGAGGCCGTCGAGGGCGGCGTGGTCGGCAAGGTGCTGATCGAGGTGTCCGCCGGATAGCGGCCTGGCTAGGCTCGCAGGGTGACCGACGCCGCCTCCCGACCCGTGCCTCCCGCGCCTCCCGTCCCCGTCAGCCGTGCGCAGGCGGGGGCCGTGCGACGCGGCGAGCTGCCCGGCGTCGAGGAGGTCCGCCACGGCGTCTGGTCGGTCGCGTTCGAGTTCGGCGACGGCATCGACGACCACTCGCTCGGCTACGTCGTCGAGGGGTCCGACGGGGCCCTCACGGTGATCGACCCGGGCTGGGACGTCGACCGCAACCTCGAGCGTCTCGAGCAGGCGCTCGCCGGCGTCGGTCACACGATCGCCGACGTCGAGCTGATCGCGGTCACCCACCTGCACGCCGACCACCTGGGCGGAGCCGAGGCCCTGCGGCGGGCCTCGGGAGCCCGCATCGCCCTGCACCCCGCCGAGCAGCGCGCGCTCGCCGAGCGGACGGCGGACGCCGCCGCAGCGGACGACGACATCGCCCGCTGGGGCGCCCCCGACCACGACCGGGAGGCGCTGGTCGCCTCGTGGGGATCGGGTCGCCGCCTGCCCGAGGTCACGGCGGACCTGCTGCTCGCCGACGGCGACGAGCTGCCGATCGCCGGGCGACGACTGCGGGCCGTCCACACGCCGGGCCACACGGCGGGCCACCTCTGCTTCGTCGAGCCCGAGCAGCGTCTGGTCTTCACCGGCGACCACGTGCTGCCGCGCATCAACCCCGGCATCGGCCTCGGCGGGCGGACGGCGGGCAACCCGTTGACCGACTACCTGTCGTCGCTCGACCGCATGGTGGCGCTCGACGTCGCGGGGCCGGACGCCCTCGAGGTGTGCCCCGGTCACGAGTACCGCTTCGTCGGGCTGCGCGAGCGCGCCGAGGCGCTGATCGGGCACCGCGCCGATCGCACCCGCGACGCGGCGGCGGCCCTCGACTCCCTCGATCGGCCGACCGTGTGGCAGGTGGCCGAGCGCATGTCGTGGAGCGGCGGCATCGCGTCGCTGCACGGCTACCGGCTCGGCTCGGCGCTCGCGCAGACCGAGTGGCACGTCCAGGCGCTCGGCCGCGCCGGCGAGCTCCGGCCCGCCTGACCGCTCCCGGCCGGACGTCCGCCGGGAACGCGCCGAGGCGACGGGCCTACAGTCGATCGCGGCCCCGGGAAGCCGCCCTGCGCCTCCTGGTCAGGCCCTCACGACCGAGGAGAGACATGAGCACCAACACGACCCCCACCCGCACCGCGCTCGTCCTGGGCGGCGGCGGCATCACCGGCATCGCGTGGGAGCTCGGCGTGCTCTCGCGCCTGATCGAGGCGGGTGTCCCGGTGGGCGACGCCGACCTGGTGGTGGGCACCTCCGCCGGATCGGTGGTCGGCACGATGGTGCGGCTGGGACGCGTCGACGAGGGGCTCCGCGAGCAGTTCGAGGCCGTGACCGAGCTCCCCTCGGGCTCGATCGACCCCGAGGCGTTCCAGCAGGCGCTCGGCCAGGCCCTGGTCGGGGCGACGGGGCAGCAGGAGGCGCGGAGCCGGGTCGGCGCGCTCGCCCGCCGGACCCCCGTGGCCGGTGAGGAGCCCGACCTCGTCACGACCATGCGCGGCCGGTTCGGGGACGTCGCCTGGCCGGAGGCCGACCTCACCGTCTGCACCGTCGACGCGACCGACGGGAGCTTCCGCCCGCTGAACGCCGCGTCGGGCGTCGACCTGTACCGCGCCGTGGCCGCCAGCTGCTCGGTGCCCGTCGTCTGGCCCACCGTCGAGATCCACGGCCGCCCCACGATGGACGGAGGCGTCCGCTCGGGCACCAACGCCGATCTCGCCGACGACCACGACCGCGTCCTCGTGCTGTCCTGCGGCCCCGAGCTCGACGTCTCGCCGCTCGGCCCGACCCTGCCGCAGGTCGTGGCCGCCCGTCGCGCCGCCGGCCGCGAGGTGCTCGTGATCCAGGCCGACGCCGAGGCGCTCGAGGCCTTCGGCTCCGACGTGCTCGCCACCACCACCCGACGACCCGCGGCCGAGGCCGGTCGCCGCCAGGCCGACGCCGTGCTCGACCGCGTGCGGGCCTTCTGGTCGGGCGTCGCCGTCTGACCCCTCGCGGGTGCGGGCCGCCGGGTCGGCGGGCCGCTACCCTCGGGAGGTGACCACCGCCTCCTCCCCGCTCCGCATCGCGCTCGTGTCGCTGCACACGTCTCCCGGCGCCGAGCCCGGATCGGGCGACGTCGGCGGCATGAACGTCGTCGTCCGCAACCAGGCCGAGGCCCTCGGGGCGGCGGGGCACCACGTGGACATCGTGACCCGGCGGTCGGATCCCGCCCAGCCGGCGAGTCTCGACCTCTCGCCCGGGGTCACCCTGCACTACCTCACGGCGGGACCGCCCGAGCCCGTCACCAAGGGCCGGCACGAGCTCTTCGTGACCGAGTTCCGCGACCGGCTGGCCGAGCTCGGCCCCTGGGACGTCGTGCACTCGCACCACTGGTTCTCGGGCATGGCCGCCCTGCCCGTGGCCCGGGCGCTCGGCGTGCCGCACGTGCAGAGCTTCCACTCGATCGCCGCGGCCGACTCGACCCCGCTCTCGCACGGCGAGCGGGCCGAGTCCCCCGGCCGCCTGGCCGGAGAGGTCCATCTCGCGCAGCAGTCGGACGCCGTCGTCGCCATCAGCCGCGCCGAGGCCGAGACGGTCACCACGCGTCTGGGCGGCCGACCCGACCGGGTCGCCGTCGTGCTGCCCGGCGTGGACAGCGAGCTGTTCCACCCCGTCGATCCCGCCGAGGAGGCGCGGATCGACCCGCCCGCCCGCCCC
>NZ_BJUV01000062.1 GCF_007988805.1 Frigoribacterium faeni | reverse complement strand
GTTCAGCGCCGCGCCCTTGCGCAGGTTGTCGTTGCTGATGAAGAGCGCGAGGCCGCGGTCGCCGGGGACGCCCTCGTCCTGACGGATGCGCCCGACGTAGCTCGGGTCCTGACCGGCGGCCTCGAGCGGCGTCGGCACGTCGGTCAGCACGACTCCGGGCGCGTCGGCCAGGAGATCCTTCGCCCGGGCCGCCGTCAGCGGGGACGAGAACTCGGCGTTGATGGAGAGCGAGTGGCCGGTGAAGACGGGGACCCGCACGCAGGTACCGCTGACGAGGAGATCGGGGCGCTCGAGGATCTTCCGGCTCTCGTTCCGGAGCTTCTTCTCCTCGTCGGTCTCGTCGAGGCCGTCGTCGACGATGCTGCCCGCGAGCGGGATGACGTCGAAGGCGATCGGGCGGACGTAGACGGCCGGGTCCGGCATCGTGACGGCGGCTCCGTCGTGGACGAGCGCGGCGGTGTCCTGCTCGAGAGCGGCCCGGGCCTGGCCCAGGAGCTCGTCGGCGCCCTTGAGCCCGCTGCCGGAGACCGCCTGGTAGGTGCTGACGATCAGGCGCTCGAGACCGGCCTCGGCGTCGAGGACCTTGAGCACCGGCATGGCCGCCATCGTGGTGCAGTTCGGGTTCGCGACGATGCCCTTGACGGCCTGGTCGATGGCGTGCGGGTTGACCTCGCTGACGACGAGGGGCACCTCGGGGTCCATGCGCCAGGCGCTCGAGTTGTCGATGACGAGCACGCCGGCCGCGGCGAAGCGGGGCGCGTGCGCGCGGCTGCCGGTCGCACCCGCCGAGAACAGCGCGATGTCGAGACCGCGGGGGTCGGCCGTCTCGACGTCCTCGACGACGACGTCGACGCCGCGGAACGGCAGGGTGCTGCCGGCCGACCGGGCGGTGGCGAAGAAGCGGATCTCGGCGATCGGGAAGTCGCGCTCGTCGAGCAGCTTCCGCATGACCTTGCCGACCTGACCGGTCGCGCCGACCACGCCGACGCGCAGACCTTCAGCCATCGTTGTCTCCTGGGGTGTCTCGGTGGTGCCGTGGGTGTCGGGTTCGGGAGGCGCGGTGCGGTGCCGCACGCGCCTCCTCGGGGATCGGGGTGGTCGCCTCAGCGACCGGTGCCGCCGTGCACGACGGCGTCGACGTCGCTGTCGAGCCCGAAGGCCGTGTGGACGACGCGCAGCGCGTCGTTGAGCGTGTCGGCTCGGGTGACGACCGAGATGCGGATCTCGCTCGTCGAGATCATCTCGATGTTGATTCCGGCCTCGAACAGGGCCGTGAACAGTCGGGCCGAGACTCCGGCGTTCGTGCGCATGCCGGCGCCGACGAGGGCGAGCTTGCCGATCTGGTCGTCGTACTGCAGCGACTCGAAGCCGCTCTCGGCACGGTCGGCCTCGAGCGCCTGGAGGACGACGGCGCCCTCCGACTTCGGCAGCGTGAACGAGATGTCGGTGCGGCTGGTGGACGCGGCCGAGATGTTCTGCACGATCATGTCGATGTTCGCGCCGGTCTTGGCGACCGTGCGGAAGATCTGCGCGGCCTTGCCGGGCACGTCGGGCACGCCGACGACGGTGATCTTGCCCTCGCTGAGGTCGCCTGCGACACCGCTGATGATGGGCTCTTCCACGTTCTCTCCCTCTTTCGGGTTGACGACCAGTGTGCCTTCGTTGTTGTTGAACGACGACCGCACGTGCAGGGTGACGCCGTGCCGCCTGGCGTACTCGACGGCACGGATGTACAGGACCTTCGATCCCGCGGCGGCGAGCTCGAGCATCTCCTCGCTCGTGACCCGGTCGAGTTTGCGGGCCTTGGGCACGACGCGCGGGTCGGCGGTGAAGATGCCGTCGACGTCGGTGTAGATCTCGCACACGTCGGCGTCGAGGGCGGCGGCCAGCGCGACGGCGGTCGTGTCGGATCCACCGCGGCCGAGCGTGGTGATGTCGCCCGTGGTGCGGTTGAAGCCCTGGAAGCCCGCGACGATGGCGACGTATCCGGAGTCGAGCGCGTCGCGGATGCGCTTCGGCGTGACGTCGACGATGCGGGCCTTGCCGTGCTGCGCGTCGGTGATCATGCCGGCCTGGCTGCCGGTGTAGGACCGCGCCTCGACGCCGAGGCTGCGGATGGCCATGGCCAGCAGCGCCATGCTGATGCGCTCGCCCGCGGTCAGCAGCATGTCGAGCTCGCGGCCGCCGGGGATGGGGGCGACCTCGCTGGCGAGGTCGAGGAGCTCGTCGGTGGTGTCGCCCATCGCGCTGACCGCGACGACGACGTCGTTGCCCGCCTTGCGGGTCTCGACGATGCGTTTCGCGACGCGCTTGATGCTCTCGGCGTCGGCGACGGACGACCCGCCGAATTTCTGCACGATCAAGCTCACGGTGACTCCATGGGGTACTGGGCGCGCCAGAGGACGGCTCACGCCTGCGTCCGGCGATTCTATTGCGTGTCGCGGGCAGGTTACGCACACCGGGAGGCGCGGCGACGGCACCGGGTCGGAGTCGCGGCGGCGAGACGGCACGTCGGGCGCCGAGGCCCCCGCTCCCCTACGGTGGACCGATGCCCGACACCAGCGACCAGGCCCGCGGCGCCGCCAGCCGTCTGCAGAACAGCCGCGTGCTGACCACCTTCGCCCGCACCGGATTCGCGATGAACGGGGTGCTCCACATCGTGATCGGCGTGATCGCCCTGGGCGTCGCCTTCGGCGGGGGCGGCGAGGCCGACCAGGGAGGCGCGCTGGGGCAGTTCTCGTCGCGTCCCGGCGGGGTGTTCCTCCTGTGGCTCATCGTCGTGGGACTGTGGGCCCTCGGGCTGTTCCAGGTCCTCGAGGCGGCTCTCGTGCGGGGGTCCGACAAGGACGCCTGGGCGGAACGCGCGAAGGAGGGCGGCAAGGGCGTCGCGTACCTGGCGGTCGGGTTCACGGCGTTCACGTTCGCCCGCGGCTCGTCGTCGGACAGCTCGGGCCAGACCCAGACGCTCAGCGCACGGCTGCTGGCCGTACCGGGCGGGGTCGTGCTGCTCGTCGTCGTGGCCCTCGCGATCGTCGCGATCGGCGCCTACTTCGTCGTCAAGGGCGTCAAGCAGAAATTCCGCGAGGATCTCTCGCTGCCGAGCGGCACGGCGGGTCGGGGCACGGTCGCCTTGGGCGTGACGGGTTACGTGGCCAAGGGCGTGGCGTTGGCCGTCGTGGGCGTGCTGTTCGCGGTCGCGGCCGTGACCGCCGACCCGAGCGAGGCGACCGGGCTCGACGGGGCGCTGAAGGCCCTGGCCGCACTGCCGTTCGGCGTGGTGGTCTTGAGCGCCGTCGCCCTGGGCCTGATGGCCTACGGGCTGTACTGCTTCGTGCGGGCGCGTCGCGCCCGACTCTGACCCGCGCGGGGCCGTGCCGGGACGTTACTCGGAGACGAGTCGGCGTCCTTCGAAGGCGCGACCGAGGGTGACCTCGTCGGCGTACTCGAGGTCGCCGCCCACGGGGAGTCCGGAGGCCAGGCGGGTGACTCGGAGACCGAAGGGCGCGAGCATGCGCGACAGGTAGGTCGCGGTCGCCTCGCCCTCCAGGTTGGGGTCGGTGGCGATGATGACCTCTTGGACGGTGTCGTCGGCGAGTCGCTGCACGAGCTGACGGATGCGGAGATCGTCGGGACCGATGCCGTCGATGGGGCTGATCGCACCGCCGAGCACGTGATAGAGGCCCCGGAACTCGCGGGTGCGTTCGATGGCCTGCACGTCCTTGGCCTCTTCGACGACGCAGATCGTCGCGGGCGACCGTCGGGGGTCGCGGCAGATGTTGCAGGTCTCCTGCTCGCTGACGTTGCCGCAGATCTCGCAGAAGCGCACCTTGGTCTTGACGTCGACGAGCAGCTCGGCGAGGCGCGACGTGTCGAACGACTCGTTCTGCACGATGTGGAACGCGATGCGCTGGGCGGACTTCGGACCGATGCCCGGCAGCCGACCGAACTCGTCGATCAGTTCTTGGACGATGCCCTCGTACACGGCTACTCGCTTCTCTGAGGCGTGACGCTGGGAGCGATCGTCTCTTCTTCGATGAACTGGGCGCCGAGGATCTCGCGGACGACGGCCTCGCCGTAGCGGGAGTTGGCCGGGATGCCGCGACGCGGGTCGCCGGCGGCCGCACGACGTTCGGGGACCGAACGGCCGGACGTCGGCGTGCTCTCGGGCGCGGGCTGCGCCGCGGTGGGGGCCGCGCGCGTCTCGCCCGCCGTGGTCGCGCCTCCGCTCGGTCGGGTCGGGTCGGCGGACGGAGCGGGCGAGGCGTCGATGGTCGGCGCACCGCCGTCGGGCTCCTCGGTGATGTACTCGGGTTCGTCCGGCTCGGGCGGGGGCGTCTGCGGGATGGCGGCGACGTCCCAGCCGGTCACCGGGCCGGTCGTGGCTGCCGACGCGGTCGGCGCGGGTGCCGTGGACGCACGCCCGGTCGCCGGTCGACCGGGCTGACGGCGGGGTTCGGCCGCGGGGGCGGTCGGCGGGACGGCCGGAGCCGGGTCACGGGGCGACGACGCGGCCTCGGGCGAGGGTGCCGTGGAGGGCTCGGGCGCGGCGGCGGCGAGTCTGCCCGCCTGATCTGCGGGTGCGGACACCGGAGCGGATGCCGCCGGGGCCGGGGCGGCTGCACCGGTGGGGCGCCCGGGGGCGCCTTCGACGCGGGCGATGTACTTGACGGTGACGCCGAGCACGCTCTGGATCGCGCGACGGAGGTGCTCGCTGACCCCTTCGCCGGCGCCCTGGGGCTTCTTGAAGTCGTCGACGTCGCTGGCGCTCGGGAACGTGAGGGTGAGGACGTCGTCGGCGTAGGCCTGCACGGTCGCCGTCACGACGACCATCCATGCGGTGCGCTTGGCTTTCTCGACGACGTCGACGATCTCGGGCCAGCTGTCGCGCATCTGCTGGAGGGTGACCGGGCCGACGGATGTCGCCCGGTCGGCCGCGTGGGCCGGCACGGCGTCGGTCACGGGCGGCGTCTGCGCCCACGCGGCCGAGTGCGCGGCGGCCGGAGCCGCGGGTTCGGGCGTCGACGAGGTGCCCCAGGCCGCTGCGGCGGTCGCCGCGACCGAGCCGGGGGCGGTCTCGGCGGTGGCGGGCTGATCGGGCGTCGTCGACGTGGCGGACGGCGCCGGGGCGGTGACGGGCGTCTCGGTCTCGCGAGGAGCCGTCGGCTTCGACGTCGCGACGGCGGGCCGCGACGCCTCGGCGGACGGCGCCGACGAGGTCGTCCCCTCGACTCCGACGCGGCGCTCGAGGCGCTCGACGCGGGCCAGGGCGCCGCGCTCGCTCTCGTCGGACTCGGGGACGAGCACGCGGGCGATCATGAGCTCGAGGTGCAGGCGGGGCGACGTCGCCCCGGTCATGTCGGTGAGGGCGCGGTTGACCACGTCGGCCGAGCGCGACAGCTCCGCCGCCCCGAAGGCGTGGGACTGGTGCAGCAGCCGGTCGAGCTCGTCGGCGGTGACGCCGCGCAGGACGGCGGAGGCGCCTTCGGTGGTGGCGCCGACGACGATGAGGTCGCGGAGCCGCTCGAGGAGGTCTTCGACGAACCGTCGCGGGTCCTGACCGGTCTGGACGACGCGGTCGACGGCGGCGAACGCCGCCGCGCCGTCTCTCGCTCCGAGGGCCTCGACGACGTCGTCGAGCAGGGAGGCGTGCGTGTAGCCGAGGAGGGCGACGGCGCGCTCGTACTCGATGCCGCCGTCTTCGCTGCCGGCCATGAGCTGGTCGAGCAGCGAGAGGGTGTCGCGGACCGAGCCGCCGCCGGCGCGGACGACGAGCGGCAGGACGCCCGGGGCGGCCTCGACCTTCTCGGTCGCGCTGAGCTGCTGGACGTAGTCGAGCATCTGAGCAGGAGGCACGAGCCGGAACGGGTAGTGATGCGTGCGCGAGCGGATGGTGCCGATGACCTTGTCGGGCTCGGTCGTGGCGAAGATGAACTTGACGTGCTCCGGCGGCTCCTCCACGACCTTGAGCAGGGCGTTGAAGCCCTGCGGTGTCACCATGTGGGCCTCGTCGAGGATGAAGATCTTGAAGCGGTCGCGAGCCGGGGCGAAGATCGCTCGGTCGCGGATGTCTCGCGCGTCGTCGACGCCGTTGTGGCTGGCCGCGTCGATCTCGATGACGTCGAGCGAGCCGCCGCCGTCTCGGGCCAGCTCGACGCACGAGGGGCACACGCCGCACGGGGTGTCGGTGGGGCCCTGAGCGCAGTTGAGGCAGCGGGCGAGGATGCGCGCGGAGGTCGTCTTGCCGCAGCCGCGGGGCCCGCTGAAGAGATAGGCGTGATTGACGCGGTTGGTGCGGAGCGCCGTGCGCAGAGGATCGGTCACCTGCGTCTGACCGATGAGCTCGGCGAAGTTCTCTGGCCGGTAACGGCGATACAAAGCGGTGACCACGGGACAAGAGTAGTCGGGGCCGCCGACACTGGCGACCGGCGAGAGGGCCCCGTCCGCGGCTGCGGACGAGGCCCTCTCTCAGTGGACGACGACGTCGGGGGTGGTTGGTCCCCGACGTCGCCGACCCCGGCGTCACTGCATCCGCGTCCCGATCCTGCTGCGGCGACGGGACGCCAGCAGCATCCCGAGGCCGAGCACGAGGATGCCCGTGCCGGTGGCCGCCCAGGGCAGGGCGTCCAGTCCCGTGTAGGCGAGGGTCCGACCGCCCGAGCTGGGGCTGCCGCCCGCTCCGACGACCGTGCCCGCGCCTCCTTCGGTGCCCGTTCCACCTTCGGTGCCGGTTCCACCTTCGGTGCCGGTTCCACCGTCTCCGTCGGCCGCCGGGGCGACGACGACGAACTGCGTGGAGTCGTTCTGCGGCAGCACCGTCGACGACTCGCTGCCGGTCAGGACGACCCGGTGGATGCCGAGCTCGAAGTCGGCCGGGACGGCGAACTCGAACGTCACCTCGCCGTTCTCGTCGGCGACCTGCTCGCCCAGGGCGATGGGCGCCGAACGGACGACGCCGCTCACCGTCTCACCCGGGATGAAGTTCAGGCCGTAGACGATCTGCACGACTCCGGAACCACGCACGATGCGATCGATCTGCACCGTGGACTCGGTGCGCTCCTGGTTGCCGGGGAACGAGTCGGGCGTGGTGCCGGTGCCGTCGGTCGCCGTGCCGGCGGTGTCGGTGCCGGTCGTGCCGGCGGTGTCGGAGCCGGTCGTGCCGGCGGTGTCGGTGCCGGTCGTGTCCGTCGCCGTACCGGTCACGTCGGTGCCGACCGTAGCCGTACCCGTCGTGTCCGTCGCCGTGCCGACGGTGTCCGTCGCCGTACCGGTCACGTCGGTGCCGACCGTAGCCGTACCCGTCGTGTCCGTCGCCGTACCGGTC
>NZ_BJUV01000061.1 GCF_007988805.1 Frigoribacterium faeni | reverse complement strand
GTTCAGCACCGTGCTCTTGCCGGTCGGGCTGAAGGCCTCGGCCGGCGGCGCCACGGGGGCGCCCACGGCGAGGACGCCCGCCAGGAGGAAGGCGACGCCGGCCCCGAGGGCGGTGCGTTTCGGACGTGTGATCATGATGCTTCTCCTCGCTCGACCACCGAGGTGGTCGTGGATGCGAGCCGACGTCGTCGTGCGGCTCGGAGTGCGACGGCACCGGCGAGAACCGATGCCAGGGCGGCCAGGGCGAGCGCCGTGGTCGAGGCCGAGCCGGTGAAGGCGAGACCTGGGGAGGCGGAGCCGTCGGGGGCCGGGCCGGTCCCGCCGACGGGCACCGCGCCTCCCGCGCCGGATCCGGACCCCGGACCGGCGGCCGGTCCGGTACCGCCGCCCGGGGTACCCGGCGTGCCGGGAGTGCCGGGCGTGCCGGGATCGACGGGCACGACCGCGGCAGGGTCGACCGTCGTGACGACGTCGTCCACGAGGAGCTCGCCCGCGCCGTCGCCGCCGAGGTAGAACGCGAGCTGCGTCACGCTCGACGGGTCGAGGACGGCGTCGCCCGCCCAGGCGGGCGGAGCGAACGCGCTGAGGGGCACGTCGATCCGCTGCCAGCCCTCCCCCTCGACCGCGAGGGTCGTCTCGAAGTACGACCCTCCCGCCACGACCTGCACGGTCACGTCGTCACCGGTCGGGGCTCGCAGCGCGAGCGAGAGGCCGGTGTAGCCCCACCAGTCCTGAGGCTCGGCGAGGGTGCGGACGACGCCCGCGTAGCCGGGGCCCGTGAGGTCGTAGGCGAACCGTCCGGCCTGCGAACCCGTGGACGGGTTCTCACCGAGGGTCGGTGTGACGGCTCCGCCGCCCGTGTTGCGCACGTAGGAGGTGTTGAGATCGGCGTCGTCGGCGTACTCCTCGAAGTCCTCGACCACGAGCGCCTCGGTCGGGAGCGGACGCGTGGCGAAGGACGCCGTCGTGGGCACCGACGTCGTGGTGCCGACGCCGTTCACGGCCTCGACCGACCAGCGGTAGGTCGAGCCGGGCACCAGCGTGACGTCGGGCCGGTACGACGTGCCGGTCAGACCGCCGGCCGAGGCCACGACCGTGCCCTCGGAGTCCGTGAGCGCGAAGCGGTAGTAGGCGGCGTCCGCCGCGGCCGTCCACGAGAACTCCGGGATCGAGGTGGCGCCCGTCGTCCCGTCGAGGGGCGCCTGGAGCGAGAACGCCCCGGGCGCCGCGGTGGGGTCGACGGCCGCGGACCGCAGGGTGGCCCGCGTCAGGTGCGCGTCCCCGGCCAGCACGACCCGGACGTGATCGCCGACGAGGCCGTCGGCCACGACCGCTCCGTCGTCGCCGACGACCGTCGCAGCGGGCGCCCAGGTGCGG
This sequence comes from Frigoribacterium faeni, assembly GCF_007988805.1. GTDB lineage: Bacteria > Actinomycetota > Actinomycetes > Actinomycetales > Microbacteriaceae > Frigoribacterium > Frigoribacterium faeni. The sequence goes on along the minus strand of NZ_BJUV01000061.1, from coordinate 6,921 downwards.
CCGTCCCCGCTGGTCTCGACGCGGACGGCGGACGGCTCGTCGACCTGGAACTCGGCGCGGGCGAGCCCGGCACGCTGCCAGGCCACCGAACCGGATGCGCCGTCCGTCGCGACGACGGACCCTCCGTCGGGGTCGGCCGCGACCGTCACGCCCTCGTGTGCGGACGAGAGGCGCCAGTCCTGCACGGGGTCGACGAGCACGTCGCCGCCGTCGGGGCGGACGACGTCGGACGCGGGTCCGCTCGCCCCCGTTCCGTCGAGCGCCCGCACCCGGTAGGAGGCGCCGGCCGGGGACTCGATGTCGGTGACGGTCCCGGCCGACGCACCCAGCGCCTCCTCGGTGACGGTCGTCCACGGCTGGTCGGCGACCTGCCGCTCGACGACGTAGCCGGCGGCGCCGGCGGTCCCCCGCCAGGTGATCGTCGAGATGCCCTGGGCACGGTGGACGCTCGTCACGAGCGGGGCCCCCAGGGGAAGGGCGGGCAGCACGACGCCGATGTCGACGGCGTACTGGCGGATCGCCTCGGCCCGCGACTCCTCGGACGGCGTCCCGCCGGGCAGGTGGAAGGTGAAGCCGTCGTCGTGGGGCACGAGGCCGGCGCGATCGTCGTGGCCGAAGAGCGACCAGGCGAACATCCCCGAGACGGCCGGATCCTGCGCGATCGGGCCCAGCAGTGCGGGCGTCGCCGCCGTCGAGGCGTACTCGCCGGCGATGTAGACCTTCCCGGCGGCGGTGACGGTCGCGGCGTCGGCCGAGACGCGGTCTGGCGTCGGCGGGTAGTAGTGGACGTCGACGATGTCGAGCGCCGTCGCGGCGAGGGTGTCGGGGTCGATGTCGAACCGTCGACCGGCGGCGACGAGCTGCGACGGGGCCTGCTGCTTGATGTGGGCGACCTGCTCGTCGATCCACGGGAGGGTCATGCCCTCGAGTTCGTTGCCGAGCTCCCAGGCCATGATGGTCGGGTCCTCGGCGTAGGGGACGCCGGTGAGCGCGTTGGTGCGCCCGACGACGTGGTCGACGTAGTCCTGGTAGGCGTCGATGGCCCTCGGGTCGGTGTAGAAGTCGGCGGACTCGAGGCCCAGGGGCGTCGTGAAGTCGCGGTGTCCGCCGTGGTAGTACTCCCACTCGTCGGTGAGCGGCAGGATCAGCCGGATGCCGAGCGACCCGGCGTACGCGACGGCGAAGTCGATCGTGGCGAAGGCGTCGTCGTCGTACTCGCCCAGGCTCGGCATCAGCGCCAGCGTGTTCGCGTCGTCCTGGGCCGTCGAGGTGCCCATGTGCGAGCGGACGACGGTGATGCCGGCACGGTGGGCCGAGTCGAGGGTGTCCTTGATCCGGAAGAAGGTCGGGTAGTCGACCCCTCCGACGTTCTCGTCGAGGCCGAGCCAGTAGATGTTGGCTCCGCTCGCCCGGAACGTCTCTCCCCCGAGCCGGAGGCGCGAGGCGTCCCGGGTGACGAACTCGGTGTTCCGAGTGGTCCACTCGGCATGTGGCGCGGCCGACGATGGCGCCGTCTGATGCGGCGTCAGCGGTGCGAGCGATCCGAGCAGGACGCCGGTGGCGACCACGGCGCACACTCGGATCGACCGCTGCCGTGTCGGTCTCGGGGTCGTTCGGGACGGATGGTCGGGGACGCTGGTGGCGGTTCGTGTCGTCATCGGTGCTCAGGCTCCTTCGGCTGTGCGGTGATCACGGCGGCCCGGGCGGGCCGCCCGGTGTCAGGTGGTGCTGACCAGCCGCCGCGGGCCGACCCTGGTCGGGTCGAGCATCTCGGGGCGGTGGACGAGGGCAGCGGCTCCGAGCAGGGGAGCGGCGGATCCGAGGGCTGCCGGGACGATGAGCACCTCGGCGGCGTAGGCGAGCACGGTGGCTCGACGAGCCGCCTGGCGCACGAGGTCGACGTAGTCGGGCACGACCCCGGCGAAGCCGCCGCCGATGGCGACGACGTCCAGATCGAGCAGCGTGGTCGTGCTGGCGATCGCCTGGCCGACGGCGGCGGCGGACCGGTGGACGGCCGCCCAGGCGGTCGGCTCCCCGTCGGCGCACGACAGGGCGAGCTCCTCCCCCGAGGTCCCGACCCACCCGTGGCCCCGGGCCCAGGACACGGAGCTCGTCCCGGACGCGACGGCCTCGAGCGTCGTCGAGTCGACGTCCCCTGCTGTTCCCCCGAAGCCCGCGACGTGGATCTGGCCTATGTGTCCCGCGTTGCCCGTCCTGCCCGACACCAGCGCTCCCCCGACGATCAGCCCGCCGCCGACCCCGGTCGAGACCACCATGGACATCGAGTCCGCGAGCCCGGCGGTCGCTCCGAGCCAGTGCTCGGCGAGGGCGATGCACGTGCCGTCCAGGCGCAACCGGACGGGCAGGCCCGGGAGACGATCCTGCACGTCGGAGCGGAGGTCGAACCCGGCGAGGACGGGCAGGTTCTTCGGACTGACCGTGCCCGCGACGAGGTCGACGGGGCCGGCCGAGCCGATGCCGGCCCCCCTCAACTCGCCGCCGGCCGGGAGGGCCGCCAGAGCGCCGTCGACCACGGTGCCGACGGCGGCCCGCAGATCGGCCCGGTGCGACGCCGCCCCCGTCGCGGCGCGCACCCGGCTGCCATCGGCGATCCGCCCGCTCGCGTCGACGAGGGCGGCCTCGACCTTGGTGCCGCCCAGGTCGACGGCGAGGGCGAATCCCGACATCGTCAGGCCCAGTCGACGACGAGCTGGTTCGACGTGCGCAGCACGCTCGGCGACGTGAGCTGCTCGGCCGTGAGCGATGCGGCGCTGGTCACCCGGAAGGTGACGGACTCCCCGGGCAGCAGGGTGATCATCATGTCGTCGACGACGGCGGCGGGGTCGATCTTGTCGACGAGCAGCGTGACGTCACGAGCCAGGGAGGCGCTGGTCACCACGACGTCGTAGCCGCCGTCGACCGCGGTGACGGCGGTCGTCAGGTCGGCGGCGGTCAGGGCCGAGTCGCGCTGCTCGACCGGGAACCACAGTCCCCGCTCGACACCGACCGTGGCGACGATCAGCTCACGGGTCGGGTCGCCGAAGGCCGCGACCTCGGCGGGGATCGGGACGGAGCCGGTGGTCCGGGCATCGAGGGCCAGGTCCACGGTCGCCGAGGCGAGCAGACTGCCGTCGTACGACATCCTCTGCAGGACGACCCGCGCCTCCCACGGTTCGGACGAGTCGTTCGAGACGGCGGCGACGAGGTCGGCGCCTCGAGGCTGGATCGTCACGAGGCGGTCGGCGTAGACGTGCTTGAGGGCGTAGAGCAGCGGCTTGGCGCGGCCGTAGCCGTCGACGGCGGCCCAGGAGGTGACGGGCCAGCAGTCGTTCAGCTGCCAGACGACGGATCCCATCGTGGTCGGGCTCCACGACCGCCAGTGCTCGATGGCGAAGGCGACCGCGTTCGCCTGGTTCAGCGACATGGCCCAGTGCCAGTCCTCGGTGTCGTCGGGCAGCGGGAGGTGCGCGACGAGGCCGTCGGTCAGCTTGTCGTTGCCGTCGGTCGCCTTCTGGTGCCAGATCATGCCGGGCGACTCGGGCGTCAGGGGCGAGTCGGAGATCGATTGCCGGATCGTCGACCAGGTCGCGGGGCCCTGCCAGCCGAACTCGGCGACGAAGCGGGGCACGGTGTCGCGGTAGTGCGGGTAGTCGACGCGGTTCCACAGCTCCCAGAGGTGCACCGAGCCGTGCTCGATCTCGTTCGCGGGGCGCTCCGGGTCTCCCGACCAGGGGCTGCCCGGCGTGTACGAGCGCTCCGGGTCGAGCTCGGCGACGAGGCGCGGCAGCAGGTCGAGGTAGTAGCCGAGACCCCAGGTGCGACCCTGGAGGCGCTTCTCCCAGCCCCACTCCTCGAAGCCCCAGATGTTCTCGTTGTTGCCGTTCCAGAGCACGAGGCTCGGGTGGGACATGAGGCGCGTCACGTTGTCGCGGACCTCGGCCTCGACCTCGCTGCGGAGCGGCTCCTCCTCGGCGTAGGAGGCGCAGGCGAAGAGGAAGTCCTGCCAGGTCATGATGCCGCGTTCGTCGCACAGCTCGTAGAAGTCGTCGGACTCGTAGTAACCGCCGCCCCAGACGCGCAGCAGGTTCATGTTCGCGAACTCGGCCTGGTCGAGGCGGGCGGCCACGCGCTCACGCGTGACCCGCGTCACGAACGCGTCGTCCGGGATCCAGTTCGCGCCGCGGGTCCAGACGGGCTCGCCGTTGACGACGACCCTGAAGCTCGTGCCGTCGGCGTCGGGCTCGAGCTCGACGACGACCGTGCGGAAGCCGATCCGCGTCGACCACGAGGCGGCGGGCCGCTCGTCTGCGGTCAGCTCGACCGCGAGGTCGTAGAGCACGGGGTCACCGTATCCGCGGGGCCACCAGAGCTCGACGTCGGCGACGTCGAGCTCGACGACGGCCTCGGTGGCCCCCGCCCCGACGGCGACCGCCGCCGTCGCGACCCCGGTGCCGTCGGCGCTCATGATCGTGGCCTCGAGGGTGAGCGCGGCGTCGGAGCCGGCCGCCCGCTCGAGGGCGACGTGCGCGGTGACGCGACCCGCGCCTCCTCCGGTCGTGACCACCGGGCGGACGCTCTCGACCCGGGCTCCCGACCAGGAGTGCAGGGTGACGGGCTTGACGATGCCCGAGGAGGCGGCGTCGAGGCCCCAGTCCCAGCCGAAGTTGCAGGCCGCCTTGCGGATCGCGTTGAAGGGGTGGAAGTAGGTGTGCGGCCGGTAGCCGATGTCGAGGCTGGCCTGGTCGGCGTAGGCGACGGGCGAGGCGAAGCGGACGACGAGGTCGTTGTCGCCGTCGACGAGCGCCCCGTCGGCCGGGAGGCGGTAGGTGCGGTGCTGGTTGACGGTGCGTGCCAGCTCGGTGCCGTTCAGGGTGACCGTGGCGACGGTGTCGAGGCCCTCGAAGACGAGGTCGTGGCGGTCGTGGCCGTCGGGGCTCCACGAGAACGCGGTGCGGTACTCCCAGTCGCTCTCGCCGATCCAGGTGACCTTCTGCTCGTTCCGGTCGAGGTAGGGGTCGGGGATGAGACCCGCGGCGAGCAGGTCGGTGTGGACGAGGCCGGGCACCGTCGCGGGGATGACGGCGGCGGCGATCTCGGCGGGGACCGGGCCGCCGGTCGAGCGGACGGACCAGCCGTCGTGCAGCGGGCGGAGGGTCTCGGTCGCGGTGGTGGGGAAGGTGGTGGTCACTTGGTGGCTCCTGCCGTGAGGCCGTTGTAGATGTATCGCTGGAGGAAGAGGAAGGCGATGAGGGTGGGGACGATCACCAGCAGCGTGCCCGCCGCGATGACCTCCCACCGCGCCCCGAACGGGCCCATGAAGCGGAACAGCGAGGTCGAGATGACCCCGAGATCCTGCGAGGGCATGTAGAGGAACGGGATGTAGAACTCGTTGTAGACCGCGATGCCCTTGATGATGACCACCGTCGCGATGGCCGGCTTGAGCAGCGGCAGGACGATGCGCCAGTAGACGGTGAAGCGGCTCGCGCCGTCGAGCATCGCCGCCTCGTCGAGCGACACGGGGATCGACTGCATGAACTGCAGGAAGATGTAGATCGCGACGATGTCGGTCCCCATGAAGATGAGGATCGCCGCGCCCCGGGTGTTGAAGAGGTCGAGGGCGCTGATCACCTGGAAGGTCGCGACCTGCGTCGTGACCGAGGGCACGAGCGTCGCGAGCAGGAACCCGCCGAGCACGAGCTTCCGGCCGCGGAAGCGGAAGCGGTCGATGGCGTAGGCGGCCATCGTGCCGATCAGGATGGTGCCGACGACGGACACGACGAGGATGATCCCCGTGTTGACGAAGCCCATCAGCATGCCGCCCTGGGTGAAGGCGGTGACGAAGTTGTCGAGGTTGAGCCAGTCGCCGGGCGGGGTGAGCGGGGTCGTGGTCCGGTACTCCTGGTCCGTCTTGAACGCGAGCATGACGATGGTGACGAGCGGGACGAGGGCGGCGAGGCACGCGAGCACGAGGCTGACGTACTTGACGGTCGTCCCGGCGCGGGCGAGCGCGCGCGAGCGGGTGGGCGACGCCGTGGTGGTCATGAGGCGTCCTCCTTCTTCTCGTCGGGGAACAGCAGCCGCTGCACCGCCGTGATGGCGAGCACGATGACCAGCAGCACGACCGCCATCGCGGAGGCGAGACCGACCTTGGAGAACCGGAACGCGGTGTCGACCGTCTGGATGACGAACGTCTCGGACCCGTTGGCGCCGCCGGTCATGATGTACGGCATCTCGAACGCCGAGAGGGCGCCCGCGATCGCGAGGATGAACGACAGGCCGAGGATGCGCCGGATGCTGGGCACGATGATGTAGATGAACTTGTGCCACGAGGTGGCGCCGTCGAGGTCGGCCGCCTCGTACTGCTCGGACGGCACCGACTGGATGGCTCCGAGGAACAGCACGAAGTTGAGGCCCATGTACCGCCAGACGCTCGTCGCCGCGAGGGACGTGTTCACCACGTCCGGGTCGCCGAGCCACTGCGGGGTGTCCTGCACGCCGACGAGGGCGGCCAGGGCGTCGAGGGTCCCGCCCGGGCGGAAGAAGTAGAGGAAGACGAGCCCGATCGCGACCCCGTTGATGAGGTACGGGAAGAAGATGATCCCCTTGAACAGGTTCGAGAAGCGGGTCCTGAAGCTGAGGAGGGTCGCGAAGTACAGGGCCAGGACGAGCTGGGCGATGGCGCCGGCCAGGTAGAAGAGGCTGACGAAGAAGACCTGGAAGATCTCGGGCCGGGTGACGATCTCGACGAAGTTCTCGAGTCCGACGAACTCCTTGACCGGCGACAGGCCGTCCCAGTCGGTGACGCTGTACCAGAGCAGGTTCGCGACGGGCACGTAGGTCAGGACGATCAGGAACGCCAGCGGCACGACGAGGAACAGCCACGGGGTGACGCGCAGGCCGCGACGGCCCACGCGACCGGCC
>NZ_BJUV01000060.1 GCF_007988805.1 Frigoribacterium faeni | reverse complement strand
CCCGGGCGTCGAGTGGTCAGAAGATGCTCTTCGTCGCGTCGGGAAGAGCATCTTCCGACCAGTCGATCGCGAGGGGGGTGTCGACGACGCGTGGGTCGAGGGGGCGTCGACGACGCGTGAGTGGAGGGGGCGTCGACGACGCGTGAGCCGAGGAGGCGCGGCGCGCGTCCCTAGGGGAGCCGGCGCAGCCGTCGGCGCCGGACGATCATCAGCCCCGCGCCGCCGGCCATGAGAGCGAGCGCCGCGGCGACGACTCCCGCCACGTGCTCGGACCCCGTGTAGGCCAGCGCGTCGTCGGAGGTCTCGCCCGCCGCGGTGATGCCGTCCGCGGGGGTGGTGCCCTGCGCGGGCTGCTGACCCGCGCCTCCCTGGTCGTCGCCCGAGGGGTCCGCACCGGCGGCGCCCTCGTCGACGGGGGCGACCGTCACGGGGTCGGTCGGGTCGACGGGAGCCGGGTCCACGGGAGCCGGGTCGACCGGCGCGGGATCGACCGGAGCCGGGTCCACCGGTGCCGGGTCGACGGGTGCGGGATCGACCGGGGGCGCGGCCGGGTCGACGAGCGACACTCCGCCGTCCGCCGCGACCGCCACGGGCACGGTCATCGCCGCGGCGAGGTCGATCCGCTGCCAGCTGCCCTCGGCGCCCTCGTCGAGCGGGCTGCCCGAGTCGACCGCCGTGAGCGCCAGCACCTGGCGACGCTGCTCGGGGGTGAGGTCGGGGCGGCTCGTGATGAGGAGCGACTCCGCGTTCTCGGGCACCGTCATCGGCTCGCCCGCGGCGCCGACCAGCGGGAAGTCGTAGCCGAGGCGCTCGCGGTAGACGGCCAGCGCCTCCTCGTCGGTCAGGTAGGGGGTGTCGCTCGCGATGCAGTCCGCCAGGGAGGCGCCGCAACCGTCCTCGAGCACGTCGCGCAGCTCGGTGCTCGCCTGCTCGAACAGGGTGCGGAACTCGGGGTCCGACCAGCGGCGCTCGACGATGTGCTGACCCATCATCCGACCGCTCATCACGTCGAGCGGGTAGTGCGCGGCCATCACGATCCGGTTGTTCCCGGCCTCGGAGGTGCGGGCCAGGATCTGCGGCGCCAGCTCGGGCAGCATCGTGGCCAGGGAGGTGCCCTGCCAGTAGGCCTGCGAGGTGTGACCGCTCGGATAGGCGCCCGAGGTCGACGCCCAGGCGTCCCCGCCCGGCTTGTCGCGGTAGGTCAGCTGCTCGGGGAACCGGATGTACGGGCGGTCCCAGTCGAAGTGCTCCTTCGCCGGGTTCGACGACGAGTAGTAGCCGACGAGGCCGCCGCTCTTCGCCAGCAGCGCCTCGGTCTTCGGCAGCTCGCCGGCGGTGCGCGCGTCGCGGTAGATCGCCCCGAGGCGCTCGCCGAGGCCGTCCGCCATGGAGACGGACATGTCGTCGTACTGGTCGACGATGGCGCGGTCGACCTGCTCGGGCGTGGCCGTCTGGTTGATCGTCACCGTCTTGGCGTCGTTCACGGCGATGATGTCGGGGCGGTCGGCGCGCAGCTGCGTGAACTCATCCATGATCGGCACGTAGTCGTAGGTCGCGTTCGACGGGTACGGGTAGCTCAGCTCGGCGGGCTCGAACGGCGTCGCGGCCGAGGCCGAGAGGGCGCCGAAGCCGGAGAGGACCACGCCGAGGCCGGTGCCCGCGGCGAGGAGCGCGGCGACGCGCGGACGGCGTCGGGCCGAGGAGGCGGTGGTGCCGATGCCGTCGCCGGTGCCGGTGATGCGGATGTCGGGGGTGGTGCGGGTGCCGGGGGCGGTGCCGGAGCGTCGGGCTCGGTGGGGAGTCGCGGTGCTGATGATGGGGCCTCTCGTGCGGTGGGGGCGTGGCCCGGGCGGGCCCCCGACACCGTAGGGATCGCGGATGGCCGACACCGAGACGACAGGTGTCGGGGAGGTGACGTCGCGGGCGCCGCCGACCCGCGCCTCCTCGGCTCCCGCCTCCCGGCTCCTCGGCTCCCGCCCCGCGCCTCTCCCTGTGCACCGGCGGTCGACTGCGGGCTAGTCGAAGACGACGCCCTTCTGCAGCACGAAGCAGCCCCAGGGCGCCGGGTCGAGCACGTGCACGACCGCGAACGCTCCCCGCGCGCGCTCGTAGAAGTCGAGCCGCGGGATGACGCCCCACTCGAGCGGGCGCGGGTGCGCCGCGCGGGCGACCTCGAGGACGGCGTCCTGCTCGGGGGTCGTCACCGCGGGGTCGCCGTCGACTTCCATCCGCTCGAGGGGGGTGTCGACGAACACGTCGAGCGGGAACACGCCGAGCACGGCCCCGATCACCCGCGACATCGTCGCCTCGCCCACGTGGACCACCGGCAGCCCGGTGGCCGCGGCGGGGAAGTTGCGGTCGACGACCAGCAGCCGGTCGCCGTGGCCCATGTCGTCGAGGAGGTGCAGCAGCGCGCCTCCCAGAAGCGGGTCGATGCCCTTGAGCATGCGTCCTCCTCGTGTCGATGGCGCGGGGTCGCCGTCGACGCCGCTGCCGTCGCCCAGGCTAGCGACGTGGAGGCGCGGCGCGCGTCGTCGGGCCGCGCGCGCGTCGTCCGGCTCTACGCGCGTCGTCCGAGGGTCGAGTGGTCGGAAGATGCTCTTCCGGGCGCGACGAAGAGCATCTTCCGACCACTCGATGGTCGTGGGGGCGCGCGAGGGGGCGCGCGAGGGGGACGTGAGACGCGAGACGCGAGACGCGAAACGCGCTAGCGGCGCCCGCGCCAGAGCAGCCAGACGAAGTACGGCGTCCCGATCACGGCCGTCAGCAGCCCCGCGCCGAGCTGGGCAGGGGCGATCACCGTGCGTCCCAGCACGTCGGCCAGGCCGACGAGCACCGCGCCGAGCAGCACCGCCACCGGCACCACCCGCGAGTGCCGTCGGCCCACGAGCGACCGGGCCGCGTGCGGCGCGACCAGCCCGACGAACCCGACCACGCCGACCGCCGCGACGGCCGTGGCGGTCAGCAGCACCGCGAGCGACAGGAACACCAGACGCGACCGCGAGAGCGAGACCCCGAGGAGGCGCGGCGTGTCGTCGTCCACCCCCACCAGGTCGAGCCGTCGACGCTGTCCGGCCACCACGACGAGCGCCACGACGAGCGCCAGCGCGACCGGCGCCGAGTCCGCGAGCGAGCGTCCGTACGTCGACCCCGACAGCCAGGTGAGCGCCTTCGCCCCGTTGAACGGGTCGGTCAGCACGATCAGCAGGCTGATCGCCGCGGTGGTCGCCGTCGAGACGCCGATGCCGATGAGCACGAGGCGGTTCTGCGGGAACCCGCCGCGCGAGGCCAGCCCGAAGACGAGCAGCGACGCGACCACCGCGCCGACGAACGCCGCGCCGGCGACGCCCCAGCCCGACGCCGACGGCACCGTCGTGACGAGCAGCACGGCGCCGAGCCCGGCCCCGCCCGTGACGCCGACGATGCCCGGCTCGGCCAGGGGGTTCCGGGTGACGCCCTGCACGAGGGTGCCGGCGAGGGCGAGCGCCGCGCCGGCCGTCACGGCGGCGACGACGCGCGGCACCCGGGTGTCGAGCACGTAGGTCACGATCCGGCCCGAGCGTCCGCTCAGCCAGTTCGCGACGTCGCCGAGCAGCAGCTTCGCGTCGCCGAGCAGCACCGACGCGATCAGCACGGCGATCAGGGCGACGACGATCACGGCGATCGTCAGGGCGAACCGCGGCCGCGAGACGATCGGGTGCCGGTCGCCCGGCGTGACGCCGCCGTGGTCCCGCGCCCGGAACGCCAGCACGACCAGGAACACCGCGCCGAGCAGCGAGGTCACCACGCCGGTCGGCACCTGCACCGAGGCCTCGGCCCCGACCAGCGCCCGCAGCAGCACGTCCGCGCCGAGCACCAGCCCGGCCCCGGCCAGCCCGGCGAGCGGCATGAGCACGAGCGAGCGGCGGACGGCCGGGACGGCGCGGCGCAGCAGGCGCACGAGGGCGGGGGCGCAGAGCCCCACGAACCCGATCGGGCCGGCGAGGGTCACCGACGCCGCCGACAGCAGGACGGCCGCGAGCACGGTGACGATGCGGGTGGTGCGCACGTCGACCCCGACGCTGCGGGCGGCGTCGTCGCCGAGCGCGAGGGCGTCGATGCGGGTCGAGCCGAGCAGCAGCACGATCAGTCCGATCAGCATCACCGGGGCGAGCTGCACCACGCCGGCGAAGCCGTTCTGCGAGATGCTGCCCTGCCCCCACTGGTAGAGGCCGACCGTCTGCTGCGGGAAGAGGAGGAGGAGCGCGCTCGTCACCGAGGCGAGCCCGAGCGCGAGGGCGCTGCCGGCGAGCACGAGCCGCACGGTGCCCGAGCCGAGACCCGACAGGGCGAGCACGATCGCCGCGGCGACGAGGCCGCCGACGAAGGCGACGCCAGAGGAGGCGAGCAGCGGCAGGCTGAACCCGGTGACGGCGGCGACAGCGAGGGCGGCGTAGGCGCCGGCGTTGACCGCGAGGGTGTCGGGCGAGGCGAGCACGTTGCGGCTGATCTGCTGCAGGGCGGAGCCCGCGACCCCGAGCGCGAGCCCCACGAGCAGCCCGGCGACCATCCGAGGGAGGCGCGACGCGACCACCACGGACGCGTCGCCTCCCGAGGCGGTCCCGGTCAGGGCCTGCCACACCTGCCGGGGCCCGACGTCCGCCGTGCCCTGCGTGACGTCGACGAGCGCGAGGGCCGCGACGACGGCGACGAGCGCGACCGTCACGCCCACCGAGCCGAGGGTGAGGCGGCGGGGTGCGGCGACCCGCGCCTCCTCGGCTCCCTCGGGCGACCGCTGCCGCGTGGGCGGCGCGGGGTCGGTGGGGGTGACGGTCGCGGTCACGGCCGGCGCTACTCGGTGAGGGTCGACACGACGGCGTCGACGTAGGCCGTCATCGCGGCCGGTCCGCCGAACATCCAGATGCCGTCGGGCAGGCGGTCGACGTCGCCGGCCGCGACGAAGGGCAGCGACGTCCACACGGCGTTGTCGGCCAGGACGTCGGCGAACGGGTCGTCGCCGTCGACGGTGTTGGTGATGTACAGGAACCGCGTGTCGTCGGGCAGCTGCGTCAGGCCCTCGACGTCGGTGGTGGCGAGACCGTAGGCCTCGTCGCCCTCGACGGTCCAGGCGTTGACCAGACCCAGCTCCTCGGTGACGTCGCCGACCAGCGAGCCGGCGGCGTAGGGGCGGATGCCCACCTGGCCGGCGTCGACGTAGCCGTCGGCGAAGGCCACGTTCGCGCCCTCGAGACCGGCGTCGGCGATGGCCTGCCGGCCGTCGGCGACGGCGTCGGTGAAGGCCTTCTTCACCTCGGCGGCCCGGTCCTCCGTGCCGGTGGCCTTCGCGATCAGGTCGAGGTTGTCGGTGGCGTTCTCGATCTGGCGCGAGGCGTCGGCCGAGGTGATCTGCAGCACGGGCGCGATCTCCTTCAGCTGCGTGACCGCGTCGGCGCTGAGGCCGTCGGTCGCGAGGATCAGGTCGGGCGCGAGCGAGGCGATCGTGTCGAGGCTGGGCTCGCCGCGCGTGCCGATGTCGGCGGGGTCGTTCGTCAGCGGGACGGCGGAGTCCCAGGCCTGGTAGCCCGCGACGTCGGCCACGCCGACCGGGTCGACGCCGAGGGCGACGAGGTCCTCGACGACGTTCCACTCGGTGCCGACGACCTTCGTGGCCGGGCCGTCGAGCGTGATCTCGGCCCCGGTCGCGTCGGTCAGGGTGATCTGCTCGCCGGCGGCCGTCGTCTCGGCCGTGTCGGCCGCCTCGGTGGTGCCGCAGCCGGCGAGGGTCAGGGCCGCGGCGGCGGCGACGGCGGTGGCCGTCAGGAGTCGTCGTCTGGTCGTCACGGGTGGAGCCTCTCGGTTCGGGTGTGGTGCCGGCCGATCGCGCGGGTGCGCAGGTGGCCGGTGGTGGGGTCGGTGTCGACGTCGATGCGGATGCCCCAGACGTCGCTCAGGAGGCGCGGTGTCAGCACGCTCGCCGGGTCGCCCTCGGCGACGACGCGGCCCTCGCTCAGCACGACGATGCGATCGGCGAGCGCGGCCGCCTGGTCGAGGTCGTGCAGGACGACGCCGACGGCGATGCCTCCGTCGTCGGCGAGCTCGCGCACGAGGTCGAGCAGCTCGACCTGGTAGCGGAGGTCGAGGTAGGTGGTGGGCTCGTCGAGCAGCAGCACGCCGGTGTCCTGCGCGAGGCAGCTCGCGAGCCAGACGCGCTGCAGCTGGCCGCCCGAGAGCTGGTCGACGCCGCGGTCGGCGAGGGCGGCGACGCCGGTCAGGTCGAGCGCGCGGTCGACGGCGGCGGAGCCGTCGGCGTCTCCGCGGCCCCAGCGCCCGCGGTGCGGGTAGCGGCCGAACTCGACCACGTCGCGCACGCTCAGGCCGCTGGGCGTGGGGCGGCCCTGGGTGAGCATGGCGACTCGGCGGGCGAAGTCGCGGGGCGAGAGGGCGAACGCGTCGCTCGTGGCCCCCGCGCTCGCGCTCGCGTCGCCCGCGTTCGCGCTCGCGTCGCCCGCGTTCGCGTCGTTCGCGCTCGCCGCGGCGCCGTCGAGTGGTCCGAAGATGCTCTTCGCGGCCCCGGGAAGAGCATCTTCCGACCACTCGATCTCGCGGGCGAGCGAGAGCCGACCCGAGCGGGGCTTCTGGAGGCGCGCGAGGGTCCGCAGGAGCGTCGACTTCCCGCTGCCGTTGGGCCCGATCAGGGCGGTGACGCAGCCGGGGCGGAGTTCGAGCCGGGCGTCGTGGACCACGTCGACGCCGTCGTAGGCGATCGAGACGCCGTCGGCGACGAGGGCGGGTGCGGGCTCGTGGCTCGTCGCGGGATCGGGGGTCACGGTGACTTAGGTTAGCCTAACCTCACGCACGAGCGCGACCCCGGTCGTTCGACGTCGAGCTGCAGAGACCCGGCCGGCGGGCGGCCTGCCGGTACGCATCCGCCCGGGTGGCGAGCGGCTGGCCCGCCTCTGTCCGCTCCGTTCGGCGGCGGGGCCGCCTGCTCGCGCCCGTCCCAGACGACGACGGCGGGTCCCCGTCATCCGGCGCGGCCGCCTGTCCGCGCCCGTCTCCGACGACGACGGCGGGTCCCCGTCATCCGGGGCGGGTCGATGCTGACCCGCCCTGGACGACGCGAACCCGCCGTGGCCGGTGGTGCGTGCTGCGCTGCTGCCTACGGGCAGGTCACCTGGACGCCGTCGACATTGTGCGTGCCCGAGCCGAGGTCGTTGCACATCTCGAGGCCGTAGGAGAAGGCAGCGACCAGCGCGATGATCGAGAACACAGAGACGATGATAACGACGATCGAGATGATGATGCCGGCGAGCGACAGGCCCCGCGGCTGACCGGCGCGGCCGAAGCGGCGGAACGAGATGATGTTCAGGATGAGGCCGACGATGGCCAGCAGACCGAAGAACGACAGCACGAAGCCGGTGATGGCCATGGCCTTCGACGGCGGCTTGCCGGTGGCGGGGTCGTTCTGGCCGGGGGAGTAGGGCTGGGGAGCCGAGCCGTAGGGCTGCTGCGCGCCTCCCTGGTAGGGGCTGCCCTGCTGGTCCGGCTGCGCGGGCTGGCCCGGGTAGCTCGGCGGGTTCTGGTTGTCGGGCTGGTTCTGGTCGTTGCTCATGGTGCGATTCCCCTCGTGATCGTGATGATGCGCCCAGCCTAGGGGGAGCCTCGCGGCCGGGACCAGCGCGACGGCTGCGCCTCCGCGTGATGCGGTGGACGGAGGACGCTCGTCGGCCGCGCCGTCTCGCCGGGGAGCCCGGAGCGGCATGGGCGGACGCGGCCGCTCCGTGATCCGAGCCGCCGTGCACGGCCGTACGCTGTCCCCGTGACTCTCGCCTCGACTCCCGACGCCGGCCGCGACCATCCGCTCCACCTGCCGTACTACCGTGCGCCGCTGCCCGCGGCGCTTCGGCGGTTCTTCGTCAAGTACGCCACGTTCTCCGGCCGAGCCGGACGGGCCGAGTACTGGTGGGCCGCGCTCCTGCTGTTCGTCATGCCGTACGTCGTCCAGGTGATCACCGGGGCGCTGACCGGCGACTGGAGCACCGTCGAGGGCACCTCGTTCTCGAGTGGCCCGGACGCGGTGCTGCTCCTCTTCTACATCGCCACGACCGTGCCGACCCTCGCCGTCGGCTGGCGTCGCATGCACGACATCAACCGCACCGGGCTCTGGACGCTGATCCTGCTCGTTCCGCTCGTCGGCTGGCTCGTCTTCATCGTCTTCGCGCTGACGGGCCCCCGCCCCGAGGGCGCGCGCTTCGACCGGGCCTGAGAGAGGGGGCGGCGGGTTCCTCGCACCCGTGGCGGGTCAGCGCTGACCCGCCGCCGGTGCAGGGGACCCG
>NZ_BJUV01000059.1 GCF_007988805.1 Frigoribacterium faeni | reverse complement strand
TGCGCCGAACGACTCCCGCGAAACCACGTCCCGTCGATGACGCCACGGATCGACCCGGTTCCACCGCGAGAACGTGGTTCCGCGCGCGGCCGGGGGCGACGCGCCTGCGCGGCTAGCCTGGGCGGGTGAGTGACACGGCAGATGCGCCCGGCACCGGTACGGGCGACGGCGATGGCACGTCACGCGGCCCCGATGCGGGGCTCGTGTTCGGCCTCGTCGTGCGGGCGATGGCGGGCGGCACGCTGCTCGGAGTCGCCGTGGTCGTGGTCGTCGCGATCGTGTCGTACCTCGCCGATCCGGTGGCCGGCTCCGCCGACGCCTGGGTGTACCTCTACGCGGCACCCGTCGCGGGCTTCGTCGGCGCGATCGTCGCTTTGCTGGCGGTCACCGTCGCTCTCGTGACCGTGCGGATCGCCGATCCTCGCCGCCGCCACCCGCGGCGTCGTGTCGGGTTCGGTGCCGCCGCCGCGGGGATGGCGGTCGGGGTCGTGGCGTTGCTCGCGGACTCGCCCACCCTCGACGTGCCGCCGTGGGTCGCCCTGGTCGGAGGAGTCGCCGCCGCCGTCCTCGCCGCCCGCGGCCTGGTGCGCTACGAGAGGCTGCGGCGCCAGCCGGCCCCTCCCGTCGGCTGACCCCGCGCGGTCGCGTCGGGGCGCTGCCGCATCGTTGAAGAGCGGTGCCGAGGAACCACGTTTCGCGAATGAAACCACGGAACAACGTGGTTTCATCGCCGGAACGTGGTTCCATCCATCCCGGCCAGCGCACGCGCCGCACCGCACTGCGTTCCGCGCAACGCACCACGTGCCGGACGCCGGCGCACCCACCGCACCAGGTTCCGTGCAACGCACCGCGTCTCTACCCGGTGCATTGATCGAAACGCGGTGCGCTGGCCGAAACGCGGCGCGGTGGCCGAAACGCGGTGCTGTGACCGAAACCCGGTGCGCTGAGCAGGCCTCCCGGGCGCGCAAGGCCACCGCACACTCCGCACCACGTTCCGTGCAACGCACCGCGTCTCTACCCGGTGCATTGATCGAAACGCGGTGCGCTGCCGAAACGCGGTGCAGTGCCCGAAACACGGTGCGCTGAGCAGGCCTCCCGGGCGGGCAAGGCCGCCGCACACTCCGCACCAGGTTCCGTGCAACGCACCGCGTCTCTATCCGGTGCGCTGATCGGAACGCGGTGCGCTGCCGCGCCCATCCTCCGCGGCCGCGGGCATCCCGCCCGCCGGCACCACGCCGACCCCGGCACCAGCACCCGCGGCGACCGCGTCAGCCACCCGCGGCGCCTCCGCGTCGACCCCCGAGTCCCCTGCGCTCGCCCCCGCGTCCCCTGCGTCCGCCCCCGCGGCCGCCCCCGCCTCGCGTCGCACCCGCGGCACCCGGCTCGCGAACAGCACCCCCGCCACGACGACCACCCCGGCCACCACCTCGACCACGTCGGGCACCTCGCCGAACGCCCACCACGACGCGAGCACGCCCACCACGGGCACCAGCATCGAGAACGGCGCGACGGTGCTCGACGGGTAGGTCGCGAGCAGCCGGGTCCACAGCCCGTAGCCGAGCACGGTCGCGACGAGCACGACGTAGAGCAGCCCGACGATCGACGGCACCGCCTCGAGCGTGAGGAGCGTCGCGAACGTCTCGCCGATCCGGGCCGGCCCCTCGACGGCCAGCGACAGCAGCAGCATCGGGATCGGCGGCACGACGGACATCCACAGGGTCAGGTGCAGCGGGTTCGGGGCGGCCGCGCGACGGACGGCGACGTTGCCGAGACCCCAGCCGAGCGCCGCGCAGAGGCACAGCACGACCGGCAGCAGCGCCGCGACCTGCGAGCGGTGCACCGCGATCGCTGCCAGCGCGAGGACCGCCACCCCGATGCCGATGGCCTGGCGGCGGGTGATGCGCTCGCGCAGCCAGATGCCGGCGATCACGACGGTGAACGGCGCGGACGCCTGCAGCACCAGCGACGCCAGCCCGGACGGCATGCCCGCCTTCATGCCCAGGTACAGGAACCCGAACTGGAGGATCCCCAGCGCGAAGCCGACCATCAGGAGGCGCGACCACGGGATCGCGGGACGCGGCACGAACAGCAGGGTCGGCACCGCGAGCAGCGCGAAGCGCACGGCGACGAGCAGGATCGGCGGGAAGTGCTCGAGCGCCAACGCCGTCATCGGGAAGTTCACGCCCCAGCAGACCGCGACGACGAGGGCGAGGAGGCGGTCGCGAGGGCTCATGCCTCCATCGTGGCGGAGCGCTCGTTGCAGGACCAGCGCGCATCGGCGAGGTGACCTTGTAGCCTCCCTTCATGGACATCCAGCACCTCGAACTGCTCCGCGAGCTCGACGAGCGGGGCAGCGTGACGGCGGTCGCGGCCGCAACGCACCGGTCGCCGAGCGCCGTCTCGCAGCAGCTCAAGACCCTGCAGCGGCAGCTCGGCGTGGAGCTGGTGCGGCGGGTCGGGCGTGGGGTGCGGCTGACGGAGGCGGGGCAGGCGCTGGCGCGCGCCTCCGTGGCGGTGTCGACGGCGGTCGCCGAGGCCGAGGCGACGCTCGAGGCGGTGCGCGGCGGAACGTCGGGGGTCGTGCGGCTGGCGGTCTTCCCGTCGGCGGCCGAGCTGCTGGTGCCGGGCCTGCTGACCCGGATGCGGAGCCACCCGGCCGTCGAGGTGGAGATCGACGACCGCGACGTCAGCGAGGACGAGTTCCCGAGGTTGACGGCCGACTTCGACGTGGTGGTGGGGCACCGGTCGGACGGGGTCGTGCCTCCTGATCGGTCGGGCCTGTCGGTGGTGCCTCTGCTGCGCGAGCCGCTCGAGGTCGCGGTGCCGCTCGATCACCCGCTGGCGGGGCGGGACCGCGTGACGATGGCGGATGTCATCGGCGAGCGGTGGGTCGGCGTGCCGGTCGGCTATCCGATCGACCGGGTGCTGATGGCGATGGCGCTGCGGGCGGGGGTGACGCCGGATGTGGCGCACCGCAGCATCCACCTGCCGCTGCTGGAGAACCTCGTGGCGGCGGGGCACGGCGTCGCGCTGGTCCCCCGGCACACGTCGGCGGGGCGGGCGGCGGGGCGGTTCCACCTGGCGACGCTCGAGAACGTGCACGCCGGCCGGCACGTCGAGGCGCTGATGCGGCCCGACCGCGCGGTGCGTCCGGCGGTGCGGGTGGTCGTCGACGAGCTGCGGGCCGAGGCCCTGCTCGCCGAGGCGGCCTCCGAGGAGGCGCGGCGCCGCTAGCCGACGCCCGTCACCCCTGCCGCGGCGCGACCGGGTTCAGCTCAGCGGACGCCCTTGGTCGCGAGGAACGCGACGGGGTCGGTGGCGAGGGTGCCCTGGCGGATCTCGAGGTGCAGGTGGCAGCCGGTGGAGCCGCCCGCCGTGCCGACGCCGGCGATGTTCTGACCGGCGGTGACCGACTGGCCCTGCGAGACGAAGATGCCCGACGACTCCATGTGGCCGTAGGCGCTGCTGATGCCGTCGCCGTGGTCGATGATCACGAGGTTGCCGTAGCCGCCGGCGGGGCCGGCGTAGGTGACGGTGCCGGCGGCGACCGAGTAGATCGGGGTGCCGCACGAGGCGCCGAAGTCGGCTCCGGCGTGCAGCTTGTACTCGCCGGTGATCGGGTGCACGCGGTAGCCGTAGGCCTGGTACGAGCCGAACGAGCGGATCGCGGCGACCCAGCCGGTGCCGGGATCGGGCTGCACGGTGCCGGGACCGGAGCCCGCACCGACGCTGATCGGGCCGGTGCCCGCGGCGCCGGCCTGGCCGACCACCGCGCGGGCGGCGGCGGCCTCGGCGGCCTTCGCCTGACGGTAGGCCTGCTCGATCGAGACGCGGTCGTCGCGCAGGGCCGCGAGCTGGGCGGCGAGCATCGTCTTCTGGCTGTCGATCTCGGCGGCGTCGTCCTTCGCGGCCTCGTTGGCGGCGACGGCCTCGTCGAGGGCCGCGTCGGCCTCCTCCGTGAGGCGGTCGCGCTCGTCGAGGGCGACCTGGGCCTGGTCGGCGAGCGAGCTGGCGAGGTTGTCGGCGGCGATCGCGCGGTCGCGCAGGGCGTCGAGGTTCTCGCCGATCTTGCTCGACATGCTGAGGCCGCGGAGGACGTCTTCGGCGCCGTCGCCGGACGAGAGGAGGTCGCCGAGGGTGCCGCTGCTCGTCGGGCGGGCGAGCATGGCCGCCGCCTGGCCGAGGACGATCTCGGACGACGCCGCCTGCTGCTCGGCCTGATCGGCCTTCTTCTGGATGGCGAGGAGCTCGGCGTTGGCCTCGTCGGCCGCGGCCTGGGCGTCGACCAGGGTCTCGCCGGCGTCGTCGGCGGCCTTCTGCGCATCGGCGGCGCGGTTCGTGGCCGCCTCGAGGGCGGCCTCGACCTGCGCGATGGCCTCCTTCTTGGCCGTCTCGGAGCCGCGGGCCTCTTCGACCTGCTGCCAGGTCGGGGCGGCGGCGGAGGCCTGATCGGGCACGGTCAGCAGCGCGGCGACACTCAACCCCACGACGGCGATCGCGGTCGTGACGACGCGGCGACCCCGGGAGGTGCGGGTCGACCCGGCGAGGTCGGGGCTCGTGGTGAGGCGGTGCATGCTTCTCAGTCTCGATCAGGGTGGCTGGGACATCCCTCGACACTCGCCGACGGGAGTCCCAACATTATCGTGATGCACTCCCGTCCCACCGGCTCACCCCCGCACTGGGGACGGGATCTCACCCGAAATACCCCTGTGCAGGGGACATCCCGGATTCCCCGTCCGGCCCCGTGTGGCTGACGCGCGCCTCCTCCACACGACCCGCGCCTCCTCGTCGTGAACCCCACGCTTAACACCGCCGTCACAGGGCCGCCGCACCCGTGAAACCCTGGTGCCCTAGCGTCGTCCCGACCGACGCACCTGATCAGGAGGCCCCATGACCGCGAGCGCGCAGACCGAGAGACGCCCCGTCGACCGGATCCCGCCGCTGCGGCGGCTGTTCCCGCTCGGACTGCAGCACGTGCTCGCGATGTACGCCGGCGCGGTCGCCGTGCCGTTGATCGTCGGCGGGGCCCTGATCGGCATGGGCGAGCTCGAGCCGGGCGACATCGCCTACCTGATCAGCGCCGACCTGCTCGTCGCCGGCATCGCGACGATCATCCAGTCGGTCGGGTTCTGGCGCTTCGGCGTGCGGTTGCCGCTGATGCAGGGCTGCACCTTCGCGGCCGTCGGCCCGATGATCGTGATCGGCGGCGAGTACGGCATCACCGCGATCTACGGCTCCGTCATCGCCAGCGGCCTGTTCATGATGCTGCTGGCGCCGTTCTTCTCCCGGCTCGTCCGGTTCTTCCCGCCGATCGTCACCGGCACCGTCATCCTCATCATCGGCGTCTCGCTGATGGA
Organism: Frigoribacterium faeni; assembly: GCF_007988805.1. Taxonomy (GTDB): domain Bacteria; phylum Actinomycetota; class Actinomycetes; order Actinomycetales; family Microbacteriaceae; genus Frigoribacterium; species Frigoribacterium faeni. Next base: position 3,289 of record NZ_BJUV01000059.1, on the reverse strand, counting down.
CGTCGCCGCCGGCTGGGTCGGCGGCGGCACCGGCTCGGACGACTTCGGCGACCCGCTCGACATCGGCTTCGCCGCGGGCACCCTGCTGCTGATCATCCTGATCGAGCGGTTCGCGCCTCCCGCGATCCAGCGCGTGTCGATCCTGCTCGGACTCGTGATCGGCACCCTCGTCGCCTGGCCGTTCGGCCTCACCGACTGGAGCGGCGTCGCCGACAGCGCCTGGTTCGGCCTCGCCCTGCCGTTCCACTTCGGGCTGCCCACGTTCCCGATCAGCGCCATCGTCTCGATGTGCATCGTCGGCCTCGTCATCATGACCGAGACCACCGGCGACATCATCGCGGTCGGCGAGATCGTCGACGAACCGGTCACCCCGCGCCGCCTCGCCGACGGCCTGCGCGCCGACGGACTCTCGACCGTGATCGGCGGCGTCTTCAACACGTTCCCCTACACGGCCTTCGCCCAGAACGTCGGCCTGGTCAGCATCACCGGCGTCCGATCGCGCTACGTCGCGACGTTCGCCGGGGTGATCCTCGTCGTGCTCGGACTCGTCCCGGCGCTCGGCGCGGTCGTCGAGGGCGTTCCCCTGGCCGTGCTCGGCGGAGCGGGCGTCGCCCTGTTCGGCATGGTGGCGGCCAGCGGCATCCGCACGCTGTCGAAGGTCCGGTTCAACAACTCGAACATCCTGATCGTCGCGGTCGCTCTCGGTGTGAGCCTGCTGCCGACCGTCAGCCCCGACATCTACGCGCAGTTCCCGACCTGGTTCACGATCGTCTTCGACTCGGGCATCAGCGCCGGAGCCCTCGTCGCCGTGCTGCTCAACCTCCTGCTCAACTCGGAGTCGCAGCAGCGCCGGTTCGGCGGCAGCGACCGCGACGTGTCCGCCCACGACGCCGTCCGCGGCCCGTCGGCACCCGCCCAGGCGGACCGCGAGGACTGAGGAGGCGCGGGTCGATCGAGGACGCGCTGGTCGACGACGCGAGCGAGAGGAGCGACGACGCGCGCGTCAGCGGCGAGGCCGGCGCACCGGCCGGTGCCGACGGCGGCGCGACACGACCATCACGACGAGGGCGACGAGCGCCGCGACCATCATCGCCGCGCCGAAGATCACGAGCACGGGCTGCGGGTCGGTGCACGTCGGGTAGTCGGGCGAGCAGATCGTGAGGGGAGGCGCCTCCCGACCCTCCGCATCGAGGACCGCGAAGGAGGCGCGCCCCAGCCCGAAGATCGCCAGCCCGAGCAGGGTCACGACGACCAGCAGGCCCGCGAAGATCCGCCGCACGATCCGGCCGTCGTCCACTGAGCTCATGGATCGAGTCTCGCGCGCCTCCTCGGCCCTGTCATCGCCCTCAGGGCGGACCCGGCGTCCCCCGCGAGTCGCGCGCCCGCCCTGGAACGCCGACGGGTCCGCGTCCCCTGCGGCGGGTCCGCGTCACCCGCGGCGGGTCCGCTCCACCCTGCGGCGGGTCCGCTTCACCCGCGGCGGGTCGACGCTGACCCGCCGACGAGGAACGGAACCCGCCGCACCCCCGCGAAGAGCGCACCGCACCCGCACGAGCCGCACCCGCGGCCGTCGCCTAAAGTCGAACGCGCCGCATCGCGGCCGACCCCTCCCCCTTCTTTCTCCACTGGAGTCTCCGTGAGCCTTCCCTCCCCCGCTGCCGCTGTGCGCACGCGTCGCGACGACACGGTGCTCGGCGTCCTGCGGTCACCGCGCCTCCTCACCCGGGAGGCGCTGGCCGGCATCGTCACCACGCTCGCGCTCGTGCCCGAGGTCATCTCGTTCTCGGTGATCGCCGGCGTCGACCCGATGGTCAGCCTGGTCGCCTCGATCGTGCTCGCCCTCGTCATGTCGCTGCTCGGCGGACGCCCCGCCATGGTGACCGCGGCCGCCGGCTCGGTCGCCCTGGTGATCGCGCCGCTGGTCCGCGCCCACGGCGTCGAGTACGTGCTGCCGACCGTCCTGCTCGCCGGCGTGATCCAGATCGCCTTCGGCACCGCGGGGCTCGCCCGGCTGATGCGCTTCATCCCCCGCTCGGTGATGATCGGGTTCGTCAACGCCCTCGGCATCCTCATCTTCATGGCCCAGGTGCCGCACCTCATCGACGTGCCGTGGATCGTCTACCCGCTCTTCGTGCTGACCATCGCGATCGTCGTGCTGCTGCCCCGCCTCACGAAGGCCGTCCCGGCGCCGCTGGTCGCGATCGTCGTCGTCACGGTGATCGTCGTCGTCGCCGGCCTCGACGTGACCACCGTCGGCGACGAAGGCGAGATGGGCGGCGGCCTGCCCGGGCTCACCCCGTGGCTGGTGCCGTTCTCGCTCGAGACGCTCGGCATCATCCTGCCGACCGCGCTCAGCGTCGCGTTCGTCGGCCTGATGGAGACCCTGCTGACCGCGAAGCTCGTCGACGACCTCACCGAGACCCCCTCGCACAAGGGCAAGGAGTCGTGGGCGCTCGGCGTCGCGAACATCGCCGCGGGCGCCTACGGCGGCATCGCGGGCTGCGCGATGATCGGCCAGACCGTCGTCAACGTGAAGATCGGCCGGGCCCGCACCCGGGTGTCGACGGTCGTCGCGGGGCTGTTCCTCCTGCTGCTCGTGACGGCGCTGAGCGAGGTGATGGCGCGCATCCCGATGGTGGCCCTCGCCGCGGTGATGATGATCGTCGCGATCTCGACGGTCGACTGGCACAGCGTGCGGCCGTCGACGCTGCGCCGCATGCCGATCCCCGAGACCCTCGTGATGGTCGTCACGGTCGCGGTCGTCGTCGCGACCGACAACCTCGCCCTGGGCGTCGCGGTCGGCGTCCTGCTCGCCATGGTGCTCTTCGCGCGGCGGATCGCGCACGTGATCCGGGTCGAGCGGACGGTCGAGGGAGGCGCGGCGAGCGCGGAGGGCGTCGTGCCCGGCACCGAGGCCGGTGCGGTCCGCTACGACGTGATCGGGCCGCTGTTCTTCGGGAGCAGCAACGACCTGGTCGAGCACTTCTCGTACGCCGACGACCCGGCGAGGGTGACGGTCGACCTGACCCGCGCCTCCGTGTGGGACGCCTCGAGCGTCGCCGCCCTCGATGCGATCGCGACCAAGTACGCGGCGCACGACGTCGACGTGACGTTCGTTGGGCTCGACGAGCGCAGCAGCGAGTTCCACGGCAGGCTCACGGGCCGGCTCGGGAGCTGAGCTGCGGCTGGTGCTGGTGCTGGGGCTGGGCTGCGGCGGGCTGGGCCGGGCCGGGGTGGGCTGGGCTGCGGCGGGTTCGCGTCGTCGCGGGCGGGTCAGCGCTGACCCGCC
>NZ_BJUV01000058.1 GCF_007988805.1 Frigoribacterium faeni | reverse complement strand
GGGAGCCAGACCGTCGTCAGCGCGAACGGCATCGGCGGGAGGCCGACGTGACGGGCCACGATGACGACGACCGGGGTCAGCAGCACGGCGGTCGTGTCGAGCGACAGGAAGACCGTGCAGACCACGGCGAGGGCCACGACCAGCAGCCAGAGCACGACGACGCGGCCCCGTGCCAGGCGGGCCGAGGCCGTCGCCAGCCACGCGAAGAGGCCCGCCTCGGCGGCCAGCTCGGCCACGATCGTGAGTCCGACGACGAAGCCGAGCACGGGCGCGACCCGCTCGATCAGGGCGACGAGCTCGGGCCCGGTGAGGACGCCGGCGACCGCGGCGACGACACCCACCACGACGAACACGGCACCGAGGACGGCAGTGCGCACGCGGACTCCTTCGGACCGGCGAGAGGTCCGAACCGGGCGTCGGACAGCTCAACCTACAACCCGGCGGACCGGATGCGCTCCACCGGGTACCGTGAACGCAACGAACTCAGGAGAGAACAGTGCGCAAATTCCTTTTCAACGGTGCGATGCTCAGCGCCGCCTTCTCCGGCTTCAGCCTGCTGAAGAGCCTCAGCGCCGGTCCGCGTGACTGGCGCCTGCTGTTGACCGCGGTCGCCTGGGCGGCGACGACGGCCATCGCCATCGGCAACGTGGTCGACGCCGCGAACGACGACTGACCCGAGCGGTCGAGGAGGAGGCGCGTCCCGGGTGACCGGGGCGCGCCTCCTTCTCGTCCTGCCGCAGTCGGCGGCCGCCGACCCGCTCAGCGGTCGGGTCGTCCGATCGGCCCTCCCCCCGGCCGGTCCGTGACGTGCGGGTCGTGCTCGGCCTCCGCCCCGAGGGTCGCCCCGTACGGGCGCGGCTCGGGCGCCGAGTCGTGCTGGATCGGGATGGCCGAGGTGAACAGCGCCGTGCGCTCGCTGTCGGCGTTCTCGCCGCTGAACAGGCCCCCGGCGTCGGCGGTCGACCTCGGCGCCCTCCCCGGCGCGCTGGGCTCCTCCTCGACCAGCTGCACCCGCGAGCGCGGGATCGATCGCGGGCTCGCGGAGTGCAGCCACGAGATGAGGTCCTCGCGCACGAGGCAGCGCAGGTCGAAGAGCGTGGGAGCGTCCTTCGCGGTGACCAGCACGCGGACGCGCACGTAGCCTCCGACGGCGTCGGTGACCTGGAGCACCTTCACGCGGCCGTCCCAGAGGTCGGTGCCGGCGAGCACGCGGTCGAGCTCGGCGCGCATCTCGCTCGGCTGCACCCGCCAGTCGAGGTCGAACTCGACCGCGCCGAGCAGCTCGCTGTTGCGGCGGGTCCAGTTCTCGAAGGGCGTCGTCGTGAAGTAGGTGGACGGCAGCACGAGGCGACGGTCGTCCCAGATGTGCACGACCACGTACGACAGGGTGATCTCCTCGATCAGGCCCCACTGGCCCTCGACCACCACGACGTCGTCGATGCGGATCGCGTCGCTGAAGGCGAGCTGGACGCCGGCGAACACGTTGGCGAGGGTGGACTGGGCGGCGAGGCCCGCCACCACCGAGACGAGTCCGGCGCTGGCCAGCACGCTGGCGCCGACGGCCTCGACGCCGGGGAACCCCAGGAGGAGCGCGCCGGCCGCGACGATGACGATGAGGGCGACCGTCAGACGCCGGAGGATGAGCACCTGCGTCCGCACGCGACGCGCGACGCGGTTGTCGGGCGTGTCCACGCGGTACCGCGAGAGCCCGAGGTCCTCGAAGAAGATGGCGAGGGCGCCGACGAACCAGGCGACGACGACGATCACCGCGCAGCGGAACACCTGGGCGAGGGCCGCCTCGCCCGGGTAGTCGGCGCCGAGGAGGCCCGGCAGCGTCGTCGAGAGCGCGACGGTCAGCAGCACCACCAGGAGCGTCCAGCGGAACGGGCGACGCATCCGGGCGACGAACGACCGGGCCCAGTCCTTCCGCTTCGCGACGAACGAGAAGACCCAGCCGACGACGGCGGAGACGACGAAGGTGAGCACGACGGCGACGAGCACCGACACGACGAGGGGTATCCAGGGCATCCCACCAGCCTGGTGGAGGCCGGCGTGCGCCGTCGCACCGGGACCCGGACAGAATGGGAACCGTGAGACAACGCACAGCTTCTCGACACGAGCCCGCCACACGGGTCCCGGCGTTCCACCGCGGGTCCCGTTCGCGGAGGATCGCGAAGCTCGCCGCGATGACCCTCTTCGCCGTGCTCGTGCTGGGGGCGACCGGGTTCTTCACGTGGGCCAAGCTGCCCATGGCGGCCACCGCCTCCTCGGTCGCCGACGTCGCCGACGATCCGGGCGTCGACGTGACCGATCGCCCCGACACCGTCGTGCTCCGCCCCGCCGAGACCACGCCGCGCGACCAGGGGCTGGTGTTCCTGGCCGGGGCCCGCGTCGACCCGCAGGCCTACGAGCAGGTGCTGTCGGGGCTGGTGCACAGCGGGGTGACGGTGGTGATCGTGCGACCCGTGCTCGGGTTCGCGATCCTCGACTGGCGCGCCCTGAGCGACTTCACGGCCGAGGTGCCCGAGATCGGCCACTGGGCGGTGGGCGGCCACTCGCTCGGCGGCGTGCGCGCCTGCGCCCTGACGCAGACCGATCCGCGGGTCGACGGGCTCGTGCTCCTCGGCTCGTACTGCGCCACGACGGACCTGTCCACGGACGCCGACCTGCCGGTCCTCAGCCTGAGCGGCAGCGAGGACGGTCTCAGCACCCCGTCCAACATCGACCGCTACCGCGCCATGCTGCCCGACGACGCCACCCTGGTCGAGATCGAGGGGTCGAACCACGCCCAGTTCGGCGACTACGGACCGCAGCCGGGCGACGGGACGGCGACGCTGTCCGACGACGAGGCCCGGTCGCGGATCGACCGCGAGCTGCGGTCGTTCTTCGCGACGGTCGGCCCCTGACGGCTCCTCCGCGCGACGCCCCGGGCGCGTGAGCGGCCTGCCTGCTCGACGCCTCAGACGGAGCGTTTGCGCTGACGCAGGGCCTCGACGGCCATGCCCTGCGTGGCGTACCGGCCGACCTCGTCGCCCCAGTGCGGGTTCGCGCCCTTGAGGGCCACGTACGAGCCGCTCTCGAGCCTGATGTGGCCGAGGACCCGGTCGGGCGTCGAGACCTGGACGAGATCGCCCGACACGGAGCGCGTGCTGACCTGCGCGTTGCGGCGGATGGTCTCGATGCTGACGGTGCTCACGGGTGGTGCCTCTCGTGCGGTGCCCCGGGGGTCCGGGGCGGTTGGTGCGGGCGTCGCCGGGCGACGTCCGAGAACGACGCTAGTCGCGCCTCCCCGGCGGTGTCCTGCCGTTTCGCTGTGCGTCGTCACCGGTCTCGCTGTGGGTTCCCGGTGACACGCGGAGGGCCCCGGCGACGACGTCGCGCGGGGCCCTCGTGTCGACCGGGGTCGATCGGTCAGCTGGTCAGGCCGTCGACGTAGTCCTGGTTCTCGTCGATCCAGGTGCTGACGGCGTCGGTGTAGTCGCTGCCGTCGACACCGCTGTTGAACATCGCGTTCTCGAGCGACGACAGACGGTCGTTGTCCATCTCGAAGCCCTCGAGCCACTCGGTCAGCTGCGGGTAGTCCGCGGTGAAGCTCTTGCCGCCGAACGAGTGGATGCCCTCGGCGTCGCCGAGCGTGCCCTTCGGGTCCTCGAGGTCCTTGATGGGGAACGCGTCGTAGGCCCAGTGCGGGCTCCACAGGGTCACGGCGATGTTCTCGCCGGCGTCGGTCGCGCTCTTGAGCTCGGTGAGCATCGCGGCGGTCGACGACGTCTGCAGCGTGAGGTCGGTGATGTCGTAGTCCGGGATCGTCGCGTTCTCGACGGCCGAGGTGAGACCGGCGGCCGGCTCGATGCCGACGATGGTCCCGCCGAACAGGTCGGCGTTCTCGTTCAGCTCGTCGATCGAGTCGATCGGCGCGTCGGCGTTGACGGCGATGGCGAGCTTCGCCCCGTCGTTCCAGGCGCCGAGGTCGGTGAGGTCGTCGCCGTACTCGTCGATGTACTCCTTGTGCGTGACGGGCAGCCAGGTGTCGAGGACGACGTCGTAGTCGTCCGTCGTCAGGCCCTGGTAGACCGGTGCGACGTCGGCCATCGTGAGGTTGACGGTGTAGCCCTGCTCCTCGAGCACGGTCTTCCACAGCCACGAGGCGGCGATGCCCTCGTCCCAGCCGTTGAAGACGGCCATCTCGACGACGCTCTGGTCGCCGTTCTCGAGGGTCTCGCTCGCGGACGAGCTGCCGGGGGGCGAGCAGGCCGCCAGGGCGAGGACGGCGGACGTGCCGAGGGCGACGGAGGCCGCGATGGTGCGCTTCTTCATGTGATCCTTTCGGGTGGTGCAGGAGGTGCGGGTCGGCTCCGAAGGCCGGTGCCGACCCGACGGTGATGGTCTAGACCGAGGCGGCGGCCCGCTCACGCGGGCTGCCCTCGGGCAGCGGGGCCTCGTCGGCCGCGGGAGTCGGGGCCGCGTCGGCGGTCGTCGCGCGGGACGGCTTCGAGGGCCGACGACGAGCACGGCGGTCGGCGCCGAGCGCCGCCGTCATGCGGTCGAGGATGATCGCCAGGATCACGACCGACACGCCGGCCTCGGCGCCCAGGGCCACGTCGATGCGGTTCAGGCTCGCGACGATGTCACCGCCGAGCCCGCCGGCTCCGACCATGCCGGCGATGACGACCATCGACAGCGAGAGCATGATGACCTGGTTGACCCCGGCCATGATGCTCGGCTTGGCGAGCGGGAGCTGGATCTGCCGCAGGATGCGCCACGGCGAGGAGCCGAACGCCTGACCGGCCTCGACGACCTCCTTGTCGACGCCGCGGATGCCGAGCTCGGTGAGCCGGACGCCGGGTGCCATCGCGAAGACGATGGTCGCCACGATGCCGGGGACGACGCCCACGCGGAAGAGCAGCAGCGCGGGGATGAGGTAGACGAACGCCGGGGTGGTCTGCATGAAGTCGAGCACGGGCCGGATGATCTGCGAGGCGATCGTCGACTTCGCGGCGAGGACGCCCAACGGGATGCTGATCGCGATGGCGATCGCCCCGGCGACGAGCACGAGCGCCAGGGTCGACATGGCGTTCTCCCACTGGTTGACCGAGCTGATCAGCAGCAGTCCCACGGCCGAGCCGAGTGCGAACTTCCAGCCCCGGGCGAGGAACGCCAGCGCCGCCACGACGACCACGACGGCCCAGAACGGAGGCGCGCTGAGGATGTACTCCATCCACTCGTAGAAGAAGAGGAAGACGGCGCGGACGACGTCGAAGAAGCCGCCCAGGTGGGTGGTGATCCAGTCGACGACGGACGCGACCCAGCTGCCGAACGGGATGCGGAGGATGTCGTTCATCGGGTGGCTCCTTCGGTGGCGGCGAGGGGGTTCTCATCGGTCGCGAGCGTGGCGTCGAGTTCGCTCTCCGAGAAGCGGGTGACGGGCTCGAGGACGGGGATCGGCGACGTCGTCGTGTCGACGTTCCCGAGTGCCGCCAGCAGGGTGACGCGCGGGATCACGCCGATGAGGCGGTCGCGGTCGTCGACCACGGCGATGGGCAGCGGACTCTCCACCGCGAGCTCGAAGAGGTCGACCAGGGCGGCGTCGGGGCCGACCTTGGCGAACTCGGCGTTGACGATCGACTCGAGGTCGGTGTCGTTCGACTTGACCTGGCGCATGACGTGCCGGTCGCGGACCCAGCCGAGGAGCTTGCGGTCGCGGCCGAGCACGAAGAGCGCGGCGGTCTGCAGATCGCGCAGGGTGCGGAGCGCCCCGCGCGGGCCGGCCGTGAGCTGGACGACCGCACGGGCGGGCTCCATCACGCTCGCGGCGGTGAGCACCCGGGCCCGGTCGACGTCCTGGACGAACTGGGCGACGTAGTCGTTCGCCGGGTCGGTGAGGATGTCCTCCGGGCTGCCGATCTGGACGATCCGCCCGTCGCGCATCACGGCGATCCGGTCGCCGAGGAACATCGCCTCGTTGAGATCGTGCGTGATGAAGACGATGGTCTTGCCGAGCTTGGCCTGGAGCTCGAGCAGCTGCTCCTGCATCTCGCGGCGGATGAGCGGGTCGAGGGCGCTGAACGCCTCGTCCATCAGCAGGATGTCGGTCTCGGCGGCGAGCGCGCGAGCCAGCCCGACGCGCTGCTGCATCCCGCCCGAGAGCTCGCTCGGGAGCTTGTCCTCCCAGCCGGCCAGCCCGACGATCTCGGTCACCTCGCGGGCCTTGGAGAGTCGCTTCGCCTTGGCGATGCCCTGCACCTCGAGGCCGTAGGCGACGTTGTCGATCACCGTGCGGTGCGGCAGCAGGGCGAAGTGCTGGAAGACCATGGAGACGTGGCGGCGACGCACCTCGCGCAGCTGCTTGGCGGGGACGTCGGAGATCCCGGCTCCCGAGACCTCGACGGATCCCGAGGTGGGCTCGAGGAGCCCGTTCAGCATGCGGATCAGCGTCGACTTGCCGGAGCCGGACAGCCCCATCACGACGAAGATCTCGCCGGGCTGGACGTCGAACGACGCGTCGATGACGGCGGCCGTGCCGAGGGGCGAGGCCTCGTCGCGGGTGGCTCCGGCCTCGAGTCGGGCCACGGCGTCCTTGGGTCTGCGGCCGAAGACCTTGTACAGGTTGCGGGCACGCACGGCGGGGGGTGTTGTCACGAGCTCTCCACGGGCACGCCGGAGGTCGCCTTCCGCTCGGGCAGGCGCGCCGTCGGCGGCGTTCTGGTCGGGCGGACGGGTCGACGGCACGTGCGGGAGGGTCTGGCTCAAGCATCGTGATCTGGGATGCGAACCCGTTCCCCGCTGGCGCGGTCATGGGACCGGCGCCGGCGCCACCAGACCGTACGACGACCGGAATCCGATTGCCTCGGACCATCGGTCGGCGCGTCCTGATGATGACGGGCCCACCGGAGCGGGCCTCCACGACCGTAGCGAACATGTGTCGTCGATCCCAATCCGATCCCCCCTCCCGGCCGACCGGACGTGTACCCCGATCCGGCCCGATCGGCATGCCCATGGGCATCGAGACCGTGGCCGATTCGTTACACGGGCTGCTCCTCCTGCACCGCCCCGTCCCCCGACATGCCGACTCGGAGATGTGCACGACGTGCACGCTCGGGCCTAGTGTCGGCACATGACGAGTCCCTCGGACGAGGGTGGCGACGCCACCGCTCAAGAGAATGTCCCGCAGGATTTCAGCCACGAGCAGGCCGGATTCCAGCATGGTCTGAAGCCGCGGCAGCTGCAGATGATCGCCATCGGCGGCGCGATCGGCACCGGTCTGTTCCTCGGAGCGGGCGGTCGGCTGGCGAGCGCGGGTCCCGCGCTGGCGATCGTGTTCGCCGTGTGCGGCGTCTTCGCGTTCTTCATCCTCCGGGCGCTCGGCGAGCTCGTGCTGCACCGCCCCTCCTCGGGCTCGTTCGTGTCGTACGCCCGCGAGTTCTTCGGTGAGAAGTTCGCGTACGCGGCCGGCTGGATGTACTTCCTCAACTGGGCCATGACGGCGATCGTCGACGTCACCGCCGTCGCCCTCTACCTGCAGTACTGGAACGCCTTCACGGCCGCTCCGGAGTGGCTGCTCGCGCTCGTGGCGCTGGCGGTCGTGCTGTCGGTCAACCTGCTCGCGGTGAAGGTCTTCGGCGAGATGGAGTTCTGGTTCGCGATCGTGAAGGTCGCCGCGCTGGTGATCTTCCTGATCGTCGGAGTCGTGTGGCTGGCCGCCGCGTTCCCGGTGACGCACGAGGGGGCCGCCGTCGACACGGGCTGGTCGCTGATCGCCGCCAGCGGCGTGCTGCCGAACGGTCTGCTGCCCGCCGTGATCGTGGTGCAGGGCGTCGTGTTCGCCTACGCGGCCATCGAGCTGGTGGGCACGGCCTCGGGAGAGACGCAGAACCCCGAGAAGGTCGTCCCGCGGGCGATCAACACGGTGATCCTCCGTATCGCCGTGTTCTACGTCGGTTCGCTCGTGCTGTTGTCGCTGCTGCTGCCGTACACCGCGTACGCGGAGGGCGAGAGCCCGTTCGTGACCTTCTTCAGCAGCATCGGCAGCCCCGAGGTGGGTCGGATCGCCGGCTCGATCATGAACTTCGTGGTGGTGACGGCGGCGTTGTCGAGCCTGAACGCCGGTCTCTACTCGACGGGTCGAGTGCTGCACTCGATGGGGATGAACGGCTCGGCGCCGACGTTCACCACGAAGATGTCGAAGGGCGGGGTGCCGTTCGGCGGCATCCTCCTGACGGCGTCGATCACCCTCCTCGGTGTGGGTCTGAACGCGATCGTGGGGGCGAGTGCGGCGTTCGAGATCGTGCTCAACATCGCGTCGCTCGGCATCCTGACGGCATGGGGCACGATCATCCTGTGCCAGATGCGACTGCGGCAGTGGGCGAAGCAGGGCAAGGCGAAGGAGCCGTCCTTCCGTCTGCCCGGGGCTCCGGTGACGAGCTATCTGACGTTGGCGTTCCTGCTCGCGGTGATCGTGCTCATGGCCGTGGACTGGCCGATCGGCTCGTTCACGGTGATGTCGCTGGTCGTGATCATCCCCCTGCTCATGCTCGGCTGGCATCTGCAGCGCGACCGCATCCTCGCGGCGGCGCGTCTCCGTGAGGGCATGACCGGCCCCTACCCCGTCACCGGCCGCGACGCCACCGCCCAGCACCCCCGAGACAACTGACCCCCGCCCCCCGCATCGACGAGCGAAGCGAAGTCCCCG
>NZ_BJUV01000057.1 GCF_007988805.1 Frigoribacterium faeni | reverse complement strand
GCACGGAACCCGATGCAGAGCGCCGCGTCTCGGGGTGCGCCGCGCGCGCTACATCGAGGGGTGCGTGCTCGACAGCCCGCCGTCGACGACGAACTGCGCGCCCGTCGAGAACGCCGAGTCGTCGGACGCCAGGTGCAGCGCCAGCCCGGCGACCTCCTCGGGCTTCGCCAGACGGCCTCTCGGGCTCATCGTCTTGAACGCGTCGAGCAGGGCGGGCTGCGCCTCGACCTGCCGGCGGAACATCGCCGTGTCGGTGGGCCCGGGGTGCAGCGAGTTGATGCGGATGTTCCAGCCCTCCTGAGCGGCGTGAGCGGCGCTGGACCGCGTCAACCCCACCAGGGCGTGCTTGCTGGCCGTGTAGGCCGCATCGTCGCCGAAACCGAGGAACGAGGTGGCGGGCGCGAGGTTGATGATCGACCCGCCCTCGCCGTCGGGGTTGGCCCGCATCTGCTCGATGGCGAAGCGCGTGCCGAGCATGACGCCGGTGACGTTGACGGCGAAGACGCGGTTCCAGCTCTCGAGCTGGGTGACGTCGATCGACTGACCCGAGACGATGCCGGCGTTGTTGACGAGGACGTCGAGGTGGCCGTACTGCGAGGCCACGTGATCCATGACGCGCTTCCAGTCGCCGCCGTTGGCGACGTCGTGGCGGAGGAACTCGGCACCCGCCTCGGCCGCGACGGCCGAGCCGTCGACGATGTCGGTCGCGACCACCCTCGCCCCCTCGTCGGCGAACCGACGGACGATGGCCTCGCCGATGCCGGACGCGGCTCCTGTGACGATCGCGACTCTTCCGGACAGGCGAGACATGGATTCTCCTCGTGGAACGGAGCACGGTGGTGCTGCGGTCGTCGGCGGCCCCCGGGTCGGGGAGCACGCGAACGAGGTTACTCCTCGCCGGCTGCGACCCGGGTGCGCTCGGACGCCGGGCCGACCGCGGTGACCGTCACCACGGCCTCGCCCCGTTCGTCGCTCGACGCCAGATCGACGACGGCCGAGATGCCGAAGTCGTGGTCGCCCTCGGGGTCGGCCAGGATCTGACGGACGCGCCAGACCGTGGGCAGCTGCTCGACCTGCAGCATGTGCGGTCCGCGCGCGGCCGCGTCGGTGCCGATCGAGTCGTACTCGTCGAAGTACCGGTCGAGAGCCTCGCCCCAGCGGTCGACGTCCCAGCCGGAGGCGGCGTCGAGCTGCCCGAGCGACTCGGCGTCGTCGAGAGCGGCGAACTGCACCCGCCGGAACATCTCGTTGCGGACGGCGATGCGGAACGCCCGCTCGTTGGCGCTGAAGCGGCGCAGCACCGGCGGCACGATGTCGTCGTGCGCGTCGGCCTCGCGCGGGTTGAGCATCTCCTCCCATTCGTCGAGGAGGCTCGAGTCCACCTGTCGCACCAGCTCGCCGAGCCACTCGATCAGGTCGGCCAGCTCGTCGGTCTTGGCCTCGTCCGGGACCGTCTGACGCAGCGCACGGAACGCGTCGGACAGGTACCGCAGCACCAGCCCCTCCGACCGGGCCAGTCCGTAGAAGTTGACGAAGTCGCCGAAGGTCATGGCGCGCTCGTAGAGGTCGCGGACCACCGACTTCGGGCTCAGCTCGAAGTCGCCGATCCAGGGTTGCGACGCCTTGTACGTCTCGAACAGGGCCGTCAGGAGCTCGTCGAGCGGCTTCGGGTGCGTCACGAGTTCGAGCAGCTCCATGCGCTGGTCGTACTCGATGCCCTCGGACTTCATCGCGGCGACCGCCTCGCCGCGTGCCTTGAACTGCTGCTGCGACAGGATCGGCCTCGGGTCGTCGAGGGTCGACTCGACGACCGAGACGACGTCGAGCGCATAGCTCGGCGACTCGCGGTCGAGCACGTCGAAGGTCGCGAGCGCGAACGGCGAGAGAGGCTGGTTGAGCGCGAAGTTGGCCTGCAGATCGACCGTGAGGCGGATGACCGGCGCGCCGCCGTCGACGCCGGGCTCTTGCACGACCACCTCGGCGGTGCGCAGCGTGCGGTAGATCGAGATCGCCTGCCGGGCCATCGCGTACTGGCGCGACCTCGGCTCGTGATTGTCGAACACCAGCGACCGGACGTTGCCGAAGACGTCGCCGCCGCGGCCGATCACGTTGAGCAGCATCGCGTGGGTGATCTGCATGTGCGAGGTGAGGGCCTCGGGCTCGGCCGCGATGAGCTTCTGGAAGCTCGGCTCGCCCCACGAGACGAACCCGTCGGGGGCCTTCTTGCGCACGATCTTGCGCTTCTTCTTCGGGTCGTCGCCGGCCTTCTCGATGGCCTTGAGGTTGTCGATCTCGTGCTCGGGGGCCTGCAGCACGACCGTCCCCGACGTGTCGTAGCCGGCGCGGCCCGCCCGGCCCGCGATCTGGTGGAACTCGCGAGCCGACAGCTGGCGCATGCGCGTGCCGTCGAACTTCGTCAGAGCCGTCAGCAGCACGGTGCGGATCGGCACGTTGATGCCCACCCCGAGCGTGTCGGTGCCGCAGATGACCCTCAGCAGCCCGCGCTGGGCCAGCTGCTCGACGAGGCGCCGATACTTCGGCAGCATGCCGGCGTGATGCACGCCGATGCCCGAGCGGACGAGCCTGCCCAGGGTCTTGCCGAAGCCGGTGCTGAAGCGGAACCCGCCGATCAGCTCGGCGATCTCGTCGCGCTGCTCCCGACTCGCGACCTTGATGCTCGACAGCGCCTGCGCGCGCTCGAGAGCCGCCGCCTGCGAGAAGTGCACGACGTAGACGGGGGCCTCGCCGGTCGAGAGGAGGTCCTCGACCGTCTCCTGCACGGGCGTCTGGGCGTAGGTGTAGTGGAGCGGCACCGGCCGCTCGACCCCGGTCACCCGGGCCACGGGCCGGCCGGTGCGCCGCGAGAGGTCGTCGGTGATGCGGGTGACGTCGCCGAGGGTGGCGGACATCAGCAGGAACTGCGCCCGGGGCAGCAGCAGGAGCGGCACCTGCCAGGCCCAGCCGCGCGACTGGTCGCCGTAGAAGTGGAATTCGTCCATCACGATCTGGTCGACCTCGGAGTCGGCACCGTGGCGCAGGGCCAGGTTCGCGAGGATCTCGGCCGTGCAGCAGATGATGGGCGCGTCGGAGTTGACCGAGGAGTCGCCCGTGACCATGCCCACGTTCTCGGGCCCGAACAGGTCGACCAGGGCGAAGAACTTCTCGCTCACCAGGGCTTTGATCGGAGCCGTGTAGTAACTGCGCTGCCCGCGGCTGAGGGCCACGAAGTGCGCGCCCGCGGCGACCAGGGACTTGCCCGTTCCGGTCGGCGTGCTGAGGATGACCGATGCGCCCGAGACGAGCTCGATCATGGCCTCGTCCTGCGCGGGGTAGAGCGGCAGCCCTCGACTCTCGGCCCACCCCGCGAAGTCCGCGTAGGCCGCGTCCGCGTCGTAGGAGGCGTCCCCCGGGTCGGCGGGGAGCAGGGCGGCGAGAGGTGCGGTGGAAGCGGAGGACATGATGTGTCGATCTTGCCGCATGCACCCGGCCGACGCCTCCGGGAGGCGCTCTCTCCACCGGCAGCGAGTCAGGGTGCCGCCGGTGGAGGGAACGGGCTCAGGGTCCGGGATGGTCCTGTGCACGACGCCTCTTCTCGCCCCTGAACCGTGCCGCGAGATGAGGATGCCTCGATATTGCCATGAGATGGTCCGGGAGACAAGGCACGCCCCCATCGACGAGACGAGCTCGGACGGGGGCGTGCGAACCGTGTCCGCGAGCAGGAGTCGGGCATGATCGGATCAGGAGATCACACGCGACGGGCCGCTCGACTGGAGGACACGGGCGCCTCGGTAACCAGCCGAGAGCACGGTCAAAAGTAGCGCACCCGGACGCCGGGCGACCGGGTGATCTTCGACGGGTGAGGACTCTCACCCGTCGTCGAGGAGGCCGGAGGCGCCGTAAGGGCGCCACCGCGCTGCTGCAGCGGCGCTCAGCGCAGCGGGATGTGTCCGCCCAGAGCCTGGTCGACGTCATCCACGGCGCCTTCGCGGGTCGCGTCGACGGCGGCGGAGCCGCCGTGCGGGACGACGGTCTCGTCGCTGTCGCCGTGCACGGCGGCCGCGTCGACGTGATCGTCGACGACGTGATCGGCGGGGTCGTGCTGGTGTTCGGTCGGCTTCATGGTGAAGGCCTCTCGCTCGTCTCGGACGTCATGCCGCCTGCGTCGGCGGCGACGTCGGGCGCTCGCTGCGCCCGTCGGCAGCGTACGCCGCGCGACTGACGGTGGCTGCTGATAGAACGGAGTCCCCCCGACAGGCAAGGAAGAACAGACGATGACGTCCACTCCCCCCACCACCCCCGAGCGCGTCGCCGTCACCGGCGGCAGCGGCAAGCTCGGCCGCGCGGTCGTGCGCGACCTGGTCGAGCACGGTTACGAGGTCGTGCTGCTCGACCGCGTGCCGAGCCCCGACCCCGTCGACGGCGTCACGTTCGTCCGCGTCGACCTGGCCGACTACGGCGAGGTCCTGCAGGCCCTCACCCACGTCGACGACCGCTACGACTCGATCGACGCCGTGGTGCACCTCGGCGCGATCCCCGCACCCGGGCTCGTGCCGAACGCGACGCTCTTCACGAACAACGTGACGGCCAGCTACAACGTCTTCGCCGCCGCGCGGGCCGCGCACATCCGCAACGTCGTCTGGGCCTCGAGCGAGACCCTGCTGGGCATCCCGTTCGACCTCGACCCGCCCTACCTGCCGGTCGACGAGGACTACCCGGTGCGACCCGAGTCGTCGTACTCGCTCGGCAAGGCCGTCGACGAGGAGATGGCGCGGCACTTCACCCGCTGGGACCGTCAGCTCAAACTCATCGGCCTTCGCTTCTCGAACGTGATGGACGACGGCGACTACGAGGCCTTCCCGTTCGACGAGTCGCCCGAGGGCCGCACGTTCAACCTCTTCTCGTACATCGACGCCCGTGACGGCGCCCAGGCCGTCCGCAAGGCCCTGCAGTCCGATCTGGTCGGCTTCGAGGCGTTCATCATCGCCAACGCCGACACGGTCATGAACACCCCGACGGCCGTCCTGGCCGACCGCTACTGGCCCGACGTCGAGCGTCGCGCGGCCGTCGAGGGCAACGAGCCGCTGCTCAGCTCCGACAAGGCCCGCGACCTGCTGGGCTTCGTGCCCGAGTACTCGTGGCGCACCTGGGGCGACCGCGTGGGCAACCACCGCTCCTGACACCGCACGAGAACGGGCGGGTCCGTCACGACCGGTCGACCACGATCGACCGGAGACGACGGACCCGCCCGTCCTGCGTCAGAGCCTCGACCTCGGCCCCGAGGAGGCGCAGGTCAGCCCCGCATCTCGGTGGACGCCTCCAACGGAAGATCCGCCAGCGACGACCCCACGTGCAGACGGAACGCGCCCGGCTCGTAGGCCCAGGCTCCGTCACGCCAGTCGGCGAAGGCCCGAGCCGGAACGGCGACCTCGACGTGTGACGTCTCGCCCGCATCGGCCACGACGGGTGCGAAACCGACGAGCCAGCGCACCGGGCGGTCGACGACGGACTCGCCCCGCGACGCGTAGACCTGCACCACGTGCTTGCCGGGGCGCGCACCGGTGTTGGTGACGTCGACGGAGACCGTCACCGTGCCTCCTTCGCGGACCTCGGGCGTCGCCGACACGGCGTCGAGCGACCAGGTCGTGTAGCCGAGGCCGTGGCCGAACGGGTAGGCGGGGGTCGCGCCGGCCTTGAGCCAGGCGCGGTAGCCGATGTGGATGCCCTCGTCGTACGAGACCTTCCCGTCGACCGGCGTGACGTCGATCACGGGCACGTCGGCCTGCTCGGCCGGCCAGGTCGTGGGCAGGCGTCCGCCGGGCTCGACGGCGCCGGTCAGCACGTCGGCGAGGGCGTTGCCGTACTCCTGTCCGCCGAACCAGGTCAGCAGCAGGGCGTCGACCTCGTCGCGCCAGGGCATCGTGACGGGCGAGCCCGAGTTGACGACGACCACGGTCGACCGCGCCGCGGCGGCGACCGCCGAGACGAGCTCGTCCTGCCGGCCGGGCAGCCCGAGCGACGTCCGGTCGAAGCCCTCGGACTCGACGCGGCTGTTCGTGCCGACGACGACGATCGCGACGTCGGCGGCCGCGGCGGCCTCGACGGCGGACGCGATCAGGCCGGCCGGGTCGCTGTCGTCGGGCTCGATGCCGAACGTGTAGCTCAGGGCGCCGCCAAGCGCGCTCGGGGCGATGGTGTGGTCGATCACGACGTCGATCGGCTCGCCGGCGACGACCGAGACGGCCGCCGACTGCGACGGCGGCGACAGGAACGCCGCACCGAGGTCGTCGCCGACGGCCTCGCTCGTGCCGTCGAGCACGACCTCCCCGTCGACCCGGATCACCGAGTGGCCGACCGAGGCGACGCCGAGCAGGATCTCACCGGTCGTCTCGGGCGTGTAGCGCGTCGAGAAGCGGACCACGTCGCTCGACGAGATGGGGGCGTCGCCGCCGAACCAGACCAGCGACGTGGCCCGGCGGTCCTCGCCGAAGAGCTCCTCGTCGCCCGCCCGGAACGACACCCGCACGCCGGGCTCGCCCGTGACCGGGTTGGTGATGCGGTCGAGCGGCAGCTCGGCGACCCCCTCCTGCACGACGGCGCCGACCGAGTACGTGACGGTGGCGCCGGGGAACGCGGCCTCGATGCCCTCGATCGGCGTGACGACCTTCTCGGGGAGCACGGTCGCGCTGCCCCCGCCCTGGGTGCGGGCGAAGCGGGCGTTGTGCCCGATGACGGCGACCGACCGCACGCGGGACGCGTCGAGCGGCAGGGCACCGGCCCGGTCGTGCGCCAGCACGGTGCCGGCGGCGGCGGCCTCGCGGACGAACGCGATGCCGTCCTCGACGGAGACCGGCTCGGCGACGACCGGCTCGAAGCCCTCGAGCGCGCCGACCCGGGCGGCCAGCTGCAGGAGGCGCATCACCTTGCGGTCGACGGCCTCGACGGGCACGTCGCCCGACGCCACGGCCGCCACGAGAGCGGCGCCCCAGGGGCCGTCGGGCCCGGGCATGACGAGGTCCTGCGAGTGGCGGGCGCTCTCGAGGCTGCGCACGCCCGTCCAGTCGCTGACGACGACGCCGTCGAAGCCCCACTCGCTGTTGAGCGGGGTCTCGAGCAGCTCGTTCTCGGTCGCGGTGACGCCGTTGATCGAGTTGTACGACGACATCACCAGCCACGCGCGCGCCTCGACGATCGACTTCTCGAACGCGAGCAGGTAGAGCTCGCGCAGGGCGCGGTCGCTCACCTCGGTGCTCGCCGTGAAGCGGTCGGTCTCGTAGTCGTTGGCGACGTAGTGCTTGGGGGTCGCGCCGACGCCGTTCTCCTGTACGCCGTGCACGTAGGCGGCGGCGAGGTCGGCGGTCAGCACCGGGTCCTCGCTGAACGCCTCGAAGTGGCGCCCGCCGAGCGGCGAGCGATGCAGGTTGATCGTCGGGCCGAGCACGACGTCGACGCCCTTGCGGCGGGCCTCGACGGCGGCGGCCGCGCCGTAGCGTCGAGCGAGGGCGGGATCCCACGACGACGACAGCGAGGAGGCGCTCGGCAGGTTCAGAGACGGCGACCGTTCGTCCCACACCTCGCCGCGCACCCCGCTGGGGCCGTCGCTGACGAGCATGCGTCGCAGCCCGATCCGCTCGAGCGGGTGGGTCGTCCAGAAGTCGCGGCCGGTCAGCAGCTGGACCTTCTCCTCGAGGGTGAGTCGCTGCAGCAGCTCGGTGAGGCGGGCGTGTTCGTCGGCGGCGTTGCCGGTGGTGGAGGTCGTCATGCGTGCACGGTATCAGTGAAAACCGAGTGCGGTTGGGTTTTCCTCGGTCGCCGGCCGTGAGGCCGTCGGCGACCTCAGAGCCGCAGCATGCCCACGGTGACCAGCTCGCGGAGGCGCGGGGTCAGCTCCTGCTCGAGCCGTGCCTCCTCGACGTCGAGCAGCTGCGCCAGCGCCCCGACGATCGCCGCCGCCGAGAGCTCGCCGTCGCACGCCCCGACCAGCGCCGACAGGGCGGTGCCCGACTCGACGCTGCGGGCGAATCCGCCGCCCTGGCGCAGGGTGATGACGGTGGGATCGTCGTTGCCGGGCCAGTAGTGGCGCTCCTCCGTGACGTCGCCCGCGACGCGGAGGTGCGCGGCGAGCAGGGCGTCGTCGTCCAGCCGGCTCAGGACCTCGACCGCGTCCAACGTCGTCAGCAGGTGCGCGCCGAGACCGGCGTCGTTCGACCCGATCCCCCCGAGGAGGCGCTCGATGCGCACCAGGGGCACGGCCGCCCCGTCGACGGGGCGCCTCAGCGTCACGTAGCCGAAGCCGATCTCGTCGATGCGCCGTGCCTCGAAGTCGCCGAGCCAGGCCTCGGAGAGACGCTCGAAGTCGTCGGTGCCGGGACGCGTGCCTCCGTCGCGGATCCAGGTCTCGGCGTAGGCGGCCGGGTCCTGCACCTCGCGTTCGACGACCCAGACGTCGAGGGGCACGCCGCCCCGGGCGGCCCAGTCGGCCACCGAGTACGCGCCCTTCTTCGCGGGGGCGGAACCCGCGCCTCCCTGCTCCCAGTTGCCGAGGAGCTGCGCGACGCCGCCGGGGGTCAGGTGCTCGCCGACCTGGGCGACGACCGCGGCGACGAGGTCGTCGCCCTCCATGCCGCCGTCGCGGTACTCGTACTCGGGCACGCCCTCGACCCGCGGCGTGATGACGAAGGGCGGGTTCGAGACGATGTGGTCGAAGGTCTCGCCGGCCACCGGCTCGAAGAGGCTGCCCAGCCGGAACTCGATGCCGTCGACCAGGTTGAGCGCGGCGTTGAACGCGGCGAAGTCGAGGGCGCGCTGCGAGATGTCGGTGGCGACCACCCGGCGGGCGTGCCGCGCGACGTGCAGGGCCTGGATGCCGCAGCCGGTGCCGAGGTCGAGCGCCCGGTCGACCTGCCGCGGGATCATCAGGCCGGCGAGGGTCGCCGAGGCTCCGCCGACGCCGAGCACGTGGTCCTCGCGGAGGGCGCCGCCGAGCGCGAGCTCGCCGAGGTCCGAGGCGATCCACCAGCTGACCTCGCCGCCCGCGTCGACGAACGAGTAGGGGCGGAGGTCGACCCGGGCGCGGACGGCTGATCCGGGAGCGGCGGCGGTACCGGTGCTGCTGGTGCTGGTGCTGGTGCCGGTGCTGGTGCTGGTGCCGGTGCTGCTGGTGCCGGTGCTGGTCGACTCGAGGGTGTCGGACGCCTCGACCAGGCCCAGGGCGATCGCGCCGTCGACGCCGAGGGTCGGCAGCGCCGCCTCGACCTCGTCCCGGCTCTGCGGGTAGCCGAGGATGAACAGCATCGCAAGGGTGGCGGCGCCGCGGATGCTCTCGTGCGCGTCGACGCTGCGTCGCAGTGCCCGGCGGGCCGCGACCCGCTCGCCGCGGAACAGCGCGGCGCCGGCCGTCGCACCCCAGGCCTCGGGGCTGCTCAGGCGTTCGACGGTGAACCCCGACGACGACAGGTCGGAGCGCAGGCGGGTGAGCAGAGCGGTATCGGTCGAGACGAGAGGCACGACCCCATCTTTCCGCACCCTCTGCGGTTCGGGCTGCGGCGCGGTCGTGCCGCCCCGCGCCTCCTCGTCTCCCCCGCCCGCCCGTCCGCACACACCCCGCCCGCCCGTTCGCCCGCTCGCCCACCCCCTCGCCGCACCCCG
>NZ_BJUV01000056.1 GCF_007988805.1 Frigoribacterium faeni | reverse complement strand
CGCGGGCGGCCGGCGCGGGCGGCCGGCGCGGGCGGCGCGAACGCACCGCGTCCCGTGCAGCGCACCGGGACTAGACGTGGTGCCGTGCACGGAACGCGGTGCGGGGGCCGCGGGCGCGCGCAGCACCGCTGCGCGGCAGCGCGGCGCGAACGCACCGCGTTTCGTGCAGCGCACCGGGACTAGACGGGGTGCAGTGCACGGAACGCGGTGCGGTGACTATGGGGCCGCGCGGGCGGCGCAGCGCGGCGCGAACGCACCGCGTTTTGTGCAGCGCACCGGGACTAGACGGGGTGCGGTGCACGGAACGCGGTGCGGCGGGCGGGACGCGGTGCGGGGCGGTGCGGAGCGGAGCGGTGCGGTGGGCACTACGCGGTGCGGTGCACCGGCGGCGACGCGGCGGCTGCGCAAAGGGGACAGCGGACGGGCACCGGCGTCCAGCCGGGAATACCGTGCACGCATGGTGTCCCAGGTCAGCGCAGAAACCAGTCCACCCCGATCGAGCACGCCCGGCGTGCCCACCACGTCCATCACCCTCGACGTCAACGGCTCCCCCCACCGACTCGACGTCGACAACCGCACGTCTCTGCTGGACGCCCTCCGCGAGCGCCTCGATCTGACCGGCTCGAAAAAGGGCTGCGATCACGGCCAGTGCGGCGCCTGCACCGTCCTGGTCGACGGCCGCCGCACCAACAGCTGCCTCGTGCTCGCCGTCAGCGCCGAGGGCAGCGACATCACCACCGTCGAGGGCCTCGCCGACGGCGACACGCTGCACCCCGTGCAGCAGGCGTTCCTCGATCGCGACGCCTACCAGTGCGGCTACTGCACTCCGGGTCAGATCTGCTCGACGGTCGGCATGATCGAGGAGGCGCGGGCCGGCATGCCGAGTCACGTCACCACCGACCTCACCGACGGTGAGATCGAACTCGACGACGAGGAGGTGCGCGAGCGACTGAGCGGCAACCTCTGCCGGTGCGGCGCCTACATGAACATCGTGCCGGCCGTGCACGACGCCGCCTGCGCCCACGACGCGACCACCGCCGCAGCCACCGGCACCGGCACCGGCACCGGCACCAGCACCGGCGAAGCCACCACCACCCCCGCCGCCGCCGCCACGACCACCGCGGCCACCGCGGGCACCGCGGCAACCGCGGGCACCGCAGCCACCGCGGCCACCGCGGCAACCGCGGGCACCGCGGCAACCGCGGCAACCGCGGCAACCGCGGCAACCGCGGGCACCGCGGGCAGAGCAGCAACCGCAGCAACCGCCACCGACGGAGCGACCCGATGAAGACCTTCGAGTACGAGCGGGCCGCCGACGTCGCCTCGGCCGTCGCCGCGCTGAGCACCACCCGGAACGCCAAACCGCTCGGCGGCGGCACCAACCTCGTCGACCTGATGAAGCTCGGTGTCGAGCGCCCCGACCTGCTCGTCGACGTCAGCCGCGTCGACTTCGGCGGCGTCGACGAGCTGCCCGCGAGCGAGTCCCTGCCGGCCGGCGGAGTCCGCATCGGCGCCGGGGTGCGCAACAGCGACCTCGCGGCGCACCCGCTCATCCGCACGCGCTACCCGCTGCTGACCCGCGCCCTGGTCAGCGCCGCGTCGGGCCAGCTGCGGAACCAGGCGACGACCGGCGGCAACCTGCTGCAGCGCACCCGCTGCACGTACTTCATGGACACCACGAAGCCCTGCGACAAGCGCGAACCCGGCACCGGCTGCGGTGCGATCGCGGGCCTCTCGCGGGAGCTGGGCATCCTCGGCGTCAACGACCGGTGCATCGCCACGCATCCCGGCGACATGGCCGTGGCCCTCGCGGCCCTCGACGCGACCGTCGTGTTCGAGACGGTCGACGGCGAGCAGCGCCTCCCGATCGGCGAGTTCTTCCGCGAGCCCGGCGACGACCCGACGCGCGACACGAACCTGCCCGACGGCGCCCTCATCACGGCCGTCGAGCTGCCCGCCCTTCCCTGGGCGACCAACTCGACCTATCGCAAGGCCCGCGACCGCCGCTCGTACGCGTTCGCCCTGGGCTCGGTCGCCGCCGCGCTCGAGGTCGACGAGTCGGGCACGATCACCGACGTGCGCATCGCCCTGGGTGCGGCATCGCCCGTCCCGTGGCGGGCCCGGGCCGCCGAGGAGGCGCTGGTCGGCACCGAGGCGACCCCCGCCTCCTTCGCCGCCGCCGCCGACGTCGAGCTGGCCGCCGCGACGACCACCGAGCAGAACGCGTTCAAGGTGCCGCTGCTCAAGCGCCTGATCGTCGGGGTCCTGAGCGAGCTGGCCGGGCTCGACGCGGAACAGGAGCAGGACGGCGGCGACCCGTCGCCGTTCCGCCCCACCGGATCGAACGGGTCGCCGCGCCGCGTCGCGGCCGACGTCGATCCCGCCTCCACCGGGCACGAGGGAGGCGCGGCGTGAGCACCGTCGACGTCGTCACCCCGGTCGACACGAGCGTCCCCACCGGCCTCGGTGCTCCCGTGGCCCGGCTCGAGGGCCGGGACAAGGTCACCGGCGCCGCCCGCTACGCGTACGAGCACACGCCCGACGGCGTGCTCTACGGCTGGATCGCGCAGTCGTCGGTGACGACCGGCACGATCATGGGCTCGAACCGCGACGAGGTGCTGAGGATGCCAGGCGTGCGGGCCGTCGTCATGCACGACCAGGCACCGCACCTCGAGGACGCGGAGGACGGCGAGCTGCTGGTCCTGCAGTCCGCCGCGGTCGCCTACCGCGGTCAGCCCGTCGCGCTCGTGCTGGCCGACACCTTCGACACCGCCCGCGAGGCCGCCTCGGCTCTCCGCGTGGAGTACGACGAGGGCGGGATCGACGTCGTGCTGAGCACCGACCACCCGACGCTCTACGCGCCCGAGACCGTGAACGCGGGCTTCGAGACCGACACGTCGCAGGGCGACGTGGACGCGGCGATGGCCGACTCCTCGGTCACGATCGACGAGACGTACGAGACCGCTGCCCTGTTCAACAGCCCGATGGAGCCGCACGCCACCGTCGCCACCTGGGTCGACGGCCGTCTCGACGTCCTCGACTCGAACCAGGGCACGAGCGGCGTCGCCACCTCGCTCGCCACGCTGTTCTCGCTCGACCCGGCCGTCGTGCGGGTGCGCGCGCAGCACGTCGGCGGCGGCTTCGGCTCGAAGGGCTCCGCCCGCCCGGTGGTCGTTCTCGCGTCGATCGGCGCGATGCTGTCCGGCCGGCCGGTGAAGCTCGCCTACACCCGGCAGATGATGTTCTCGCTGTCGGGCTACCGCACCCCGACGATCTCGCGCATCCGCCTCGCCGCCGACTCCGGGGGGCATCTGTCGGCGCTGTCGCACCAGACGTACTCGCACTCGTCGACGCTGCAGGAGTTCACCGAGCAGACCGCCGAGCCGACCCGTCACCTCTGGGCCGCGCCCAGCCGCCTGATGACCCACCGACTGGCCCGGCTCGACGTGCCGACGCCGCGGTGGATGCGGGCACCCGGCGAAGCCCCCGGCATCTACGCCGTCGAGTCCGCGATGGACGAGCTGGCGCTGAAGCTCGAGATCGACCCGGTCGAGCTGCGGCTGCGCAACGAGCCCGAGGTCGACCCGCACACCGGGCAGCCGTTCAGCAGCCGTCACCTGGTCGAGTGCCTGACCCGCGGCGCGGAGCTGTTCGGCTGGCACGACCGCGACCCGCGCCAGGGCGTCCGTCGGATCGGCCGCTGGCTGGTCGGCACCGGCGTGGCCGCCGCGACCTACCCGGCGAGCGTCATGCCGGCCGGCGCCCGGGTCACCGCGCTGCCCGGCGGACGGTTCTCGGTGGGCGTCAACGCCACCGACATCGGCCAGGGCGCCCGCACCGTCATGGCCCAGATCGCCGCGGCCGAGCTCGGGGTGCCGGTCGATCTCATCGACCTGAGCATCGCCGACAGCGACCTGCCCACCGCGGGGGTCGCGGGCGGTTCGTCCGGCACGGCGTCGTGGGGCTGGGCGGTCACGAAGGCGAGTCGGCAGGTGACGGAGCTGCTGTCGCAGGGCCAGCCCGTGCCTCCTGAGGGTCTCGAGGTCGTCGTCGACATCGAGGAGGACATCGCGGCGATGAGCGACCACTCCCGGTTCGCCTACGGCGCCCAGTTCGTCGAGGCGCGCGTCGACCTCGACTCGGGCGAGATCGTCGTGCCGCGCATGGTCGGCGTGTTCGCGGCCGGGCGCATCATGAACGCCCGCACCGCGCGGTCGCAGTTCGTCGGCGGCATGACGATGGGCCTCTCGATGGCGCTGCACGAGCACGGCATGCTCGACCCGACGCAGGGCGACTACGGCAATCACGACTTCGCCACCTACCACGTCGCCGCCAACGCCGACGTGGGCTCGATCGAGGTCGAGTGGCTCGACGAGGAGGACCCGCACCTCGCCCCGATGGGCGGCAAGGGCATCGGCGAGATCGGCAACGTGGGGGCGGCCGCCGCGGTCGCGAACGCCGTCGCCCACGCGACGGGCGTGCGCGTGCGCGATCTGCCGATCCAGCCCGACAAGCTGCTCGCGGGGCTGCCCACCCGGTACTGAGGGACCGGGACGAGCGGTTCAGGAGGCGCGGTGCCGGCGCGCACCGCGCCTCCCGCCGTCGAGGTGGCCGGGTCGCCTGTCGTCGGGCGTCGCGGTCGTCAGGCGACGCGGTCGTCGGGCGGCGCCGTCGTCAGGCGGTGAGGTGGATGCTGCCGCCGCGGTCGCGCAGCGACGCCCGTGTCGCCCCGGACCGCACCGCCAGCACCTCGGCCATGATCGAGACGGCGGTCTCCTCGGGGGTGCTCGCGCCGAGGTCGAGGCCGATCGGCGAGTGCAGCCGGTCGAGCGCCGCGTCGTCCACCGAGCGCTCGCGCAGGGCGGCGATCCGCCGATCGTGCGTGGTCCTCGACCCCATCGCCCCCACGTACGCCGCGGGAGACGCCAGGGCGACCTCCACCAGGTCGGCGTCGAAGCGCTCGTCGTGCGACAGCACCGCGATGACGGTGCGGTCGTCGACCTCGGTGCGCGCGAGGTAGTGCGGCGGCCACTCGACGACGATCTCGTCCGCCGACGGGAACCGCTCGCGCGTGAGGAACACCGGGCGCGGATCGCACACCGTGACGCGGTAGCCGAGCACGGCGCCCGCATCGCAGAGAGCCACGGCGAACTCGACGGCGCCGAAGACGAGGAGGCGCGGCGGAGGTGCCGAGCGCTCGCTGAAGACCCGCAGACCGTCGCAGTCGTCGATCGACGCCACGACCTCGCCGGTGCGGATCGGACCCAGCACGACGTGCGCCGTGGCCTCGCGCCCAGCCGCGGCCTCGCGCAGGGCGGCGATCGTGACCGCGTCGTCCGGGGTGACGAGCCGGGTGAGCACCTCGATGCGGCCGCCGCAGCTCAGCCCCACCTCGAACGCCGTCTCGTCGCTGAAGCCGAAGGTCTCGAGCTGAGCGGCCCCGTCGTCGAGCACCTGCGAGCTGATCTCGTAGACGGCGCCCTCGACGCAGCCGCCCGAGATGCTGCCGATCACCGTGCCGTCGGCCGTCACGGCCATCGAGGTGCCGACCGTGCGCGGGGCGCTGCCGTCGATCGAGACGGCCGTCGCGACCGCGAGGGGCTCGCCGGCGTCGAGCCGGGCCAGCAGGCGGTCGGCGATCTCGAACACGGTGCTCCTCGGGTGACGTGGCGCGGCAGGGACGGGGTGCGCGCGAGGCTCGGGCGGTAGGTCAACGATAGGCGGTGAGGGGCGTGACGGGACGCCGCCCTCCCGCCTGGCTAGCCTGTCGGAATGGCCGCACGACCCGATCCGACGCCCGTCACCGGCGCGCGCCCCGCGGCACCCGCTGCGGCCTCGGCTCCGGCCCCGACTCCGGCTCCGGCTCCGGCTCCGGCCCCGGCTCCGGCTCCGGCCCCGGCTCCGGCCGCCGCTCGGATGCCGACCGCCGTCGGTCTCCTGCTCGCCGCCGGCGCCGGCTCGCGCATGGGCCGGCCGAAGGCGCTCGTCGTCGACGAGCGCGGTCCGTGGCTGACCCGCGGGGTGGCGACCCTGCTCGCGGGCGGGTGCGACCGGGTCGTCGTGGTGCTCGGGGCACGGGCGCACGAGGCCGAGGCGCTGCTGACCGCCGACCCGCGCCTCCTGACCGGCGACTCCGGGGCGGTGGACGCGTCGGGTCGCGACCCGCGCCTCCTCGGCTCGGCCGTCCGCGTCGTCGTCGCCGACGACTGGGCCGACGGGCTCGCGGCGTCGCTGCGGGCCGGTCTCCGCGCCGCCACGACGGACCCCGACCCGCAGGAGGCGCGGGTCGCCCTGATCACGCTGGTCGACTACCCGACGCTGCCGGCCTCCGCGGTCGCGCGACTGCTCTCCGGTGGGGACGCCGGTCCGACCGCTGCCGCGGACGCGGGCGTGCTGCGGCAGTCCGTGTTCGACGGCCGACCGGGTCATCCCGTCGTGGTCGGGCGGGACCACTGGTCGGCGCTCGCCGCGTCGCTGTCCGGTGATCGCGGGGCCGGTCCGTACCTGCGCGCGCACGCCGCCGAGCAGGTCGACTGCGCCGACCTCTGGGACGGGGCCGACGTCGACTCCCCCGCCTGACCGTCGGCGGCGCGAGCTGGCACCCCGGCGACCGAGGTCGGCAGGATCTCGATGGCGGCCGCGGTCCGCCGCACCCTAGCGTCGTGCCCATGCCGATCACGCCCGACACGAAGAACTGGACCTGGGTGCTCGAGCGCCGCTGCGACGAGTGCGGGTTCGACCCCGCGGCGGTCTCGTACCGCGACGTGCCCGGCCTGATCCGGGCGAACGCCGCCGCCTGGCCCGCCGAGCTCGCCCGTCCCGACGCGCGCGACCGGCCCGACGAGGCGACCTGGTCGCCGCTCGAGTACGGCGCGCACGTCCGCGACGTGTTCCGGGTGTTCGAGACGCGCCTCCGGCTGATGCTCGCCGAGGACGCCCCCGCCTTCGCGAACTGGGACCAGGACGCCACCGCCCTCGACGACGACTACGCCGGCCAGCGGCCCGACGTGGTCGCCGACGAGCTCGTCGCCGCGGCCGCGACCGTGGCGGAGGCGTTCGCGGCCGTGCCCGACGACCTGCTCGACCGCACGGGACTGCGGAGCGACGGCTCGGCGTTCACGGTCGACTCCCTGGCTCGGTACTTCGTCCACGACCCCGTGCACCACCTGCACGACGTCCGCCGCTGACGCGGGACGCATCGAGGTGCCTCTCCGAGGCGGGCCGCACCGCCCGAGGGCCCTCGTCGGGGCACGCCTCCGCGGAGACCGGTCGAGACGGGGGTCGACAGACGCGCGGAGGCGGGCCACGATGGCTGACGTGACCCGCGCCTCCGTCGTCTCCGTCGGCCTCGACTCGACCCACCGGTTCAGCAAGCCGCCGGTCGAGCGCGTCACCCTGCTCGCCGGCCTCGGCGTGGAGGGCGACGCCCATCTCGGTCGCACGGTGCAGCACCGCTCGCGAGTGGCCCGCGACCCCGACCAGCCCAACCTCCGCCAGGTGCACCTGATGCACGCCGAGCTCTTCGCCGAGCTCGCCGACCTCGGCTACGACGTCTCGCCGGGCGACCTCGGCGAGAACGTCACGACCCACGGCGTCGACCTGCTCGACCTGCCGGTCGGCACCGTGCTCGCCCTGGGTCAGGAGGCGCGGGTCGAGATCACGGGACTGCGCAACCCATGCCTGCAGATCGACCGGTTCGAGTCCGGGCTGCTCAAGGCCGTGGTCGGACGCGACGAGGCGGGTGAGCTCGTGCGCAAGGCCGGCGTCATGGGCATCGTGCTCGCCGGCGGGGACGTCCGGGCGGGCGACGCCGTCGGCGTCGAGCTGCCCGCCGAGCCCTGGGTCGAGCTGCAGCCCGTGTGACCGCGGGGGCGGCGTGGCGGCCCGGCTCGGGGTTGCCTGCGGGCCGGCTTCGGGTCGGCTTCGGGTCGGCTTCGGGCCCTCTCCGGGTCGCCTCCGGGCCTGCCTCGGGCCGCCGGAGAGGGCGCCGGGCCGTCGCTCAGGTCCCGGCGGGGGCCCGCAGCGACCGGTCGGACACCGTCAGCGCCGTCGCCACGACCGCCAGCCCCACCACGACCCAGGCCAACGTGTGCAGCCCGACCGTCGTCGGGGCGTCGCCGTAGACGCCGCCGATGAGGCTCGACGCGCCGATCGCGCCGATGTAGATGGCGGTGCGCGAGAGGCCCGCGGCCGTGCCGATCATCGACGACGGCACCTGGCGGTAGAGCGCTGCCTGGTTCGAGACGGACGCGAGGCCCTGCGGGAGACCGAACAGGGCCGGCACGAGCACCAGCGACCAGACCGGAGAACCCGAGCCGGTGGCCAGCAGCAGCGCGCCTCCTGCGATCGGCACGGTGGCCGCCACGATCAGCGGGAGTCGGACGCCCGACCGCCGCGCGAAGACGAACGACACGACCCCGGCGACGATCGCGCCCGGCAGCTGGATCAGACCTGCCTGGGCGCTGCCGATGCCGGCGACGGACTGCACCCACTGCGAGAACCCGTAGGTGACCGTGTACGCGATGCCGTAGACCAGGAACAACCGCAGATAGGTGCGGGTGAGCGCGCCGTTGCCGGCGAGCACGCGGACGTCGATGAACGGCGCCACAGCGCGCAGCTCCCACAGGATCAGACCGGCCAGAGCTGCGCCTGCCACGGCCAGCAGCCACCACCACCCCTGCGGCAGATCGAGCAGGAATACCAGCAGGGCGGCGATCGTCACCGCGAACAACGCGAGTCCCGGCAGGTCGACGGCGCGGGTCAGCGGCAGTCGCGAGGCGGGGCCGTCGCGGAGCGGGCGCAGGGTGTCGCTGGGCATCCAGAGCAGCGACAGGACGAGTCCGATGCCGGCGAGCGGGACGTTCACCAGGAAGATCGAGTGCCAGCCGAACAGGCCGATGAGAGCACCGGCCAGTGCGGGGCCTGCCGCCGCGGATGCCAGCGACGAGATCGACAGGCCGCCCAGCACGAGCGGGGGCGTCGCGACGCCGAGGCGGTCCGACTGATTGCGGATCGCCGTCATCGCCGCGGGGTAGGCGGCCGACGTCCCGATGCCGATCAGCACCCGGGCCGCGATGGCGCCGCCGAACGACGGCAGCAGCTCGGGCAGCACGCCCGCGATCATGACGACCACCATGCCGGTGACGAACACCTTCTTGGGACCGAGGCGGTCGGCGAGCTTGCCCATCGTGGGCTGGCCGACGGCGCTCGCCAGGTAGAGCGCGGCGACCAGCCAGATGGCCTGGTCGGCGCCGATGCCCAGGTCGCTCGAGATCGGGGCGAGCGCCACCGCGATCATCGTCGTGTTGATCGGGTTCAGCAGGGGGCCGAACAGCAGCGGCACGACGAAGCGCGGACCGAACGGGCGGGCGTCGTGCGAGGTCCGGGCGATACGGGCGGCGGCCGAGCGGCGGGGGTCGGCGGCAGGGCGGAGGGGGTCGGCTGCCGGGCGGAGGGGGTCGGCTGCTCGCGTGTCGCGGCTCTCGGCCGGGCGGTGGGGGTCGGCTGCCGGGCGGAGGGGGTCGGCGGCTCGCGTGTCACGGCTCTCGGCCGGGCGGTGGGGGTCGGGAGCGTCGCCCAGGGGATTCGGACCGCGGCTCACGACCGATGCCGTCGGATCCGGATGGGCCCCTTGGCCGTCGACGGGTCGACCACGGAGCCGCCCTGGGTGATGTCGACCTCGCCCGCGGCGACCATCCGCCGGGCTGCGCGACGCACGGGCTCCATCAGGTCGCGCCAGGCGTCCTCGTCGTCGGGGTGCAGCGAGCGGGCCACGTCGGACGGGCAGATGCTCGACGAGGCGGCACGCTGCGCCAGCAGGTCGCGGATGCGCTGCTCGAGCTCGCGATCGTGCGCCGTCACCTTGTGCTTGCGGCAGGAGTCGCTGCAGTACGCGATGTCGTCCCAGTTCGACGCCCACTTCTTCCGCCACTCGATGCGGCGCCCACAGGAACGGCAGGTCTTCGATTCGGGTGTCGCGGGGCTCATGTCACCAGTCAACGCGGGAGGCGCGGTGCGCGTTCCCGGGATCGCGCACCGCGCCTCCTTCCGTGCACCGCACCGCGTCCCGTACAACGCACCACGACGAGACACGGTGCGGTGTACGAAACCCGGTGCGGTCACGCCGACAGCCCCCGCCCGCAGCACACCGCGTCCCGTACGACGCACCA
>NZ_BJUV01000055.1 GCF_007988805.1 Frigoribacterium faeni | reverse complement strand
TTTAAGGCCGGCCTGCAGAACCCGTGAGGTCGCGTCGGGCACCCGGCGGTAAGATCGACTCCGATGTCTGCTCCCTTCTCCACCGCCACCGGCGCCGATGTGCGCGTGCGGTTCTGCCCCTCTCCCACCGGTACGCCCCACGTGGGCCTCATCCGCACAGCCCTCTTCAACTGGGCTTACGCGAGGCACACAGGCGGCAAGCTGATCTTCCGCATCGAAGACACCGATGCCGCTCGAGACAGTGAGGAGAGCTACGAGCAGATCCTCGACGGTCTGCGGTGGCTCAAGATCGACTGGGACGAAGGCGTCGACGTCGGAGGCCCGCACGGGCCGTACCGCCAGTCGCAACGCCACGACGTCTACCGCGGTGTCATCGACCAGCTCCTCGAGCGCGGGCTCCTCTATGAGAGCTTCGCGACGGGGGAGGAGATCGAGGCTCGCAACATCGCCAACGGTCGCGACCCCAAGCAGGGCTACGACAACTTCGAGCGGGATCTCTCGGAGGAGCGGCGTGCTGCTTTCCGAGCCGAGGGGCGCCAGCCTGCTCTTCGCCTGCGCGTCCCGGATCGCGACCTCAGCTTCGACGACCTCGTCCGGGGTGAGATCACATTCCCGGCGGGCTCGTTCAGCGACTTCGTCGTCGTCCGTCCGAACGGCGTGCCCCTCTACACCTTCGTCAACCCGCTCGACGATGCTCTGATGGGCATCACGCATGTGCTCCGGGGTGAAGACCTGTTGTCGTCGACACCGCGTCAGATCGCCCTCTACGAGGCGCTCGTCGAGTTGGGCATCACGACCTTCGTGCCGCGATTCGGTCACCTGCCGTACGTCATGGGCGACGGCAACAAGAAGCTCTCGAAGCGCGACCCGCAGGCCAATCTGTTCCACCACCGCGACAGGGGCTTCATCCCCGAGGGATTGGTGAACTACCTGGCGCTCCTCGGCTGGTCTCTGACCCACGACCGCGACGTGTTCTCGATCGATGAGATGGTGGCGGCGTTCGACGTCGTGGACGTCAATCCGAACCCCGCCCGCTTCGACCTCAAGAAGGCCGAGTCCATCAACGGCGATCACATCCGGCTGCTCTCGGTCGACGACTTCGCCGAGCGCCTCCTTCCCTATCTCGAGGGCGTCGTCGAGAATCCGCCGACCGAGGCGCAGCGCGCCGTCCTGGTGGAGGCGGCTCCCCTGGTGCAGGAGCGCATGACGCTGTTGGGCGAGGCACGCGGCATGCTCTCGTTCCTGTTCGTCGGAGACGATGAGTTCGTCTACGAGGACGACGCTCTGGCCTCGTTGCCGGAGGGGACTGTGGACGTGCTCCGCGCCTCCTCGGCGGCTCTGGAGTCCGTCGGCGACTGGAACCATGACGCGATCCAGACGGCGCTCAAGGGCGCGCTGGTCGAGGGGATGGGGCTCAAGCCCCGGGTCGCCTTCGGGCCGCTGCGGGTGGCCTTGTCAGGGCGCCGGGTCAGCCCGCCCCTGTTCGAGTCGATGGAGATCCTCGGGCGCGAGTCCACCATGGCCCGCCTCGCGAGACTCGCCGACCGGTCATGAGCATGGACTTCGACGTCGCGGTCATCGGCGGGGGGCCGGCGGGTCTGAGTGCTGCCCTCAACCTTGTGCGTGCTCGCCGGCGCGTGCTGCTGATCGACAGCAACCGACCCCGTAATTCGGCCACGCTGCTGTCGCACGGGTTCATGACTCGCGACGGCATCTCGCCGCTCGAGCTGCGGAAGCTGGGCCGCGACGAGTTCCTCGGGTACGAGGGTGCCGAGCACCGCATGACGATCGCGACCTCGGTCACCCCGGTCGACGGCGGCTTCGCCATCGCGTGCGACTTCCGCGGCCGGACGAGCGAGGCGACGGCGGGGGTCGTGCTCGTGGCGACGGGGCTGCATGAGACGTTGCCCGAGATCGAGTCGCTGCGGGCGTTCTACGGGACGTTCATCCACAGCTGCATCGAGTGCGACGGGTACGACAAGCGCGACCAGCTGCTCGCGGTGATCGGCGAGCACCCCGACCTGGCCGACCGCGCTCGACTCCTGACGCAGTGGAGCGACGACCTCGTCGTCTTCACGAACGGATCGTCGGACGCGGTGTCGGCGGCGGACGAGGCGGAGCTGGTCTCGCGCGGGATCGTCGTCGAGCGTCGCGGGGTGGCGTCGATCGACGCCGACCGCGACGGGATGCGGGCCGTCGTGCTCGCCGACGGAACGGTCGTACCGCGGACCGGCGGCTTCGTCCGTCCCACGTGGTCGGGGGCGCTCGAGTACGTCGCCGCCACGGGTGCCGAGCTGGACGCCGACGGTCTCCTGGTCGTCGACGGGCACGGGCGGACGTCCGTGCCGGGTCTCTACGCCGCCGGTGAATCGACGGCTCCCGGCCCCCAGCAGCTCATCGTCGCCGCCGGCTCGGGAGCGCAGGTCGCCTCCGTCATCAACCGGGACCTGATCGGTGGCATTCGACAGCTCGGAGATGCTGTACAGTAGTTACTCGGTTCGAGTTTTCGATCCGCGTGGTGAAACACTAGCGTGTGTCATCATTGGGGTATGGTGTAATTGGCAACACGACTGATTCTGGTTCAGTTGTTCTTGGTTCGAGTCCAGGTACCCCAGCCAGCTGAAAGCCCTCGACGACGTCGGGGGCTTTTCTCGTGCGGTCCCGTAGAGGCACCCGACGGCCCCGTACCAGACAGAACCGGGCGAGCTCGTGGGACTCGGTCGTGCGGTGACGACCGGTCCCGACGAGCTCGCCCGGTTCGGCGAGCGGCTGGCGCTACTGGGGGATCGTCGCCCCGAAGCGAGCCGGCAGGGTGGCTCGGTGCGTGCGGCGCAGTTCGTCGAGAGAGACGGTGAAGACGTCCTGGATCTCGAGCGAGTCGGACTGCGCGTCGGTGACGCCGATGCGGGCCACGGGGTAGCCGCGACCCTCGCACAGACCGCGGAACCGGACGTCGTCCTCGCGCGGGACCGACACGATCACGCGCCCGGTCGACTCGCTGAAGAGCGCCGTCGCCGTGTCGATGCCGTCGCGCTCGAGGACCTCGCCGAGCCAGACCCGCGCTCCGACGCCGAAGCGCATGACGGCCTCGGCCAGCGCCTGCGCCAGGCCGCCGTCGCTCAGATCGTGAGCGGCGGCCAGCAGCGACTGGTCGGCGCCGGCGGCCAGCAGCCCGGCGAGCTGCTTCTCGCCGGCGAGGTCGACGGCAGGAGGACGACCACCGAGGTGGTCGTGGATCACGCCGGCCCACGCGGAGCCGTCGAGCTCGAGCGCCGTCGTGCCGAGCAGGTAGATGTTGTCGCCTTCGTCCTGCCAGCCGGACGGCACGCGCTTGGCGACGTCCTGGATGACGCCGAGCACGCCCACGACGGGCGTGGGGTGGATCGGGACGGTGCCGGTCTGGTTGTAGAACGACACGTTGCCGCCGGTGACCGGGATCTCGAGCTCGAGGCAGCCGTCGGCCAGACCTTCGACGGCCTGGGAGAACTGCCACATGACCTCGGGGTTCTCCGGGCTGCCGAAGTTGAGGCAGTCGGTCACGGCGGCGGGGACGGCGCCGGTGACGGCGACGTTGCGGTACGCCTCGGCCAGGGCCAGACGCGCGCCCTGCTTGGGATCGAGCTGGCAGTAACGGCCGTTGGCATCGGTCGCGATGGCGAAGCCCAGCCCGCTCTCCTCGTCGACGCGGATCATGCCGCCGTCGTCGGGGAAGCTGAGGGCGGTGTTGCCGAGCACGTACGTGTCGTACTGGTTCGTGACCCAGCTCTTGTCCGAGAGGTTCGCCGACCCGAGCAGTTCGAGGAACTGCTCGCGGAGGACCGAGTTGCCCGTCGGGCGCGGCAGAGCTGAGGCGCTGTCGGCCTGCAGGGCGTCGATCCAGGTCGGGTAGGAGACGGGACGCTCGTAGACGGGGCCGTCGACGGCGACCGTGCGCGGTTCGACGTTGACGATCTCCTCGCCGTGCCAGTCGATGACGAGCCGGCCGGTGTCGGTCACCTCGCCGAGCACGCTCGTCTCGACGTCCCACTTCGCGGTGACGGCGAGGAACGCGTCGAGCTTGGACGGCTCGACGACGGCCATCATGCGCTCCTGGCTCTCGCTCATCAGGATCTCTTCGGCGGTGAGCGACGGGTCGCGCAGCAGGACCTTGTCGAGCTCGATGAACATGCCTCCGTCGCCGTTCGAGGCCAGCTCGCTCGTCGCGCAGCTGATGCCGGCGGCTCCGAGGTCCTGGATGCCCTCGACGAGCTCGTCGCGGAACAGCTCGAGGCAGCACTCGATGAGCACCTTCTCGGCGAACGGGTCTCCGACCTGCACGGCGGGGCGCTTGGTGGGTCCGCCCGACGAGAACGTGTCGGAGGCGAGGATGGAGGCGCCGCCGATGCCGTCTCCGCCGGTGCGGGCGCCGAAGAGCACGACCTTGTTGCCGACGCCGCGCGCGTTCGCGAGGTGGAGGTCCTCATGGCGCAGGACTCCGACGGACAGGGCGTTGACGAGCGGGTTGCCCTGGTACACCGGGTCGAAGTAGGTCTCGCCGCCGATGTTCGGCAGCCCGAGGCAGTTCGCGTAGAAGCTGATGCCGCCGACCACGCCGTCGACGACGCGAGCGGTGTCGGGAGCGTCGATCGCGCCGAAGCGGAGCTGGTCCATGACGGCGACCGGCCGGGCACCCATCGAGATGATGTCGCGGACGATGCCGCCGACGCCGGTCGCGGCGCCCTGGAACGGCTCGATGTAGCTCGGGTGGTTGTGCGACTCGACCTTGAAGGTCACCGCCCAGCCGCCGCCGACGTCGACGACGCCGGCGTTCTCGCCCATGCCGACCATGAGGTTCTTCTTCATCGCCGGTGTGACCTTCTGGCCGAACTGGCGGAGGTAGATCTTGCTCGACTTGTACGAGCAGTGCTCGCTCCACATGACCGAGTACATCGCCAGCTCGCCGCTGGTGGGACGCCGACCGAGGATCTCGCGGATCGAGGCGTACTCGTCGGCCTTGAGGCCCAGTGCGCCGTAGGGCTGCTCCTTGTCGGGCGTGACCGCGGCGTTGGCGACGGTGTCGGGCACGTGGCCCTCGGGGCGCACGTCGATCTGCTCGGCGGCGGGCTTGTTGTCGATGCTCATCTGGCCAGGGCCCTCTCGATGACGGACGTGAAGAAGGTGAGGCCGTCGATGCCGCTCGACATCGCGTCGGGGGTGTCGGGCCCGAAGCCGGGCTCGGTCGCGTGCTCGGGGTGGGGCATCAGGCCGACCACGTTGCCGCGGGCGTTGCTCACACCGGCGATGTCGTCCATCGAGCCGTTGGGGTTGACCTCGAGGTAGCGGAACGCCACCTGCCCCTCTCCCTCGATGCGCTTGATGGTCTCCGCGTCGGCGATGAACCGGCCGTCGGCGTTCTTGAGGGGGATCGTGATCTCCTGACCCTCGTCGAAACCGTTCGTCCAGTCGGTGCGGGCGTTCTCGACCCGCAGTCGCTGGTCGCGGCGGATGAACTGCTGGTGCGCGTTGCGGGTGTGCGCACCGGGGATCAGACGCGCCTCGGCGAGCATCTGGAACCCGTTGCAGATGCCGAGCACCGGGACGCCCTTGTTCGCGGCGTCGACGACCTCGGTCATGATCGGCGAGAACGAGGCGATGGCGCCGGCGCGCAGGTAGTCGCCGTAGCTGAAGCCGCCGGGGAGGATGATCGCCTCGACGCCCTGGAGGTCGTGGTCGCCGTGCCAGAGGGCGACGGGCTCGCCACCCGCCAGGCGGACCGCGCGCTGCGCGTCACGGTCGTCGAGGGAGCCGGGGA
Organism: Frigoribacterium faeni; assembly: GCF_007988805.1. GTDB lineage: Bacteria > Actinomycetota > Actinomycetes > Actinomycetales > Microbacteriaceae > Frigoribacterium > Frigoribacterium faeni. The sequence continues at coordinate 5,220 of NZ_BJUV01000055.1, read as the reverse complement.
AGGTGACGACGCCGACGCGCATCAGACGGCGGCGGGGGCGTCGGCGGAGACGACGGTGAGCGACACCACGTCCTCGATGACCGAGTTCGAGAACATGTCGTCGGCGAGCTGACGCACGTCGGCCAGCACGGCCTCGGTCACCTCGCCCTCGACGGTGACCTCGAAGCGCTTGCCGATGCGGACATCGGTCAGCTGGCTCTTGCCGAGACGGGCCAGGGCGCCGGCGACGGCCTTGCCCTGGGGGTCGAGCAGTTCAGCCTTGGGCATGACCTCGACGACGATTGTGGGCACGTTTTACTCCTGCGGAGGCGGCAGCGGGTGGACGCGACGAGTCTACGGCAGCGGGAGGCGCGGGCCGATGGCGAGCCGCGCCTCCTGGGGGCCGTCGGCGGACTGGGGAGGACAGGAGGCGATCCCCGATGATCAGGAGACCCCAAGTCCGTTCCCAGCGTCGTCATCGGAACGCGTCGCACCATTGACGCAGCGGTAGGAACAAGGCCTCGTGATCGGGTCTCCTCCGCTTCTTCCGGTCGAGGGTTCCTGATCCGCCCGACACCGTGAGGCGCCCGGCCGAACCCCCCATCGGCCGGGCGTCACCTCGTTAACGGGTGCGCGGGAGGCGCGGTGCGATCGCCCGGCGGCGGTACCTCCGAATCCCCCTCATCTGTTTTTGAACAGATCAAAACAGTGCTTTACTGGAACGCATGACCACGATCTCCGACGACGCCACCCGCGGCGCCCTCCGCGGTGCCGGGCTGCGCGTCACGGAGCCCCGGCTGGCCGTGCTCGCCGCCCTCGAAGGGCGGGCCCATGCGCCCGCCGACGCCGTGTTCGCCGCGGTCGCGCCGCGCCTCCCCGGCACCTCTCTGCAGGCCGTCTACGGCGTGCTCGCCGCCCTCACCGGCGCCGGGCTGGTCCGACGCATCGAGCCCGCGGGCTCGGCGGCGCTGTACGAGCTCCGCACGGGCGACAACCACCATCACGTGGTGTGCACGATGTGCGGCAACGTCACCGACGTCGACTGCGTCGTCGGTCACGCGCCGTGCCTCACCCCGTCGAACGACTCGGGCTACTTCATCCAGACCGCCGAGGTCACGTTCTGGGGCCTCTGCCCCGAGTGCCGAGCAGACGAGGCGGAGGGGCTCATCGAGACCGAGTCCGTCCCGCTGGGCTGACCCGCGCCTCCTCGACCGCCCTCGCGGCCCCTCGAACCCTTGACTCACCGACCTGAACGACACTGAAAGAACAGGAAGAGAAGATGACTGACGAGAAACGCGTCACCACCACCAACTCCGGAGCCCCCGTCGCGAGCGACGAGCACTCGCAAAGCGTCGGCGCCGACGGTGCCATCGCCCTCCACGACCACTACCTGGTCGAGAAGCTCGCCCAGTTCAACCGCGAGCGCATCCCCGAGCGGGTCGTGCACGCCAAGGGCGGCGGAGCCTTCGGAACCTTCACCACGACGGCCGACGTGTCGAAGTACACGCGCGCCGCACTGTTCCAGCCCGGCGTCGAGACCGAGATGCTCGCCCGTTTCTCCACCGTCGCCGGCGAGCAGGGCTCGCCCGACACCTGGCGCGACCCCCGCGGATTCTCGCTGAAGTTCTACACGACCGAGGGCAACTACGACCTCGTCGGCAACAACACGCCGGTGTTCTTCCTCCGTGACGGAATCAAGTTCCCCGACTTCATCCGCTCGCAGAAGCGCCTGCCCGGCACGCACCTGCGCGACCACGACATGCAGTGGGACTTCTGGACCCTCTCGCCCGAGTCGGCCCACCAGGTCACCTGGCTGATGGGCGACCGCGGCCTGCCCGCCTCCTGGCGCAACATGGACGGCTTCGGCTCGCACACCTACCAGTGGATCAACGCCGAGGGCGAGCGCTTCTGGGTCAAGTACCACTTCAAGACCAACCAGGGCATCGAGATCCTCAAGCAGGAGGACGCCGATCGCATCGCCGGTGAGGACGCCGACTTCCACATCCGCGATCTCTCGGCCGCGATCGACCGCGAGGAGTTCCCCACCTGGACCCTCTCGGTGCAGATCATGCCGTACGAGGACGCCGCGACGTACCGCTTCAACCCGTTCGACCTGACCAAGGTGTGGCCGCACAGCGACTACCCCCTGATCGAGGTCGGCACGATGGAGCTCAACCGCAACCCCGAGAACTACTTCGCGCAGATCGAGCAGGCCGCGTTCGCGCCGTCGAACTTCGTGCCCGGCATCGCGGCCAGCCCCGACAAGATGCTTCTCGCCCGCATCTTCAGCTACGCGGACGCCCACCGCTACCGCGTGGGCACGAACCACGCGCAGCTGCCGGTCAACGCGCCGAAGTCGCCCGTGCACTCGTACTCGAAGGACGGGGCCGCGCGGTTCGACTTCCAGAAGGCCGAAGTGCCCGTGTACGCCCCGAACTCGCTGGGCGGCGCACACGCCGACCCGCAGGTCGCCGGTGACACCGGCGGCTGGGAGAGCGACGGCGAGCTGCAGCGCTCGGCGGCCACTCTGCACCCCGAGGACGACGACTTCGGCCAGGCCGGCACGCTCGTCCGCGAGGTCATGGACGATGAGCAGCGCGACCGCCTGGTCGGCAACATCGTCGGCCACGTCTCGAAGGTCACCCGCCCCGAGCTGCGCCAGCGCGTGTTCGAGTACTGGGCGAACGTCGACCCGACCCTCGGACTCCGTGTCCGCCAGGGCGTCGAGCCGTCGGCTCCCGGCTCGAACGAAGACGCCGAAACGGTCGGCGTCAGCGCCTAGTCGGCTGCGCACTGCAGGAGGCGCGGGTCCCGTCGATCGGGAACCGCGCCTCCTTCCGTTGGCGGGGGCGAGGCGTCGCGACGGGCCGCTCGGTTCGCGAGCGTGCGCCAAGACTCGTCGGGTCGGCCCTAGACCATCTGCCCGTTCCAGTGCAGGTCGCCGGCCGGCCACTCGGAGAGGGTCGAGGCGACTTCGCGGGTGAGCCAGCCCTCCTGTTGACTGACGAGCACCCCGGCGCCGTCGGCGCTGAACGCCGTGTAGTGGCCGGTGATGGGCGCCCCGTCCTGCTCGAGGGGGAGCCAGCCCGCCGAGCGGTAGAAGCCCTGGACTCCCTCGCCCGCTTCGAGCAGGCCGAAGGGCACGCCGAGTCCGGTCAGTGCGACGTCGACGTGGCGGAGCAGATCGGAGCCGAGGCCCGTCCCCTGCAGGATGGGCGAGACGGCGACCATGCCGACGGCTCCCACCAGCAGGTCGACGCCGCCGACCGACACGAACTGCCGGCGGATCCCCGCATGGGCCACCACGGTGTCGCCCGAGCGGGCGACGACCCGACGCTCGGGCTGCATGCCGGCCCAGCTGCGGGCGCCGAGGTACCAGTGGTCGTAGCTCGGGAAGGCCCGGGCCAGCATCGCCGCGATCGCTTCGTGGTCGTCGAGCGAGAGGGCTCCTTCGACGAGGGTGCTGAACGTGGGGGAGGCGTCTGCGGCGAAGGGCATGTCGTCGACGCTATCCACTACGACCCCGTGCGGGCCGTCACCTCGATCTGGTTCAACCAGCGCGCTGGAGCTTAGGGAGGCGCGCCAGCGACTCCGCGACGCCAGCGCCGAGCGAGCCTGCGAGCGAGGGGTCTACTTCGACCCCGCCCGAACCGTCACCTCGATCTGGTTCGCCCAGCGCGCTGCAGCTTAGGGAGGCGCGCCAGCGACTCCGCGACGCCAGCGCCGAGCGAGCCTGCGACCTCGGGGTCTACTTCGACCCCGTGCGGGCCGTCACCTCGATCTGGTTCGCCCAGCGCGCTGCAGCTTCGGGAGGCGCGCCAGCGACTCCGCGACGCCAGCGCCGAGCGAGCCTGCGAGCGAGGGGTCTACTTCGACCCCGCCCGGGCCGTCACCTCGATCTGGTTCAACCACGGATCGTCGAACCCCAGCACGCGCCCGTCGTCGCGGGTGGCGACGCCGAAATGCCCGAGGCGCTCGCCGAGGGCGCCGAGGTCGTCACCGGTCGGCACCTCGATGCGGACCAGGCCGAGTCCGAGGGCGAGCTGGCGGCGACCCGCTCCCGCGCTGTTCCAGGTGTTCATGGCCATGTGGTGGTGGTAGCCGCCGGCGCTCACGAACAGCGCCTGCGGACCGAAGCGCGTGGTCGTCTCGAAGCCGAGCTGCTCGACGTAGAACCGGTGGGCCGAGTCGACGTCGCCCACGCTGAGGTGCACGTGTCCGACGGACGCGGGGCGGAGGGCGGTGCCGGCCAGCGCCTCCTCGGTGATGTTCTGCTGCAGGAACGCGTTCGGGTCGAGCGCGAGCGTGGCCATGTCGACCTGTCCATGGGTCCACGACCACTCGGTGCGCTGGCGGTCCCAGTAGAGCTCGATGCCGTTGCCCTCGGGGTCGGTGAAGTAGAAGGCCTTGCTCACCAGGTGATCGGCGCTGCCCGTGAACGACTGCGGGTGACGGCTGGCGACGGCGTAGACGGCTGCGGCGAGGTCGGCCTCGGTCTCGAACAGGATCGCCGTGTGGAACAGCCCGGCCTGCCGCGGCCCGGCGTGCCTCAGCTCGGGGGCGTGCTCGAGGATCACGATCGGCGTCGCTCCACGGCCCATCGTCACGCGACCGGCCTCGGGCTCGCTCGCCAGCACGGTGAGCGTGACCGAGTCGCGGTAGTACGCGGTCATCGCGTCGAGGTCGGCGACTCGCAGGGTGACGGCGCCCATTCCGGTGTCGGCCGCCAGGAGGTCCGCCGAGGAGGCGCGGGTCGGGGCGGTGTCGGAGGTGTCGGTCATGAGGTTCCCTGGCTCGGATCGGCGTGCGTCAGCGGGTCGGTGACGTGTCATCGACTGTAACCGGGGGAGGTGGAGGGGCATTCCCGAGGGTCGTCGGCGTGCCGCGCCGCGCCGTGCCGGGGCGTACGGAACGCGGTGTGTTGTGCGGAACGTGGTGCGGTGCAGAGGTGGGCGGTATGGCACCGCGTTTCGTGCAGCGCACCGCGGCTAGACCCGGTGCGGTGTGCGGAACGCGGTGCGATGCCCTTGGGGGTGTGCGGGCGCGGGTGCGGCGTGCGGAACGCGGTGTGGTGTGCGGAACGTGGTGCGGTGCGGAGGTGGGCGGCGCGGCACCGCGTTACGTGCAGCGCACCGCGGCTAGACCCGGTGCGGTGTGCGGAACGCGGTGCGATGCGCTTGGGGGTGTGCGGGCGCGGGTGGGGCGTGCGGAACGCGGTGTGGTGTGCGGAATGTGGTGCGG
>NZ_BJUV01000054.1 GCF_007988805.1 Frigoribacterium faeni | reverse complement strand
GTCGTCGGTGACGGTCGCCGCGACCTCGGGAGGCGAGGCGAGCTGGGTCATTCGGAGACCTTCTCCTGCGCTGCGGCCCAGCGGTCGTTGAGGTCGGAGAAGAACGAGTCCTCATCGCCGTCGGCGGCGCCGCGGGCGGTGTCGATCAGCTTCTGGCGGTAGGTGTTGCCGAAGATGTCGATCTCCGCCTCGTTGGCGATGTCGGTGAGCAGCGCCTCCTTGCCGACCGGGTCGGGAGCGAGCTCCAGGTACTGGACGTCGAGGGCGCTGAAGTCCGAGAGGGTGTCGGGCTCGGGGTCGCTCTTGACGGGGCTGATCGCGCCTTGGCTCTCGGCGTAGCCGGACTCGTTGGTGAACCAGTCGACCCAGGCCTTCGCCGTCGCCTTGTTGTCGCTGTTCCTGCTGACGCCGAGGACCTTGTCGCTGGCCGTCACCGAGGTGAACCGGCCGTCGACCTGCCAGGGCATCGGCCAGAAGCCGATGTCGTCGCGGGAGGCGCCGGCGGCCTCGGCGGCGTCCTGCATCTGGCTGACGGCCCAGGAGCCGAGGACCATCGAGCCGATCTCACCCTGGGCGAGGAGGTTCTTGGACTCCTCCCAGTTGGTCGTGGTCGGGTCGGCCTCGCTGAGGCCGGCCTTCACGGTCTGGAAGAGCAGGTCGTCGATCTTGTACTGGTCGGTGCCCTCGGTCCAGGGCGCGTCGTCCTCGGCCATCTCCATGCGGACCTCGGGGCCCTGGGTGGCGCCGAGGTTGCCCTCGATGGTCGCCAGCGGCCAGCCGTCGGCGTAGTTCGTGTAGTACGGGTCGGCGTCGGTCCGGTCGCGGATGGCCTGCAGATCGGTGAGGTACTCCTCCTGGGTGGTCGGGGCCTCGGTGATGCCGGCGTCGGCCCAGACCTTCTTGTTGACGACCATGCCCATGGCCGAGCCGAAGGTGGAGATGCCGTAGACCTGGCCGTCGTAGGCGCCCGCGTCGACGAAGCGGTACTTCTCGCTCATCTCGTCGACCGTGCCGAGGGGCTCGAAGAAGCTCGAGTACTGGTCCTTCGTGACGTTCGAGCTGGGGATGAGCAGCGCATCGCCGTAGTCCTTCGAGTTCAGGCGGATCTTGACGTCGCCCTCGTAGTCGGTCAGCGCCTCGAACGTCACGTTCGTGCCCGGGTACTTCTCCTCGAACGCCTTGGCGTAGTCGGCGAAGGTCGTGTCGACGAGGTCGGTGCGGTTGGTGAGCACGGTGATCTCGCCCGAGGGGTCGCCGTCGTCGTTGGACGCCGACGAGCAGCCGCTGAGACCGATCGCGGCGAGCGAGACCATCGCCATGCCCAAGAGTGCTGTCTTCTTCATGCGTGCGAACTCCTTCGTTCGTGGGTGCCGGCGAAGTGACTCGGCCGTGCCGTCCGGCAGGTCTCGACGGGTGCGAGCTGATCGGGTGCCTCAGCTTCGCCCGCCGCCCCGCATCGTGTCAAGACTTTGATTATTAATTTATGGCAAGCATGGTGACGGAGGAGGGTCGTGGCGCAGCTCCAGGCCTCGCCGGCGTCAGGGAACGGGCGGGCCCGTCGTCCCCCGGGGGACGAAGACGATGGGAGGCGCCTCCAGCGTGGGCGGGCGCTCGCCGTCGAGCACCGCGAGGACCGTCTCGCCGACCATCTCACCGATCCGCTGCACGTCGTGACTCAGAGCCGACAGCGGCGGCTCCGACAGCTGACATTGCGCGGAGTCGTCCCAGGCGACCAGCGACAGGTCGCCGGGGACGTCCAGCCCACGCCGACGCGCCTCGGCGAGGCCTCCCAGCGCCATCAGGTCGTTGTCGAACACGACCGCGGTCGGGGTCGCCGGGCTCTCGTCCCCGAGCAGCGTCTGGAGGGCCCGCTCTCCGGACTCCGACGAGTAGTCGCCCGTCGCCGTGACCGCGGAGAGCCCCCGCGCCGCGCAGATCGCTGTGAAGGTGTCGCGGCGGGCGAGCGAGTGCGCCAGACCCAGAGGCCCGCTGACATGGGCGAGGCGGACGTGCCCCAGCAGGGCCAGCGCATCCACGGCCTCCTCGACCGCGACGTCGTCGTTGGTCCACACCGCCGGGAGTCCGCTCGAGATCTCGGGCGAGGAGACGGAGATGGCCGGCAGGTCGAGCTCGGCCACCAGGGACACCCGCGGATCGTCGACGCCGAGGTCGACGAGGACCACGGCGTCCACGACCCCCTCCGTCGACCACCGGCGACAGAGCTCGAGCTCGGCCTCCCGGTCGGGCAGCACCCGCAGCAGCACGGCGTGCCCGCGCGGGCGCACGACGCGGTCGAGGCCGGCGGTGAGCTCATGGAAGTACGGCTCGGCCCCGTAGATCTCGGAGGGACGGACGAGGGTCAGCCCGATGGGCCGTGGGAGGCGCGTCCGTCGCCCGGTGGTGGGCGTCGTCGTTCGGTCGGTCATCGTCTCATCCCTCTCGGCCCCTCGGCCTCGGCGGTGTCGTCTCGGGCGACCGCTATCGTGTCACCGACGCGGGCCAGCACCAGAGTAGGTCCCGCACGAGCGAGGAGGACGACGTGGCCAGACCGGAGTCCGTCGCCTCCGGGCCGGGGAGCCGGGCTCTCGTGGTCGACGTCATCCGCTCCTCCGGGCCCATCAGCAGGGTCGAGCTCACCGCGGCCACCGGGCTCACGCAGCCGAGCATCTCGAACATCGTCCGGAGGCTGCTGGCCGAGGGGATCGTCCGAGAGGGGGGCCGTGTGGCCTCCGGCGGGGGCAAGCCCCGCACCCTGATCGAGATCAATCCGGGGGCCCTCTACGCCGTCGGCGTCCAGCTCGGGTACGAGTCGATGACCTTCGTCGCCACCGGCGCCGGAGGGGGGATCGTGGCACGTCAGCTCGTCGACGGGGCCTCCCTCGACTCGCCCGACGAGGTCACCGATCGACTCGTCGCGCAGTTCGACACCTTCGTCGATGCGGCCGGCATCCCTCGCTCGTCGATCGCGGGCGTCGCCGTCGTCGCACCCGGTCCCCTCTCGGCGGATCACGGGGCCATCCTCCGCTCGCCGACCCTCCGCCGCTGGGAGGGCTTCTCGCTCCGCGACCGGCTGTCGGACCGGCTCGACGTGCCGGTGATGATCGACAACGACGCCGCCGCCGCGGCGGTCGGGGAGTTCTGGACGCGCCGGGTCCCGCGGACGGAGACGTTCGCGAGCATCTACATGGGCACCGGCCTCGGGGCCGGCATCATCATCGACGGGGCCCTCTACCGCGGGTCGAGCTCGAACGCCGGGGAGCTGGGGCACATGTCGGTGGACCTCGACGGTGAGCCGTGCTTCTGCGGCAATCGCGGGTGCGCGGAACGCTACGCATCGCCGGCGGCGGTCATGCTCCGTGCCCGCGAGCAGGCCGGGAGTCTCGCCGATCTCGGCCTGCTCTTCGGCGACGACACCGTGGCCCAGGACTTCGACAAGCTCGCCCGAGCCGCGGTCGGCGGCCACTCCGCGGCGGAGGCGCTCATCGAGAGGTCGGCCCGCTATCTCGCCGCCGCCGTCGTCTCGTTCGTCAACGTCCTCGACGTCGACCGGCTCGTGCTCGCCGGTCCGAGCATCGCGGTCGCCGGTTCGGTGTACGCCCGAGCCGTCCGCGATCGTCTCACCGAGAGCGCTTTCGCACGACAGTCCCACGACGTGCTGGTCGAGCTCGCCACGAACCCCCGCGACTCCGCGGCGATCGGCGCCGCCGCCCTCGTGCTGCAGAGCTCGGTCGCACCGGGGCACGGGCCGCGACTCGTGCCGCCCCGGCAGCGGGCGGCGGCACGCTGAACCCTGGACGGGGGCGGCGCGCCAGCGACGCCGGGCCACCCGGGGGTTCGAGTCCTGGAAGGCGCACGAAAAAGGCGGCCCACGTAGTGGACCGCCTTCGTTTTGTGCGCCTGGAGGGACTCGAACCCCCAACCTTCTGATCCGTAGTCAGATGCTCTATCCGTTGAGCTACAGGCGCATTTCTCCGGCCGATTGGCCAGAGGAAACACTACACGAGGTGGGGCCTCCCCGCCAATCGAGCCCGCGCCTCCTCGACTCGGGGGCCACCGACCGAGCGGATCGCCGACATCCACCGCCGACACCCCAGTGCGCGACGACGATCGGCGACTCGATCGGCTGCCGACGGACTAGGGCGCGCGGGGGCCTTCGTCGTCGTCGTTCCGGTCGCCGAGGAGCTCGTCGATGTCGTCGGCGTCGGCCGTGCCTGTGCGGTCGCGCATGTCGCCGGTCGCGTCGCGGCCCGTCACGTCGGCGGACTCGGCATCGGATCCGGGTGCGGGCGGCGCGTCGGCCGTTCCGCTGTTCTCGGACACCGCCACCTGGGGGCGGTCGTCGCGCTCACCGAACGTGGAGTCCTCGTCGGTGACACCGCCCTGCTGCGGCTCGTTGCTGTTCGTCGTGCTCATGGATCCTCCTCGATACGGAACGCGGTCGGGTACCGGCCCACTATCCTCCCGGCCGGCCCGCGCCTCCCAGGCTCCGGGTCGTCCCGCCGTCGACGCCGCTCGGGCGACGGGTTGGAGCGGCGTTCGCCCTTGGGCTCTTACGCATCGATGCGTAAGAGCCGCGGCGCGACGACGCCTCTCCGAACACGATGCCGCCCCGGCTCCGCGTGCGGACCGAGTGCCCGCGCGACCCACGCCACCCTCGGCACCCGCGGCACCTGCGCCACCTGCGCCACCTGCGCCACCTGCGCCACCCAGGCACCCCTGGCGCCCGTACCGCTCGGGCACACCGCACCACCCCGCGACACCCGTCGCCGAACGGCCCTGCACCATCCCGCGAACCTGTGAGTCCCTCATCTCCCCGCCGATTCGGTGCCCGGTGTGAGGCGGCGTCCAGGGGACCTGTTGTTTCATTGGTCGGTGACCGCTTACCCGACCGTCTCCGCCCCCACGGCTGTCCGCCGCGCGGGCGCTGCTCGATGGGTCATCACGGCGGGCGTCTCGCTGATCGCCCTGGCCGGGGTCTACACGGCCGCCGTCCTCACCCCCGCCGGGCAGGAGGTCGAAGACAGCATCCTCGCCTCGGTCGACGGCAACACGCTGCTGCAGTCCGGCGTCGCGCTCGACGCCATCTCACCCGTCGCCGTGCTGTTGGTTCTCGCGGTCACGATGGGCGTGGCCCTGCTGCGCCGCCGTCCCGGGGCCGCCGTCCAAGCGGGCGTGCTGATCGTGGGCGCGACCGTCACCGCCCAGCTGCTCAAGCAGTTCGTGCCGCGACCCGACCTGACCGGCGAGCTCTACGGCAACAGCTTCCCCAGCGGTCACACGACCATCGCCGTCGCCGGCCTGCTCGCCATCATGACCGCGTTCGGCCGCCACCTCCGCCCCCTCCTCTTCGTCGTGGGCACGGCCTTCGCCGCCGTCGTCGCCGAGCAGACCGTCGCCTACGGCTGGCACCGCGTCAGCGACATCGTGGGCTCGTGCGCGGTGGTCCTCTTCTGGCTGGGCGTCGTCCGCTGGGGCGCGTCCCGCTGGTCACGACCGACCACGACCGTCGATCAGGTCGGCCCCCGCTCGCACGCGGTCACCTCCGCGATCGTCGGCCTCGCGGTCGTCGTCTGCCTCGCCACCTCCGGAGCGGTCTGGGGCATCGGCATCGGCAGCGACATGAGCCTGACCGGCTCGAGCGGCTACGGCGTGCTCGACGGCGCCCGGCTCGCCGCGGCCGGGGTCGTGCTCGTCACCGCGTGGATCGCCTGGAAGCTCGACCGCCGCGCCTGACCGACGGCGCCCCGGAGCCGGTGTCGGGACGTCGGCGTCGCAGGACCGAGCCGAGGAGGCGCGGGTCGACTACCCCGCGCCCGTCCCGAACAGCAGGCCCAGCAGGTACGTCACCGCGGCGGCGCCGAAGCCGATCGCGAGCTGACGCAGCGCCCGCTTGAGCGGGCTCGCACCGGAGAGCAGCCCGACGACCGCACCCGTCCCGAGCAGCGCGACGCCCACCGCCAGCGCCGCGACGATCACCGCGGTCAGGCCCTCCAGCCCGAACAGGTACGGCAGCACCGCGATCACGGCGCCCGACGCGAAGAAGCAGAAGCTCGAGGCGGCCGCCCCGAAGGCGGTGCCGAGCGACGCGTGCTCGTCGGCGTCGGCCGGCGTCCTGCCCGGCGCGGATCCGTCGACGCTCGCCGCCGTCTCGCCCACCGGCGTCTCGCCCGCCGGCGCGGATCCGTCGACGCTCGACGCCGAGCCGACGACGGCATCGTCCGCCTCCGCGGCCGCGGTCCCCGGCGCCGCACCCGCCGGCACCCCCGGCGTCGCCGCCCCCGCCGCGAACGGCGACACCCCGGCCCCGAGGGTCGCACCCCCGAGCACCGCGCGGGCCCGGGCCTCCGCGTCGACCGCCGACATGCCGCGCGCCCGATAGACCAGCGCCAGCTCGTTGGCGTCGACGTCGAGGTGCGGCAGCACCGTCCGGGCCTCGGGATCGGGCGTCGACGCGTCGAGCAGCTCGCGCTGCGACCGCACCGAGACGTACTCCCCCGCGCCCATCGACAGGGCCCCGGCGAGCAGTCCCGACAGACCGGTCAGCAGCACGACGCGGTTCGAGACCCCCGACGCGCTGATGCCGAGCACGAGCGCGAGGTTGCTGACCAGCCCGTCGTTCGCCCCGAACACGGCCGCGCGGAACGACCCGGACAGCCGGGTGCGGCCCCGCTCGGCCAACCCGCGCACGACCTCGCCGTGGATCCGCTCGTCGGCGGCCATGGCATCGGTGGCGTCGACGTCCGTCGCGTACGGCGACCGCGCCTCCGCGCTCTGCACCAGGGCGAGCACGAAGATCGAGCCGAAACGGCGGGCCAGCACCCCGAGCACCCGGGTGCGCAGGTCGGTGCGCGCCGGCCGGCCGACGCGGTCGCCGAGCAGGGCGATCCAGTGCGCCGCGTGCCGGGCCTCGGCGTCGGCGAGCGCCACGAGGATCTCGCGCTCCTCGCCGCTGCGGCGCCGGGCGAGGTCGCGGTAGGTGGCCTCCTCCGCGCGCTCGTCGGCCAGGTAGCGGCGCCAGCGGCGCAGATCGGCCGCCGACGGCTCGCGGACGACGGCAGGGTTCGGGGTGGTCGACATGTCATCAGTATCCGCTCCCCCGGCCGCACCATCCCGGCCCGGCCGACCCGTGCCTCCGGGTCCCGACCGAGGAGGCGCGGGTAGCGTCGTCCGCGTGACCTCACCCCGGTTCCTCGGCATCGACCTCGCCTGGCGCGACTCGAGCCCCGGCCGTCCGGCGAACGAGACCGGCCTCGCGGTGATCGACGCCGACGGCACCGTGCTCGACGCCGGCTGGGCCCGCGGGGTCGACGAGGTCGAGGTCTGGATCGCCCGGTGGGCGACGCCCGGCTCGTCGATCGCGATCGACGCGCCCGTGCTGGTGCCGAACGCGACCGGCATGCGTCCGAGCGAACGCGAGGTGGCCCGCGCCTACGGGCGGTGGCACGTGTCGGCCAACGCGAGCAGCGCCTCCCTGCCCTGGCTCGGCGGACGCACCCTCGGCGAGCGCCTCGAGGCGCGGGGCATGGTCTACGACGACGGCGTCGCCGAGCGCCCGACCGATCGCTCGTCGTTCTTCGAGTGCTACCCGTACACGACGCTGGTCGGCATGGCCGAGCTCGGCTACGAGACGCGTCGCCCGCGCTACAAGCGCCCCGACACGACCCTGCCCCTCGGCGAGCGCCGGGCCGCCCGCGCCGCGGTCTGCGACGACCTGATCGCCCGGATGGCGTCGCTCGAGACGGCCACCCCGGCGCTGCGGGTGGCGTCGCATCCGGTGTCGCGCCTCCTCGTCGACGAGCCGTCGCCGCTGGTCGACCGGGCCTACAAGCATCGCGAGGACCTCCTCGACGCCCTGCTCTGCGCCTGGACCGCGTCGATCCGCGTGCAGGCGCCGGAACGGGTGCAGGTGCTCGGCAGCGACACCCGACCCGACGAGCGAGGGAGGCGCGCGACCATCATCACGCCGGCTCGCGACTCGCAGCGCCTCGCCGGGACGGGCACCGGCGAGACGGTGTCGGCAGATGTCGGGGCCGACGGCACGCCGCGCGCGGACGGCGGGGCCGACGGCGCGCTACGCGCGGACGGCGGGGTCGACGGCGCGCTACGCGCGGACGGCGGGGCCGACGGCGCCGGCCGGACGGGGACGGCCCGCTACGACAGGTCGCCGTCGACGTAGAGCCAGCGGCGGTCGCGATCGCGGACGAACCGGCTCGCCTCGTGCTGCACGTGCACCTCGCCGTCGGACCTCGAGCGCGCCTCGAACTCGACGACGCCGGTGTCGTCGAACGGGCCGCCGCGCTCGGTCCGCAGGATGTCGAGCCGGAACCAACGGGTGCCGGGGTCGACGGCCAGGTCGGCGGGGCGCGTCGACGGGTGCCAGGTGGCCCCGAGGTAGGGCTCGTCGCGGAGCACGTAGGCGCTGTAGCGCGAGCGCATCAGGCGTTCGGCGGTCGGGGCGGCGTGGTCGCCGCGGTGCAGCGGGCCGCAGCAGTCGCCGTAGGTGTCGCCGCTGAGGCAGGGGCATCGTGCGCTGTCGTCCATCCGGCCATTCTCGCGGTCGCGCCGGCGTCGCCCCGCACCGCACCGCGTTCCGGTCACCGCACCGCACCTTGGACACCGCACCGCACCTAGTCGCGGTGCGGTGACCGAAACGCGGTGCAGCAAGAAAACCGCGCAGCACGATCGCCGAAACACGGTGCAGAGAACGAAGCGCGGTGCGCATCACGAAGCGCGGTGCAGAGAACGGAATGCGGTGCGGAACGGTCGCCGAACCCGTACCGCGCGACACCGCACCGCACCTCGTACACCGCACCGGAACTAGTCCCGGTGCACTGACCGGAACGCGGTGCAGCACGGAAACCGCGCAGCGCGGCCGCCGAAACGCGGTGCGCAGACCGAAACGCGGTGCAGAGCACGGAACGTGGTGCGGCACGGCCGCCGGACCCAGCCACGCGACACCCCACCGCACCTCGTACACCGCACCGGAACTAGTCCCGGTGCACTGACCGGAACGCGGTGCAGCACGAGGACCGCGTTCCGCCGACGCCGAAACGCGGTGCGCAGACCGAAACGTGATGCGGAGCACGGAACGCGGTGCGGCACGGCCGCCGGACCCACGCCGCGCGACACCGCACCGCACCTCGTACGCCGCACCGGAACTAGTCAGGGTGCGGTGAGCGGAGGGCGGTGCAGTGCACGAAACGCTGTGCGGAGAACGGAACGCGGTGCGGTGCGCAGGACGCGGTGCGGTGCCGCCACGCGGCGCGGGGACCGCGCGTCAGGGGGTGGCGGCGGCACCCGCGATGTTCACCATCCAGTGCAGGCCGAACCGGTCGTCCACCATGCCGAAGCTGTCGCCCCACGGGGCCTGCTCCAGGGGCACCGACACCGCGCCTCCTACGGCCAGGGCCTCGAAGTAGCCGATGAGCTCGTCGGCGTCGTCGGCACCCCCGAACAGTGAGAGCGAGATCGAGTTCTCGCTCTCGAGCGGGATGTCGTCGGGCCGATCGGCGGCCATCAGCAGGATGCCGTCGGCCGTGACGAGCTGGCCGTGCATGATCTTCTCGCTCTCGTGAGGACCGCCCATGTGGAACTCGCCGAAGGTGGTGGCGGTGTAGTCGCCGCCGAAGACGGAGCGGTAGAAGTCGAGGGCCTCGCGGGCTCCGTCGCGGAAGGCGAGGTAGGGGGTGAGCTTCGTGGACATGGGGTCTCCTCTGGTCGCGACCGGCGACTGCGTCGGCGCCGGCTCGGGCGGCAGAAGCGCCGTCGTTCAGCGCATCCTGGCACCGCACGACGCGCAGCGGAAGAGGCCGCCGGACACCCACGTGCCCCGAACACGGGCGACCCGAACTGGGCGTCGTCGGCAGGGGGCGCCGGATGCCACAGTGACCGGATGAGCACCCTGCCCGACGAGGGCCCGCACGCCGTGCACGAGGCCGAGCTGGTGTTCGCCCACGTGCGCGCCGTCGTCGGCGACCGGGCCACCCGGGCGACGTCGCCGCGACTGTCGACCCGGCTGACCGCCAAGGCCCTGCGCGCCGCCGGGGTCCACCATGTCGGCGGCGAGATCCTGCACGCCGCCGACCTCCGGCGCGACGGCACCCAGCTCTTCGACCGGAGCGAGACCGTGCTGCTCGAGGTGCTCGCACTGCCCCGATGGTTCTACGGTCTGTACGTGGAGCCCAACACCCCCACCTGCGCCCAGTGGAGAGAGCTGACCGACGTGTTCGAGGCCCTCGGCGGCGCCCTCGGCGCCCGCCTCGCCCCGATCGACGACTTCGCGCACTGACACCGCGCCGAGGCCGCCGCGGACGCCGGGCCTAGGCTCGACCGCATGCACGCCGTGACCCCGGGGACCCTGCGTCTCGTCCACCTCAGCGACTCCCACCTGACCGGCGACGGATCGCCGCATCAGGGCGTCGTCGACACCACCGCGGCCCTCGACCGCGTGCTGGCCGACGCCTCGCGCGTCGAGGGGGTGCGACTGCTGGTCGGGTCGGGCGACCTGTCCGACGACGGGAGCACCGCCTCCTACCGGCTGCTGCGCCACCGCCTCGACTCGTGGGCCGGGCCGCAGGGCGCCGCCGTGGCGCTCGTCCCGGGCAATCACGATCAGCGACCTGGCTTCGCCGAGGTCTTCGGCGGCGAACCCTCCGGCCCGCTCGACCGACTGCTCGAGGTCGACGGCTGGCGGGTGATCGGTCTCGACACGTCCGTGCCCGGCGCGGGCTACGGCGAGCTCCGGCCGAGTCAGCTCGATCTGCTGCGCGAGCTGCTCGCGACCCCGGCGCCCCGGGGCACCGTGCTCGTGCTGCACCACCCGCCGCTGGCGGCTCCGACCACGCTGCACGAGGCCCTCGCCCTCCAGGATCCGGAGGCGCTGGCCGACATCGTCCGCGGAACCGACGTCCGCGTCATCCTCGCCGGGCACTACCACCACCACATCGTCGGCAGGCTGGGCGGCGTGCCGGTGCTCGTCGCCCCCGGCGTCGCCAACGACACCGACGTGTCGGCCGCCCCGGGCACCGAGCGGGCCGTGCGCGGATCGGGGTTCCTCGTGGTCGACGTCGCACCCGACCCGGACGACGGCGTGCGGTCGACGGTCGTGCGGTCCTACGACGGCCGCGACGGCGACGAGGTGTTCGCCCTCGACCACGACGCGGTCCGGCGAATCGCCGCCGCCGCCGGCCGCCCCGCCTGACCCGCCCCGACCCCGCCCGACCCGCCTGACCCCACCC
>NZ_BJUV01000053.1 GCF_007988805.1 Frigoribacterium faeni | reverse complement strand
CGGAGGCGCCGTCGGCCGGCGGTCTCCAGACGGACGGCTCCTCCGAGACCGGCGCCGCGCCTCATCGTCAGGCGCCCGTCGCCCCCTGAGGGGCCGGGGTCAGTGACCGCCGCCGAGGGTGCCCGCCAGACGTCCGTGCAGCCGCTCGCTCGGGTCGTTCATTCCCTCGATGCGGACCGACACGCCCCGACGCTCGTACTTGTGGGTGATCGCGTCCAGGGCGGCGACGGTCGAGGCGTCCCAGATGTGCGACCCCGCGAGGTCGATGACGACCGCCTCCGGGTCGTGCGCGTAGTCGAAGCGGGTGGTGAGGTCGTTGCTCGAGGCGAAGAAGAGCGCGCCGGTGACGGTGTAGCGCGCCTCCTCGGTCCCATCGCCCCGCTCCACCAGCGTGCGGTCGACCGTCGCGAGGTGGGCCACCCGGCGGGCGAAGACGATCATCGCGGCCACGACGCCCACGACGACCCCCACGGCCAGGTTGTCCGTGGCGACCACCACGACGACCGTCAGCACCATGACGACGGTCTCCCCGAGCGGCATCCGTCGCAGGGTCGCCGGCCGGATGCTGTGCCAGTCGAAGGTGCCGATCGCCACCATGACCATCACCGCCACCAGCGCCGCCATCGGGATGACCGCGACGACGTCGCCGAGCCCCACGACGAGGACCAGCAGGAACACGCCGGCCATGAACGTCGAGATCCGGGTGCGGGCGCCCGAGGCCTTGACGTTGATCATCGTCTGACCGATCATCGCGCAGCCGCCCATGCCGCCGAAGAGCCCGGACAGGATGTTGGCGCCGCCCTGACCGAGGGTCTCGCGGGTCGTGCGCGACGGGGTGTCGGTGATGTCGTCGACGAGCTTCGCCGTCATCAGCGACTCGAGGATGCCGACCAGGGCCATCGCGACGGCGTACGGCGCGATGATCGTCAGCGTCTCGAGCGTGAACGGCACCGACGGGAGGAGCAGGCTCGGCAGGCTGTCGGGCAGCTCGCCCTCGTCGCCGACCGTCGGCACCGCGAGGGCGGCGACGACGGTCGCGGCGGTGAGCAGCACGATCGCGACGAGCGGCGCGGGCACGGCCTTGGTCAACCGGGGCAGGAGGACCATGATGGCGATGCCGATCGCGACGAGCGGATAGACGACCCACGGCACGTCGATCAGGTTCGGCAGCTGGGCCGTGAAGATCAGGATCGCGAGCGCGTTGACGAAGCCGACCATGACGCTGCGGGGCACGAAGCGCATCAGCTTCGCCACACCCACCAGTCCGAAGACGAGCTGGAGGACGCCGGCCAGGATCACCGTGGCGATCAGGTAGTCGAGCCCGTGCTCGCGGGCGACCGGTGCGACGACGAGGGCGATCGCGCCGGTGGCGGCGGTGATCATCGCCGGGCGCCCGCCGAGGAACGCGATCGAGACCGCCATCACGAACGACGAGAAGAGACCGACGCGGGGGTCGACTCCGGCGATGATCGAGAACGAGATCGCCTCGGGGATGAGCGCGAGGGCGACGACGAGTCCGGCGACGACCTCCCGGCCGAGGAGGCGCGGGGTGCGGAGGGCGTCGCGCACGCCCGGTCCCGTGTCGGGGTGGGCGAGGGCGGTGCGGTGCGCGGGGGCGCTGAGCGGCATGGGGGTGCTCCGTTCGAGAGCGGACGACGTGTCCGCGATGGGTGAGGTCGGGGGCGCGGCGATGCGCAGCTCGGCGGCCGGGACGTCCGGCAGACTTGAGCGGAGACGAGAGGGGCCCGATCGGGCCCGCACGGCAACTCTACCCTTACGTGAGGGTAGAGTTGCGCATCGACGGAGGAATTCGTGACGACAGAGCCCAGACCCGAGACCATGCAGATCGGCGAGCTCGCCGAGCGCACCGGGTTGTCCCTCCGCACGATCCGCCACTACGACGAGGTGGGCCTGCTCCGCCCGTCGGGCCGGAGCGAGGGCGGATTCCGGCTCTACACGGCCGTCGACCTCGAGCGCCTGCTGCTCATCCGCCGCATGAAGCCGCTCGGCTTCTCGATCGACGAGATGACCGAGCTGCTGGGCGTCGTCGACACGCTCGCCGCCCGGGCCGACGCCGGCGCCGGCGAGCGCGACGCCGACGCGATGCGCGCCCGCCTCGACGAGTTCATCCGCGACGCCGAGACCCGACGGGCGAAGCTCGCGGAGCACCTGGCCATGGCGGACGAGTTCGTGGGACTGCTGCGCGCCCAGTGACCGGCACCGCGCCTCCTCGGCAGGCGCCCGTCGCTCCGTGACCTCCGCACCGGCGGCTAGCGTGGGGGCGTGACCCCGTTGACCCTCGGCCTCGCCGCCGCCGCGATCGTGCTCGGGGCCCTCACCCAGAGGATGGCCGGCATCGGCTTCGCGCTGACCGCCGCCCCGCTGCTCGTCGTCGTGCTCGGACCCGAGGCCGGCGTGACCGTGGGCAACGTGCTCGCCGCGGCCCTCGCGGCCGTGCTGCTGGCCCAGACCTGGCGCACCGTCCGCTGGAAGCGCGCCCTGCTGCTGGTCGGCCCGGCCCTCGTCACGATCCCGATCGGGGCGTGGGTCGTGCGGACCGCCCCCACCGGTCCTCTCACGGTCGCGGTCGGCGCCGTGGCCCTCGTGGCCGTGCTCGTCATGGTGTTCTCGTCGCGGGCACGACTGCTCCCCGGCCGAGGAGGCGCGGTGGCGGCGGGTGCGCTCGGCGGCTTCATGAACGTCACGGCCGGGGTCGGCGGCCCGGCGCTGACGGTTCACGCGACGAGCGAGCGCTGGCCGCGCGAGGTCTTCGTCGGCACGGGCCAGGTGTTCCTGCTGGCCATCAACCTCACCTCGCTGCTGTCGAAGGGCGTGCCCACCGAGCCGTGGAGCGTCTGGGCGGGCGCCTTCGTCGCCCTCGCGCTCGGCGCCGTGATCGGACACCGCCTCAACCGGTACGTCTCGCCCCGGGTCGGCCGCGCGCTCGTGCTCACGCTCGCCGCGGTGGGCAGCGCCGCGGCCGTCGTGCGCGGAGTGCTGCTGCTCTGAGCCCCGCCCCGCGACGGATCGGATCGGGTCGGAGCGCCCGGGCCGGTCTTGCCGTCGGCCGCGCCGCTCGGGCAGCATGAGGGGATGCCCTCCGTCACCGCGGTCTGCCGCGTCCACGCCCTCCTCGACGACGCCGGCTCGGTCGGCGTCACCGCGATCGACAAGCGCCCGGTCGAGGGCGAGGTCGCCGTGAAGAAGATGGGTCTCCGCGGTGACGTCCAGGCCAGCCGGGTCCACCACGGCGGCCCCGACAAGGCCGTCTACGCCTACGCCGACGTCGACGCCGAGCACTTCTCGAGCCTGCTCGGCTACGAGGTGACCCCCGGCCTCTTCGGCGAGAACCTGCGCACAGACGGGGTCGACGTGACCGGCGCGGTCATCGGCGAGCGCTGGGCCGTCGGCGAGACGCTCGTGCTGCAGGTGACGATGCCGCGCACCCCGTGCGCGACCTTCGCCCGCCGACTCGGCGAGTCCGGCTGGGTCAGGCGGTTCCAGACCGAGGGCCGACCCGGCGCCTACCTCTCGGTCGTGAAGGCCGGCCCGGTCTCCCCCGGCGACGAGCTCTCGGTGGTCTCGCGCCCCGACCACGGCGTCACCATCGGCGACGTCTTCGGCGGGCTGTCGCCCGAGCAGGCCGCCCGGCTGCTCGACGCCCCCGGCCCGCGTCTCAGCGAGGTCATGCGCGGCATCGCCGAGAAGGCCGCGGCGCGCACGCCGGTCGACGCCTGAGCCCCGGCCCCGGCCCCGGCTGGTCGTGCCGCGCGCCCGGGAGCCGGAGCTAGACCCGCTGCTGCCGCGGCACCACGACGCGCTCGAACACGAGCACGCCCGCTGTGGCGATGGGGATCGCCACGAGCGCGCCGAGCACCCCGCCGAGCGCTCCACCGCCGAACGCCGCCACGATCACCAGGGCGCCCGGCACCGCGACGGCCTTCGACATCACCCGCGGTGTCAGCACGTACGCCTCGACCTGCGCGTAGACCAGCAGGATCACGCCGACCACGACCGCGGTGAGGGGCGACACCGTGATGGTCGCCGCGATGATGATCACGTAGGCCACGACCGTGCCGACCACGGGGATGAGCGCGCCCAGGAACGCCAGCGTCGCGAACAGCACCGGCACGGGCCCGCCCGCGATCGTCAGCACGATGAACACGAACACGGCGTTGATCACGGCGAGGGCCACCTGCCCGGCGACGTACCGGCCGACCGAGAGGAAGATCTCGTCCGAGATGTCCATGACGTTCTCGCGGTGGCTCCGGGGCACGGCGCGGCTGAGCGACCGGAGCATCTGCGGCAGGGTGATCGCGAAGTAGAGGGTCAGGATCGCCACGACGATCACGGCGGTGATCGCGTTCGTGATGCCCGCTCCGACCGCGAGCAGCCCGCCGCCGAGGGCGAGCAGCTGATCGGGGTCGAGCAGGTACGACGTCACGGCGCCCACCGCGTCGTCGACGTCGACGTCGAGCCCCAGAGTCTCGACGGTCTGCTGCATCCAGGGCTGCCGCGACAGCTCCTGGAGCGCGGCCGGTGCGGTCCGGATCACGTGGCCGATCTGCTCGACGAGCGCGGGGACGACGGCCGCGACGATGCCGACCACGGCGCCGATCACCAGCACCACGGCGACGACGACCCCCACCCAGCGCGGCGCCCCGAAGGTGACGAGACGGCGCACGACGGGCTCGAAGGCGAGGGCGAGGAAGAACGCGAGACCGATGTAGACGAGGATCGTCGACAACGCCATCAGGCCGAAGATGATGCCGACGCCGAGGCCGCCGCCGAGGGTGGCGATCAGGCCGAACCGGAACGCCCCCGGTCGCTGCATCGGGCTGGGAGCCGGGTCGCCCTTCCGAGCGGACGCGGGCGCGTCCGTCCCGGTCGGATCCGCCGATCGACGCACGAGCCGCGCGCGGGAAGAGAGTGCCATGCGTCCATCCTGGCGTGCGGACCGCGTCGGAGGCCGCCATCGACCCCGAGGAGGCACGCCGCGCCTCCCGGGGTACAGCCCAGACTGGCAAGGTGTCCGGCACCCGACCGGCCGAGGCATCTCGCGCGCAGAGTGACGCCGACGGCACCCTGTCGTCTGTTCGACCGAGGAGGCTCCATGTACTTCCACGCACAGACCTGGATCAACGAGATCGCCGACGGCGAGCCCGACCCCGCCGCCGCCAACGCCCTGCAGGAAGGACTCGGCGGCCAGTTCGGCGAGATGCGCACCATGATGCAGTACCTGTTCCAGGCCATGAACTTCCGAGGTCCGGCGGCGAAGCCGTACCGCGACCTCATCCAGGGCGTCGGCACGGAGGAGATCAGCCACGTCGAGCTGATCGGCACGACCATCTCGCGACTGCTCGACGGCAGCCCCGAGTACACCGGCAAGCTGACCGACCCGCTCGACACCCCGGGCGCCGGCGGGGCCACCCCGCTGAACATCGCCCTCGACTCGGGCAACATCCACCACTATCTGGTGGGAGCCCAGGGCGCCCTGCCGGTCGACTCGGTGGGAAACCCGTGGAGCGGCAGCTACGTCTACAACTCGGGCAACCTGCCGCTCGACCTGCTCTACAACGTCATGCTCGAATCGACCGGGCGCCTGCAGAAGTGCCGCATCTACGAGATGACCGACAACGCCGTGGCCCGCGGCACGCTGGCGTATCTGATCGTCCGAGACCAGGCACACGAGAACGCCTACGCCAAGGCGCTCGAATCGCTGGGCGTGAACTGGAACAAGCTGCTTCCGATCCCGAAGACGAACGCCGAGAGCTTCCCGGAGGTCAAGAAGCTGCTCGACCTCGGCCTGCAGAGCAAGCAGTACAGCTTCGACCTCGACGGCGAGAGCGAGGCGGGCAAGATCTTCCGGGGGCCGTCGCCATCGAACGACGGCACCGAGCTGTCGGCCACCGAGCAGGCACCCCCGGGTGTCCCGTCGACGATCAGCCCGGAGCGGCTCGAGGAGTTCTCGCCGGGTCTCGACGCCGACCTGCTCGAACTGATCCAGGCGACGGCAGAGCTCGAGCTCGACGAGATCCAGTCGTACTACGGACCCACGTCGAGCTCGAGCTGATCTCGCGGAGGAGCGGACCTAGTCGGTCGACCCGTCCGAGACCTCGCTGTCGTCGCTCTCCTCGGAGTCGTCGACCAGGCCGGGCTTCGAGCCGTCGGGCAGGTTCTCGGTCCGCTCCTCCTGCTCGTCGGTGATGTTCGTGGATCCGTCGGGGGCGGTGGTCTCGTCTGGTGTGCTCATCCCCGCACCCTACGCCGGGCCCACGGCCCGCGGCTCGGACCGGGTCCGCCGGGAAAACTGCAGGGGCTGAAAGAATGTCGTCGGTCGCGAGTACGCTGAGCGTCGCTCTGGCCATCGTCGCCGCGCCTCCCTCCGTTCTCCGCTCCCCTCCCGGCACCGCGCCGCACGAAAGGCCCTCCATGACCGACGCCACCGCCCGGGCGACCTCCCCGGCCCCCGCCGTCCCCCGGCAGTCCTGGCTCGCCCTCGTGGCGCTCCTGCTCGGCATGTTCATCGCCCTGCTCGACACCACCATCGTCAACGTCGCCCTGCCGACGATCCGCACGTCGCTCGACGCCTCCGAGGCGACCCTGTCGTGGATCATCTCGGGCTACGCGCTGGCCTTCGGCCTCACGCTGATCCCGGCGGGCCGCATCGGCGACCGCATCGGCCACAAGTGGGTCTACTTCACCGGCGTCCTGCTCTTCACGCTCGCCAGCCTGGCCTGCGGCGTCGCGACGAGCGACGTCCAGCTCGTGGTGTTCCGGGTCGTGCAAGGGCTCGCGGGCGGCATCTTCGTGCCGGCGGTCACCGCCTTCATCCAGTTGCTGTTCCCCGGTCGCTCACGGGGCAAGGCGTTCGCCATCATGGGCGCCGTGATCGGCGTCTCGTCGGCGCTCGGCCCGATCATCGGCGGCCTCATCATCCAGGCCTTCGGCGACGAGAACGGCTGGCGGCTGGTCTTCTTCGTCAACCTGCCCTTCGGCGTCATCACCCTGATCGCCGCGGCCATCCTGCTCCCCCGGCGCGACGAGTCGATCCCCCGCCCCGACAAGGGCCTCGACTGGTTCGGCCTCGTGCTCGTCTCGGCGGCGTTCGTGGCCCTGCTCGTTCCCCTGATCCAGGGTCAGGACGAGGGCTGGCCGCTCTGGACCTACCTCACGATCGCCGCCGGCGTCGTCCTCCTCGCGGCCTTCGCCCTCTGGGAGGTCCGCTACACGCGCACCGGCCGCACCCCGCTCGTGCCCCCGACGCTGTTCTCCCACCCCTCGTTCACCGGCGGCGTCGTGCTGGCGCTCGTCTACTTCGCGGCGTTCACCAGCATCTTCTTCACGATCTCGCTGCTCTGGCAGTCGGGCCTCGGCAACAGCGCGCTCGCCTCGGGCGCCGTCGCGATCCCCTTCGCCGTCGGCAGCATCATCAGCTCCTCGCAGAGCAACCGGATCGCCCAGAGGCTCGGGCGGAACGTGCTCGTGCTCGGCACCGCCCTCGTCACGATCGGCCTCGGCTGGATGTGGATCGTGCTGATGACCACCGAGGCCGCCGACCTGACCAACTGGATGCTGCTGGCGCCGCTGCTGATCGCCGGCCTCGGAAACGGCTTCTTCATCGCCCCGAACGTGCAGTTCATCGTGGCGACGGTCGATCCGCGCGACGCGGGTTCGGCCAGCGCCGTCATCTCGGCCATCCAGCGCATCGGCTCGGCCGTGGGCATCGCGATCATCGGCAGCGTCCTGTTCGGCTCGCTGCCCGAGGGCCGCGAGCTCGCGACCGCGGCCGGCCGAGCCACCGGGTTCACCGACGCGTCGGCCGCCGCCATGGGCGTCAGCGCGGCCTTCGCCCTGCTCGCGTTCCTCCTGGTCTTCGCGCTGCCCCGCCGGGTGGACCCGCGCCGCGGGGGCGGTCGGCCCACCGCCGAGACGGCTCCGGCCGAGCGAGGCTGACCGCCACGCGGTCGGGCCCGGGGCGGACGACGTGCTCCGCCCCGGGGCCGACCCGGGAGCCCGCGCGTGCGACACGGCTGTCAGTCGCGCCTGGCACAGTGGTCGCATGCCCACGAGCGACGAGGACCTCGACCGCTTCTGCCGCGACCTGCCCTCGGCCGAGGTGACGCACCCGTTCGGCCCCGAGACCAGCGTCTACAAGGTGCGCGGCCGGATGTTCGCCATGTTCCCCACCGGCATGACCGCCGTCGATCCGGGGCCCCTCGGCGTCGGTCGCCTCTGGGTGAACCTCAAGGCCGTGCCCGAGCACGCCGCGGCCCTCGTGGCCCAGCACCCCGAGGTCTCCCCCGGCTGGCACATGAACAAGCGCCACTGGATCACGCTCGACCTCGCCGGCGACCTGCCCGACCGCACGGTCGAGGACCTCGTCGGCAACTCGTACGACTGCGTGATCGCGGCGATGCCCGCGACGCGACGCCCGCTCGCCTGACACCCCGCTGGCCTGATGCCCCACTCACGGACGGGGCGACATCGCGAATCGCCCGGGGAAGCACGTCGAGACGTGCTTCCCCGGGCGAGATGCGGTGCGACCGGAGCCGACGGCCGAGAGCCGGGCCGGGGTCCGGGTCAGCGCTTGACGGCGTCGATCTTCAGCATGCGCGCGATGACGTAGTCCAGCTGCTCGTCGTCGAAGATCTTCTTCCAGTCGTCCTTCACGATCGACTCGCGACCGTAGTCCATGGCGATGTGGCAGGCGTCCGAGAACGGGTTCGAGCCGCGCAGCGCGTTGGTCAGGGCGATGCCGGTGTGGCCCCAGAGCATGGCGCGGGCGGCCTCGGCGGGGACGCCGGCCTGCGTGACCGTCGTGTCCAGCGCCTCCTGGAGCAGCTCGCCGATCATGCACGCGATCGTCTCGACCAGCGTCGGCTCGAGGATCGCCAGCTGCTTGACGGTGACCCAGTGCACCTGGATGACGGGCGCGTAGATCGTCGTGATGACGTCGGTCGCGAGCTGACGGACGGCGTCGGACGGCTCGCCCTCGAGGGCCGCGACGACCTCCTGGGGCGCGGCGATGCCGCCGAACGTGTCGGCGTACTCCTCGTCCGTGCGACGCTCGAGGAACACCGACGGGTGGCACGGGTGCGCCACGGCGTAGTGGATGTCGTCGCGCTGCTGCAGCAGGCCGGCGTAGGCGGCGGCCGGGTCGAGGGTCAGGATGACCGAACCCGACTTCATGGCCGGGACGACGCTCTCCGAGACCTTGCCGAGCACGACGTCGGGCACCGCGAGGATGACCACGTCGGCGTCGACGATGGCGGCGTCGGTGTCGGTGACCTCGCGGCCGAGCCCGCGGATGAGCTCCTGGCCGGCGGGCGACGCCTCGCTGTAGAAGACGGTGTACCCGCTCTTCTCGAGGTTGTTCGAGACGCGCTGGCCCATCTTGCCGCCGGCGCCGATGACGGCGACGGTGACGTCGGGGCTGCCCTGGTCGGCGGCCTGGGTCACGGTCTGGGTGCTGAGGGTGTCAGTCATTGCTGTTCTTCTTCCTGAGGTGGTCGATGGTCAGGGTGGTCCACTCCGCCTCGAGGCGGGTGGTGGTCTCGGCGTCGTCCTGCCAGGGCAGCCAGTGCTCGACGACCTGGTTGATGCCGCGGGCCTCGGGCTCGAGCAGGGCGAGCATGCCGTCGTAGTCGAGGCGCCCCTCGCCGAGCGGCGTGCTGGTGAGGGCGAAGCCGACCCAGCCGTCCTTCCGCGAGAACGCGAAGTCCTTCACGTGCCAGTTCTTGACGAACGGGGCGCAGCGGGCGGTCACGTCGGCGGGGTGCTCGAGGTTCGCGACGGTGTTGGCCGGGTCGAGCACGATGCCGAGCCGGTCGCTGCCGATGCTCCGCACGACGGCCACGAGCTCGGTGGACGTCACCTGCTCGTAGGTCTCGAGGGCGAGGGTGACCTGCGCCTCCTCGTATTCGGGGACGACCTCGCGCAGGCGCCGATCGGTCTCGATCGCGTCGGGCCGGTCGTCGCCCGCCGTCCACATGCTGCGGACCAGGGAGGCGCGGAGCGCGACCGCGAGGCGGAGATACGTCCGCAGCACGGTCGGCCCGGTGCCCCGCGTGCCGAGCTCGAGCGTCAGCCCGAGCTCGTCGGCGAGGCCGCGGAGGGCGACGAGCTGCTCGTCGCTGTAGTCGGCGAGCGGGGCGTAGTCGCAGATCTGGAAGAGCCGCACGCCCTGACGCGCGGTGTCGCGCAGCATGTCGTCGAGCGACATCGCCTCGGGCACGCGGTCGGAGCCCCGCCAGAAGTAGGCGTAGGTGCTGAGGCCGATCACGAGGTCACCGGTCCGAGCGCGAGCGCCTCGTCCAGGATGGCCTCGACGGCCGCGGGGTCGTGGGCGAAGCGTCCGAGGAACAGCCCGGCGACCTCACCGTCGAGGGCGGTCAGCAGACCGGGGCCGGCGCTGCCGCCGTAGACGACGCGACTCCCGGCATGGGCCGGCAGGCTCGCGAGGTGCCGGTCGAGCTCGGCGACGACGCCGCGGATGTGTTCGGGCGCGGCCGGCTCGGGGGCGCCGATCGCCCAGACGGGCTCGTAGGCGATCAGCAGCGGGCCGGTGAGCCCGGCGGCCGCCGACGCGGTGAGGGCGGCCTCGATCTGCACGGCCACCTCGAGGGCGGCCACCGCGGGCGGCGCCTGCTCGAGCTCGCCGACGCAGAGCAACGGGGTGATCCCGTTGCGCAGCGCGGCGGCGGTCTTGGCCGCGATCACGGCGTCGTCCTCGTGGAACAGCCGACGTCGTTCCGCGTGTCCGATCTCGGCGAGGGTGCAGCCGATCTCGGCCAGCTCGACGCCGCTGACCTCGCCGGTGAACGCCCCGACGTCCTCCGACGCGAGATCCTGTGCACCCAGCCGCACAGGAGCCCCGCCGAGGGCGTCGCGCACCGGCACGAGTGCCGGGAACGTGGGGACCACGAAGAGGTCGACCAGGCCGGTCCGCACCGCGGGGTGTCGCCTGGCGGTCTCGCCGATCGCCGTCGCCCACTCGATCGTACGCGAGTGCGTGAAGTACATCTTGAGACTCACCCCGATGCTGAACCGGGGGGTCGTGGTCGCGGCCGACACGACTAGGAGTCGAGGCCGACGGGCGCCGCCGAGCCGTCGTACTCGCAGATCGCATTGACCTTCTCGGCCGAGGCGCTCGTCGTGTCGAAGCGGTAGGTCAGCCACTCCTTCGCCAGGCGGCGCATCAGCTCGACGCCGATCACGCGCTGCCCCATGCAGAGCACCTGGGCGTCGTTCGAGAGGACGCTGCGCTCGACGGAGAACGAGTCGTGCG
>NZ_BJUV01000052.1 GCF_007988805.1 Frigoribacterium faeni | reverse complement strand
AGCGCACCACGACTAGACACGGTGCAGCGCACGAGACCCGGTGCGGTCGCGCGGCCCGGGAGGCGCGGGTCAGGCGAGCAGCGCCTCGATCGGACCGCGGACGAAGTACACCAGGAACCCGGCGGCGACGATCCAGAGCAGCGGGCTGATGCCGCGGGCACGGCCGGAGAGCGCCCGGACGATCACCCAGCTGATGAAGCCGACGCCGATGCCGTTGGCGATCGAGTAGGTCAGCGGCATGACGATGATGGTGAGGAACACCGGAAGCGCCACCGAGAAGTCGGTCCAGTCGATGTCCTTGATCTGCGACACCATCAGCGCGCCGACGATGACGAGAGCGGCGGAGGCCACCTCGAGCGGCACGACCTGGGTCAGCGGGGTGAAGAACATGGCCAGGATGAACAGCAGGCCGGTCACCACCGACGCGAAGCCGGTGCGGGCGCCCTCGCCGATGCCCGAGGCCGACTCGACGAAGACGGTGTTCGACGACGAGCTCGTCGCGCCGCCCGCGATCGCGCCGACGCCCTCGACGATCAGCGCCGACCGCAGGCGCGGGAAGGTGCCGTCGGCCTCAGCCACGCCCGAGGCCTTGGCCAGTCCGGTCATGGTGCCCATGGCGTCGAAGAAGTTGGTGAACACCAGGGTGAAGACGAGCATCACGGCCGACAGCACGCCGATGCGGGCGAAGGCGCCGAAGCTGACGTCGCCGATCAGCGAGAGGTCGGGCAGGGCGACGATCTGGGTGGGCAGCACGGGGGCGTTGAGGTTCCACTTGTCGGCGTCCTGCCCGAGCGAGGGGCCGACCCGGAAGATCGCCTCGAGCACGATCGAGATCACGGTCGTGCCGACGATGCCGATCAGGATGGCGCCCTTGACCCGACGGGCCATGAGCACGGCGATGCTCACCAGGCCGATGACGAAGGTCACGGTGGGCAGGCTGGCGATCGAGCCCGCGTCGCCCAGCTGCACCGGCGGGGAGGCCGTGCCGCTGGTGCGGACGAAGCCCGAGTCGACCAGCCCGATGAAGGCGATGAAGAGCCCGATGCCGACGGTGATCGCCGTCTTCAGCGCGGCGGGGACCGCGTTGAAGATGAGGCCGCGGAGGCCGGTCACGGCGAGGATCGTGATGACGAGCCCGTTGATCACGACGAGCCCCATGGCCTCGGGCCAGGTGACGTCCTGCACGACGTTCACGGCCAGGAACGAGTTGATGCCGAGACCGGCGGCGAAGGCGAACGGGAGGCGCGCGACCGCCCCGAACAGGATCGTCATGACCCCGGCGGTGAGGGCGGTGACCGCGGCCACCTGGTTGTTCTGCAGCCAGCCGCCCGCGACGTCCTGGGCGGCCTGATCGGCGCTGAAGCCGCCGAGGATCAGCGGGTTGAGGATCACGATGTAGGCCATCGTGACGAAGGTGACGATGCCGCCCCGCACCTCGCGGGACCAGCTCGAGCCGCGACGCGTGATCTCGAAGTAACGGTCGAGGCGACCGGTCGGGCCGGGGGCGGTGGTCGTGGTGCCGGTGGGCGCGGGCGTTCTCATCTGGCGACTCCGAGGGGTGGGAGGAGGTGCCCGGCGGCCGCGGGCAGACGCCCAGCTTAGGGCCGTCGCGGACCGGACCCGATGGTCCGGCGGTCGCCGCGCCTCCTCGGCGGTGCCGTCACCGCATCGGTGGGGCGAGGGCTCAGGCCTCGGGCGCCACGACGGCCGCCGTGAGCGCGGCGACCACGTCGGCCGTCGTCACCGCGGCGGGCAGCCCGATCGCCACGCGCCGGCCGTCGACCTCCACCCAGGTCCGCAGCGTGGCCGTCGCCCGCGGCGAACCGGGGGTCGGCACGGCCAGGAGCTCGAGCCCGTCGAGCTCGGTCTCGATCCAGCGGGTGTGCACGCCGGTGCGCCCCTCGGGGGCCGTGAACGCGGGCTCGTCGAGCAGCAGGCGGTGGAACGGGAGCGACGTCGCCGGGCCCTCCACCGTCAGGGCGGTCAGACAGCGCCTCGCGCGCCGGATCGCGCCGTCGCGGTCGCGCCCCGTCACCGTGACGGTGAGGAGGAGCGAGTCGCGTCCGGCGGGCACCGCACCGCCGACGACCACGCCGGAGTCGATGCGGACGCCGGGTCCGCCGGGCAGGGCGAGGGCCGAGACCACCGCGGGAGCCGGCAGGAACCCGCGCCCGGGGTCTTCGGCGGTCACCCGGAAGGTCAGGCTGTGCCCGCGCGGCGACGGACGGTCGACGGCCTCGATCGGCCGGTCGTCGGCGATGAGCAGCTGGTGCCGCACGAGGTCGACGCCGGTCGTCTGCTCGGTCGAGGCGTGCTCGACCGCGAGGGCCGTGCCGAACTCGAGGAACGACACGACGCCGGATCGCGAGACGAGGAACTCGACCGTCCCGGCGCCCCGGTACGACACCGCGGCGGCGATCGACCGGGCGGTGTCGACGACGGTCTCGATCTGCTCGCCGGTCAGGAACGGAGCGGGCGACTCGGCGACCAGCTTCTGGTGCCGGCGCTGGACCGAGCAGTCGCGGACGTCGATCACGACGATCCCGCCCCGCCCGTCGCCGAGCAGCTGCGCCTCGACGTGCCGGGGACGATCGAGGTACTGCTCGACGAAGCACTCGCCGCGACCGAAGACGGCGACGGCCTCGCGGACGGCCGAGTCGAACAGGTCGGACACCTCGTCGAGGCGTCGGGCGACCCGCAGGCCGAGCCCTCCCCCGCCGTGGGCCGCCTTGAGGGCGATGGGCAGGCCGTGCTTCTGCGCGAAGGCGACGGCCTCGTCGGCCGTGTCGATCGGTCCGGCCGTCCCGACGACCAGCGCGGCGCCGACCGAGTCGGCCAGGGCCCTGGCCGCGATCTTGTCGCCGAGGACCTCCATCGTCTCGGGGTCGGGTCCGACCCAGGTCAGCCCGGCCGCGACGACGCGTCGGGCGAACTCCGCGTTCTCGGACAGGGGTCCGCAGCCGGGATGCACGGTGTCGGCACCGCTGCGCTGTGCGACGTCGACGAGGGCGTCCATGTCGAGGTACGGGTCGACGGCGCCGCCGGTCGGCAACGCCCAGGCCTCGTCGGCGCTCGTCACGTGCAACGCGTCGGCGTCGTCGTCGGCGTAGACGGACACCGACCCGAGCTCGAGCTCGGCGCAGGCGCCCGCGATGCGGACCGCGATCTCGCCGCGCTCGGCGATCAGGACCTTCTTCACCGCTCGGTCCCCCGCTCGGCGACGGGCTCGACGGGACCGCCGGTCGGGTCGGCGGCCGCTTCGGCTGCCGGTTCGGCCGCCTCGGCTCTCGGCTCGGCCGTCGGGCCGGCGCCGGCCTCGGACCTCGGCCGCGGTGCCACGAGGGCCGGGCCCCGCACGGCACGGAACCGGACCCGCGCGCCGATGGGCACCTGAGCCGCGCGGTCGAGCTGGTCGCCGACGAGGCAGGCGATGACGGGGTAGCCGCCCGTGACGGGGTGGTCGGCCATGAACAGCACCGGCTGCCCGTCGGGCGGCACCTGGAGCGCCCCCGACACGGTCGCCTCGCTCGTGAGCTCGTCGGTGACCGAGCGCTCGAGCGGCGTCTCGCCCTCGAGACGGAGCCCGATCCGATTCGACCGCGGCGTCACGGTCCACTGCTGCTCGGTCAGACGCGCCAGCGCCTCGTCGGTGAACCAGTCGTCGCGCGGCCCGAGGACGACGTCGAGGAAGGTCACCTCGTCGGGCGCCGAGACGGTGCGCTGCACGTGCGGCGCGGCGGCCGCCACCGACTCCGACCACCCGCGGGCGACGACGAGCTCGTCGCCCGCCTCGAGGCGGCGCGGGCCGAGACCGGCGAGCACGTCGCCCGAGGCGCTGTCCAGGACCGGGTCGACCAGCCAGCCGCCCCGGACGGCCAGGTACGAGTACACGCCACGAGGAGGCGCGCCGATCGAGATCACGTCGCCGTCGTCGAGCGCGAAGGGGGCTCCGACGACCGCGCTGCACGCTCCCCCGGCCCGGGTCACCGTGATCGGGACGGGCGCCCCGGCGACCGCGACCACGAGATCGCCCCGGGCCGTCGCCTCGAGACCGCCGTAGGCCATCTCGAGCGCGGGCGAGCCCGTGCCGGAGCCGACGAGGCGGTTCGCTTCGCGCAGGGCGCGATGGTCCATCGCGCCCGAGCGCGACACCCCCAGCCCCGAGCGGCCGGGGCGCCCGAGGTCCTCCATGATGCTGAACGGCCCGGGTGCCGTCACGACGAGCGCGCGGGTCGACGCCGTGTCGGCGTCGGCGCGGGGGTCGATGGTGGCCGCACGGAGGGCGACCGGGGCGGTCGTCGGGGAGCCGACCCGTGCCTCCTCGGTCCGGTCGTCGCCGTGGGGAGTGCGGACGGCGGAGGCGTCGGCCGTGGCCGGCACCGCGACGAAGCGGACCCGCATCCCCGGCTGCAGGAGCGCCGGGACGCGCTCGGAGAGGTCCCACATGGGGACGGTCGTCCGCCCGACGAGCTGCCAGCCGCCGGGGCTCTCGCGCGGGTAGACCCCCGAGAAGCCGCCGGCGAGGGCGACCGCTCCGGCGGGGACGACCGTGCGCGGCGTGGCGCGGCGCGGCACGTCGAGCACCGGGTCGCCGCCCGAGAGGTAGGCGAAGCCGGGGGCGAACCCGGTGAACGCGACCGTGTAGGTCGCCTCGGTGTGCCGACGGACCACCTCGTCGACGGAGCGGCCGGTGAGCGAGGCGACCTCGTCGAGGTCGTCGCCGTCGTAGTGGACGGGGATCTCGACCAGGCGCCCCTGGGTCGCGGCGTCGCGCGACCGCGGCAGCGACCGGATGACCGAGAGGAGCGACCGGGCCGGCAGCAGGCTCGGCAGGAACCGCACCGCGACCGTCCGCGCCGCGGGCACGACGTCCAGCAGGCCCGCGACGGGCTGGGCGAGCAGGGCGCCGAACAGAGCGAGGGACTCGTCGAGCCCGCCGGTCTCGATCAGGATCCCGTCGGTGCCGAGCGGCAGCACCCTCAGTCGGGCGATCGCCGACTCGAGGTCGACCCCGTGGTCGTCGCCCCGGTCGGTCACGCGGGCTCCCCCGGCGACGCGGCGGCCACCTGCCGCGGGACGGGCACGAACGACCGCACCCCGACGCCCGCCGACTCGAGGCCGTCGCGCAGTCGCGTCGCGATGCCGACCGCCCCGGCGGTGTCGCCGTGGACGCAGACGGACCCCGCGTCGAGCTCGAGGTCGGTGCCGTCGACGGCCCGGAGACGCCCGGTCTCGACGAGCCTCAGCACGCGGTCGCGGATCTCGATCGGGTCGTGCAGCACGGCGCCGGGCGCCGATCGGGGGACGAGACTCCCGTCGGGCGCGTAGGCGCGGTCCGCGAACGCCTCGGCGACCGTCGCGAGACCGGCGTCGGCCGCGCGGTGCAGCACGCTCGATCCGGCGAGCCCGACGAGGACGAGGCCGGGGTCGACCCGGGTGACGGCCTCGACGACGGCCCGCGCATGGGCCCGGCCGGCCTCGTCGTCGCGAGCGATCACCGAGTAGAGGGCGCCGTGGGGCTTGACGTAGCGGACGGACGCGCCGACCGACGAGGCGATGCCCGAGAGCGCCCCGATCTGGTAGACGACGTCGCCGACGAGCTCGGCCTCGGACGCCTCGACGTACCGCCGCCCGAAGCCGGCGAGATCGCGGTAGGCGACATGGGCGCCGATCACGACGCCGCGCCGATGGGCCGCGTCGACCGTGCCGGTCATGGTGAGCGGGTCGCCGGCGTGGAACCCGCAGGCCACGTTCGCGCTGGTGACCACCCGCAGCATGGCGTCGTCGTCGCCGAGGCTCCAGCGGCCGAATCCCTCGCCGAGGTCGGCGTTCAGGTCGATGGTGGTCATGCGGGGCCTTCCGTGCGGCTCGATGCGGTGCGGGTGCGCAGGCGGTCGTCCCACCGTAGCGGGCGGGCGTCCGGCCCCGCTGGGCGGCGGTCGTCGATCAGGAGGCGCGGGCCACCCGCAGGGCGGCCGTCACGAGCGGCCACTGCAGCGGCAGGCGGAGGACCGTCACGAGCCTCCGGGCCGTGAAGGCGCGGCTGCTGCGCAGGGACCGCGTCGCCATCGAGACGTTGGCCGGGAACACGGCGACGAACAGCGCCGCCGCGAGCAGTCCGCCGACCCGGCGCGTCGGACGCGACGCCAGGGCGGCGGCGATGCCGACCTCGGCGACCCCCGAGGCGATCGTGTAGAAGCGGGCCGATCCGGGGAGGGCGCGCGGCACGATCGAGTCGTAGACCGCGGGCCGGACGAGGTGCAGGACGCCGCTGCCGCCGAGCGCGACGGCCAGCACGCGGGCGGTCGTCACGGCACGGGCCGCGTCGCGGGAGGTGACGGCGGGACGGGAGATCCGGGGGCTCATGCCGTCCATCGTGCTCGCCCGCGCCTCCTCGGCCGGTCAGGGTGCTCGGCGCGCCCGGGCCCGACCGGCGCGTGCGGCGTCGGACCGGCTCAGACCATCCGGCTCACGCCGCGGCTCATGATCGCCGTCGTGAGCGCCTCGACGGGTTCGCGGGGGGCCACCGGGTTGGCGACGAGCACGTAGTCGACGTCGCCGAGGTCGGGCAGCGAGAAGCGCCGGCTGACCTTGACGAGGTCGGACGGGATGAGCGAGAACGGGAACGCCGCCACGCCCATGCCCGCCCGCACCGCGGCGAGCATGCCGTTGACGTCGCGGGTGTTGCAGGTGATCCGCCACGTGCGCCCGGCCGCCTCGAGCGCGTCGATGGCGAGCTGCCGGCTGAGGCTGGGCGCCTGGTAGGCGATGAGCGGCACGGGCTGGCCGGTCTCGATCTGCAGCTTCTCCTGGGCCATCCAGACCATGGCGTCGCCCGCGACGCGGGTCCCCTCGGCGCTCTCGCCCGGGGTCTGCTTGACGAAGATGAGGTCGAGGTGACCGGAGGCGAGCCGTCGACGGAGGGGTGCGCTCTGGTTGACCGTGAGCTCGAGGTTGATCTGCGGGTAGAGCTGACGGAAGTGGCGGAGGATGCGGGGCAGCTGGGTGATGGCGAGGTCGTCGGCCGCCCCGAAGCGGAGACGCCCGCGCATCGCCGAGCCGCTGAAGTAGCTCTCGGCCGCCGAGTGCGCGGCGAGGATCGTGCGGGCGAACCCGGCCATGGCGTCGCCGTTGTCGGTGAGACGGACCTCGCGGGTGTCGCGGGTGACGAGCGTGCGGCCGGCCGCCTTCTCGAGCCGGCTCACGTGCTGGCTGACGGTCGGCTGGCTGATGCCGAGGCGGAGGCCCGTGCCGGTGAAGCTGCGGGTCTCGGCGACGACGAGGAAGGTCGTCAGCAGGACGGGATCGAACACGGGCGGGACTCCTCCACAGGGGTCATTGGGATATCTGATGACACTGATTCAGACCATAGCGGGTCCGAATGATGGCCCGAGCCGTAGCGTCGAGGGACGACGAGGCGCGGTGCACGTCCCCGCTCCCCTCGCCCGATTCCACAGCCGCCCCCAGCGCAAGAAGAGTGATGTCCGCCCCACCCCGCACCGCCGCACCGAGTCCCGCCACCGAACCGCTGCCCGTCATGGCCGAGCGCCCGCCGTGGCGCCACACCTTCATCGCCCTGAGCGTTCCGAACTTCCGCATCTGGACGGCCGGCAACGTGGTCGCCATGACCGCCGGGTGGATGCAGCGCATCGCCCAGGACTGGCTCGTGCTCGAGCTCACCGGGAGCGCGACGGCCGTCGGCATCACGGTCGCGCTCCAGTTCGCCCCGATGCTGTTCTTCGGCCTCCTCGGCGGGGTGATCGTCGACCGCTTCTCGAAGCGCGCCCTGATGATCGCGACGCAGAGCACGTTCGCCGTGCTGAGCCTCGGACTCGCCGCGCTCACTCTGGCGGGGGCCGTCGAGGCCTGGCACGTCTTCGCGATCGCCTTCGCCACGGGTCTCGTGACGGTGATCGACAACCCGGCCCGCCAGGTGATCGTCTCCGAGCTCGTCGGCCACCGTCACCTGCGGAACGCCATCAGCGTCAACTCGAGCGTGTTCCAGCTCGGCGGCATGATCGGCCCGGCCATCAGCGGCGTGCTGCTGCTCGCCGTCGGCGCCGGGTGGGCGTTCGTCGTCAACGGTGTCGCCTGCGCCCTCGTCGTGGTGATGCTGTCGATGCTGCGCACCGCCGAGATGACCCGCACGGTGCCGGCTGCCCGCAGCCGCGGCCAGCTCCGCGCCGGTCTCGCCTACGCCGCGGCGAAGCCGACCATCCTCGTGCCGGTGGTGCTCGTGGCGTCGTACGCGGTCTTCGGACTCACGATGCCCGTGCTGCTCGCCTCGTTCGCAGCCGACGTGTACGACGTCGGGGCCGGCGGCTACGGCCTGTTCAACTCGATGATCGCGGTCGGCGCGCTGACCGGGGCCCTGCTGTCGACCCGCCGCGCGACCATCAGACTGCGGACCATCGTGCTCGGCCTCCTGGCGACCGGGACCCTCCAGGCCGTCGCCGGCTCGATGCCGACGGTCGGGGCCTTCGCCGTGACGCTGGTGGCCGTGGGGCTGGCCTCGCTGCTCTTCCTGACGGCGGCGAACCAGCTCGTGCAGCTGTCGAGCAACATCGCGATCCGCGGCCGCGTCATGTCGCTCTACGTGCTCGTGCTGCTCGGCGGGCAGGCGATCGGCGGGCCTGTCATGGGCGTCGTCGTCGAGAGCGTCGGCACCCACGCGGCCATGGTGCTCTCCGGCGGGGTGCCCGCGGTCGTCGCGGCGATCACAGCGCTCGTGCTGGCC
Source organism: Frigoribacterium faeni (assembly GCF_007988805.1). Taxonomy (GTDB): domain Bacteria; phylum Actinomycetota; class Actinomycetes; order Actinomycetales; family Microbacteriaceae; genus Frigoribacterium; species Frigoribacterium faeni. The sequence continues at coordinate 2,789 of NZ_BJUV01000052.1, read as the reverse complement.
CGTCGCGGGCAGCTCACCCTGCAGATGCGCGTGCGCCGCCACGTGCCGGTGGTCGAGATCGCCCACCGCTGACGCTCTGGTCGGCGGGCTCGGTCGGGTCGGCTCGGGGCGGTGAGACTCGGGTCAGACGGACGGCGAGCGCCGGGAGCCGCCGAAGGCGATGGCGACGTCGAGCCGCCAGGCGGTGGGCTCGCCGGAGACGTGCGTCGTGCCGACGAACCGGAGGAGGTCCCCGGCTCGGAGGCTGAGCACCCCGTGGACGTCGTCGCTGCCCTCGAGCCAGAACGCGATGTCGTGCTCGTCGAGGAGGTCGTCGTCGACGGTGGCGCCGAAGGTGGCGCCGTCGAACCGGAGGGGGACGTCGCGGAACCGCAGCCGGGGCGGCGACTCCGTCCAGTCGGCGGCGGCGGGCACCCTCTGGGCGACGATGACGGCGTCGATCACGCCGTCGTCGGCGAGGGTGACCCTCGATTCGGTCAGGTCGACGCCGAGGTCGTCGTCGTCGATGCGAAAGCGGTTCTCCACGGGACCACGCTAGCGAGGTGGGCGGCGCAGCGGAATGGGCGGCGGCTGCCGGTGGTTCGCCCGGTCATGAAGAAGCGCATCGGGTTCCTGTCGTTCGGTCACTACCAGGACGTCCGGGGTTCGGCGACGCCGACGGCGCGGGAGGCGCTGGTGCAGTCGATCGAGCTGGCCGAGGCCGCGGAGGAGATCGGCGTCGACGTGGCCGCGGTGCGCGTTCATCACTTCGTGCGGCAGCTGGCGAGCCCGTTCCCCCTGCTCGCGGCCATGGCGGCGCGCACCAGCAGGATCGAGCTGGGCACCGGCGTGATCGACATGCGGTACGAGAACCCGCTGTCGATGGCCGAGCAGGCCGCGGCGGCCGATCTCATCAGCGCCGGGCGGTTGCAGCTCGGCGTCAGCCGGGGATCACCGGAACCCGCCCTGCGCGGCTGGGAGGCGTTCGGCTTCGCGCCGGCGGAGGGCGAGACCGACGCCGACCTGGCGCGACGGCACACGGAGCTGTTCCGGGCCGCGATCGGCGGGGCGGACGTCGCCCGGTCGGACCCGAATATGACCGGGTGGTCGGACGGCCTGCCGATCGAGCCGCGGTCCCCCGGACTCGGCGAGCGCATCTGGTGGGGTTCGGGCAGCCGGGCCACCGCCGTCTGGACCGGCCACCAGGGCATGAACCTCATGAGCAGCACCCTGCTGACCGAGGACACCGGCGTGCCCTTCGATCAGCTGCAGGCCGAGCAGATCGAGCTGTACCGGCAGGCCTGGGCCGAGGCCGGTCACGCCCGTGAGCCCCGGGTGTCGATCAGCCGCAGCGTGATCCCGATCACGACCGACGAGGACCGCCGGTACTTCGGCGTGCGCGCCCAGACCGACGGCGGCGACCAGGTCGGTCTGCTCGACGGCGTGCAGTCGCGCTTCGGCAAGAGCTACATCGGCGAGCCCGACGTGATCGCCGAGCAGCTGGCGGCGGATGCGGCGGTGCAGGCGGCCGACACGGTGCTGCTGACGGTGCCGAACCAGCTGGGGGTCGACTACAACGCGCGTCTCCTGCGGACCGTGGCCGACCACGTGGCGCCGGCGTTCGGCTGGGTGCCGAACCTGGCCCGCACGGCCTGACCCGCGCCTCCTGGGCTCGTCCGCCCCGCGTCGCTCGGCCGGGGACGTGACGCGCCGCTCGCCGTCCGGGCGTCGCGGCATGTCGTGACCGTTCGGTCGGCGGTGCAGCGGGTAGACAGGAGCGCATGTTCACCGACATGCCCGAGACGGCCCTCCGGGACCACCGCAGCACGCAGACCGAGCCCGACGACTTCGACGCCTTCTGGGCGGTCACCCTCGACCAGACGCGGGCCCACCCGCTCGACGTCCGGATCGAGCCGGTCGACACCGGTCTGACGACGGTCGACGTCTACGACGTGACGTTCGCCGGCTGGGCCGGCCAGCCCGTCCGGGCGTGGCTCCGGGTGCCGGCGGGCGCGACCGGGCCGCTGCCGGCCGTCGTGCAGTTCGTCGGCTACGGCGGCGGGCGCGGGGCGGCGGTCGAGAACCTCTTCTGGTCGGCGGCCGGCTACGCCCACCTGCAGATGGACACCCGCGGGCAGGGCTCGGGCTGGAGCCGGGGCGACACGCCCGATCCCGACGGTTCGGGGCCGGCGCACCCCGGCGTCATGACGCGCGGCATCGACAGCCGCGAGACCTACTACTACCGACGCGTCTTCGCCGACGCGGTCCGGGCCGTCGAGGCCGCCCGGAGCCTCGACCTCGTCGACGCGACGCGGGTGGGCGTCGTCGGCGGCAGCCAGGGCGGGGGCATCGCCCTCGCGGTCGCCGCGCTCGTGCCCGACCTGTCCGCGGTGGCGGCGTACGTGCCGTTCCTCTGCGACTTCCGCCGGGCGAGCGTGATCACCGACTCCGACCCGTACAAGGAGATCGGACGGTACCTGGCGGTCCACCGGCACCGCGCCTCCTCGGTGCACGAGGTGCTCTCGTACTTCGACGGGGTCAACTTCGCGAAGCGGGCCCTCGCGCCGGCGCTGTTCACGACGGCGCTGATGGACCCGACCTGCCCGCCGTCGACGGTGTTCGGCGCGTTCCACGAGTACCGGGGCGCAGCGGAGATCACGGTGTGGCCGTACAACGGGCACGAGGGCGGCGGCGTCGAGGACGACCTGCTCGCCCTGGCGCTGTTCCGCCGCACGCTCGTCTGAGCCGCACGACCCCGGGAAGCCACGACCCGCCGCCCACCTCGAGAGGGGGGCGGCGGGTCGTGGCTC
>NZ_BJUV01000051.1 GCF_007988805.1 Frigoribacterium faeni | reverse complement strand
GACGTGCGCGGCGAGGAACCAGCGGTCCTTCTCGAGGCCGCGGGAGATCTCGATGGCGACGTCCTGGCTCGAGGCGTCGAGCTCGCCGAGCTCGTCGATGGCGGTGCGCACGGCGACGAGCGACGCGTCGATCTGGGCGACCAGCTCGGCGATGGTCACGTCGATCTGGTTGAAGCCGGGCGAGGTCGGGGGGATGACGGTCTTCGCGGCGACGGACTCGATGCGGCCGTCGACGGGGAGGCCGAGGGCCACCACGCGCTCGGCGGCGAGGTCGGCCCACTCGCGGGCGTGGTCGACGACCACGTCGATGAGCTCGTGCACGGCGACGAAGGCGATGCCCCGCACGTGCCAGTGGGCCTGCTTCCCGTTGACCGAGAGGGCGGTCATGTCGGTGACGATCTGGCTGAGGAACTGGGCGACGCCGGCAGCGACGTCGGGGTCGACGGAACCCTGGGGGACGGTGCGGGTGAGATCGGTCATGACATGGTCCTTTCCTAGACGATGGAGACAACGCTAGGCGTCTGGGAGCATTCCGCAAGCAAGCTGAGGCTCCGCTCACCTAGGGCAGCCTGCCCTCACCGGGCGTCCCGTCGGCGACCGAGGCGGGGGATAACCCCACCCCCGGTCCGGTCGCTGGCACCATGGGGAGACGCCCCGCCGTCGACCAGGCTCGGAGCATGATCCAGGAGACCACCATCACCGCCCCCAACCCCTACCTCTCGCCGCCCCGGCAGCCGGGCGGCTACGCCCGCCGCTGGCGCGGCCTGCCGCGCGAGATCGGCTACATCGCTCTCTCGGCCGTGCTCGTCGTCGTCCTCAGCGTGGCCGCCACCGTCTTCTTCTCGGGCTGGCAGGGCGCCGGAGACTCGCTCGGCAGCCTGCTGTTCCTCGCGGTCGTCGTGTTCACAGGCCTGTGGCTGGCGCGCTGGTTCGGCACCTTCGAGGTCGTCCGCCTCCGCTGGGCCTCCGACCGGCCCATCCGACCGGTCGACTGGACCCCGAACACCGCGTGGGGCCGGTCCGACAAGTGGCTCGTGCGCACCCTCTCCGTCGTCGCGAACCCGCACTACTGGCTCTACCTGCTCTACGCCCTCGTGGTCTTCCCGGTGGTCGCCGGGTTCACGTCCTTCGTCACCGTCGCGGCGCTCGCCGTGCCCGCCCTCTTCGTGCTGGTGGGCGTCCTGCTCCTGAGCGGCATCATGCCCGCGACGGCCTACTCGTTCGTCGAGGTGGTCGGCGGCGGCGCGTTCGGGCTGGGGTCCCTCGCCGTCGGCGTCGTGCTGCTGGCCACGGTGGTCCTCCTGCTGCCGTACGTCCTCCACGGCTTCGTCGTCATGCACCAGGCGATCGCCGCCGCCATGCTCGGCGGCTTCCGCTCCGACCAGCTCGAGGTCGAGCTGGCCGACCGCGAGATCTCGCGCACGGCGGCGCTGTCCGCCGAGGGCACCGCGCTGCGACGTCTCGAGCGGGACATCCACGACGGCCCGCAGCAGCGGCTGGTGCGCCTGCAGATGGATCTCGCCGCCGCGTCCCGCGCCGTCGACTCCGACCCGGTCAAGAGCAAGGGCCTCATCGAGGAGGCGCGGCTGCAGTCCCAGGAGGCCCTCGAGGAGCTCCGTGCGCTGTCCCGCGGCTTCGCCCCGCCCCTCCTGCTCGATCGCGGGCTCGTCGCCGCTCTCGAGTCGCTGGTCGACCGGGCCGTCATCCCGACCACGATGCTGAACCGGGTGCCCGCGCACGTCGTGATCCCGAGCGACATCGAGCGCAACGCCTACTTCATCGCCTCCGAGCTCGTGACGAACATCGGCAAGCACGCCGAGGCCTCCTCGGCCGACATCGTCGTGCGCACGCGTCAGGCACCCGACGGCGTCGGCACTCTGCTCGAGCTCGTCGTCACCGACGACGGGCGGGGCGGCGCGGGTCTGCGCGACGGCCACGGCCTGGCCGGGGTGCAGGAGCGCCTGGTCGGCCTGGGCGGGTTCCTCGACATCTCGAGTCCCGCCGGCGGACCGACGATCGTCACCGTCAGCATCCCGATGGCGTCCGACCTCGGCAGCTCGGTCGGCTCCCCGGCCGACACGGCTCCGACGGCTCCCCTCGCCCCGACGGCTCCGACGGCCCCCCTCGGTCCCGGCGCGTTCTGAGCGGGCGTCCGGCCGAGCGCCCGCTCCGTAGACTGGGCGGATGGCCGACAGCTCTCTCGACCCGTCCCTGCGCGTGGTCGTCGCCGACGACTCCGTGCTGCTGCGCGAGGGGCTCGTCCGGCTCCTCGACGAGATCGGCGTCACCGTCGCCGGCGCCTACGGAGACGCCGAGGAGCTCCTGGCCGACCTCGATGCGGTCTCGCCCGACGTGGCCGTGCTCGACGTGCGGATGCCGCCGACGCACACCGACGAGGGCGTCCGCGCCGCGATCGAGATCCGCTCCCGACGGCCGACCACCGCCATCCTCCTGCTCTCGCAGTACGTGGAGGTCGCCTACGCGCGCGACCTCCTCGAGGCCGGGTCGGGTGGCGTGGGCTACCTGCTCAAAGACCGCATCGCCTCGCTCGACGAGTTCCGCGACGCGCTCGAACGGGTCGCGGGCGGAGGCACGGTGCTCGACCCGCAGGTCGTGTCGCAGCTGCTGGGGCGGCGCAGCGACCCCCTCGCGGCCCTCACTCCCCGCGAGCGGGAGGTGCTGACGCTGATGGCCGAGGGGCGGACAAACGCGGCCATCGCCGCGGCGCTCGTCATCGGCACCGGGGCCGTCGAGAAGAACGTCACGTCGATCTTCCAGAAGCTGCTGCTCGAGGACAGCGGCTCCGACCATCGCCGGGTGCTCGCGGTGCTGGCGTTCCTGCAGCGCTGACCCGCGCCTCCCGGGCTGAACCGGTCACCGGTCGCTCAGGCGGCGCCTCCGGTAGCCTGTGGCGATGTCCGCGACGGCTACGACCCCCACCCCCGCCGGGGCGACCGCGTCGTCGAACCGGCACTGGGGCGACCGGATCGTCGGCCTCGAGGGTCTTCGCGGCCTCGCCGCCATGGCGGTGCTGGCCTACCACGTCGCGCACGTCCTGACCCGCGACGTCGAGGACGAGACGATGCCGCTGCTGGTGTTCCTGATGCACCAGGGGCTCAGCCTGTTCTTCGTGCTGTCGGGCTTCCTGCTGTTCTGGCCGTTCGCCACGCGGATCATCGAGGGTCGCGAGCTGCCGTCGCTGCGGCGGTACACCGCCAACCGGTTCCTGCGGATCTGGCCGGCCTACGTCGTGGTGTTCCTCATCGTCAACTTCGGACTCCGCATGTCGTTCCTGTCTCAGGGCGAGTTCGGGCAGCTGCCCTGGTGGAAGACGCTCGTCGACCTGACGCTGCTGCACTCGTATCTGCCCGGCACCCTGCGGACGGGTCTCGAGGTGTCGTGGACCCTGACGGTCGAGCTCACCTTCTACCTCGTGCTGCCGTTCCTCGCGATGCTCGGCCGTCGGGTCGCCGCGCGGACGTCGGGGTGGATCGGCGCGCTCGTGCCGGTCGGCGTCATGTTCGTCGCGGGGGTCGCGGGCAAGATCTGGCAGCACGCCGTCGGCCGGACGTCGGGCCTCAGCGGGGGAGACCTCAGCTGGTCGGACAACTGGTTCTCGGTCGTGAGCCGCAGCCTGCTGCTGCACGCCGACCTCTTCGCCTTCGGGATGGCCGCCGCGCTCCTCTACATCGCGGTGCGGCGCGGATCGGCGACGCCGGTCGCGGTCTCGGCCCTCCGCGGGGCGCTCATGGTGATCATCGGTGCGGCGTTCGTCGTCGCCTGGATCGGGTCGAGCCCGGAGTTCCAGGACACCTTCGCCTCCATCGGGTTCACGGGCGTGCTGCTGCTGATGGTGCTGCCGGCGCACGTCGACCGCCTCGGCTGGATCGCCCGGTTCTGCGACTGGGCGCCGATCCGGAACCTCGGCGTCATCTCCTTCAGCGTCTACCTGTGGCACATGCCGGTGATCCGCATCATGCAGGACATCCTCGACCCGGGGCACGGCGGTCGGGCGCTCTACGCCTGGTACCTCGTCGTGACGGTGACGATCACGCTGGTGCTCGCGACGGCGACGTACTGGCTGGTCGAGAAGCAGGCGCTCCGATTCAAACCCCAGGGCAAGCCGTCGCGTGGCGGCGGGCCGGCCGGTCTCGGAGCCACGGCTCCCGGCGACGACGTGGCGACGGGGTCGCCGGCGGAGCCGTCCGAGGAGGCGCGGGGCGGGTCGCGTGCGACGGGCGCGTCAGCCGGCGGACGCCCCGGAGCCTGAACCCGGGACGGACCCCGGGGCGCGTCCCGCCTCGGGCACGGCGGTGGCCGCGCCGACCGGGGCGGTCGCGTCGAGGATGAGCTCGTGGAACTCGCGGCCGAGCCGCTCGTATCCGCTCACGGTGGGGTGGATGCCGTCGGCGCTCCACCCGGCGGCCCAGAGATCGTCGGCCCCGCGAGCGAAGGTCCACGGATCGACGACGGGGTACCCCTCCGAGTAGGCCCAGGCCGCGAGGTCGGCGTCGTAGGTCGCGGCCGGCTGCGGCGCGCGCTCGTACGGCGGGATGGCCGCGATCACGACGCGGTCCGCACCGATCGTGTCGACGACCGACTCGTACGACGGGCGGGCGTCGGCGAACGCGGTGCCGAAGCGGACGTCGTTGGTGCCGGCCATGATCACGAGCACGTCCGCCTCGACCGGCTCGACGGCGTCCGCCATCTCCTCGATGGTGGCGCCGGCCTTCGCCCAGCCGCCGGCGAACTCGATGCCGTCGCCCTGGGCGTAGGTCATCCAGCTCTTGTCGTCGAGGCCGTTGCCCAGGAACTTGCTCCGCCCCGCGCTGAGGGAGTCGCCCACGACCGCGACGCGGAGGGGTCCCGACGCGGCGGCCGGCGCTCCGCCCTCGAGCGACTCCGCCCGGGGCGGTGCCGTGACGGCGGGACTGCAGGCCGAGAGGGCGACGACCGTGCCTGCCGCGATGGCGGTCAGGGCGGCCCGGAGGCCGATCGAGCGTCGGGAGCGGGATGACGAGCCCAGGGTCATGGCGACATTGTGCGGCATCCGGACCCGCCGGAACGAATCGACGGCGGATCCGGAGGGGCGACCCGGTATTGATATGCTAAAGTTGATATCTGTTCATGACCCGAATGAGGCAGGCGGAGCGACCGCCCATGACCTACAGGCCCGAGATCGATGGTCTCCGCGCGATCGCGGTCCTCAGCGTGATCCTCTTCCACGCCGGCGTCGCCGGTGTGGCCGGCGGGCTCGTCGGGGTGGACGTGTTCCTCGTCATCAGCGGCTACCTCATCACGGGGATCATCGTCGGGCAGCGCGCCGCCGGCACCTTCTCACTCCGGTCGTTCTGGGCGCGGCGTGTCCGTCGGATCCTGCCGGCGACCCTCGTCGTCATGCTCGCCTGCATCCCGTTCGCACTCGCCTGGATGATGCCCGACGAGCTCGAGGGCTTCGGTCAGTCGCTCGTGGCGACGCTCCTCTCCGGCAACAACGTCCTGCTGTACCTGAGCAGCGGCTACTTCGACACCGCATCCGAGTTCAAGCCGCTCATGCACACCTGGAGCCTCGGGGTCGAGGAGCAGTTCTACCTCGTCTTCCCCCTCGTCCTGCTCGTGCTGCTGGCGCGCGGACGGCGGTGGGCCGGTGCGGGGGTCGTCGCCCTCGGCCTGGCGAGCATCGGCGTCGCCGTCTGGCTCGGCGGGACGGACCCCGACGCCGGCTTCTACCTGCTGCCGGCCCGCGCGTGGGAGCTCCTCGTCGGGGCCGGGCTCGCCCTCGGGAGCGCGCGTCCGGGGCTGCCGGCGCCGCGCCTCCTCGGGGCTCGCGCCAGGGGCGTCGCGGCCGGGGCGGGCCTCCTCGCCATCCTGGCGTCCATCGTGCTCGTCGACGGGTCGTCCGCCGTGTCCCCGCTCGTGCTCGCCGTGCCGGTCCTCGGCACGGCCCTCGTCATCGCCTTCGCTCACGAGGGCACGCTAGCGGCCCGCGTCCTGTCGCAGCGCTGGCTGGTCGTGATCGGGCTCATCAGCTTCAGCGCCTACCTCTGGCATCAGCCGCTCTTCGCCTTCGCGCGGGTCTGGTCCGTCGAGAGCCCCACCGTGGGGGTGTTCCTCGCCCTCTCCGTCGCGGCGCTCGTGCTCGCCTGGCTCACCTGGCGATTCGTGGAGACGCCGTTCCGGCGCCCGGATGCTGTCCGGACGCGCGTGTTCGTGCCGGTGGTCGCCTCGTCGGCCGCGTTCGCCGTGGGACTGGGGCTCGTCCTCCATTCGACGGGCGGGCTGCCGGGGCGCATCTACGGGCCGGACGTGCTCGCCGACGGCGCGACCGACGTCACCTACGTGCAGCGGCTGATCGAGAACGACGCCGAACGGTTCGTCGACGACGACCGCCTCAACGTCTTCGTCGTCGGCAACAGCTTCTCTCGCGATCTGGCGAACAGCGTGCTGGAGACGTACCCCGACGCCCGGCTCGAGATCATCCACCAGCCGGGCGTCCTGGGCTGCTTCACCACCGAGCCGATGGGCGATCTGTTCGACCGGCGCTATGCGGAGGCCGAGCTGATCCTGTACGCGACGGATCGCGAGTACCCCGCCTGCGTTCGCGACGACCTCGCCCGTGCGGTGGCCGACGGCAAGGACATCTTCTACGGAGGCGCCAAGAACTTCGGCGACAACGCGAACTGGATCACCCGTCAGGCGCCCGACGACCGGGCCCTGCTGACCAACCGGGTGCCCGACCGGATCGTCGAGATGGACGCCGTCGCCCGCGACCTGATCCCGGCCGACCATCTCGTGCCCTGGCTCGATCTGGCCGACGACGGCCGCATCCCGATCACCGACGAGGAGGGGCGGATCCTGTCGCCGGATCGCATCCACTTCACGCGCTACGGTGCGGTCTACTTCGGCGCTCACATCCTGCCGGGTACGGGACTCGACGCGGTGATGCGCTCGGTGACGGACGGCGGCTGACACGAGTCTCGGCGGGTGGAGCCCGGTCCGGAGAACACCGGTCGGTCGGCGGAGTCCGAAGATCGACACGAGGCGGATGCGCCGACCCGGAGGGAAACGGCGTCTGTGGAGGGGATGACGGGAATCGAACCCGCGCCATCAGTTTGGAAGACTGAGGCTCTACCATTGAGCTACATCCCCGAAGCGGTCACCACCGCATGGGTGATTCCACTATAAACCATGATCTCGGTTCGTTCAGTCACCCGGTCTCGGCGTCGGCTAGACTGGACGCGGCCTTTTCCCCACCCGACCTCAACGGGATCACACGGGAGCCGGCCGCATCAGGTGATACACGGGGCGTAGCGTAGTGGCTAGCGCGTCCGTTTTGGGGGCGGAAGATCGCAGGTTCGAGTCCTGTCGCCCCGACGATCGTCTACCTGCTGTCTCGGATGTGAGTTCAGCGTCACCAACACAGGAGAAGCCCCACATTGGTCCAGACCACGGTTGAAAAGCTCAGCCCCACGCGCGTCAAGCTCAACATCGTCGTGACCCCCGACGAGCTCAAGCCCAGCGTCACGCACGCCTACGGGCACATCGCCGAGTCGATCAACATCCCCGGATTCCGCAAGGGCAAGGTTCCGCCGCCCATCATCGACCAGCGCGTCGGTCGCGAAGAGGTCCTGAACCACGCCGTGAGCGAGAGCCTCGACAAGTTCTACCGCGAGGCCGTCACCGAGACCGAGATCCGCGTGCTCGGCCGCCCCGAGGCCGACGTCGTCGGCTGGCCCGACGTCAAGGACTTCTCCGGCGACCTCACCATCGCCGTCGAGGTCGACGTGCGTCCCGAGTTCGACCTGCCCGACTACGAGGGCATCGAGCTCACCGTGGACACGGTCGAGATCTCGGACGACGAGGTCGACGAAGAGCTCTCGAACCTCCGCACCCGCTTCGGCACGCTCGTCACGGTCGACCGTCCCGCGACGACCGGCGACTTCGCGCAGATCGACCTCACCGCCACCATCGGCGACGACGAGGTCGACACCGCCAAGGGCATCTCCTACGAGCTCGGTTCGGGCGAGCTCATCGAGGGCATCGACGAGGCCCTCGAGTCGCTCACCGCCGGTGAGAGCACCACCTTCGAGTCCAAGCTGCTCGGCGGCGACCGCGAGGGCGAGACCGCCCTCATCGCGGTCACCGTCTCCGCCGTGAAGGAGCGCGAGCTCCCCGAGGCCGACGACGACTTCGCGCAGATCGCCAGCCAGTTCGACACCATCGACGAGCTCAAGGGCGACCTGCGCGAGCAGCTCGCCAAGTCGAAGACCTTCGGTCAGGGCGCACAGGCCCGCGACCAGGTCGTCGAGAAGCTCCTCGAGTCGGTCGAGATCCCCGTTCCCGAGAAGCTCGTCGAAGACGAGGTGCACCGTCACCTCGAGCAGGAGAACCGCCTGGAGGACGACGAGCACCGCGCCGAGGTGAAGGACAGCAGCGAGAAGGCCTTCCGCAACCAGATCCTCCTCGACGCCATCGCCGAGAAGGAGGAGGTCAAGGTCGAGCAGGACGAGCTGACCCAGTACCTCATCCAGGGTGCGGCGCAGTACGGCATGGAGCCCGGCGAGTTCATCAAGGTCCTCGACCAGAACGGCCAGATCCCCGCCATGGTCGGCGAGGTCGCGCGCAGCAAGGCCCTCGCGGTCGTGCTCAGCAAGGCCAAGGTCGTCGACGGCGAGGGCGCGTCCGTCGACCTGTCCGCCTTCACCGCCACGGCGGGCGTCGGCACGGACGACGACGACCACGCGGGTCACGACCACTCGTAGTCGACAGGAGTGACGGCGACCTCCGGGTCGCCACGAGAGGGCCGGGTGCAGATCGCACCCGGCCCTCCGTCGTCCGCCGATACCGTGCCTCCTCGGTCGCGCCCTGCGCGTGGGCGGGGAACGCGGTGGCTATCTGCCGTGGGCGAACAGCCCGGACCACGTCGGTTGGACCCTATAGATTCGACACCAAGCGACAACGAATGGGAGCTCCACCATGGCCGACGTGACACTGCCCAACAGTGTTTTTGACCGACTGCTCAAAGACCGCATCATCTGGCTCGGGTCCGAGGTCCGAGACGAGAACGCCAACGAGATCGCCGCGAAACTCCTCCTCCTCGCTGCTGAAGACAGCGAGAAGGACATCTACCTCTACATCAACTCGCCCGGCGGCTCGATCACCGCGGGCATGGCGATCTACGACGCCATGGAGTTCGTGCCGAACGACATCGTGACCGTCGGGATCGGCATGGCCGCCTCGATGGGGCAGCTGCTGCTCACGGCGGGCACGAAGGGCAAGCGGTACATCACGCCCAACGCGCGCGTGCTGCTGCACCAGCCGCACGGCGGATTCGGCGGCACCTCGTCGGACATCCAGACGCAGGCCCAGCTGATCCTCTCGATGAAGCGCCGCCTCGCCGAGATCACGGCCGCTCAGACGGGCAAGACCGTCGAGCAGATCAACGAGGACGGCGACCGCGACCGCTGGTTCACCGCCGAGGAGGCGCTCGAGTACGGCTTCGTCGACCACATCCGCGGCTCGGCCACCGACGTCGTCGGCGGAGCCGGCACCGACCAGGACTAGTCCCCACCCGATCGTCAGCAGAGAAAGAGAAGAACTCATGGAACTCCCGATGATGGGTGGCGCGGGCCGAGTGCAGACCCCCAGCTCCCGCTACATCCTCCCCAGCTTCGAAGAGCGCACCGCCTACGGGTACAAGCGCCAGGACCCGTACGCCAAGCTCTTCGAAGACCGCATCGTCTTCCTGGGCGTCCAGGTGGACGACGCCTCGGCCGACGACATCATGGCGCAGCTGCTCGTGCTCGAGAGCATGGACCCCGACCGCGACATCACGCTGTACATCAACTCGCCCGGCGGCTCCTTCACGGCCATGACGGCCATCTACGACACGATGCAGTACATCCGTCCCGAGATCCAGACGGTGTGCCTCGGTCAGGCGGCCTCGGCCGCCGCGGTGCTCCTCGCCGCCGGCCAGCCCGGCAAGCGTCTCGCCCTGCCGAACGCGCGCGTGCTGATCCACCAGCCCGCGACCGGCGGCAGCAGCGGCGGCCAGGCCTCCGACATCGAGATCCAGGCGGCCGAGGTGCTGCGCATGCGGACCTGGCTCGAGGAGACCCTGTCGAAGCACTCCAACAAGACGCCCGAGCAGGTCAACCGCGACATCGAGCGCGACAACATCCTCGGCGCGGAAGAGGCTCTCGCCTACGGTCTCGTCGACCAGGTGCTCACCTCGCGCAAGAACCAGCCGGCGCTCACCCGCTGACACCCCCGGTGGACGCCTCGAGGCCTCGGACCATCCGGTCCGGGGCCTCGCCTCGTCCACCAATCCGTCGATCGTCCCGTGTGGGTCCGTCGGTGTCGGAGGATCGCGTTAGGCTCGGGGGACGGCGATCGTCAGGGGTCGTCGACCACCGCGCCAGTAGGGAGGCCGAGCATGGCACGCATAGGTGAGAGCGCCGATCTGCTCAAGTGCTCGTTCTGTGGCAAGAGCCAGAAGCAGGTCCAGCAGCTGATCGCCGGTCCCGGCGTCTACATCTGCGACGAGTGCGTCGAGCTCTGCAACGAGATCATCGAAGAGCGTCTCGCCGAGGCCGGCGAAGAGCCCGCCAGCGAGTTCGACCTGCCGAAGCCCCGCGAGATCTACTCGTTCCTCGAAGAGTACGTGATCGGCCAGGACGCCGCGAAGCGCGCCCTCTCGGTCGCGGTCTACAACCACTACAAGCGCATCCGTGCGGCGTCGACGCTGACGGCCGCCGAGTCCCTGGCCGACGAGGTCGAGATCTCGAAGTCGAACATCCTGCTGATCGGCCCGACCGGTTGCGGCAAGACCTATCTCGCGCAGACCCTGGCCAAGCGTCTCAACGTGCCGTTCGCCGTCGCCGACGCGACGGCGCTGACCGAGGCCGGCTACGTCGGCGAAGACGTCGAGAACATCCTCCTGAAGCTCATCCAGGCCGCCGACTACGACGTCAAGCGGGCAGAGACGGGCATCATCTACATCGACGAGATCGACAAGATCGCCCGCAAGGCCGAGAACCCCTCCATCACCCGCGACGTCTCGGGCGAGGGCGTGCAGCAGGCCCTGCTGAAGATCCTCGAGGGCACCGTCGCCTCCGTCCCGCCGCAGGGCGGACGCAAGCACCCCCACCAGGAGTTCATCCAGGTCGACACGACCAACGTGCTCTTCATCGTGGCCGGCGCCTTCGCCGGCCTCGAGGACATCATCTCCAACCGCGCCGGCAAGCGCGGCATCGGTTTCGGCGCACCGCTGCACAGCAAGGAAGACGAGGCGGCTCTCTTCAGCGAGGTCCTGCCCGAAGACCTGCACAAGTTCGGCCTCATCCCCGAGTTCATCGGCCGCCTCCCCGTCGTGACCACCGTGGCGCAGCTGGACCAGCCGGCCCTGATGCAGATCCTCACCGAGCCGAAGAACGCCCTGGTGCGTCAGTACCAGCGGATGTTCGAGATCGACGGCGTCGAGCTCGAGTTCGACCGCGGCGCCCTCGAGGCCATCGCCGACCTCGCCGTGCTGCGCCAGACCGGCGCCCGCGGCCTGCGCGCCATCCTTGAAGAGGTCCTGGGGCCGATCATGTTCGACGTCCCCTCCGACGACACCGTCGGCAAGGTCGTGGTGACCCGCGCCTCCGTGATGGAGAACGCCGCTCCGACGATCGTGCCGCGCCTCGCCGAGCAGCGCGCCGACAAGTCCGCCTAGGCGACTGCGACAGACCGGAGGCCCCGCTCGATGAGCGGGGCCTCCGTGGTCGCGGCGTCCCTGCACCGCGCCTGCACGGCGCCCGCACCGCGCCCGCTGCGCGGCACCACGACCCACGCGCCGCACCGCATTTCGTGCGCCGCACCGCGTCTAGTCCGGGTGCGGTGCTCGGAACGCGGTGCGGTGTGCGGCGGGCGTGCGGCACCGTGTTTCGTGCGCCGCACCGCGTCTAGTGCGGGTGCGGTGCTCGGAACGCGGTGCAGTGTGCGGCGGGCGTGCTGCACCGCGTTCCGTGCGTGGCGCCGCGTCTAGTTCGGGTGCGGTTTGCGGAACGCGGTGCGGTGTGGGGCGGGCGTGCGGCACCGTGTTTCGTGCGCCGCACCGCGTCTAGTGCGGGTGCGGTGTG
>NZ_BJUV01000050.1 GCF_007988805.1 Frigoribacterium faeni | reverse complement strand
CCCGGTGCAGTGCTCGACTCTCGGCGCGCTGCGCCGGGTGCAGGACGGGCTGCGTCACGGTGCCGCACCCAGCCCCGCCTCGGGGCGACGCCCCGCTGACCGGACACCGCACCGCGAAGCGGTCACCGCACCCGAACTAGACACGGTGCGGCGCACGAAACGCGGTGCGGTGCCCGACTCTCGGTGCGGTGCGCCCGGTGCACGGCGGGCTCAGCGGCGGAGCGACTCCGTCGCGTTCACCCTGCCCCGGGCGGCGCGCACCGCGATCGTCACCACGAGCACGACGGCGGAGGCGACGATCGCCGCCACCCCGGCCACGGCGTTCTCGGGCTCGCCGGTCAGCCGGCCGACCGCGATCCAGGCCAGACCCCACGACAGCGAGAGCGCCGGGGCGATCCGCCCGCGTCCCGCGAACGCCAGGGCCACGCCGACCAGGGCGGCGAAGCCGAGCACGACGGCCGACCAGAACCCGGCCGTGAAGTCGAAGCCGTCGAACCCCGAGTCGACCAGCGCGGCGGCGATGTTCGCGACCGTCGCGACGCTGACCCAGCCGAGGTAGAGGCCGAGCGTGCCGTCGGTGACGATCGCGTCGACCCAGCCGCCCGAGGCGGTGTGGAAGCAGATCACGAAGATGCGCGCCAGCACGAGCACCAGCACGACGATCACCGCGGCGGCGAGCCACACGCTGCCGAGCTGCACGGCCGCGAAGAGCCAACCGGCGTTGAGCAGCATGGAGGCGGCGACCCAGTAGCCGAGGCGCCGGTGCCGGGTGGTCGCGCGCTGGGCGGGCAGGGCCTGGTAGACGGCGTAGGCGATCAGGCCGAGGTAGATGACGCTCCAGATGCTGAACGCCGTCGTCGCGGGCGCCACCGTCGTGGCGGTGGCGCTGAGCGCTCCCCCGGCGGCGTCAGCGACGGAGGTCCCGCCGAACGCCCCCGACCCGACGGCCGCGAGCACGACCGCGAGCACGGCGCTGACGAGCACGACGACCTGTCGGACCACGTCCGCCGAGGTCGCGGGTGGGCGGGTGCTGCTGGTGTCGGTGGCGGAACTCATGTCGTGGACGGTAGTCGCGCCTCCCGCAGATTTCTCTTAGCAACTGAAAGAATCAGCCGGTTGCCAGGTGCTGAGCGTGACGCGCTCCCGACCACCTCGGTCAGACGGCCGGCTTCCAACGCCGCAGCAGCTGGGCGTTCAGTGCGACGATCACGGTCGACAGGCTCATCAGCACGGCGCCGGCCGCCGGCGACAGGACGAACCCGACTCCGGCGAGCACGCCCGCCGCGAGCGGCACCGACAGCACGTTGTAGCCGGCGCCCCAGACGAGGTTCTGGATCATCTTGCGATATCCCACCCGCGACAGCGAGATGACCGACAGCACGGCCCGCGGGTCGTTCGACGCGAGGATGACACCGGCCGACTCGACCGCGACGTCGGTGCCGGCGCCGATCGCGATGCCGACGTCGGCGCGCGCCAGGGCCGGAGCGTCGTTGACGCCGTCGCCGACCATCGCGACCCGCCGGCCCCGCACCTGCAGCTCGGCCACCCGGCCGTCCTTCTGGTCGGGCCGGACCTCGGCGAACACCTCGTCGATCCCCAGCTCGCGACCGACGGCCTCGGCCACCGGACGGGCGTCGCCCGTGATCATCGCGACGCGCACCCCGGCGTCGTGCAGCCGACGCACCGCCTCGGCCGACTCGGGTCGCACCTCGTCGCGCAGGGCGAACGCGGCCTCGACGACTCCGTCGCGCAGCAGGTAGAGCACGGTGGCGCCGTCGGCGGACCACGACCGGGTGGCGTCGGCGATCTCGTCGGGCACCTCGTGGGCGCCGTCGCGCAGCAGACCGGGGCCGCCGACCGCGACGCGCGCCCCGTCGACCGTGCCCTCGACGCCGCGACCGGTCAGGGTGCGGAAGTCGGAGATCTCGACCCGCGCCTCCTCGGCTCCGGCTCGGTCCGCAGCGGCTGCGCGGACGATCGCGCGGGCCAGAGGGTGCTCGCTGTCGCGCTCGACGGCTCCGGCCAGGCGGAGCGCCTGCTCCCGGGACAGGGGCCCCGAGGAGGCGCGGCTCCCCGAGGAGGCGGTCGTCACGTCGGTCACCGCGGGCTCGCCCTTGGTGAGGGTGCCCGTCTTGTCGAACAGCACGGTGTCGACCAGTCGCATGCGCTCGAGGGCGAGGCGGTCCTTGACGAGCACGCCGGCCTTCGCCGCCCGCTCGGTCGAGATCGCGATCACCAGCGGGATCGCGAGGCCCAGGGCGTGCGGGCAGGCGATGACGAGCACGGTGACCGTGCGGGTGATGGCCTGATCGACGTCGCCGATCAGCAGCCAGACGACGAAGGTGATGACGCCGGCCCCGGCGGCGAACCAGAAGAGCAGGGCCGCGGCCCGGTCGGCGAGCGCCTGGGCCCGCGACGACGAGGCCTGCGCCTCGGCGACCAGGCGCTGGATCCCGGCGAGGGCCGTCTCGTCCCCGACGGCCTCGACGCGCACCCGGAGCGTGCCGTCGGTCGCGACCGTGCCGGCGACGACGCGGTCGCCGCTGCTGCGAGAGACGGTGCGCGACTCGCCGGTGATCATCGACTCGTCCATCGCGGCGGAGCCGTCGACGATCGTGCCGTCGGCCGGCACGCGGGCGCCCGAGCGGACGAGCACCACGTCGCCGACGACGAGGTCGGCCACGGGGACGGGCTCGGTGTCGCCGGTCGGGGCCGGGGCGGTGGGGGCTGTGGAGCCGGTGGCGGAGCCGGCCGGGGTGCTGACGCCGGACGCGGCTGCGGTATCGGTCGCGGTGCGGGCGGGGGACGCGGTGCTGGACGCGGTCGCGGCCGACGAGCTCGTGACCCGGTCGGCGGTGTCCGGCAGCAGGGCGGCGAGCGCGTCGAGCGCACCGGAGGCGGCGCCGAGCGCGCGCATCTCGATCCAGTGCCCGAGCAGCATGATGACCACGAGGAGGGCGAGCTCCCACCAGAAGTCGAGGTCGAGACCGCCGAGGCCGAGCTGCGTCGCCCAGCTCGCGACGAAGGCGACCGTGATGGCCATCGCGATCAGCAGCATCATGCCGGGCTGCTTGGCGCGGGCCTCGGCGACGCCGCCGCTGAGGAACGGCCAGCCGCCCCAGAAGAACAGGAACGTGCCGAGCACCGGCGAGATCCAGGTCGCACCGGGGAAGTCGGGCACGTCGTAGCCGAGCAGCCCCGCGAACATCGAGCTGAAGACGACCACCGGGATCGCCACCACGAGGCTCACCCAGAACTTGTCGCGGAACTGCGCGGCGTGGTCGCCGTGGCCGGCGTGGCCGGCATGGCCCGCATGGCCCGCATGGCCCGCATGGGCGTCGTGGCCGGCGTGGCCCGCGTGGCCCGCATGCCCGTCCTGACCGGCATGCGCATCGCGCCCGGCGTGGGCGTCGTGACCAGCCCCTCCCGCGTGCCCGGCGTGACCGGCGTGACCGGCGTGGGCATCCTGACCCGCACCTCCCTCGCCTCCCGCGTGCCCGGCGTAGGCGTCTTGGTCGCGACCGGCGTGCGGGTCGCGACCCGCGCCTCCCTGGTGGTCGGCGTGCGCGGCGTCGTGGTCGTGACCGGTGCTCATGCAAATACCCTAGGGGGGTATGCGCCGCGGCGCCAGGGGCTCGACGGACGAGCCTCCGAGGAGGCGCGGATCAGCCCCCGACCGGAGGCCCGACGATCAGCAGCACGGTGAACACCACGACGACCCCGACCACGAGCAGGCCGAGCGCCAGCCAGAGGTGCCCGAGCATCCAGCGCAGCAGCCGGTCGAGGGGCCGCCGATCGCGAGGGTCGTCGGTCGCCGTGCGGCGCCAGTCCCCCCGGAGCCGCCCGCTGCGGTCGATCCAGCGCTCCACCGGCACCGACGCGTAGGGCACGACCGCGCTGGCGAGAGCCGCGAGCGTGACGCCCGCCGACCAGCGCTGGTTGACCGCGACGACGACGCCCGCGACCAGGTACGCCAGGAACACGAACCCGTGGATCGGCCCGGCGATGCTGACCGGCCAGTCGCCGACACGGGCGACGTACTTCAGCAGCATGCCCGCGATCAGCAGCGACCAGGTCACCACCTCGGCGACGGCGAACGAACGGAAGAGGGTGCGAGGCGACACGAGTTGCTCCTGGTCAGGGGCCGACGGGGTACGGCTCCCATGCTCGCAGGGTCCGGCTGGACGCCGCCCGCGCCCTCGCGCGCATCGTCACCCCTCCGCCCCTCGCCCCGCTGACCACCCCGCGCTCCCGCCGCGCACCGCCCACCCCGCGCCGAACCCCTGCGTGAGCATCGAACTCCGCCACGCTGAGGTGCATTGCTCACGCGGAGGTTCCGAGCGATCCGACCCGCCCACTCCCGCCCTCGCCCCGCCGCCCTCGCCCCGCCGCGCTCGCCGCACCCCGCACACCGCTCACCCCCGCCGAACCCCATTTACGAAGATGAACCCCGATAAAACAGGGTTCATCGTCGCAAACGGGGTTCATGGCGAGCGGGCGCCGCGGCCCGCACCCCGCCCCGCACCCGCCTGCCCGGCCACTCGCACCCGCACCCGCACCCGCGCCCACCCGCCCACTCGCACCCGCCCGCCCACAACCCGCGACCAGTACGGTCGACCCATGCCCGGTCCGCTGCTCTCCGCGATCCTCGCCCTCGTCGGCGCCGGCGTCCTCGTGGGCGTGGTGCTCGGGCAGCGCCGCCACGATCCTGACGCGGTGCGGCCGGTCCGCCCCGGCCGCCGCCTCCTCGGCATGCTGCTCGACTGGCTCGTGACGCTCACCGCCGGTCTCGCATTCGCCGCCGTGCTGGGCGGAGTCGTGGCGCTCGCCTCCGCGGCCGAGGGCCGGCCGCCCACGGTCGTCGACGACGTGGTCCGGCCCGTCGCACTGGGGGTGCTGCCCGCACTGCTGCAGCTCGTGCTCATCCTCGTGCGACGCCGGACGATCGGCGAGCGCATCGTCCGCCTCCGCCCCCGCCCGCCGACCGGAGCCGGAGGCGCCGTCATCCGCTGGGCCCTCGGTATCGGCGGGTTCACGGTGCTGACGCTGATCGCGGTGCTGCCGCACGGTTCGGTCGGCTACCTGCTCGCCGCCCTGCTCGCCCTCGCGACGGTCGGCGGCGTGCTGCGCACCCGCGACCACCGCGGCCTCGCCTACGCCGCCGCTGGCTGGGACCTCGAGGACGACCGCGCCACCCCCGCGGGCAGCAGCCCCCGATGAACCCCGTCCGCGACGACGAACCCCGCTCGAACAGGGTTCCTCTTCGCGAACGGGGTTCATGGCCCGGCAGCACCCGCCAGCCCCCGGCCCAGCCCCCGCACCCCGCCCCAGCCGCAGCCCCCACGCCCGCCCCCGAGGAGGCGCGGTGCCGGGCGACCACGCGGCCCGCGTCCCCCGGTCCCTGAGTCCGCACCCGCGCCTCCTTGGTTGCATGGGCTCATGACGACACTCGCGATCATCGGAGCAGGCAAGGGGCTCGGCGCTGCCGTGGCCCGTCGATTCGGCAAGGAGGGGTTCAGCGTCGCGCTGATCTCCCGCCATCAGGGCAGGCTCGACGCGCTGGCCGCCGAGCTCGGCGACGAGGGCATCACCGCACAGGGCTTCACGGCCGACGTGCGCGACACGGCCAGCCTCGCCGCCGCCCTCGAGCAGGCGACGGAGCAGCTCGGCCCCATCCAGGTGCTGCAGTACAGCCCGCTGCCGCAGAAGGACTTCATGCGCCCCGTGCTCGAGACGACCGCGGCCGACCTGGTCGGTCCGATCGAGTTCTCGGTCTACGGACCCGTCGCCGCGGTGCACCAGGTGCTGCCCGGCATGCGGTTCCTGCCCGACGGCGGCGGCACGATCCTCTTCGTCAACGGCGGCTCGGCCGTCACCCCCGGAGCCAAGCTGACCGGCACATCCATCGCCTTCGCGGGCGAGACCGTCTACGCGCAGCTGCTGCACGAGGTCCTGGCGGACGAGGGGATCCACGTCGGCCAGCTGATCATCCCCGGCGGGATCGACCCCGACAGCGAGGGCAAGAACCCCGCCGCCCTGGCCGAGCTGCTCTGGCAGCAGCACGTCTCGCGCAGCGAGTTCCGCACCACCGCGCCCGAGGCTTAGGCCGCGCCCGACACCCCGGAATCGGCGCTACACCCCGAGAGATCGGGGTGTCGTGCGGGTTCCGGGGTGTTGCGTGCCGTCACAGGCCGCCGAAGCGCTCGGTGCGGACGCGGGTCGGCGCGTGCCCGAGCTCGACGAGCCACGCCGCCACCGCCTCGACGAACGAGTTCGCCCCGCAGACGTAGACCAGCGGATGCGCCGACGCCGGCAGCACGAACCGCTCGAGCTCGTCGCGGGTGAGCCTCCCGGCCGGACGCGCCTCGCCCTCCGGCGCCTCGCGGCTGTAGACCCAGTCGACCCGCAGCGCCGCCTCGGCCCCCAAGGCGCCACCGGCACCTGGATCAGCGTCGTCGCTCGCACCGGCACGTGTCGCGGCAGCGCCGTCGAGATCCGCGCCGGCCCCCGCGACTGAGCGGCCGCCCGCCCCCGCACCCGCGGCCGAGTCGCCGCCCGCACCCGCGACGGAGTCGCCTCCCGTGGCCGCACCCGCGACCGAGTCGCCGCCCATCCCCGAGGAGGCGCGTACGGCCTCGTCGAGCTCCCCCGCGAACCAGCGCGAACGCGGGTCGCGCACCGACGCGAGCAGACGGAACGGAGGCGCATCCCGGCCCCGAGCACGCACCATCGCCATGAGCGGAGCGACACCCGACCCGCCGCCGATCAGCTGCACCGGCGCCGCCCGCAGCGGGGTCGCCCCCGGAGGCTCCGGCAGCACGGCGTGCACGGCGGAGTCGGGCTCGAACTCGGTCGGCGGCCAGACGAACCAGCCGCCGATCGGACCGCGCACCTCGATCGGGTCGCCGGGCTCGGCGTCCTCGACGAGGTACGGCGAGACCTCGCCGTCGACCATCCGCTCGACGGTGACCTCGATGCTCGGGATCCCGGCGTCGCCGACGCGACCCGCGCCTCCCGCGCTCACGCGAACCGAGCCATCCTCGCCGACGCGACCCGCGCCTCCTGCGCTCACGCGAACCGAGCCATCCTCGCCGACGCGACCCGCGCCTCCTGCGCTATCGAGGTCCCGGCCTCCGTGGGCCGCACGCGAGCCGCGGACGTCGGACAGCGAGTACGAGCGCACCGCGGTGTAGCCGTCGTCGGCGGTGAGCCGCAGGTCGACGTGCTGGCCGGCCCGAGCCTCCCGCAGGCCCGGCACCGCGATCGTCAGCGATCGGGCCCGCGCGGTCTGCGACGAGACGGCGACGACGGTGCCCGGCAGCCAGTCGAAGGGGTCAGCGGCCGGGGTCACGCGTAGCGCTCTTCCTTCCAGGGGTCTCCGTGCGGGTGGTAGCCCATGCTCTCCCAGAAGCCGCGCCGGTCGGACGCCATGGTCTGGATGCCCTGCAGCCACTTCGCGCTCTTCCAGAAGTAGAGGCCGGGCACGAAGAGCCGCGCGGGCCCACCGTGCTCGGCGTGCAGCGGCGCGCCCTCGTAGGTGTCGACCACCCACGCCTTGCCGCCCCGCAGCTCGGACAGCGGCAGGTTGGTCGTGTAACCACCATGACTGGTGGCCATGGCGAACTCGTGCGAGGTGTCGAGGCCGTCGAAGAGGGTGTCGATCGAGACGCCTCGCCAGTGCGTGCCGAGCTTGGTCCAGCTCGTGACGCAGTGGATGTCGGTCTCGATGTCCTCGTGCGGCAGCGCCTGGAAGTCCGCCCAGCTCAGCGAGCGCTGCGCGTGCTCGGTCGCGATCTGCAGCTCCCAGCGCTTGATGTTCGGGGTGGGGCCGGCGGAGAGCACCGGGAACCCGTTCTCGAGGTACTGCCCGGGTGGGAGGCGCGGGTCGGCTGCGCGCCGCCTGCCGAGTCCGGTGAATCCGGCCATGGTGCGCCTCCTGGTCACTCGTCGTCCGCGTCGTTCGGGCTCCTCAGCCTACGCATCCTCGCGCGCATCGTCCCTCGCGGGCGCTCGGGGATCGAGTGGTCGGACGATGCTCGTCGCCGCGCCACGAAGAGCATCTTCCGACCACTCGATCGACGACGCGCGCGTACGACGAGGGCGAGGGGCGTGCCACGGGCACGCCGTGGACGCGACACGGACTCTGCGACCACGCTGGGAGAACGTTGACCCCGACATGGGTACAGGTCGTACGGTGGTCGAAGGTCAACTCGAAAGGACCCCACATGGCTGAGTACACCCTGCCCGATCTGCCCTACGACTACGCAGCGCTCGCGCCGCACATCAGCGCGACGATCATGGAGCTGCACCACTCCAAGCACCACAACACCTACGTGACCGGCGCGAACACGGCCAACGCCGCCCTCGCCGAGGCCCGCGAGACCGGCAACCTGGCGAACGTCAACAAGCTCGAGAAGGACCTGGCCTTCAACCTCGGCGGCCACGTCAACCACTCGATCTTCTGGACGAACCTGACCCCCGAGACGGGCGAGCCCACGGGCGACCTGCTCGAGGCGATCGGCTCCGAGTTCGGCGACCTCGAGAAGTTCAAGGCCCACTTCACCGCCACCGCTCTCGGTGTGCAGGGCTCCGGCTGGTCGGTGCTCGCGTACGACGTGCTCGGCGAGAAGCTCAGCGTCTTCCAGCTCTTCGACCAGCAGGGCAACGTGCCGTTCGGCCTCGTCCCGCTGCTGATGCTCGACGTCTGGGAGCACGCCTACTACCTCGACTACCAGAACGTCCGCGCGGACTACGTCAAGGCCTTCTGGAACATCGTGAACTGGGACAACGTCGCGGCCCGCTACGCCGCCGCGACCACCAAGACCCAGGGCCTGCTGACCGGATTCTGATCCGCGATCCCGCCTGACGACGAGGGCGCATCCGCCGAGGCGGGTGCGCCCTCGTCGTCCGTCAGGGGACCTCCCCTCCCCAGCCCCGGCCCCTGCGTCGCCGGGATGAAAAACCAGCCGAGGAGGCGCGGTGCGGCCCGTCTCTCGCCTAACGTGACGGGCATGACGAACGTACGGCGGTGGGGGCGGCACATCGCCGCACCCGTCGCCGCGGTCGTCTACTTCGCGTTCTGGGTGGCGACCACCTGGGGCAACGGCGGCGTCGCCGACAACGCCGTCGTCTTCGGCCTGTTCGCCATCGCGATCGGCCTCGCGTACTGGATGCCGACGACATCGCTGGTGCTGGTGGTGGTCGTCCCGGTGCTGCAGCTCTTCGGCATCGTCGAGCCGCCGCGCGAGGACACCTGGGGCGCCTACGTCGCGATCGCCCTCGTGATGTTCTTCGTCGCCGTCCGGCCCTCGCCCTGGCTGCGTCTGGCCGCCCTCGTGATCGCGGCGGGCACCGCCGCGCTCGGCGCGTGGCTGCTCGCCGTGCCGACCATCACCCGCCCCTACGTGTGGAGCAGCTGGGTCGGCTCGGGCGCGGCCGGCGGCCTGCGCCTCGAGTTCTCGCTGCTGACCGCGGCGCTGTTCGGGGTGTTCGCCGGGGCGTGGGCCATCGGCGTCGCCTTCGCCAGCATCCGACGCGTGGTGGTCATCCGGCAGACGCTCGAGGCGACCGAGACCCGGTTCGAGGCGACCGACTTCGAGCTGCGCATCGCACAGGAGCGCGCCCGCATCTCGCGCGACGTGCACGACGCCCTCGCGCACTCGCTGGCCGTCGTGGTCTCGCAAGCCCAGGGCGCCATCGCGCTGCAGCACACCCGCCCCGAGGTCACCGCCGAGTCGCTCGAGAACATCGCCGAGGTCGGTCGCACCGCCCTGCTCGACGTGCGCCGCCTCGTCGAGCGGATCACCCAGGACGACGACGTCACGGCGCCCCGCGAGACCCTCGCCGACATCGACGGGCTCGTCTCGGCGATGCGCGAGGTCGGCATGGACATCACCGTCGCCGAGCACGGCGTGGCCGGCGAGCTGGCGCCCTCGCAGCAGCTCGCGGTCTACCGCATCGTGCAGGAGAGCCTGACGAACGCCCTCAAGCACGCCGGCACGACGAGCAAGGTCGTCGTCACGATGGACTGGCGGGAGCCGGGGCTCTCGCTGCTCGTCACCTCGCGGGGCCGGGGCGCGCCGCTGGTCGCCGAGCGGACCGGCGTCGACCACGGCGCCGGCGTCCGCGGCATGACCGAACGGGCGCGACTGGCCGGCGGCTGGTTGACCGCCCAGCCGTCGAGCGACGGCTCGGGGTTCGAGGTGACCGTCTTCGTGCCGACCCGGCGGCGGCCCGACTCGGCCCGCACCTCCGGAGCCTCCACCGGCAACTACCCGCGCACGCTGCTCGGCGGGATGCCGGGCGCGGGGGCGGCGGTCGTCCCGCCAGCCGGCACCGCGCCTCCGGCGGGGGCTCCGGGCACGGGCACCGCGCCTCCGGCGGGGGCTCCGGCCACGGGCACCGCGCCTCCGGCGGCACCCGCATCGACCGCTCCGACCGCACCGACCGCTCGACACGAGAGAGACACCCATGCCTGACCTCCCCGAGACGACGACCGCCATCCGGGTCGCGGTCGTCGACGACCAGCCGCTGTTCGCCTCGGGTCTGCGGATGCTGATCGAGGCGCAGCCCGACCTGGCCTGCGTCGGCACCGCCGTCGACGGGCGCGAGGCGCTCGCCCTGGTCGAGCGCGAGTCGCCGGACGTCGTGCTGATGGACCTCCGGATGCCGGTGATGAACGGTCTCGAGGCGACGGCGCGGATCCTCGACGGGGTCTCGCCCGACGACCTGCCGCGGGTCGTGGCGTTGACGACGATCCAGCGCGACGAGGCGGTCTTCGGCGCGCTGAAGGCCGGCGCGTACGCGTTCCTCACCAAGGACGCGACGCCCGACGACGTCATCACGACCATCCGGGCGGCCTACCACGGAGACCCGGTGCCGACGGCTGCGGCCGCCCTCGACGTCGTGCACGAGTTCGCCGTGCCGCCGACCGCCCCGCCCCGCGTTGACCCCCTCCAACCGCTGTCGCCGCGGGAGCGTGAGATGTTCACCCTCGTCGCCCGGGGCCTCAGCAACACCGAGATCGCGACCGAGGCCTACCTCAGTGAGGCCACCGTGAAGAGCCACGTCCGGTCGGTGCTGCAGAAGCTCGGGATGCGCAACCGCGTGCAGATCGTCGTCTTCGCCTACGAGAACGGGCTGGTGTCGGGCTCCGACCGGGGGCGCGGATGAGTCGACGCGAACGACTCGCCAAGCGGATCACCGCTACCGGGGTCGGTGCGATCGTCGTCGGCGTGATCGCGGTCGGCATCCCCGCCACCGCGGCGTACTCGCTTCCCGAGCTCCCCGAGCAGGACCGCGCCGACTGGGTCATGCCGCTCGACCAGTTCATCGGACCGAGCACGACCCGGCTGACCTACGCCCAGGAGCTGCTGATCGCACCGTGCCTGCGGGCGGCCGGTTTCGACGACGTCGCGGTGCCCTGGCGTGACGTCGACGCCGCGACGAACGCGCTGGAGTCCCAGCCGGTGCGCGCGTTCGACCTCGCCGACGCCGAGGCGCGGGGCTACCACGTGGCGGCCACCGACGACCCGGGGGCGACCGCGTGGCGGGCCTACTCGACGCGGGTCTACGCCGATCCGGTGTTCGACGACCGCATGCGGTGCGGCGACGAGGTGCTGGCGGCGAACCCCGAGCTCGCGCGCGACGACCTCACGTCGTCGGTGGCGATCCGGTTGAGCGACGCGGCCTTCGCCGAGGCCCGCCGTGACGACTCGGTGCTCGACACGGCCGACGAGTGGCGCGCGTGCCTGGTCGACGCCGACGTGTTCGACTCGGGTCCGTTCGAGACCGGGGCCCTGGAGAGCACCCTGCCGGAGTCGCCGGCGGGGATGCCGACCCTCGCGATGGCGGCGGAGTTCGGCTCCGACGACCCGTCGACCCCGATCACCGGTGACGAGATCGCGCTGGCGACGGCCGACGCCGCGTGCCGCGAGTCGTCCGGCTACCTCGAGGCGCTCTACCAGGCCGAGTGGAAGCGACAGCTCACGGTGCCGCACGACTACGGCGAGCTGCTGGCCCAGGTCGACGTCGCGCAGATCGCCGAGACGAAGCGGAGCGTCGAGCGGGTGCTCGAGGCGGAGACTCCCGCCCGACCGTAGCCGCGCCTCCTCGGGGGTGCCGGCGGAGGGCCGACGCAGGGCCGGTCGCGATCGGGGCGAGGGGTGACTGCGGTCGGGCGAGGGGTGACGGCGGTCGGGCGAGGCGGTGACGGCGGTCCCCCCTTGCGGGGGCTGCACGTTCGTGCGGGGCCGACCTAGACTGCGGTCAGAGGGATCGCACAGGGGATCGGGGACGGTCCGCCGGTCTGGTCGGTTCAGGGTGCGGGAGCGGATCAGGCCAGCGGGTCCGCGATCGTGGCGTGCTCTGCTCTGCGGTGTCCGCGGTGCGTGCTCGGTGGCGTCT
>NZ_BJUV01000049.1 GCF_007988805.1 Frigoribacterium faeni | reverse complement strand
GGCGGTTCGCACCACGTTCCGGTCGTTGCACCGGGACTAGTCCGGGTGCGGTGCACGGAACGCGGTGCGCTGCACGAGAGGCGGTGCACCGCACCCGGGCACCGCCCGAGACGCGACTACCGACGCCGGCGACGCTCCGCGACGATCGTGCCGACCGCCTCCTCGATCCGCGGATGCGCGAAGACGTACCCGCTCTCGACGAGCCGCTCCGGCTCGGCCCAGCGGCTCTTGAGCACGAGCTCGGTCTCGGTGCGGAACGCCGCCATGCCGATCTCGAGCATCCAGCGGAACGCGGGCAGCCCGAACGGCATCCCGACCGCGCGGCGGATCACGTCCATGACGGTCCGGTTGTCGACCGGGTTCGGCGACGCGAAGTTCACCGGTCCGGCGATCTCGTCGTGGTCGCGCAGCCAGCGGATCGCGCCGACCATGTCGTCGATGTGGATCCAGCTGAACCTCTGGCGACCGCCCGGGGTCGCGCGCCGGTGGTAGGTGCCGGCCCACAGACGCGAGCGGGTGGCGGGCCAGCGGCCGTCGAGCTGCGGCCCGCCGAGTCCGCCGCGGGCGAGGTTGATCAGGGGGATCAGGGCTCCGCCGTCGCCGAGGACGATGGCGATCCGCATGGCCACGCGACGGGTGTCGGGCAGCTCGTGGCGGTCGAGCTCGGCCTCCCACGCGGTGGCGACGTCGACTGAGAACCCCGAGCCGATCTCGCCGTCGGACTCGGTCATCGGCCGGTCGTCGGCGTGCCGGTAGATGGTCGAGGTCGAGGAGTTCAACCAGAGCCGAGGAGGCACGGCGCAGGCGGCCATCGCCTCGCCCAGTTCGCGGGTGGTCTCGACCCGGGACCGCAGGATCTCGGCGCGGTTCGCCGGCGAGTACCGGCAGTTCACGCTCTTGCCCGCCAGGTTGACGACGAGGTCGGCGCCGTCCAGCAGCTCGGTGATCGCAGCCGTGTCGCCCCACCGGGCGTCGGGCCCGGTGCGGCCGATCAGGCTGACGCGGGCGCCCTCGGCGCGGAAGGCCTCGGCCAGGTGCCGACCGATGAACCCGGAGGCGCCGGCCAGAACGATGTGCTCGCTCACGCGGCGATCAGTCGGCGTGGGTCGGCGTGGCCGACTCGGTGCGGTCGTCGACGATGGCGTCGGCGGCGAGTCGACGCACGGCGTCGATGCCGTTCATCGCCGAGCCCTTCTGCTTGTACGGCTCGGAGCTCGCGACGACCTCTCCGGCGGCGGTGGTCAGCACGAAGCGGTACTCCCCGCCGGTGTCTCGGGTGACGATGAACTTGCCTGCCATGGTGGCCCCCAGTCGGACATGCGACGCGCTGTCGGTGTGGCCACACTGTACGACCCCGGGAGGGACGACCACCAGCGCGCCGCTCACAGTATTTGACATGCAGAATGCCGCTGTCCATACTGGACGGGCTGCGGCGCGACCATCCGGCATCGATCCCCCCTCGAGGGTCGGAGGTCGCGCCGTTCGCTCACCCAGACGGGCGCTCGGTCCTTGAAGGCAGAGACGGGGCCGGGCGCTCCCTGTGTCGCTTCTGCAGCTCGCGCCGCCCGCGTCGCGCGTCGCGCGTCGCGGGTCACGCCTCGCCCGTCGTCAGTCGGCCAGCAGGACCGCCATCGCCGACTTGAGCGCCTCGCGATCACGGCGCAGCCTCGCCACCTCGAGTTCGAGCTCGTCCACGCGGTCCCTCGTCGCGACGGCTCGGGGGCCGCCCGCACCGCCGGGGATCTTCGCGCCGCCTGCGCCGCCGGCGCCGCCGCCCGCGCGACCCGGGCGCGTCCCCGCGCTCGCCGGGCCTGCCGGTGCGTCGTCCCGCACCGTCGGGTCAGCCGGGTCGGGGGCGGGCTCGAGCGTGATCGGGGCGATGGCTCTCTCGTGGGCCCGGATCCATCCGCGCAGCGACTGCTCGCCGACTCCGAACTCCGCGGCCGTCTCGCGGATGATCGATCGATTGCCCGGTTCGGACGCTCGGCGCTCGAGGACGCGGCCGAGCGACTGCTCGCGGATCTCGTCGGAGTACTTCTGTTCGAAGGGCATGGTCGTCTCCCGATGGTCGGCGTGGTAGGCGGCGGTGCGTTGTGCAATCGACTGTGATGACCATACTGCAGGCCATATGAGATCGTCGTGACAGCGGCTGAGCGCCCCGATGAGATGTGCTGCTCTCCTCTCGTCGGAGGTCGGATCCCACGTGATCGGCCTGTCGCGCGATGGGCATCATGTGTCGCTCTCGCCCCCTCGGCGCGCAGGTCGAGGACCCCTGTCCGGCACCGAGTCGGCGATCGGTCCGGCCCGAACCGCCCGTCCTGCCCGATAACACGGCATCGACGGCTTAAGGTGGCACTGTGTGGCGCGCCGACAGACAGCATGACAACGACGACGACGGAACCCGTTCCGTCGTCGTCCCGACGAGCGCGCCCGGTGGCGCCGCCTCCCCCCACACGGTGAGCCTCGGTGACCCGGGCCTCTCGGTCGGCAACGCGGCCGAACCCGTCTGGGCCGTGTGGCGTCAGCAGCTCTCCGACATCGGGGGGCGCTCGACCCTGCTGCACTTCGGCGACGAGCAGCGCGCCCGCATCGAGTTGAGCACGACCCACCCGGGCGGTCTCGCGCAGTTCATCACCGGCAAGACCACCCTCCTGTCGAGCCTCATCCGCGACGACCTCGCCCTGCGCACGGCCCGCATCGCGGCCGGCGAGATCGCGGCGAAGGGCCTCGAGCTGGCGACCGTCCGCGGCATCGACGCCGTGCACCTCGCGATCGGCGTCGCCGCCTGGTCGCACGCCGGCCACGACTACCGCGCTCCCGTGCTGCTCCGCCCGTTGGCGATCCGCCGTCACGGCCGCGACTTCGAGGTCAAGCTGCTGGGCAAGCCGTTCCTCAACCCGGCCCTCGTGGACGCCCTCCACGAGCAGTTCGACATCGCCCTCGACGCCGAGTCCTTCGTCGCCCTCGCCAGCCGCGAGGGGTCTTTCACGCCCAACCCGGTGATCGACCGCCTCCGCGGCCTCACGGCCCACCTCGAGTGGTTCACCGTGCAGCCGAGGCTCGTCGTCTCGACCTTCGCGGAGGTCGGCACCGAGATGGCCCTCGACACCCGCGAGCTCGGGCACCCCGTGCTCGACGCCCTCGCCGGCAACGCGATGGCCCTCCGCCAGGTCGCCGAGGCGCACCGGTCCGCGTCGGCGACGCCGCAGGACGAGCGCAGCCCCGAGACCGACACCCTGCTGCTCGACGCCGACCCCGAGCAGGAGAACGTCGTGGCGCAGATCGCCGCCGGCAACTCGGTCGTCGTCAAGACGCTGCCCGGGACGGGCGGCACGCAGACGATCGTCAACGCCCTCGGCCGGCTCGTGTCGCAGAACAAGCGCGTGCTGGTGGTCAGCGCCCGCCGGGCGACCCTCAACGGCATCGGCGACCGTCTCACCGAGATCGGCCTGCCCGGCGTCGCGGTCGCGCCGAAGACCCTCCGCCGCGACGTGATCCGCGCCATCGGCCGCAACGAGAAGGCCGCCAAGCCCCAGATGGGCGAGGTCGACGACGCCCTCGTGCGCCTGCGCAAGGTGCTCGTCGACTACCGGGGAGCCCTCAGCAAGAAGGACCCGCGCCTCGAGGTGTCGGTGCTCGACTGCCTCACCGAGCTGTCGCGCCTCGCGCTGCTGCCCGCGTCGCCGGCCACGACGGCCCGGCTGAGCCGGCGCAGCGTCGAGGCGATGGTGGACGGCCGCTCGCGCGTCGCCGAGACGATGGTCAACGCGGCCAACCTGGGCGAGTTCCGCTACGGCCCCGGCGACTCGCCCTGGTACGGATCGCAGTTCACCGAGACGCTCGGCGCCGGCGACGCCCACCAGCTCGCGAAGAACCTGCACCACCGCGATCTGCCCCGCCTCCTCGAGCGGGCGAACGACGTGATCGGCAGCACCCGGATGCGCCCGTTCGAGTCGATCGCCGAGCTGAGCGTCTACCTGCGCCTCCTGACCGAGATCCGCGACACGCTCGACAAGTTCCTCCCCGTCGTCTTCGACCGCTCGGTCGCCGAGCTCGTCGCCGCGACGGCGCCGAAGCGCGAGGCGCCCGACATGTCGAGCGCCAACCGTCGACGGCTGAAGAAGCTCGCCCGCGAGTACGTCCGTCCCGGCGTCCACATCGCCGACCTGCACAGCGCCCTGCAGCGGATCCAGCAGCAGCGCCTCGTCTGGCAGCGCTACGTCGCCGCGGGCACGCCGCCCGAGGTGCCGACCGGCATCGCCGACACGCACGTGCTGCACCAGCAGGTCTCGCAGGATCTGGAGCGTCTCGACCGTCCCCTCGGACTCTCCGGCGACGACGGCCTGACCGAGATCGGCGTCGTCGAACTGCAGCAGCGCCTCGAGGCCCTGGCGGCGGAGAGCGACGTCCTGCAGAACCTGCAGGAGCGCACCGAGCTGATGACGACGCTGCGCGACCTCGAGCTCACGCCCCTGCTCACCGACCTCGCCAACCGGCACGTCCCCGAGCAGCAGGTCGCCGCCGAGCTCGAGCTGGCCTGGTGGCGTTCGGCGCTCGAGTCGCTGCTCGAGGCCGACCGCGCCCTGCTCGGTGCGAACACCGCCATGCTCGACCGTCTCGAGGCGGACTTCCGCCTGGTCGACGAGGCGCACGCCGCCGGCAGCGCGCAGCTGCTCGGCTGGCTGCTGGCCGAGAACTGGACGATCGGCCTGGTCGACTGGCCGGACGAGGCCGCCGCCCTCAAGCGCCTCCTCCGTCAGGAGCACGTCACGGCCCGGCTGCTGCACGACGCCGCACCGCACCTCTCGCGGTCGATCGCGCCGGTGTGGATCGCCTCGCCCTACGAGGTGCACACGATCGCCGACACCGTGCCGTTCGACACGGTGATCCTCGTCGACGCCGGAGCCACGACCATCGCCGAGAACGTCGGCGCGATCCGTCGCGGCAAGCAGACCGTCGCCTTCGGCGACCCCGTCACGCAGACCCCCGCCGAGTTCGACATCGCGGTGACGCCCGGCAAGCGTCCGCCGTCGCACGACGACGCCACGCTCGAGGCGCTGCACTCCGACAGCGCCCTCGCCCGACTGTCGACGCTGCTGCCCGTGCTCTCGCTGACCCGCAGCTACCGGGCCGGCGGCGAGGACCTCGCCGAGCTGGTCAACCGCCGCTTCTACGGCGGGCGCATCGAGTCGCTGCCCTGGGCGGGCAGCTTCCTCGGACACGGCAGCATCGCGCTCGACTACGTGTCGGGCGGCACGGCCGTCCCCGACCCCGAGTCGGGCGCGGTCGAGAGCGTCGACGCCGAGGTCGACCGCGTGGTGTCCCTCGTCGTCGAGCATGCGCGCACTCGTCCCCGCGAGTCGCTGATGGTGATCACGGCCAGCGCCAAGCACGCCGTCCGGGTGCAGCAGGCCGTGCTGACGGCGGTGTCCGGCCACAAGGACCTCACCGAGTTCGTCGTCGGCGACCGCGCGGAGCCGTTCATGGTGGCGACCCTCGAGCAGAGCGTCGCCCAGAGCCGCGATCACGTGATCTTCTCGATCGGCTACGGCCGGACGCCCCACGGCCGCGTGCTGAGCGACTTCGGCCCCCTCGGGCAGCCGGGCGGCGAACGCCTGCTCGCGGTCGCGATGACCAGGGCCCGTCGTTCGATGGTGATCGTGACCTGCTTCCAGCCGCGCGACATCGACGGCGGTCGCATGGGGCACGGCACGGTCGCCCTCTCCGAGATCCTCACCGAGGTGCAGGTCCGCACCACCGCCGAGCACGTGCCCGACGACAGCGATCCGATGCTCGTCGACCTGGCCCGTCGCCTCGAGGCCAAGGGCATCCCGGTGGCCCTCGGCCACCGCGGCAAGCTCGGCCTCGTGGCCGCGCACGACGGCGTCTGCGTCTCGATCGAGACCGACACCACGCTGTCGCGCACGAGCCTGCGCGAGTCCCTGCGCTCACGCCCCGAGACGCTGCGCCGCCTGGGGTGGCACTACGTCCGGGTGCACGCGTTCCAGCTCTTCACCGACCCCGACGCCGTGGCGTCGCGCGTGGCCGAGGTGCTCGGCATCGACGGCGCGCGCACGACCGAGATCCCGAGCGTGCCGGCCAGCCAGCACGTCAACCGCGGGTGACCCGAGGAGGCGCGACGTCCGGCGACGACACCCCTGGCGTCGTCGAGGCGGCCGAGCAGCGACCCCTCGTGGTGCGGCGTCGAGCCGGGCGTCGGGTGACGACCGATCCGGTGCCCGGCAGCGACCCGACTCCGGCACCCGAGCCTCCTCGGCAGGGGTCGGGCGAGAACGACCAGCGCCTGCGTGCCGACGTGCCGCCTCACTGGGGCTGACCCCGCGGAGCGCCCCACGCGTGGGCGGGGGCGGCGGGTTCCGCGCACGGCAGGCGGGTCGGCGCTGACCCGCCGACGGTGCAGGGGACCCGCCGCGCGATCCGGGAGCGGTCAGGCGAACGGCCCGCCACGAGGGATCGTGGCAGGCCGTTCGCGGGCGCGCGTGCGCCCGGGGGAGCAGGGTCAGCGGCTCCCGAGGGGGCCGTTGGCGGTGTTCGCGTCCGACGCGTCGGCGACGGGGGCCGCGTGCGAGCCGGAGGCCGTCACGGGCGCGTTCTGGGCGCGCAGCAGGTCGCGGATCTCGCTGAGCAGCTCGACGTCGGTCGGCGGCACGTCGACGGGCGTCTCCTCCGCCTTCTGGCGGGCGAAGGTGCGCTTGAGCAGGCCGTTGACCGGCAGCACGAGGCAGAAGTAGACGACCGCGGCGATGATGACGAACTGGATCGCCGACCCGATCACGGCGCCGAACAGCAGGTCGGCCGACTTGCCCGAGAGGGTCGGGATCGTGACGACGAGGCTCTCGTCGAGCGAGGCGGCGTCGAAGGCCGCTCCGATCAGCGGGTTGAAGATGTTGGTGACGAGCGAGGTGACGATCGCGGTGAACGCGGCGCCGATGACCACGGCGACCGCGAGGTCGATCACGTTGCCGCGCAGGATGAATTCTTTGAAACCCTTCACGGGTGAGCTCCTTCGGATCGGTTGGTCTGAGACGTTCTCAGGAACCACTCAACCACCGATCGAGGGGTTGTCCGCGACGCGCGCCGATCAGGCGGCGCCGGAGCCCTTCGCCGACGACCCGCCGCTCGACGAGCCGCCGCCGGAGGAGCCGGACCCGCTGGTGCCGCCGCCCGACGTCGAGGTCGTGCCCGCGCCTCCTGAGCCGCCCTTGTCGGACGACCCGGAGGAGGCCGGGGTCGAAGCGGTCTTGTCGCCGGAGCCCGAGCCGGAGCCCGAGCCGGAGCCCTTCGACCCCGAGCCGCGCGAGTCGGTGCGGTAGAAGCCCGACCCGTTGAACGTGACGCCGACGGGGCTGAAGACCTTGCGGAGCCGGCCCTCGCAGACCGGGCAGACCGTCAGCGTGTCGTCGGTGAACGACTGGACGATGTCGAAGGCGTTGTCGCACTCGGTGCAACGGTAGGAATACGTGGGCACAGCGGTTCCTCAGGAGAAAGGGCGACGAGTCAGAACTCGTGGATGCCGGAGGGGGTGACGACCCCGTCGACGGGCTGGTCGTGCCGTTCGCGCGGCACGGAGTCGACGTACTCGGGGTCGAAGACCACAGCATAGACCGGCGGGCGTTTCTCCATCGACCCGAGGGTCTTGTCGAAGTAGCCGCGGCCCCAGCCCATGCGCATGCCGCCGTGGTCGATCAGCGCGGCGGGCACGATGATCAGGTCGACGTCGTTGATCGCCATCGGGCTGAGGACCTCGCCGACCGGCTCGGGGAGCCCGAACAGGCCGCGGGTCTCGCTCTCGCCGTCGCCGACGGCCCAGTCGAGCAGGCCGTCTTCTCGTGAGATCGGGAACAGCACCCGGATGTCGTGGGCGAAGGCCCAGTTGACGAACGGGCGCGTGTCGGGCTCGTCGGCCGCCGACAGGTAGGCCGAGACCGACCGCACCGAGAGCCGGGTGGCGATGTCGATCAGGTGACGGGTGATGCCCTCGCTCGCCTGCGCCTTCTCGTGGTCGCTCTGGTTGCGGCGCCGCTGACGCAGCTCGGCGCGCAGGGCACGTTTCTCGTTGCCGACCTCGTCCGTCATGTCCCTAATCGTAGGGGGAGCAAACGTAACCCCCACGAAACGTCGCGGGTCGATACGCTGTGCCGCATGGGCTTCACAATTTCCAAAGCAGTCATTCCCGCAGCGGGACTCGGCACCCGATTCCTCCCCGCGACCAAAGCCATGCCGAAGGAGATGCTCCCGGTCGTCGACAAGCCGGCGATCCAGTACGTCGTCGAGGAGGCCGTCACCGCCGGCCTGACCGACGTGCTGATGATCACGGGGCGCAACAAGAACGCGCTCGAGAACCACTTCGACCACGTGTCCGAGCTCGAGGAGACCCTGAAGAAGAAGGGCGACCACGACAAGCTCGCCAAGGTCAACCAGTCCACCGACCTGGCCGACATGCACTACGTGCGCCAGGGCGACCCGCTGGGCCTCGGCCACGCCGTACTGCGCGCCAAGATGCACGTCGGCCGCGAGCCGTTCGCCGTGCTGCTCGGCGACGACATCATCGACGCCCGCGACCCGCTGCTCTCGCGCATGATCGAGGTGCAGGGCGAGAAGAACGCCACCGTCGTGGCCCTGCTCGAGGTCGATCCGTCGCAGACGCACCTCTACGGCATCGCCACCGTCGAGAAGACCGACACCGACGACGTCGTGAAGATCACCGGGCTCGTCGAGAAGCCCGCCCAGGGCGAGGCGCCCTCGAACCTGGCCATCATCGGCCGCTACGTCATCCGCCCCGAGGTCTTCGACGTGCTCGAGAAGCAGGAGCCCGGCAAGGGCGGCGAGATCCAGCTCACCGACGCCCTGATGAAGATGGCCAGCGCGGAGGAGTGGACCGGCGGCGTGTACGGCGTCGTGTTCCGCGGGCGCCGCTACGACACCGGTGACAAGCTCGACTACATCAAGGCGATCGTGCAGCTCGCCAGCGACCGCGAGGACATCGGCGGAGAGCTGCGTCCGTGGCTCAAAGAGTTCACGGCCGGACTGGAGTAGGCGAACACACCTGTGGCGAACATCCCCACGCTGGCGGAGGGGCGGGTCGGCATCCGGCCCCTCCGTCTGCGTGACACCCGTGACCTCGACGCGGCCCTCGGCGAGAACCGCTCGTGGCTGCGCCAATGGGAGGCCACGAACCCCAACGGGTTCACCAGCCACGACGTCCGTGGCAGCATCCGCTCCCTGCAGATGAACGCGCGGGCCGGTCTCGGTCTGCCGTTCGCGATCGAGCTCGACGGCCGTTTCGTCGGGCAGCTCAACGTCAGCGGCATCACCTACGGCTCGCTCGGCTCGGCCACGATCGGCTACTGGGTGACCCAGGCCGCCGCCGGGCACAACGCGACGCCGATCGCCGTCGCCCTGGCGACCGATCACTGCTTCCGTGCCCTCGGACTGCACCGCATGGAGATCTGCATCCGCCCCGAGAACGGGCCCTCGCTCCGCGTCGTCGAGAAGCTCGGCTTCCGCTACGAGGGTCTCCGACGTCGGTACATCCACATCAACGGCATGTGGCGCGACCACTTCTGCTTCGCGCTCGTCGCCGAAGAGGTGCCCGAGGGCGTGCTGCGACGATGGACGACGGGCATGGTCCCCGCCGGCCAGGGCAGCGTGCCGCCCGAGGCGCTCGCCGAGGCCGGGCGCAGCCTGCCGATCTGATCGGGCGCGGTCCGCCGTGCCGATCCGGCGCCCGCGGGCTCTCAGCCCTCCCCGGGTGGACTTTCCCTCCCGATCGTCCAGACACACCTGTCGACTGCACCGCCCGGCGCGGTCCGCACTCATACCTTTGTGACCATGAACATCGAGTCCTGGGGTGGTGGCGTCGTGCTGGCGCTCGTCGCCGTGCTCTGGCTCGTCTACCTCGTGCCCACCTGGCACAAGCGTCAGGAGTACCTGGCCACCGAGCGCAACGCGGTGCGGCTGCAGCAGACGCTGCGGATCCTCGCGCAGACCGCCGAGCTGCCGGAGGAGGTCCGCATCGAGGCCAACGCCAAGTCGGTCGCCGACGCCCAGCGCATCCTCCGCGACGAGGAGGCACGGCGCGAGGCCCTGCGCCGAGCGCACGAGGCGGCCCGTCAGCGGGCCATCACCCGCGAGCTCGCCGCCGCGGGTCCCAAGCTCTCCGCCGCCGATCGCGACCCCGCCCTGGCGGCGAGGCGCCTCCGCCGTTCACGACTCGTGTCGACGGTGACGCTGGTCGTCAGCGTCGTCGCCGTCGTGTTCGCCGCTCTCGACCTGCGGGGCGCATGGGTGCTCGGCGTGGCCGGGCTCGTCTTCGGTGCGGGCGCCGTCGCCATGCTCTCGCAGCTCGCCGCCGTGTCCCGAGCCCGGTCGCGCCGCCAGGCCGTCGCCGCGCCTCCCGTGGCGCAGCCCTTCCGTGACTTCGCCGGCGTCATGAGCTCCGGCGAGCGAGCCGAGGAGGCGCGTGACAGCGAGCCCGCCGTCTCCCGCGAGTGGACCCCGGTCCCCGTGCCCAAGCCGCTCTACCTCCGTCGTGGCCGTCAGCGCGCCGTCGCCTCGAACGCCGCCGGCGCTGCCGCCGGGGCGTCGACCGCGTCACGGACCGACGCCGCGCCCGAGCTGCGTGCCGAGTCCGCGCGCTCGGTTCAGGCGCTCCGCGAGGCGCAGCTCGACGCGCTGCGCCAGGCGGCACGGGCCGAGGCCGCGCTGAACGCCCCGAGCCGGGTCGGACGCGACCGTCCCGCCCCGCCGGCGCCCGAGGCGACCACCCCGGCGACGCGACCCGAGCCGGCCGCCCAGCCCGCGCCTCCTGCGGTCGTCAGCCCGTTCGCCCGCATGGGCATCATCGACGACCTCGGCGAGTCGACGTTCCGGCTCGATGAGGCCCTCGAGCGGCGCCGCGCCGTCTGACACGCCCGAGCCGCCCGGTTTGACCGCCCCCGCCGGGGTGCTATCGTTGCAGAGCAGTTTCCGGGGCTATGGCGCAGTTGGTAGCGCGTCTCGTTCGCAATGAGAAGGTCAGGGGTTCGAATCCCCTTAGCTCCACGGAATGCGAAAGGTCCTCCTCACGGAGGGCCTTTTCGCATTCCTCCGTGCTCGTCGGAACAGCGGGAGGTGTGGGCTCCGCCGCCTTCGGTGCACGGATTGCAAGATTCTGCTGTGAGTGGGTGACGCGGGGGCGTCGCGGTCCTAGCATCCAGCCATGACACTCGCAGTCGAACTCAGCTCCCTGGACGACCACGGTCGCCCGGTCTGGTACCTGCACTACTCGTACCCGTGCCGTCTGCCCGGCGAGCCGGGCCGCGGACCGTACTCGTCCCTCCTGCAGGCCGAGGAGGCGCTCCACCACCTGCGCGAGGCCGCCCACTCCTACGGCGAATACGAGTTCTCGGCCGTGGTGCGCGGGTGAGCCCCGCCGCCGCACCGACGTCGACCCTGGCCGGCTGGAGCCGTGCGCCCTTCACCGGCGGCGGCCTCACCTACGACTGCTACGAGAAGGGCACGGGGCCCGGCGTGGTGCTGATCCCCGAGGTGCCCGGGATCACGCCCGAGGTGCTGGGTCTGGCCGACCACCTCGTCGCCTCGGGGTTCACGGTCGTCGTGCCGTCGCCGTTCGGCGAGCCGGGCCGGGCGGCCACGGTCGGCTACACGCTGCGGGTGGTGTCGAGGCTCTGCGTCTCGTCGGAGTTCCGGGCGTTCGCGACCGGAGCGCACCGGCCGATCACCGACTACCTGCGGGCGGTCGCCGCCGACCTCGCCGACCGCACCCCGGGTTCCGGGGTCGGCGTGATCGGCATGTGCTTCACCGGAGGTTTCGCCCTCGCGGCGGCGGTCGACGATTCGGTGCGGGCGTCGGTGCTCAGCCAGCCCGGAGTGCCGTTCCCGGTGTCTCGGGCCCATCGGGTCGATCCCGGCCTGTCCGCCGCGGAGTTCGACGCCGTCGCCGCCCGTGCCGACGCCGGTGCGGTCTGCGCCATCGGCCTCCGGTTCAGCGAGGACTCCGTCGTGCCCGCCGCTCGCTTCCAGGCGATCGCCGACCGGCTCGGGGGAGCCTTCGAGGTCATCGAACTCGACTCGTCTCCCGGCAACGAGTGGGGTTTCGCCGGGTCCGCCCACTCGGTGCTGACCGGCGAGGTGCGCGACATGCCCGGTCAGCCGGCGCTGGCGGCACGCGACCGCGTCGTCTCGTTCCTGCACGAGCGGTTGGCTGCCGAACCGTCGTGATGCGGGAGGCGCGGGTCGGCAGGTGAGCCGCCCCGCGCCTCCCGAGTGCGATCGCGGAGGCGAGGGTCCGGCGCCGGCTGACCCGTGCCTCCCTGATGTCGTGCCCGCCGGTTCGCCGCTCAGGGTGTGTGCAAATCGCGACCGGGCGGCGTCCGGCAACCGGTTTTTCGGGTTTGAGGACGGCACGTCGAGCGGATCCGTCGGGTTCGGTACGCGAGCGGCTCGTATCGAGGTCGGGTTCGGCTCGACTCCTCTGCGAGGACCAGTGCCGAACCCGACCGGAATACACGCCTGGACGAGTACCGAACCCGACCATTCCGCTCGAAAAGCAGGGTTCCGGGCTTCGAACACCCCGATTCGTCGCCGATCCGTCGCGATTTGCACGCTACGGGAAGGGGGTGCGGCGAGGGGGCGGGGTGCGGCGAGGGGGTGGGCGAGCGGGCGAA
>NZ_BJUV01000048.1 GCF_007988805.1 Frigoribacterium faeni | reverse complement strand
CGGGCACGGCACCGCGACTAGAACCGGTGCGGTGTACGGGACGCGGTGCGGTGGCGGTGGTGCCGCGAAACGCGGTGCGGTGCACGGGATGCGGTGCGGTGTACGGAACGCGGCGCGGCGCCGACGGCGCGCCGGTGCCGCCGGCACCGCAGCCGCTACCGCGCCAGCGCGGTCAGCTCCGCCCGCGTGCTCGCACCCGACTTCCGCAGCAGGTTCGACACGTGGAACTTCACCGTGTTCTCGCTGATCCCGAGCGACTCGGCGATCGCGCGATTGCGCGCCCCCGACGTCACGAGCCGCAGCACGTCGCGCTCGCGGGCGCTGAGCTGCACGGTCTCGTCGAGCGACCCGCTGTCGGCCGGCGGGTCGAGCGGCAGCGTCACCGCGACGTCCGAGCCCCAGCCGGGCGTCGACGCGACCGACAGCGAGCCGTCCAGAGCCGTGACCCGTTCGGCGATCGGCCGCAGCGAGTCGTCGTGCACGGTGAGCGCGCCCGACCCGTCGTCGCGGATGCTCATCAGCAGGTTGAGCCCGTCGCAGTCCCACTGGATCCGGACGCGCCGCGACTCGCCCGAGTCGACCAGGGCGAGCACGGCGCTCCGCACGATGGCGCGGGCCGCGTGCGCCACCTCCCCGGGCAGCGCCCGACCGGTGGTGGGCGGCTCGACGAACTGCACGTCGAGGTCGCCGAAGCGCACCAGCGGCCGCAGATCGTTCCGGAGGCGCGCGAACGCCCCCACGACCGGCTCGAGCAGGAGGGCGCGCTGATGGTCGTTCTCGGTGCGCATCTCGACCATGGCGGCCGCGGCGATGTCGATCGCCATCGTGCGGGCGGCCCGGTCGTCGAGCCGCGACGACCGCAGGGTCGCCAGCAGCGATTCGAGCGTGAGCGCCTGCCGGTCGACCAGCTCGGCGACGGTGCGGGCGTGCTCGACGACGAGGGCGCGGCTCGCCGGCGACGGCAGATCGGTGTCGGTCATGCCCGCCAACCTACTCGCCCGACCCCCGCCCACCCGAACGGGTAGGTCGCCCTCGTCGGACGAACAGCACCCGAGGAGGCGCGGGGGGAGGAGGGTAGGTCCCATGCCTCCCGCAGACACCGCCCCCACCGACGCCGAGTCCGGCTCGACCTCCGCCGCGCTCGATCTCGTGCGCGCAGAGGTCGACCGCGCCGTCCGTGCCGTCGTCGACCAGAGCGCTGACGGCCTCGACGCCGTCGCGGCCCTGCTCTCCGACGCCGACCGGGTGTTCGTGCACGGCGCCGGCCGTTCCGGTCTGGCCCTGCGCATGACGGCCATGCGCCTCATGCACCTCGGCCTGACCGTGCACGTCGTCGGTGAGGTCACCTCTCCGGCGATCCGCGAGGGCGACGTGCTGCTCACCGCGAGCGGCTCGGGCACCACCGGCGGCATCGTGCGTGCGGCCGAGTCCGCGAAAGACGCCGGGGCGCGCGTCGCCGCCATCACCACCGCGTCGTCGTCGCCGCTGGCCGAGCTGTCCGACGCCGTGCTGATCGTGCCGGCCGCCGAGAAGCTCGACCGTTCGGGCGACGCCTCCGCGCAGTACGCCGGAGGCCTCTTCGAGCAGGTCGTCGTGCTCGTCGGCGACGCGCTCTTCCACGCCCTGTGGAAGCGCTCGGGCGCCGACGCGGACGACCTCTGGCCACGGCACGCCAACCTCGAGTAGCCGACCCGCGCCTCCTCGACTCATCGATCCACCCCCACGAAAGAAGGACCACATGAAGCTGCAGTTCGCCATGGACACCCTGACCACCGACGCCGCCCTCGAGCTGGCCGCCGCCGCCGCGCCGAGCGTCGACATCATCGAGCTCGGCACCCCGCTGATCAAGGCCGAGGGCTTCCGCGCCATCACCGCCATCAAGGAGGCGCACCCCGACAAGATCGTGTTCGCCGACCTCAAGACGATGGACGCCGGCGAGCTCGAGGCCGGAGAGGCCTTCAAGGCCGGTGCCGACCTCGTCACCGTGCTCGGCGTCGCCGGAGACAGCACCATCGCCGGTGCCGTCAAGGCGGCGAAGGAGCACGGCAAGGGCATCGTCGTCGACCTGATCGGCGTGCACGACAAGGCCGCCCGCGCCAAGGAGGTCGTCGCCCTCGGCGCCGAGTTCGTCGAGATGCACGCCGGGCTCGACGAGCAGGCGGAGGACGGCTTCACCTTCGAGGCGCTGCTCGAGGCCGGCACGGCGTCGGGCGTCCCGTTCTCGGTCGCCGGTGGCGTCAAGGCGTCGTCGGTGGGCTCGGTCCGCGACGCGGGCGCCCAGGTCGCCGTCGCCGGTGCCGCCATCTACGGTGCGGACGACGTGGCCGCCGCCGCCGCGGAGATCCGCGCCGCCATCTGATCGGACGCGACTCCCACCCGGAGTCGAGAAGCGGGCCCCCGCGTGCGCCATTGCACACGGGGGCCCGCTCGGTCGACCCGCCGGCCGCCGATGTCGGGTCGCGGCCGGTCCCTCTCGCGAAGCGGGGGCGCGAGATGACGACGGAGGGCGGCGCGGCCCTCGTGACACACGACCGCCCTGCTCGTCGACGGGGTCCGGGTCGATGCGCGCAAAGCTACTCGCGCGCCGAGGCGCTGTCCAGACCCACCCGAGGGTGGTCGTAGTGTGATCGTCGATGAGCGACGCGACCACCCCCGAGCCCGGCATCTACCGCCACTTCAAGGGCGCCCTGTACGAGGTCGTCGGCACCGGCCGGCACAGCGAGACCGAGGAGCCCCTGGTCTTCTACCGCAAGCTCTACGACGACTACTCGTTCTGGGTGCGCCCGCTCGACGACTTCATGTCCACCGTCCGGCGCGACGGCTACGACGGCCCGAGGTTCGTCCGCGAGCACTGACCGGCGCCTCCGTGATCCCCGGCCCTCTGCGACGGCTGCCTCTCGCGACGCCGGACAGATGGGTCTGCCAGGGGGTTGTGCGGACTTTGCCAGGGTTCGTCTGCATACTTGCCGCTTCGCCCGAGCGCACGCCCGTCCGCACGGGAGCGTGGGCGGACATGTCGGGGCTCTGCCGCCCCGCCTGAATCCAGAACCGACTCCCGCGAGGGCGACGTGTCATCTCCGTCGCCTGTTCCGGTGGGCGCCTCTCACCCGACATCCGAGGAGGCGCGGGTCGGCCGAGCACGAGGACGCCATGCCCCCCGAGACACCCCGCAACGCCCCGAACACCCCCGCGACCCCGCTCGCCCCGAGCCCGGAACCGGGGAGCACCGCACCC
Organism: Frigoribacterium faeni; assembly: GCF_007988805.1. Lineage (GTDB taxonomy): Bacteria > Actinomycetota > Actinomycetes > Actinomycetales > Microbacteriaceae > Frigoribacterium > Frigoribacterium faeni. The sequence goes on along the minus strand of NZ_BJUV01000048.1, from coordinate 10,972 downwards.
ACCACGCGCCGGGCCCTCGCCGCCGCCCGTCGTCGCGTCGCCCGTCGCAAGCTGATCGCGGTCGGCTCGATCGCCGCCGTCGCGCTCGTGGCCGGCACCGGCTTCGCCGTGTACTCGACCAGCGGATCCGCCGAGGCGACCAGCGCCTCCCAGGCTGCCGACGTGAAGGCGCAGGAGGCGGCGATCGCCGCCTCGCTCAGCGACGCGAAGGCGAAGTCCACCATCTCGATCGCGAACCAGGTCGTCGCCGCCAGCGAGGGCAAGGTCGACACCAGCGCCCTCGAGACCTCGGTCGCCGCGCTCGACGACTACCAGTCGCTGGACGCCGACGCCGTCGCCGACCGGGTCGCGCACACCGCGAGCACGGCGCAGACCGTCCAGACGGCCGCCGCCGAAGCGGACAAGAAGGCCGCAGCCGCCGCCGCGAAGAAGGCCGCAGACGAGAAGGCCGCTGCCGACGCGAAGGCCGCCGCCGAGGCGAAGGCCGCCGCCGAAGCCGAGGCCGCCGCGGCTGCTGCCGCTCAGGCGCAGGCCAACACCGTGGAGGGCGCGAAGGCCACGGCCCAGCAGCTCGCATCGTCGACCTACGGCTGGGGCGGCGACCAGTACTCGTGCCTCGTGTCGCTCTGGACGAAGGAGTCGGGCTGGAACTACAAGGCCTACAACGCCAACGGAGGCGCGACGGGCATCCCGCAGGCGCTGCCGGGCAGCAAGATGGCATCGGCCGGTGCCGACTGGGCCACCAACGCGACCACCCAGATCACCTGGGGCCTCGACTACATCCAGCGCGCCTACGGCACCCCGTGCAGCGCGTGGTCGCACAGCCAGTCCGTCAACTGGTACTGAGCGACCCGCGCCTCCTCGACCCGCGCCTCCTCGACCCTCGCGTCGAGTGGTCGGAAGATGCTCGTCGCGGGCTCGCGAAGAGCATCTTCGGACCACTCGATCGACGGACGGACGGGCGGGCGGGTCGAGGTGCGGGCGCGGGCGTGCGGGCGAACGACCTACGAGGCGTCGGCGACGGCGGGATCGGGGCCCGGCTCGGGGGTCAGGCGCATGCCGACCGTGGTCGACGCCGTGGCGAGGAGCTCGTCGACCCAGGCCTTGTTGACGCTGGCCATGCGGCTTCCGGCGTACTCGAAGCGGAGGGGGATCGCCTCGTGGATCCAGAGGACCGTGCGCCCTTGGCCCGAGCCGTCCTCGTCGCGCCAGGTGAGGGCGAAGCTCTCGCGGCGGCGGAGCTTGGCGACGACCGCGAGCTGCAGATGCGCCAGTGTGCGATCGTCGATCTCGATCGTGAAACGGTCCGAACCGTAGACAAGAGTTCCCACGTGCCTCCCCCTTCGTCGAGGATAAATGCGGCATCTGGTGTGGCTGGACCAGGCCTCGTCCCCTTGACACGTTAGTCTCACAGCCGCTATGCAGACCGCCGATGCCGGGAGGTATCCGATGGCGACGGGTGGTAACACGGGGGAAACGCGCGGGGCGGGGTCACCTGCCATGATCGGCGGATGAGACGCCATGCCTCCGCCCTGCTCGAGTTCGACGTCGCGGCTCCCGCCGAGTTCGTGCTGTCCGTCGCCGTCGCGCGGCTCCACGACGGCTCCGTCGACGAGTCGCTCGTGATCACCCAGAACGGGAGCCTCGTCGAGGTGCGTGAGATCGACGACCGGCACGGCACGCGGCTGCACCTGTGCAGCGTGGATGCGGGGCGGGTGACCGTCGACTACCGGGCCGTCGTGGAGGGGCGACTCGCGCCTCCCGAACTCGACGAGATCGACCTCGTCCGGTACCGGCGGCCGAGTCGCTACTGCGAGTCGGACACGCTCTCGCCGACGGCGCGGGCGGAGTTCCGGGGGCTCGTGGGGCGCGATCTGCTGGCGGCCGTGAGTTCGTGGGTGGGGTCGCATCTGGCGTACGTGCCGGGGGCGAGCGCGCCGACCGACGGTGCGGTGCAGACGCTGCTCGATCGGCAGGGCGTGTGCCGCGACTACGCGCACCTCGTGATCGCGCTGCTGCGGGGGCTCGACGTGCCGGCGCGGCTGGTGTCGGTCTATGCGCCGGGGCTGTCGCCGATGGACTTCCACGCGGTGGCCGAGGCGTGGGTCGACGGCGAGTGGCACGTCGTCGACGCCACGGCGCTGGCGCCGCGTCAGTCGCTGGTGCGGATCGCGACCGGTCGCGACGCGTCGGACACGGCGTTCCTGTCGAGCCTGGGAGGCGCGGTGACGGTCGCGAGCATGCGCGTCACCGCCGTCGTCGACGAGCTGCCCACCGACGACGTGACCTCGTTCGTCAGTCTCGGCTGACGGCTGACGGCTGACGGCTGACGCTCGGCCGATCTCTCGCGCTGGGGCGCTCGCCGTGGCAGGGTCGGTCCATGCGATACGAGACGACCGTGGTGCAGATGGGCAACAACACGGGAATCGAGGTGCCCCCGGAGGTGCTCGACAGCCTGGGAGGCGGTCGTCGCCCCGCCGTGCGCGTCACCGTCGGCGACTTCTCGTTCGAGTCGACGGTCGGGGCGATGGGCGGGCGGGCCCTCATCCCCTTCTCGGCGGAGCGGCGACGGGCCAGCGGCATCGCCGGGGGCGATCGGGTCGAGGTCGACCTCGAGCTGGACACGAGCTCCCGCGAGCTGCCCGTCCCCGCCGACCTCGCCGCGGCCCTCGAGGACGCCGGTGCGGTCGAGGCCTTCGCCGCCCTGGCGCCGAGCGCCCGGAAGGCGCACATCGTCGCGGTCGAGGGCGCCAAGGCGGAGGCCACGCGCGCCCGCCGCATCGCCGGCATCGTGCAGGCGACAAGCCCACGAGTAGATCGTGCGTGACGGCAGCGCTGGTCTCGGTCTCGCCGTCTGACCTGGAGTCGTTCGGCATCCGGTAGCCCACCCGTCGCCGTGATCTAGGTCCCCCAGGCGACTCGCGGCGTCGAGGTAGGCCGTGGTCACGGCAGGACGGACAGCCGGGAAGATCAGGGTGACCATTCCGTGATCCGAGGCGAGCATGACCCGCATCGCGGATCCGACGGATCGTGAGGATGTGCCAACCCAGAGGGGCTCCGCATATTCTGCGGAGCCCCTCTGTCCATCGCCGACAGCGTCAGCCGACTGTCTGGCCTCCGTCGACGACGAAGGTGTGGCCGACGGTGAAGGCGCCCTCGGTCGAGGTGAGCCAGAGGACAGCGGAAGCGATCTCCTCGGGCTTGCCCAGACGACCGATGGGCTCCTGCGCGATCATCTCGTCGTACCCGTCCTCGGTGCCGCCCGAGACGCGCTCGATCATCTTCGTATCGATGACTCCCGGTGCGACGACGTTGATGCGGATGTTGTCGCCGATGTACTCGAGGGCGGCAGATCTACTCAGTCCGATGACGGCGTGCTTCGCAGCAGCATAAGCGGCCTGGCCTGCTATTCCCATGACACCTGCTCCCGACGACGTGTTGACGATCGCTCCACCCCCAGACGCCTTCATGATGCGGATCTCGTGCTTGAGGCACAGGAACACACCGTGCACGTCAACGGCCATGATGCGTTCGAACTCGTCGGTGTCGAGGTCGGCCGTGTAGTCATGCGATTGCTCGATACCGGCGTTGTTGAACGCCACGTCGAGTCGCCCGTGGGTGGCGACGACGCGATCGAGTACCGAGACGACCTGGGCGGCATCAGTCACGTCGAGGTCCATCGCTGTCGCCGAGCCTCCTGCTCGGGCGATCACGTCTGCCGTTTCGTCGTGTCCCGCGCCGGCCAGGTCGGTCACGACGACGTCGGCCCCTTCGGCGGCGTAGGCGAGTGCGGTGGCGCGTCCGATGCCACCGGCCGCTCCGGTGATGAAGACCACCTTGTCGCTGAATCTCGCAGTCTCATTCATGTTGCTTCTCCTTCGTCGCTGATCGGTTCTTCGGAGTTCAGAGCGCGGCTGGGAACGCGTTGCGACGGCCGTATGACGTCAGTGCGAGGGCGACGAGCCCGAAGCCGATCATGAGCACGGGCAGCACGAGGCCGTCGGCCACAGTCAGCAGAGCAGCCCCGACGATCCCGGCGAGGAAGATCGCCACATTGAACGCCACTGGCAGGAACGCGTTCGCGACGTCGGCGTTGTCGCCGCCGGCGGTGGTGAGGGCCGCCTGCAGCTGGGCCGAGGCGCCGCCGAATGTGACTCCCCAGAGCACCGCGGCCACGACCACTGCCGGAACGGATGCGTGGCCGACCAGCAGAACGGCGCCGGCGACGACGAAGAGGGCGACGCTGCCGTGTAGGAGTGCCCGCGGGTGCCGGTCGAGCAGCGCTCCGGTGACGACGATCCCGCCGATCGAGGCGATGCCGTAGATCAGCAGGGTCACGTCGACGCCGAGCCCGGACCCGCCGGCCCGGAGGTAGGGCGACACGTAGGTGTAGATCGTGTTGTGGGCGAGCATCCAGGCCGCGATGACGGCGAGGATGACGGCGATCCCCGGGATTCGGAACACCCGTCCGAGCGAGAGCCGTGCCCCCGCGGGTGCCGGGGCCGCGTCGGGGACGATGCTCGCCACCAGTGCGAACACGACGACCCCGAGTACGGTCAGGCCGCCGAACGACCAGCGCCAGTCGAAGGCCATCCCGAGCCACGAGCCCAGCGGGGTCCCGAACGCGAATCCGACGGGCGCGCCCGCTGAGACGATCGAGAGGGACAGCCCGGCGCGGTCGGGCGGGCTGATCCGTCGGCCGTAGGCGGCGAGCATGCCCCAGATGACGCCCGAGAAGGCACCGGCGACGAACCGCGACGCCAGGGCGAGGGCGATGACGGGCGAGAGAGCCGTGACCGTGTTCGCCACGACCAGGCCGGTGATCGCGATGAGGAGGAGCGGCTTGCGACGCATCCCCCGGGTGAGCGTGATGGCCGGGATGGTCGCCACGACGGTGCCGAGTGCGTAGGCGCTGATGAGGAGACCCACGGCTCCTTCGCTCGTGCCGAGTCCGCCCGCGATGACGGGTAGCAGGCCCGCCGGCATCGTCTCCATCGCGACGAGGATGAATCCCATCGTCGCGAGGACGACGAGCGAGAACACCGGCAGCCGTTCGACGGGTCCGCCGGGTATGGAGGCGAGGGGAACGCGGGTGGGGACGGGGGCTGTCGACATGGTGAGGTCCTTTCGGGCGCGGAGACGCGCCTCCTGGGGGTGAGCCCAGTCGTGCAGGGGAAGGAGGTGGTGTCAGACGACGGGGTCGGCGGACCGGGCGCGTTCGACGACGTTCTCGGTCGCCGCCCACGAGGCCAGGAGGTGCAGTCCCTCGTCGGACGGGGATCCCGGGACGGCCGTGTAGACCGTGAGCGAGTGCCCGGGGGTGTCTTGAAGTTCCATGGCCTGGAAGTTCAGCTCGAGCAGGCCGACGGCAGGGTGCCGGAACTCCTTCGCGCCGGTGTAGTGGCGGCGGACGTCGTGGGCGGCCCAGCGGGCACGGAACTCGTCGCTGCGGATGGACAGCTCGCCGACGAGGGCGGCGATGCCGGCGTCGTGCGGGTTCCGGCCGGCGTCCCGCCGAAGGATGGCGACGTTGACGTTGGCGGCGCGCTCCCAGTCGGGGTAGAACTCACGGGCCCCCGGGTCGAGGAAGATGTACCGCGAGTGATTCGCGGGCCGCAGCGTGCCGCGGTACATGTCGGAGTACAGGGCGAAGCCGAGGGCGTTCGCGGCGACGAGGTCCATGCGTGTGTTGGTGACCATGGCCACCGCGCCGGTCATGGCGTCCAGCATGTGCTGGACCGGGGACTGTGCGATCCTCTGCTCGCTGGTGACCGGGGGCCTGCGGCGTGAAGGAACGGAGGCGCGGGCGAGGTCGTAGAGGTGGTCGGTCTCGGCCTGGTCCAGTCCGAGTGCCCGCGCGATGGCGTCGAGGACGCTGTCGGACACCCCGCCGAGGTTGCCGCGTTCGAGACGGGTGTAGTAGTCGACGCTGACGCCGGCGAGGCGGGCGACCTCATCGCGTCGTAGCCCCGGGACGCGTCGTCGACCACCGGCGCTGACGACGCCGGCCTGCTCGGGCGAGAGGCGTGCGCGGCGGGTGGCGAGGAACTCGCGGACCTCGGCTCGGTTGTCCATGGTCCCGACCCTACGGCCGCTGTTCTCCGTCAGGCAGGCCCTGCGGTAACCAGGTTGGGCAGGGCCTTGCGCGCCTCCGACCTGCGGGGTGAGGTGAGTGAACACACCCTCGGCCCTGCGGAGACGGAGTTCTATCGTGCGCATCACCCCGGCCCCACCCGCTCTCGGGGTGGCTGCACTCATTCTGCTCCTCGTCGGATGTTCGACGAACGGTGGGCAAGAGCGATCGGGAGAGGAGTCCGAGAACGCGTCGTCGTCCCCGACGGCGTCTTCGACGGCCTCTCCGCTCCTGTCGCCGACCGAGGCTCCCGAGGACGCCGACGGCGTCGTCGGAACAGTCGTCCGTTTCACAGCCGGAGGCACGTCCGTCGATGTGACGATCGACGAAGACAACCCGACCACCCGTGACCTTGTCGAGCGCTCGCCCATGACCCTTCGTTTCGAGGAGTTCGCGGGCCGAGAGAAGATCGCCTACCCCGAACCAGGGCTCACCGTGGAGGGCTCGCCGGGCTCCGATCCAGAAGACGGAGACCTCATCTATTTCACCCCGTGGGGCAACCTCGGCTTCTACTACGACGCATCCGGCATCGACTATTCGGACGCCACCATCCACCTCGGGACCTACGACGCGACGGCCGACCAGCTCGCGGCCTTCGACGGCGTCGACGTCACCCTCCAGATCATCAATTGAAAGGCATCGCCACCATGTCCCTCCAGCTCGACGGATACACCTTCCCCCTCGCCTCGACGGTCGTCCGCACGCCGGTCCGATACCGCAACCGATTCGGCGTCCTGATCGCCGCTGACCTGTACCAGCCGCGCGATCTCGATGAGAACATCCGGCACGCCGCGATCGTCGTCGGTCCGCCCCACGGCGGTGTGAAAGAGCAGGGACCGGGTGTCTATGCGAACCAGCTGGCTCAGCGCGGCTTCGTCGCGCTCGCGTTCGACCCGTCGTACAACGGTGAGAGCGGCGGCGAGCCTCGGCACATCACTTCCCCCGAGGTCTTCGCCGAGGACTTCAGCGCCGGCGTCGACTTCGCCGGCTCGCTGGGTTACGTCGACCGGGAGCGCATCGGGGTGATCGGCATCTGCGGGAGCGGCGGCTTCGCGCTGACCGCCGCGCAGGCCGACATGCGCATCAAAGCCGTGGCCACCACGGCCATGTACGACATCAGCGGAGTGACCCGCGACGGCTGGCAGGGCGCACAGACCGGTGAGGGGCGTCAGGAGGCGCTGGTCGAGATCGCAGCGCAGCGCTGGGCGGACGTGGACGCCGGTGAACCCGCACTCGGCCCGGTCTTCCCCGACGAATTCCGCCCCGCCGAGCTCGACCCGATCACGGCGGAGTTCCATGAGTACTACGTGACCGATCGCGGGCACCACCCCCGCTCGATCGGTGCATTCACGCTCACGAGCCAGGCAGCGCACATCAATCACGGCGCGCTGGCCCACCTCCCCGACATCAGTCCGCGACCGATCCTGCTCGTCACCGGAGACGTCGCGCACTCCCGGTACTTCAGCGAGGATGCCCATGCCAAGGCGGCGGAACCCAAGCGGCTGATCGTCGTAGCCGGAGCACGCCACATCGATCTGTACGACCGCACCGATGTCATCCCGTTCGACGACCTCGACGTCTTCTTCACCGCCTCCCTGGGGGCGTCCTCGGAGGTGCCGAGCCCGACCTCGGCCGAGGAAGTGGGCGCATGACATCCGCCGCCTCGCGGGCGCGACTGATGACCGGGGTCGTCTTGTTCGGTGCGCTGGTGACTTCGGGGTGCACGAGCGAGGCATCCACCACACCGTCGCCAGCTCCACAGCCCGCCTCGCCTTCATCGTCGTTCGACCCCCTGGGAGGCGCGTCCATCACGGAGATCACCTCCGGTCTCGAGACGCCGTGGTCTCTCGTGTTCCGGGGAGACACCCCGTTGGTCAGCGAGAGAGACACCGGCCGGGTGCTCGAGCTGGCGGCCGACGGATCGACGCGCGAGATCGGGACCGTGGCCGGAGTGAGACACGGTGGTGAGGGAGGATTGCTCGGCCTGGCCGTCGACGACGACCAGCTGTACGCGTACTCCACCGGCGATGAGGGAAACCGCATCCAACGCTTTCCGCTGAACGGTGAGCCCGGCGAGCTCGAGCTGGGTCGACCCGAGACCATCCTGGACGAGCTCGCCTCGGCGGGATATCACAACGGCGGCCGCATCGCGTTCGGACCCGACGGAATGCTCTACGCCGGCGTCGGCGACGCCGGTCAGGCCTCGGCCGCTCAAGACCTCGACTCTCTCTCAGGCAAGATCCTGCGTCTGGCGCCCGATGGTTCCGTCCCCTCCGACAACCCATTCCCCGGTTCTCTGGTCTACAGCTTCGGGCACCGTAACGTGCAGGGTCTGGTCTGGTCCGACGACGGCACGATGTTCGCCAGCGAGTTCGGGCAGAACACCTGGGACGAACTCAACGTCATCGAGGCGGGCGGTAATTACGGTTGGCCCGAGGTCGAGGGTCTCGCCGGCGAGGACGACTACGTCGACCCCGTGCAGCAGTGGTCGCCTGCGGACGCCAGCCCCAGCGGCATCACCGTGGTCGACGACACCGTCTACATCGCGAACCTGCGTGGATCGGTGCTGCGTGCCGTTCCTGTCTCCCAGCCCGACAGCTTCGCCGACTACTACTCCGGCACGTACGGTCGCTTGCGCGCCGTCGCACCGGCCCCCGACGGCAGCCTCTGGTTCATCACAGGCAACACCAATAGCCAGGGCACACCGCGAAACGGGGACGATCGCATCGTCCGGATCGATACAGCAGGCTGAGAGCACCGAAGAGCCGGCCGCCGAACGATGGGGGTCGGCCCTCTAGCGCGGTCTCGCGGTCAGACCTTTGGCTCGTCCGCCGCCCGGAACCCTTCCGATGGATCGGTCGGTATCAAGACCCGGGGTGCCGTCTGAGATGTCGAAGTCCCGAGCAGAGCTTTGCCCTCATAGATCGCGTGCCAGCCCGACCTCGACCGTGCACGAGTCATCTTCGGCGGTTTGACCTCGCCGTAGAACGCCTCAGTGCCCTCAGCCGTGTACGGGCCGTCGGGCGCATCCATGTCCGCTTTCCGGGCTTGGACGGACATGGTCTCACCACCCGCGAAGATCATCTGCCCCGCGGGGGGAACGGGCCGGAGGTCGCCCTCGGTCCCAAGGCCCAGAGAGATCATCCTCCACTCTTCATCGAATGGGCCCATGGAGGAATCGGGGGAGGAGGTTGTCCTGCCGAGGTGGCTTTTCGGAGTTTGGATAGCTGTCCCAATCCCGGACGCATTGGGCTCTGCTGTATCGGCAGTAGCGTGCTCCCATGACTTCGCCAGAGCGCATGTTCTCAATCGGAGATGTGAGTGCCCGCACAGGACTCAGCGTGGACACCCTGCGCTTTTACGAACGAGAAGCACTTTTGCCTCCTATCGAGCGGACTGTCGGGGGCCGGCGCGTGTTCTCCGAAGACGACGTCGGGTGGATCGGCATCTGCCAACGTCTGCGAGCATCGGGAATGCCACTGACCGAGGTTGCGAAGTACGCCGCGCTCGTCGCGGCCGGGACAGGAAACGAATCCCAGCGTCTCGAGCTGCTGAAGGCCCATGAGGTCGAGGTCCGAAGTCAGATGGCTGCACTCCAGGACGCGCTCGACCTCATCACGATGAAAGTCAGCACTTACGCGGACGCTCTAAAGCGCGGACGCGCAGAAGGACTCTTCGTGCACGACCAGGTCGACGATGCCTACTTCTCCGAGGTCAAGCCAGATCAGGTCGCCGCAGGCGGAGCTTGATCTGGAGTCCACTCCAGTTCGTAGCGTGAATGCAGCGCCTCGATCGAACTTCGGTTCGAGCGCGCCCACCATTCGATCACGACGAACAGGAAACCCATGCCCGACTTCATCGAGCCCGACGACACCCGCTACGACGACCGCTCCCGAGCCCTCGTCTCCATCGGACGAGTCGCGATCGCTCAAGAGAACGCGGCCGCTCTGCGCGACTACTTCAGCGAGGACTTCGCCTTCCACAGCCCTGACGGAGAACTCGACTTCGCTGGCCTTGAGACGTTCTTCAGCCAGATGCGAGACGCGTTCGCCGACTACTACTGCGAGCGATACGAGATCGTCTCCAATGGCGCCCTCATCGGATGCCGCACCGAGATGGGAGGCGTCTTCACAGCACCCTTCGAGCCCACTCCGTTCGGGACCGTGCAGCCACACGGGCGACGTGTCACGCTCACTCTGATCAACATGTTCCGCTACGACGAGCACGGCAAGCTCGCTGAGGAATGGGTGCAGTACGACAACCTCGAGTGGATGCGCCAGCTCGGCGTCACCATGACGCCCATGACCTGAGAAGCGCCGCAGTAGGGCTGCCGGCACGATGAGTGCCGGTAGCTCTGGCGTTTTCAGTTTGTCTGTGCTGCTGCTGGACCTGATTCGTGCGCTCACAAGCGGTCGGTTTTGGGTGACAGCGCTGCGGGCTCTGATCTGCGTGCCGTAAAAGACGGTCGGTTCCAAACTAGGTTTTGAATCGGATCGCGTTTTAGGGACGGAAGCGAGGTCCGGCGACCTCTACGCATGGCCGTCTCGCGTCATGGACAAGGACCTCGGTATGGAACCCACGATGAAGGGTCACCTTCGTGCGGCGATCGGCGGAACCATTTTCGGCGCGATGATGATCGTCGCGTTCGCCCTGGTCTCGGCCTTCACTGACCTGGCTGGATTCAGCGGCATTGGGATCGGCGTCGGCTTCTTCATACTCTGGGGCGGTCGGGCGGTCTGGCTCATCAGGAAGCAGCGCCGTAATGCCCGCTAGGGCCTAGCGCGTCCGATAGACGGTGGCTCAGCGGACGTTCGACTCAGCGACGCCATGAGGAGGCCG
>NZ_BJUV01000047.1 GCF_007988805.1 Frigoribacterium faeni | reverse complement strand
CGTTTCGTTATCGCGCCGTTACTTTCCTTCTCGGGGCACCCGGTGGACCGTGCTCGCCCGGGGCCCCGGCAGACTGGAGGCGATGACCACCGACACGCGCCTCCCGCTGCTCGCGACCGACCGCCTCCTGCTCCGATCCTTCGAGGAGTCCGACGGCGCCGCCCGCCTGGCGTACCAGGGCCGGGCCGACGTGTCGCGCTACCTGCTGCGAGCGCCCCACGACGCGGTGTCGGTGATGGCGGGGATCCTCCGCAACCAGGAGGGGCGGTTCAGCGAACGCGACGACCGCCTCCTCTACGCGGTCACGACGGCGGCCGACGGGGTGCTGGTCGGCGAGGTGAGCGCGCGTCTCGACGACGTCGGGTCGGCCCAGGTCGAGTGCGGCTGGGTGTTCCACCCCGAGCACGGCGGACGGGGCTACGCGACCGAGGCGGTGTCGGCGCTGATCGGCCATCTGGTCGACGACCGCGGCGCTCACCGCGTCTACGCGCGCCTCGATGCGGACAACGCCGCCTCGACGGCTCTCTGCGAGCGCTTGGGGATGCGCCGCGAGGCGCACCTGCTCGAGAACGAGCTCTACGACGGTCGCTGGGTCTCGGAGTTCGTGTACGCGGCGCTCGCCTTGGAGGTGGCCGCCTCCGGGCGATGAGCGTCGTCAGCCAGCGCTGTTCGCGACCGTGGGCACCGCCCCGGTGCTGAAGTCCGCCTCGAGCTGCTCGAGAGAGCGCCCGTTCGTCTCGGGGACCCGGGTCGCCGCGAAGACGAAAGAGCCCGCGTTCAGCACCGCGAAGATGAAGAAGGTCGTCGAGATGCCGATCCCCGCGACGAGGATCGGGAAGAGCAGGCTGACGGCGAAGTTGGTCGACCAGAGGACGAGGGCGGTGACCCCCATGCCGATGCCGCGCAGCTTGAGGGGGAAGATCTCGGAGAGCATGAGCCAGACGAGGGGGCCGATGGTGCCCTGCATCGTCCCGACGAAGCAGATGACGAAGATCAGCACGACGACGGCGCGGCCGAGACCCTCGGGGATGAGAGTCGACGAGAGGCCGATCAGCAGGTGGAAGACGGTGATGCCCGCGAAGCCCAGCAGGAGCATGGTGCGTCGGCCGACCCTGTTGATGATGCGGAGCGCGACGAGCATCGCGACCACGGCGATGACGCCGGCGCCGACGTTGGCGATCAGGGCGCCGCTCTGGGAGAAGCCGGAGTCCTGCAGCACCTGGGTGCCGTAGTACATGATCGAGTTGATCCCGGTGAGCTGCTGGGCGACGGCCAGACCGACGCCGACGAGGAGGATCCTCCGCAGCCAGGGCTCGGCGACGAGGTCGGCCAGGCGCGCCCGCTTCGCCTCCTTCTCGTCGTCGGCGAGCTCGCGCACCTCGGCCATCTCCGCGACCGCGCGGTCGTCCGAACGGATCTGCTTCAGGACGGCGAGGGCGTCGTCGTCCCGCCCCTTCGCGATCAGCCAGCGGGGGCTCTCCGGCACCCGGAACATGCCGATGAACAGAGCGATGGCCGGCAGCACGGCGACGGAGAGCATGTACCGCCAGACGTCGTCGTGCTCGCCCCACACGCTGCCGATGACGGCGTTGATCGTGAACGCGGCGAGCTGGCCCGAGACGATCATCAGCTCGTTGCGGCTGACGAGCCCCCCGCGCTGCTCGGTCGGGGCGAGCTCCGCGAGGAACACCGGGACGGTGACGGACGCACCGCCGACGGCGATGCCGAGGAGGAACCGCGCTCCGGTCAGGAACTCCCACGACGGGGCCAGGACGCAGGCGAGGGCGGCGAAGAAGAACAGGATCGCGAGGGTGTTGATCGTGGGCTTCCGACCGAAGGCGTCCGAGATGCGCCCGATGAAGAACGCTCCGACCGCGGCGCCGACGAGGATGGCCGAGACCATGATCCCCTCGGTGGCCGGGGTCAGGCCGAGGCTCTCCTCCATCGAGTCGAGGGCGCCGTTGATGACGCCGGTGTCGTAGCCGAAGAGGAGCCCGCCGAAGGTCGCGATGACCGCGACCGTGCCGAGCCGCCGGGTGTGCGGCCCGGAGACGAGCGCGGGGAGCGCCGCCCGGGACGAGTGCTGAGACGCTTTCGCGACCACGGTTCCTCCGTCGGTTGTGGTTCGTCCGCACCCGCGGGATCGCGGAGGCTCCGCCGTCGCGGCGATGACTAGACGAGAGTAGCCGCGCGGTCAGCCCGCCGGCGGAGCCGCGAGGGTCTGCAGCCCGGTGACGCGCAGCAGGTCGAGCCTCTCCTGGTCGATCGAGCCCGGCGCGACCGTGTAGACGACGATCCGCAGATCACCCGGGGCGCTGAGCACGTCGCAGTCGATCGTGAGGGGACCGACGGGCGTGTCGGTCACGGTCTTGCGGCTCGCACGGTGGTCGGCGACCTTCGCCTCAGCCCATCGCCGTTCGAACTCGGGTGACGACGAGAGGAGGCGGGACACCAGGTGCGCGAGGGAGGCGTCGTCCGGATAGCGCCCCACGGCCGCGCGCAGATCGGCGGCCAGGTCGCTCGCGAAGTCCTCTTCGTGCTGCTGATCGAACTCGGTGCCCGCGTGCCCCGACGTGAAGTGCCGCCACACGAGATTCCGATCCAGCCCGACGAGCGACGACGGGTCGCCGTTCACCGCCGCCCACATCGGGTTCCACGACAGGATGTCGTGGGTGGCCGAGAAGACGGCGAGCGGCACGTCGCCGAGACGGTCGACGATCCGTTGCACGCCCGGGCCGATGTGTCGGGGGACGGTCCCGGGGGACGGCGGTGCGGCTCCCGCCGACCGGTAGAGATGGTCGCGCTCGTCGTCCGTGAGCCGGAGGGCCACGGACAACGCGCGGAGCATCTGCGGCGACGGGTTCGACGCCCGACCCTGCTCGAGCCGGACGATGTAGTCGACGCTCACCTGAGCGAGGGCCGCGAGCTCCTCGCGACGCAGGCCCGTGGTCCGCCGACGCGGACTCGACGGGAGACCGACGTCGTCGGGCGACACGCGGTCTCGCCAGGACCTCAGCACGCTCGCGAACTCGCTCATCCTCCCATCCTCCCCCGGGCGGGCATCATCACGGTGGTATCGCCGGTCCTACCGTCGAGCGCGACCTGGAGGAGTCGGCAGGAGCCGGAGCAGTCTGGACGACATGACCACCACACTGATCACCGGGGCGAACAAGAGCCTCGGACTCGAGACCACCCGACGTCTCATCGACGCCGGCCACACCGTCTACGCCGGCATGCGCGACCTCGACACGGGCGACGCCGTCCGGGCCCTCGGAGCCCGGGCCGTCGAGCTCGACGTCACCGACCAGGCCAGCGTCGAGGCCGCCGTCGCCTCGCTGCCCGAGCTCGACGTGCTCGTGAACAACGCCGGGGTCCTCGGCACGTCGTTCGGCGTGGACGACCTCACTCCCGAGAGCCTGCAGGGGGTGTTCGACGTCAACGTCGTCGGCGTCGTCCGTGTCACCCAGGCCGCGCTGCCCCTCCTCCGCCGCTCGCCCCGGCCCGTGATCGTCAACGTCGCGTCGGGCGTCGGCTGGCCGCGATGGCTGGGCACCGAGGGCCACGACGAGTTCCCCGTGACGGCCGTGCCCTATGCGGCGTCGAAGGCGGCGGTGATCGCGCTCACCGTCCAGTACGCCAAGAACCTCCCGTCGTTCCGGGTGAACGTGAGCGACCCCGGCTACACCGCCACGGACTTCAACGGGCACGGCGGCCACCAGACGGTGACGGAGGGCACCGACGCCACGGTCGCCCTGGCGCTCGTCGGACCCGACGGGCCGACGGGCGAGTTCCACGACCGGCGAGGGCGGATCGAGTACTGAGGCGCGCTCCCGGTCGGTGCGTCCCGTGGACGGGGGTGGCGACGTCGCGCTCGATGTGCGGCATCGTTGAGGTGACCTCGACTCCTCGCCTCCGTGACGCACGACCCTCCCGCGTCGTCTCATAGGATGCGCCTACGTACCACCGCCGTAGGGGCCGGACCCGAGGCGGATCAGGAGAGCACGATGGCGACCACCGACACACGACAGCAGACCCCGTCGAGCACCGGGCGCCTCCTCGCCGACCCCGTCGTCAGCCCGACGGCGGACCCTGCCGTGTTCCATCGTGACGCGTGGTCCGGCACGGACATGGACGAGGCGCGGCGTCAGCTCGAGGCCGCCCTGGACGGCAGGGGGTTCCGTGCCCGTCCCGGCCCGTCGGCCTTCTCGTTCCGGTTCGCCTCCGCGGGCGACGCCCGTCTGAGCCTGCAGACGGGGACGTTCCAGGGCCACATCCAAGGCGTCATCCCCTGGTCGCGGGACTACGTCGTGTCGTGGTTCCAGGTCGGCTCCGTGACGATCGACTACCCCCGCGGCCAGCTCAGCAGCATGGGCGACCGGCCGTTCCTCACACCGACCGAGACGTCGTACTCGTTCTCGATGACCCCGCACCGCCACGGGATCGTCCACATCGACGCCACCTTCCTGGAGGACGTCGCCGCGCAGCGCGACGGACGCCCCTCGCAGAGAGTGGTGTTCGACTATCACGCCGTTCCGAGCGACGAGAGGCTGGCGGCCTGGCGCCGCACGCTGGGCGAGACCACGCCGATCATCGTCAGCCCGCAGACCACGGCCGTCGACCGTCTCGCGGCGCAGACGGCTCTGGCCGAGGCGCTGCTCGACCTGTTCCCCTGGCAGGCGGTGGACGTCCCGGCGACGATCCGGACCGAGCGGACCCGGCGCCTCCGCCTGGCCGCGGAGTTCGTGCAGACCCACGTCGAGCGCGCCATCACGGCCGTCGACGTCGCCGCCGCCGTCGACATGCATCCCCGCAGCCTGCAGCAGCAGATGAGCGACCATCTCGGCACCAGCCCCACCGCCTACATCCGCCACGTGCGTCTCGATCGTGCACGTCAGGACCTCCTCGCGGCAGCCCCCGGCGACGTCCTCGTCTCGGACGTCGCCCGGCGCTGGGGCTTCGCCAACCTCGGACGGTTCTCGGCCGCCTACGCCGAGCGCTTCGGCGAGTACCCGAGGGACACCCTCGCGCGGTAGGCGGTGCGGGCGGACGATCACGACCGACCGGGCCGGACACGCGTCACACGACGACACCCGCCGTCACATGACGTGACGGATCGTCATGCCCGCGTCCCCGGTTTCGGGATGCGCGCCTCCTGCTGCTCGACTGGCCTCCGCGCACCACCGTGGTGCACGAGAGGAGCAGTCGATGAGCAGCACCGCCCGGAGACCGACGAGGACGACGAGGAGAGCCGCCGCGACCGGCCTCGCCCTCGCGCTGGCCGCCGTGACCGGACTCGCCGGCTGTGCGACCGCCGCCTCCGCCCCGCTCGACCTGTCGGCGACCGAGTCGCAGAAGCAGGGCGGCGACCTCACCTACCTCGACGCCGAGATCCCCGTCTCGGCCCAGGTCCAGGAGAGCGGCACGTGGCAGGACCGCGCCCTGCAGCAGAACATCACCGACCGCCTCCTCCATCGGAACGCCGACACCGGCGCCCTCGAGCCGTGGCTCGCCGAGAGCTGGACCGTGAGCGACGACGGACTCGTCTACACCTTCGTGATCCGCGACGGCGTCAGCTACAGCGACGGGAGCCCGCTCGACGTCCGGAGCGTGAAGCGCAACCTCGAGTGGCAGACGAACGGCGATCCCGACAAGGCGATCACGCCGAACCCGGTGTTCCCGAAGGCGATCGACGTCAGCACCGACGCCGCGACGCGGACGGTGACCGTGCGACTCGACGAGCCGTATGCGCCGTTCCTCGGCGCGCTGACCGGCTGGGCCGCCGGCCTGGTCTCGGACGCCACCATCGACGCCACCCGCGAGGAGCAGGCGCTCTATCCGAATCTCATCGGCAGCGGACCGTTCGTCGTCGAGTCCGAGACGTACGGCAAGGCCATCGTGCTCGCCAAGCGGGAGGGCTACGACTGGGCCCCGCCGAGCGCGGCCCACCAGGGCGAGGCCTACCTCGACAGCGTCACCGTCACCCCCGTGCAGGAGGACAGCGTGCGTCTCGGCACCCTGCGGGCCGGCCAGGCCGACCTGATCCGCTACCTGCAGCCCTCCGAGGAGGCGGGGCTCGCGGACGCCGGGTTCGGCATCGTCTCGAAGCAGGGCGTCGGGCTCGCGAACCAGTGGTTCCTGAAGCAGACGGCGCCGTTCCTCGACGACGAGCGGGTGCGGCGCGCCCTGCTGGTCGGCATCGACCGCGACGAGATCGTCGACGGCCTCTACACCGACAACTGGCGTGCGGCGTCGAGCATCGTCAGCCCCGGCACCACCGGCTACGTCGACGAGTCGGCGAAGCTCGCCTACGACCCCGACGCCGCGGAGGCCCTGCTCGACGAGGCCGGCTGGACGGACCGGGACGACGACGGCGTCCGCACACGCGACGGCGAACGGCTCCGCATCGTCACCTACCTCGACGTCTACGACAACACCGCCCGCGCGCTGTTCCAGGCGATCCAGGCGCAGCTGGTCCGCATCGGCGTCGAGCTCGACATCAAGGAGACCGACTACTCCAGCTACTCGGCCACCGCCTACGGCGACCCGAGCACCGGGGCCCTCCGCACCGGCTGGCCGAGCCCCGACCCCGTCGGGTTCAGCAACACCTTCGGCTCGGCGAGCGACATCACCGGACTCGGCGACAGCGACCCCGAGTTCACCCGCCTGCTGCAGGCCCACGTCACCGCGGTGGGCGCCGCCGACCGCACCGAGGCCCTGCGCGACCTGCAGGACCATGTGATCGACCACGCCTACTCCGTGCCGATCATCGACGACAGCCAGGTCTACGCCGCGGCGCCCCGACTGCAGGGCTTCACGCTGACCGACGGCGCGCTGCCGACCTTCTACGACGCCTGGCTGGCCGAGTGATGGCCGCCGTCACCGTGCTGAGACGCGTCGGGCAGTCCGTGCTCGTCGTCGCCCTGACCTACACGCTCGTCTTCGCGACGCTGTTCGTGCTGCCCGGCGATCCGATCGCGAACAGGATCACCAGCCCGATCAACCCGCTGCCCGAGACCGCCGTCCAGCCGCTGCTCGAGTACTACCGGTTCGACCGGTCGCCGGTCGAGCAGTACCTGACCTCGATCGGCCGCCTGCTCTCGGGCGACCTCGGCTTCTCGCTGACCAGCGGACGCCCGGTGGCCGACCTGCTCGGCCAGGCGATCGCCGAGACGGCCGTGCTGGCGCTCACCGCGTTCGTGCTCGCCGTGCTGCTGGCCCTGGGCATCGCCCTGCTCGCCGTCTTCGCGCCCCTCCGCGGGGTTCGGAACGCGGCCCGCGCCGTGCCGGGTCTGTTCCTCTCGACGCCCAGCTTCCTGGTCGGGTTCCTCCTGCTCCAGGTCTTCGCGTTCCAGCTGGGCTGGGTGTCGTCGGTGCGCGACCAGGGCTTCGCCTCGGTCGTGCTGCCGGCGCTGACCCTGGCGATCGGCGTCAGCGGCACCATCACGCAGGTGCTGATCCAGGGGCTCGACAAGGCCTCGCGCGAGCCGTTCGTCACCGTGCTCCGGGCCAAGGGCGTCAGCGAACCCCGCCTCGTCGTCGGACACGTCGTCAAGAACGGCTCGATACCGGCCCTGACCCTGGTCGGGCTCACGATCGGCGAGCTGCTCGCCGGCGCGGTCGTCGTCGAGACGGTCTTCAGCCGCACGGGCGTGGGGTTCATCACGCAGCAGGCCGTCCGCGACCAGGACACCCCGCTGATCCTCGCGGTCGTCGTGCTCGTGTCGACCGTCTTCGTCCTCGTCAACCTCGCGACCGACCTGCTGTACCCGCTGATCGACCCGAGGATCTCGCTCGAGCCGACCCGCGCCTCCCGGGCGATCCGCCGCCGCGCGACGGACGCCGCCCGCCCCCCGAAGAGAACGGCCCGCACCGCATGAGCACCGACGCCCTGACCCCCACCGCGACGACGCGTCCGTCGCCGCCGACCCGGCCGAGGAGGCGCGGCGCCGGTCTCGCGGACCGCGTCCGCCCCCTGCTGGCCCGCCTCGGCGCCGCCGACGTGGTCGCCCTCGTCGTCGTCGCGCTCGTCGTGCTGGCCGCCGTCGCGCCCCAGCTGCTGACCCCGTACGACCCGCTCGTGCCGGAGAGCGGCAGCGTGCTGGTCTCCCCCACCGGGGCGCACCCGTTCGGGACCGACTACCTCGGCCGCGACATCCTCTCGCGGGTGCTCCACGGCACCGCCCGCACCCTCACCGGCTCGGCCGTCGCCGTGCTGATCGGCCTCGGCGTCGGCACCCTGCTCGGCCTGCTGGCCGCGTCGGCGGGAGGCCTCGTCGACGGGCTGATCAGCCGCCTGGTCGACGTGCTGCTCTCGATCCCCGGCCTGCTGCTGTCGATGGTCGTGGTCGTCGCCCTCGGTTTCGGCGCCCTGAACGCGGCCATCGCCGTCGGGATCTCGTCGATCGCGGTGTTCACCCGGCTGATGCGCTCGGAGGTGCTGACGGTCAAGGGACTCACCTTCGTCGAGGCCGGCCGGCACCTCGGCGCGACCCGTGCGCGCGTGCTGCTGACCCACGTGCTGCCGAACTCGCTGAGCGCCGTGCTGTCGCTGGCGGCCCTGCAGTTCGGGCTGTCGATCCTGTGGATCTCGGCGCTGAGCTTCCTCGGGTACGGCGCACCGCCTCCCGAACCGGAATGGGGGCTGCTGGTCTCGGAGGGACGCGAGTACATCGTCTCGTCGCCGTGGCTGATCTTCGCCCCCGGCCTCGTCATCACCGCGACCGTGCTGTCGATCAGCCGCGTCGCCCAGTTCGTGAAGGAAGGGCTCAGCTGATGGGCGCACCACCCCTCGTCGTCGACGACCTCCGCATCGGCTACGGACCCCGCCGCATCGGGACCTCCGGAGGCGCGGGTCGCGGATCGAGCGCGAGCCCGGCCGACGGAT
Source organism: Frigoribacterium faeni (assembly GCF_007988805.1). Lineage (GTDB taxonomy): Bacteria > Actinomycetota > Actinomycetes > Actinomycetales > Microbacteriaceae > Frigoribacterium > Frigoribacterium faeni. Next base: position 8,101 of record NZ_BJUV01000047.1, on the reverse strand, counting down.
CGGACGTCGTGCACGGCGTCTCGTTCGTGCTCGAGCGCGGGCGCACGCTGTCGCTCGTGGGGCAGTCCGGCTCGGGCAAGAGCACCACCGCCCACGCCGTCGCCGGGCTGCTGCCGCACAACGGGCAGGTGACCGGCGGGCGCGTGCTGGTGCAGGGCGACGACGCCACCGCGTGGAGCCGTCGCCGCTGGCGCGACGTCCGCGGCAGCACGATCGGCTTCGTGCCGCAGGACCCGCTGAGCTCCCTCGACCCGCTGCAGCGGGTGGGCGCGCAGATCGCCCAGTCGCTGCGGACCCACCACGTCGTGCCGAGGGCGGAGACCGCGGCCGCCGTCGTGCGACTGCTCGAACGGGTCGGCATCCGCGACGCCGCCCGCCGGGCGCGCGCCTACCCGCACGAGCTGTCGGGCGGTCAGCTGCAGCGGGTGCTCATCGCGATCGCGATCGCCGCCGGCCCGTCGATCCTCATCGCCGACGAGCCGACCTCGGCGCTCGACGTGACGATCCAGGCGACGATCCTCGACCTGCTCGGGGAGCTGCAGGGCGACCTCGGTCTGTCGATCCTCTTCATCACGCACGACCTCGCCCTGGCACGCGACCGCAGCGACGAGATCGCCGTGCTCGACCACGGGCGGCTGCGCGAGATCGGCCCGGCCGTCGACGTGCTCGAACGCCCGCAGGACCCGTACACGATCGGCCTCCTCGCCGACGCTCCGGCGCTGTCGCCCGACCGGTACGTCGACCGCGCGCGACGACCGATCGACCGCGGCGACCTCGTGATCGAGGCACGCGAGCTGCGGAAGACGTTCGGGGCCGGGCGACGACCGGGGCGGGCCGGGCCGGGCGCCGGCACCGCGCTTCCTGCGCTCGACGGGGTCTCGTTGTCGGTGGCGCGCGGCTCGGTCCATGCCCTGGTGGGCGAGTCCGGGTCGGGCAAGACCACCCTGGCGCGGATCGTCGCCGGGCTCGAGGGGTTCGACTCGGGTGCGGTCGATGTGATCGGACGGCCCCTCGCGGCCGAGCCGACGCCGGTCGCGCCGGACGCCCGTCGGCTGCAGCTCGTCTACCAGAACCCGCTCGCCGCCGTGGACCCCCGGTGGACGGCCCGGCAGATCATCGAGGAGCCCCTCGTGGTGCACGGCATCGGCGACCGGGCCGAGCGCCGGGCCGCGGTGGCGCGGATCCTCGACGAGGTCGCCCTGCCGTCGTCGGTGCTCGACCGGCGGCCACGCGAGGTCTCGGGCGGCCAACGGCAGCGGATCGCGCTCGCCCGCGCGCTGGTGCTCGCGCCCGAGGTGCTCGTGCTCGACGAGCCGACGTCGGCGCTCGACGTGTCGGTGCAGGCGCAGGTGGTCGACCTGCTGCTCGAGGTGCAGCGGGTGTCGGCGCTGAGCTACCTGTTCATCACGCACGACCTCAGCCTCGTGCGGCAGATCGCCGACGACGTCACGGTGCTCGACGCCGGACGGGTGGTCGAGACCGGGTCCGTCCGCGACGTGTTCGACCGGCCGACGCACGAGCGGACCCGGGCGCTGCTCGACGCGGTGCCCGGGGTCGCCGCGGCGGCGGTATGAGCCGACGGGCAAGGCACCGCGCCGCACCGCGTTCCGTGCACTGCACCTGGACTAGGCGAGGTGCCGTGCACGGAACGCGGTGCGGTCACGAGTCGGCCGTGGACGACGGAACCCCGCCGCGGTCGCCGCACCCGGGGTCAGCCGGTCGTCGCGACCACGACGGGGTCCGTCGCGGAGGAGCGTGAGGTCAGTTCATCATCTGGCTGATCATGGCCGCGGCCACGATCCACGACACGATGCTGCCCGCGACGCCGACGAAGCCCAGGATGATGCCGGTCAGCGCCATCGATCGGGCCGCCTCGCGCTTGCGCGACATGAAGCCGAGCACGATGGCGGCCACGCCCAGCGCGACGCCCCCGATCGGGAAGAACAGGGCCAGGACGATGCTGACGATGCCGAAGACGAGCGACAGGATCGCGAGCGTCTTGACGGGAGCGGCGGCGGTGGCGCCGGGTGCGGGTGCGGCGTTGGTCATGATGGTCCCCATTTCGTGATCAGGTGAGCTTTCGTCGCAGATGTTACCCACAACGTCGTACCGAGGGCCGCGACCGTCGGAGAATCACCCGGGCGGGTGCGCCTGACGGACAGGGATCCGAGGAGGCGCGTCACGCTTCGTCGAGGACGGCCCGCGCCGTCGCCGCATCCGTCACGAGCCCCGTGATCAGCCCGCCGCGCGCCGCACCGACGATGCTGGGCGCCTTGTCGCGGCCCACGGCGATCCCGATCGCGAAGGGCATCGCTCGCAGGGTCTCGCGCGACGTGCGGACCATCCGCTCGCTGCCCGGGAACTCGATCGCCGACCCGTCGGCCCGGAAGAAGTTGAGGCAGACGTCGCCCGCCGCGTCCTCGAAGAGCGCCGGCTCGGCGGGGACGGCCTGCGGCAGCACCGGCCTCGTGCTGGTCGGTGCGCCGATGCCGAGGAGCGCCCCGCGCGCCCGGCCCCACAGGTCGAGCACGTGGCGGAAGGTCGGTTCGTCGTCGAGGGTGGCCCGCATGGCGGGGCTCGGCAGGGCCGGAGCGAACAGGAAGGTCGCGCGGGCTCCCGACGCCTCGGCGGCCAGGCGGGCGATCTCGTTGGTCTGGAACCAGGGCAGCGCCTCGGTCTGACCGCCGACGGTCGGCACCAGGTCGACGCCCGGCAGCGACGGGAGCCGCCCCGACCGGGCCAGCTCGTAGACGGTGCGACCGAGCGAGACGAGCAGCGCGTCGCCGTTCGCGAGGCCCATCTCGCCGATCGCCGCGGCCACGGGGAGCGCGAGGTCCTGCCCGAGCGTCGAGGCGTGCGTGACGGCGGCGACGTGCACGCAGCCGAGGCCGAGAGTCACGGCCAGCCGGTCGGCCAGCAGGGCCGTCTCGTCGACGAACGGGTCGACGACGTCGATGCGGACCAGCCCGGCGCGCCGGGCCTCGGCGATCAGACGACTGACGGTCGGTCGGGACAGGGCGAGACGCGTGGCGATCTCGGACTGACGGACGTCGTCGACGTAGTACATCCGCGCGGCCTGGTAGACCAGCGCCAGCGGGAACCGCGGCGCGGCCGAGCGATCCGCGGGCGCGTTCGCCCACTCGCTGGTCTCGGTCATGCGCGCGCTCCCGTGTCTCTGTCCGTGGTCGGGGGTCGAGATCGGGTGCGGGCGTGCGACAGGGCCGGGCCGGCCCCCGATCGGAGCCGGCCCGGCCGCCTGGTCACTCGGCGAGCGTGAAGGGCTCGGTCACCTTGTCGGCGTTCTCCTTGGTGATGAGGATGCAGTCGAAGGCCTGCTTCTCCTCGGAGGCGCCCGTCTCGCCGGTGCGGATGTAGGAGTCCGCCTGCTCGACGGCCTTCTTGGCGAAGGTGGCGACGGGCTGGAGCACCGTGTACTGCAGCTCGCCGGACTTCACGGCCTCGACCGCGTCGGGCGAGCCGTCGAAGCCGCCGACCTTGACCTGCTCGAGCTTGCCGGCCTCCTTCAGGGCCGCGATGGCGCCGAGGGCCATCTCGTCGTTGCCCGAGATGACGCCGGTGATGTCGGGGTTCGCCTGCAGGATGGACTGCATCTTGTCGTGGCCCTGCGTGCGGTCCCAGTTGGCGACCTGCTCGGCGACCTCGGTCAGACCCGGGTACTGCGAGATGACCGTCGCGTAGCCGTTCGACCGGGTCTGCGCGTTGTTGTCCGACGGAGCGCCGAACAGCTCGGCGTAGTCGCCCGTGTCCCCGACGTCCTTCACCCACTGCTGGGCGCCGAGCGCGGCTCCCTGCGCGTTGTTCGAGACGAGCTGCGCCTTGGCGAGCCCGGTCTCGTTGATCTCGGCGTTGACGAGGATCACCGGGATGCCGGCCGCGTCGGCCTTCTTGACCGCACCGACCGAGCCGGACGCGTTGGCCGGGTCGAGGATGATCGCCACCGACTTGTTGGTGATGGCGGTGTCGATCAGGTTGCTCTCGGTGTTCGTGTCGCCCTTCGAGGCGGCGACGTTGGCCTCGTATCCGAGCGCCTTCGCCTCGGCCTCGGCCACGTTGCCCTCGGTCTGCCAGTACGGGTTCGAGGGGTCGTTGACGATGATCGAGATCAGTCCGCCCTCGGCCGAGTCGCCCGAGGCGCCCGATCCGGCGTCGGAGGTGCCTCCGGAGGCGCATCCCGAGAGGACGAGCGTGAGGCCCGCGCCCGCGGCGAGCACCGTTGCCAGCTTGCGGTTCATTGTGTTTCCTTTCGCTGTGTCACGGTCGACGGGTGTCAACCGTGGGTCTTCTCGGGGACGGCGCCGGCGGGAGCCGCGGCGTCGGTGGTGGGAGAAGGGGTCGAGGGGGCGGCGGCGTCGCCGGAGCGACCACCGCCACGGGAGCGCCGCGGCCTGCCCTTGTACTGGACGGCGTTCAGCAGGACGGCGAGGACGATGACGGCGCCGGTGAAGACGGTCTGCCAGTACGACGAGACGCCGATGATGACGAGGCCGTCGGAGAGGAATCCGATGACGAACGCGCCGAGCAGGGTGCCCCGGACGTTGCCGATGCCGCCCGAGAGCGCGGCTCCGCCGATGACGACGGCGGCGATGGCCGTGAGCTCGTACGAGTTGCCGGCCGTGGGGCTGGCGCTCGTCAGCTCGGACGACAGGATCAGACCGGCGATGGCGGCGAACAGACCGGAGAGCACGTAGACGCGCACCTTGACCCGCTTGACCGGAACGCCGGACAGCTCGGCGGCGCGCTCGTTGCCGCCCGAGGCGTACAGCCAGCGGCCGAAGACGGTGCGGTTCAGCAGCAGGCTGACGGCGATCGCGACGACGATCATCACGACGACGCCGATGGGCAGCCCGAGCAGCCGGTTGAAGCCCAGCCAGTCGAAGCCGGTGTTCCCGAGGGCCGGGTCGCCGGCGAGGTCGTTGTACGTGAGGCCGTTGGTCATCAGCAGCCCGACGCCGCGGACGACGTAGAGCATGCCGAGCGTCGCCACGAACGGCGCCACCTTGAACCGGGCGACGAGCACGCCGTTGATCAACCCGATGAACGCGCCCATGCCGCACGAGAGCACGACCACGACCCAGAGGGCCGGGTAGAGCGTGGTGCCGCCGATCGCGACGCCGTTCATCAGGAACCCGGCGATCACGCCGGAGAACCCCAGGGTCGATCCGACCGAGAGGTCGATGCCGCCGTTCAGGATGACGAGCAGCATGCCGATCGCGAGGATCGCGTAGACCGCGACGTGCGACGACATCGTCAGCAGGTTGCCGACCGTGAGGTAGTTCGGCGACAGCACCGAGAAGACGACGATGATGGCGATGAGGGCGAAGAACGCCCGCCCCTGCAGCAACAGCCGACCGAGGTCGAACCCGTCGGCGAAGAGGGCGGGGCGTCGCTGCCCGGCCGCGGTGGTGGTCATGGTGGACTTCCGTTCGGTGGTGGTCACGAGATCACGGCCTCGCCCGAGGCGGCCATGATGGCTTCTTTGGTGGTGTCGGCGCCGAACTCGGCCGCGATGCGGCCACGGCTCAGCACGACGATGCGATGGGCGATGCTCAGGCACTCGCCGACCTCGGAGGTCGTGTAGACGACGGCGAGACCGTTGCGGGCCCTCTCGGCGAGCAGTCGGAACACCTCGGCCTTGGCGCCGATGTCGATCCCGCGGCTCGGCTCGTCGAGCAGGATCACGTCGGGCTCGGTGGCGAGCATCTTGCCGATCACGACCTTCTGCTGGTTCCCGCCCGACAGCGAACCGATCATGGCTCCGCCGCCCGAGGTCTTGACGTGCACGGTGCGGATCGAGTCGGTGACGAGGTCGACCTCGCGACGACCCGAGAGGAACAGCCCTCTGACGAACGAGCCGATGCTGGCCAGCGACATGTTGCGGCCGACCGTCATGGTCTGCACGAGACCGTCGCGCTGGCGGTCCTCCGGCACGAGCCCGAGCCCCTCGTCGATGCGCTCGGCGATCGACAGCCCGGCCAGGTCGCGCCCGTTCTTGAGGATGCGCCCCTCGCTCACCGGGTTCCGGCCGGCGACCGCCTCGAGCAGCTCGGTACGACCGGCGCCCATCAACCCGTAGAGGCAGACGATCTCGCCGGCCCGGACGTCGAGGTCGAGGTGGTCGACCACGTTGCGGTCGGCGATCTCGCGGTCGGGCACCGTCACCCCCTGGATCGAGAGGGCGACCTCGCCGAACTCGTACCCGGTGGGCGGCGAGCCCAGGTCGAACCCCTCGCCGACCATCGCCCGGACGACCCAGGCGAGGTCGATGTCGGCGGCGACCGCCGTCGCCGTGACCGAGCCGTCGCGGAGCACGACGGCGTGGTCGGTGATCTCGAGCGCCTCCTCGAGGTGGTGCGAGATGTAGACGATGGAGACGCCGCGTGAGGTCAGGTCGTGGATGACCGTGAACAGGACCTCGACCTCGGAGGCGCTCAGCGCGCTGGTCGGCTCGTCCATGATCAGGATGCGCGCGTCGACCGACAGGGCGCGGGCGATCTCGACCAGCTGCTGCTGTCCGAGCCGGAGGTCCGCCACGGTGGTCAGAGGATCGATGTCCTCGCCGAGCTCGTCGAGGACGGCCTTCGCCTGACGCGCCTCCTCGGCGTAGTCGACACCGGTCGGCCCCTGGATCTCGCGCCCGAGGAAGATGTTGTCGCGCACCGACAGGTTCGGGGCGAGGCTCAGCTCCTGGTGGATGATCGAGATGCCGTGCTCACGGGCGTCGACCGTGTCGGCGAACACGACCGGCTCGCCGTGCAGCACGATCTCGCCCGAGGTGGGCTGCTCGACTCCCGACAGGATCTTCATCAGCGTCGACTTGCCCGCGCCGTTCTCGCCGAACAGCGTGGTCACCTGCCCGCGATGGATGGAGAACCCGACGCCTTTGAGCGCCCGCGTGGCGCCGTAGGTCTTGACCACGTCGACGGCCCGCAGCACGACGTCGCCCGTGGCCGGCTCGGCGCCCTCGACGCCCGTGGCGCCGGCGCCCTCGACGGTGCTCACTGGACGACCAGGTCGGACGGGGTCACGAGCCAGCCGGCCGGGTTGATCAGCTGGAACGCCCCGGTGACCTCGATGGTCTCGCCCTCGAGCGTCGTCGTGTCGATGTCGCCGAGCACGGTGGACTTGAGCTGCTCGTTGAGCGCGGACGCGGCGTCCTGGTAGTCGATCTGGTTCGTGAACTGCCCGAACTCGACGGTTCCGGTCGCGTCGCGCAGGTCGGTGCCGTTGATGGCCGGGCCGGTCTGCACGCGGATCAGGATGTCGCTCGGCACGCCCTCGACGGTGACCGGGTAGATGCCCGCCTGGCCCGCGCCGACCGTGCCGGTGAAGGTGGTCGAGATCTCGGGACCGGTGCCGGCGTCGACGCCGTACTCCTCGCCGGCGGCGGTCGGGTCCGCCAGCACGGCGGCGGCGAGCTCGTCGGCGGGGACGGCACGGTCGGCGATGCCCTGCTGGATCGTGGGGAAGTTCTCGGCTCCCCAGGCCTCGGCCGAGAACGCCTCGGGGCCGGCGCCCAGGTCGGAGTCGGCCCCCACCACCGTGGTGCTGAGCCCCATGGCGACGAGCAGCACGGCGATCACGGCGACCGTCACGATGGTGCGGTTGCGCTTGCGGTTGCCCGCGCGTCCCGAGCGGCCGGTGCCGCCGGCGCTCGACACGCCGCGGGGAGCCGTCGCGCCGCTCATCGCGCCACCGCCGTCGAGGTCGTCGAGGGATGCGTCCGGTCGTCGTGCACCGGGGGTTCGTGGGGGACGGCACGCGTCATCGCGGTGCTCCGTTCGCAGGTCGGGTCGTCGGAGAGGCAGCGACGACTCGACCTGGGGGCATCGTCGTCGCTGCCTGCGCGACCCGAGTGATCGAGTCGCACGAGAAGAAATTATGTGCGCGACAATGGTTCCGCAAGCCCGGAGATGAAATCGATGCCGGAAATTTTTTTCTGCCCTCGCATCGAGAAATTGTGTTCCTGATTTCTGTTCAACGGGGGTATGGTCTGGATCGCCGCGACGACGCGGCACCGTGACCCGATGGAGGATCCCCATGTCGACGACCACCGCGACCCCGTCCGTGACCGAGCAGGGGT
>NZ_BJUV01000046.1 GCF_007988805.1 Frigoribacterium faeni | reverse complement strand
CCCGCCGGGGGCGACCGGCCGCACCACGCCGTTCGCCCCCGGCGTCTCCCGTCCGACGACCCGAGGGGGTAAGGTGGAACCCGTCAGAACGTGCATCGGTACTCGAGCGCGCGCTCCGCGATCCGCACTCGTGCGGGTCGTCGCCCGAAACGGACGTCTTGTGGTCGACCCGACCGCGACCCTTCCCGGGCGGGGTGCGTGGTTGACGCCGTCGATCGACGCGTTCGAGTCGGCAGTGAAGCGCAGGGCCTTCCGCCGTGCACTCCGCCTCGACTCCGAACCCGATGTCGACGAGCTCCGCGCCTACTTCACGCGGATCGCCCCTTCACGACCCATCGCCACGACAGAACAGGCTGAACGGCACATGGACAACTAATGAGCAATCACTAATGAGCGGCTCGAAATGAGACCCGTCCAGAACTGAAGGCTCTTCCCGTCTCGGGGAGGGCCCGAGACAGGAGAACTGTGGCTAAACCACGCGTACACGAGATCGCCAGCGAGCTGGGGATCGACAGCAAGACAGCACTAGAGAAGCTCAAGGAGATGGGCGAGTTCGTTAAGGGACCGTCCTCCAGCGTCGAGCCTCCCGTGGCTCGCAAGCTGCGCCAGGCCTTCGCCGGCGCGGCGAAGCCGTCGGCCGCTCCCGCGGCCGCCACGGCCAGCGCGCCCAAGGCGACGTCGTCGGCACCGAAGCCCGGCGGACCCCGCCCGGCCGCCCCCAAGCCCCCCGTCGCCGAGCCGACCCCCGCACCCGCGGCGGCCGAGCCCGACGTCGACGCAGCACCGGCACCCGTCGCGCCCCTGACGGTCGCCGAGCGCCAGGCCCAGGCCGAGGCGCAGCGTGCCGCCGCCGCGGCCGCCGCCAAGGACGAGACCGCGGCCCCTGCAGCCGAGGACGTCACGCCCGGCGCCGCCGGTCCCAAGCCCGGTGGCCCGCGCCCCGGCGCTCCCCGCCCCGGCAACAACCCCTTCGCCAGCAACCAGGGAATGGGTCGCCCCAGCGCGCCCCGTCCCGGCGGCTCCGGAGCCTCGAGCAGCATGCCCCGCCCCGGTGGAGCAGCCGGACCTCGTCCCCAGGCTCCTCGTCCCGGTGCGCCCCGTCCGGGCGCTCCGCGTCCCGGCGTCGGCGCCGGTCCCCGTCCCAACGGCTTCGGCCAGCGTCCCGCCGGTGCCGGCGCTCGTCCCGGCGGTGCCGGTGGCGGGTTCCAGCGTCCCGGCGGCGGTGGCGCTCCCGGTGCCGCCGGCGGATTCCGCCCCGGTTTCGGCGGCCCTCGTCCTGCGGGCGGCGGTGGCGGCCGTGGTCGTGGCCCCGGCGGCGGTACTGCCGGCGCCTTCGGTCGCGGTGGCGGCAAGAGCAAGGCACGCAAGTCGAAGCGGACGAAGAGGGCCGAGTTCGAGATGCGCTCCGCCCCGTCATTGGGTGGCGTCAGCGTCCCCCGCGGCGACGGCAGCACGATCGTCCGTCTGCGACGCGGCGCGTCCATCAGCGACTTCGCCGACAAGATCGACGCCAGCCCCGGCAACCTGGTGACCGTCCTCTTCCACCTCGGTGAGATGGCGACGGCGACGGAGTCCCTCGACGAGGCCACCTTCCAGGTCCTCGGCGAGGAGCTCGGTTACAACATCCAGGTCGTCTCGCCCGAGGACGAGGACAAGGAGCTCCTCGAGGGCTTCGACATCGACCTCGAGCAGGAGCTCGAGGACGAGGACGAGTCGGTCCTGCAGATCCGTCCCCCCGTCGTCACCGTCATGGGTCACGTCGACCACGGAAAGACGCGCCTGCTCGACGCGATCCGCAACGCGAACGTGGTCGCCGGCGAAGCCGGTGGCATCACGCAGCACATCGGCGCGTACCAGGTGTGGGCACCGCACGAGGGCGTCGAGCGCGCCATCACCTTCATCGACACCCCGGGTCACGAGGCGTTCACCGCCATGCGCGCCCGTGGTGCCCAGGTCACCGACATCGCGATCCTCGTGGTCGCGGCCGACGACGGCATCATGCCGCAGACGGTCGAGGCCCTGAACCACGCCCAGGCGGCCAACGTGCCGATCGTGGTCGCGGTCAACAAGATCGACAAGGAGGGCGCCAACCCGGCGAAGGTGCGCCAGCAGCTCACCGAGTACGGCCTCGTCGCCGAGGAGTACGGCGGAGACGTCATGTTCGTCGACGTCTCGGCTCGCGACAACAAGAACATCGACGCGCTCCTCGAAGCGGTGCTGCTGACGGCCGACGCCGGGCTCGACCTCCGGGCGAACCCCGACAAGGACGCCCGTGGTGTCGCCATCGAGGCGCGACTCGACAAGGGTCGCGGTGCCGTCGCCACGGTGCTCATCCAGTCCGGAACCCTCCGGGTCGGAGACGCCATCGTCGCGGGCACGGCCTACGGCCGCGTGCGCGCCATGATGGACGAGAACGGCGACGCCGTCCTCGAGGCCTACCCCAGCCGTCCCGTGCTGGTCCAGGGCCTGTCGAGCGTCCCCCGCGCCGGCGACACCTTCCTCGTCACCGAGGAGGACCGCACGGCTCGTCAGATCGCGGAGAAGCGCGAGGCCGTCGAGCGCAACGCGTCGCTGGCGAAGTCGCGCAAGCGCATCTCGCTCGAGGACTTCACCCGTGCGCTCGAAGAGGGCAAGGTCGAAGCGCTCAACCTCATCATCAAGGGAGACGTGTCGGGTGCCGTCGAGGCGCTCGAGGAGTCGCTCCTCAAGATCGAGGTGGACGACAGCGTCCAGCTGCGCATCATCCACCGCGGTGTGGGTGCCGTCACCGAGAGCGACGTCAACCTGGCGACGGTCGACAACGCGATCATCATCGGGTTCAACGTGCGTCCCGACACGAAGGCGCGCGAACGCGCGGCTCGTGAGGGCGTCGACATCCGCTTCTACTCGGTGATCTACTCGGCGCTCGAGGACATCGAGAACTCGCTCAAGGGCATGCTCAAGCCCGAGTTCGAGGAGAAGCAGTCCGGTGTCGCCGAGATCCGCGAGATCTTCCGCTCGTCGAAGGTCGGCAACATCGCCGGTGTCATCGTGCGATCGGGGACGATCACGCGGAACGCCCGGGCCCGGGTCATCCGCGAGGGCGTCGTCGTCGGCGACAACCTGGCGATCGACTCGCTGCGTCGCTTCAAGGACGACGTCACCGAGGTCCGCACGGACTTCGAGGCCGGTATCGGTCTCGGCAAGTTCAACGACATCCAGATCGGCGACGAGATCGAGACCATCGAGATGGTCGAGAAGCCGCGGGTCTGACCCTCGGCGTCATCGCAGCACACGAGGCCCCGCTCCGACTACGGTCGGGGCGGGGCCTCACCCTCTCGCCACGGCGGCGAACAGCACGAAGGAGCTCACCATGGTTGACGCACAACGCGCCCGCAAGATGGCCGACCGGATCAAGGAGATCGTCGCGAGACGCCTCGACCGCGGCATCAAGGACCCGCGTCTCGGGTTCGTCACGATCACCGACGTCAAGGTGACGGGCGACCTGCAGCACGCCTCCATCTTCTACACGGTCTACGGCACCGACGAGGAGCGCCGCGACACCGGCGCGGCCCTGAAGTCCGCGACCGGCATGCTGCGCAGCGAGGTCGGCAAGAACATCACCGCACGCCTCACGCCGAGCCTCGAGTTCATCCTCGACGCCCTGCCCGAGAACGCGGCCTCGATCGACCGTCTCCTGCAGGAGGCGCGCCAGCGCGACCACGAGAGCCAGACCATGGCCTCGTCGGCCGAGTACGCCGGTGATGCCGATCCGTACGTCAAGCCGCGGGAGTTCGGCGACGACGTCGACGAGGACGACGACCTCGACGACGACCTGGCACTCGACGACGAGCTCGAGGCTCCCGTCTCGGGCGAGTCCACCGAGCCCGACGGCTCGACCCGCTGACCCCGCGCCCCGGTCAGTCGGGGAGCGTGTAGCCCTCGTCGGGCGATCCCGTGGCGAGACCGTCGCGGATCAGTCCGGCGAGGGCTCTGTCGCGCTGCGCCGCATCGGTCCAGACCCGCTCGATCTCGGCGCTCGTGACCGGGATGTCGCTGGCCCGGAGCTCGGCCATGATGAGCCCTCTGACCTGACGGTCGGAGCCCTCGAACCTCGGCTGGACCCGGAGGCGCGGGCCGACGTGGGCAGGACGGCCGGCGGCGACCCAGGCGCACTGCTCGAGCAGCGGGCAGCTGTCGCACAGCGGTGCCCGGGCGGTGCAGACCAGGGCGCCCAGCTCCATGACCCCCGCGTTCGTCACCCGCGCCTCCTCGTCGTCCGCGGGGAGCTGCGACTCCATCAGCGGGAGGTCGCGCGTCGCCCGGGGGGCCCAGGGCTCGGCGACCCCCTCGACGGCTCGAGCGAGGACCCGTCGGACGTTCGTGTCCACCACGGGGTGTCGGTGCCCGTAGGCGAACACCGCCACGGCGCGGGCGGTGTAGTCGCCCACACCGGGCAGCGCGAGGAGCGATGGCACGTCCTCCGGGACGACGCCGCCGTGCCGGTCGGTGATGGCGACGGCCGCGGCGTGCAGGGCGAGCGCCCGACGGGGGTAGCCGAGCCGCTCCCAGGCCCGGACGGCGTCGGAGGCGGGCGACGCCGCGAGGTCCGGCGGGGTGGGCCAGCGTTCGAGCCACTGCTCGAGACGCGGCACCACACGCACGACGGGCGTCTGCTGCAGCATGATCTCGCTGACCAGGGTGCCCCAGGCGGGGAATCCCGGCCGCCGCCAGGGGAGGTCTCTGCCGTTCTCTCGGAACCAGGCGTTCACGGCGGGGGAGATGCTCACCGCAGAAGCCTAGACGGCGCACGACGGGGTCCGGCGGGATGTCGGAGGCGCGGCGTAGCGTGTGCGCATGACCACCAGATGGGCCCCCGCCAAGAAAGACACGCTGCGCGAGCTGGCGACCGAGATCCTGCACAACTACGGGCGCGGTCGCGTCGTCGTGGCCGTCGACGGCGACGGGTCCTCCGGTCGCGCGGCCTTCGCCGACGACCTCGCCGAGGCCGTGCGCGAGACCGGGCACGCGGCGTTCCGGGCATCGACCGCGTCGTTCTCGAAGCGCGCCGACGGGTCGGGGCCGGAGTCCGACCCCGAGCTCGACGAGAGCCTGTTCCGTCGGGTCCTCATCGAGCCCTTCCGCCTCGGCGGCAGCACCGGGTGGGTCGAGCGGGCCTACGACGCCGCCGCCGATCGCCCCGTCGAATCGGCCTGGGTCACCGGACCCGCCGACGCGCTCCTCCTGGTCGACGGCGCGCAGCTGTCGCGACCGGGCCTCTCCGGCCTCTGGCACTACCGGGTCTGGGTCACGGACGACGACGCCAGGGTCGACGCTCGCGCCAAGGCCTCGGCCGTGGTCGACAACTCCGACCCCGAGCACCCGCGTCGCCGATTCGACGACGCATGCTGAGCGCCGCCCGCGTCGGCCCGGCCGCGACCTGCGCTAACGTCGTCGGGTGAACAGCGGCATCCTCCTCGTCGACAAGCCGCAGGGCATCACCAGCCACGACGTCGTGGCCCGGGTGCGTCGAGCCGCCGGAACCCGCAAGGTGGGCCACGCCGGCACGCTCGACCCCCTGGCGACCGGGCTGCTCGTCCTGGGTCTCAACTCGTCGACCAGACTCCTCACCTTCCTCGTCGGGCTCGACAAGGGCTACGACGCGACCATCCGGCTCGGGGCATCGACGACGACCGACGACAGCGAGGGCGAGATCGTCACGCGCGCGTCGGCCGCGGGCGTCACCGACGAGGCCGTCGACGCCGGGATCGCTCGCCTGAGCGGACCGATCAGTCAGGTGCCGACGACGGTGAGCGCCATCAAGGTCGACGGACGCCGTGCCTACGATCTCGCGCGCGAGGGCGTCGAGGTCGAGCTGAAGGCCCGCGACGTCACGATCTCCGAGTTCACCGTGCTCGAGCGTCGCGAGTCGACGGTCGACGGGCTGGTGGTTCGAGACCTCGACGTCAGGGTGTCGTGCAGCTCGGGCACGTACGTGCGCGCGCTGGCCCGCGACCTCGGTTCGGACCTCGGCGTCGGGGGGCATCTGACGGCCCTGCGTCGGACGAGAGTGGGTCCGTTCGACGTGACCCGTGCCTCCGTCCTCGAGGGCATCGACGTCGCGCCGGCGCTGCTGGCGCCGGTGGACGTCGCCGAGCGGCTGTTCCCGATCTGGCGGATGACGGCCGACGAGGCCACCGACCTCGGTCACGGCAAGCGCGTGGCGGTCGGGTTCGACGACACCGACGGACCGATCGCGGCGGTCACGCCGGCTCGCGCCCTCGCCGGTCTCGTGTCGGTCCGTGGCGGCGGAGCGAAGCCCATCGTGAACTTCCCGACCGACGAGGTCGCCTCGTGATCGAGTGGTTCACCTGGCTCCAGGTCGTCGTCGCCTGCGTCGCCGGGCTGGTCTGTCTGTTCGCCGGGTTCGCCGGCAAGCTCCCGAACGACGTCACGGTGGGGGCGACGGCGGTCGTGCTCGTCCTGCTGCTGGCCCAGCTGGTGGTGGCGATCGTCACGCCGTTCGTCGGGAACGATCCGACCGGCAACGTGGTCGAGTTCTACATCTACCTGGTGTCGGCGATCCTGCTCCCGCCGCTGGCCGTGGTCTGGGCGCTCGTCGACCGGTCCCGCTGGAGCAACGTGGTGCTCGCCGCGGCCGTCTTCGCCGTCGCGGTGATGGTCTACCGCATGCTGCAGATCTGGACGGTCCAGACCGCATGAGCCCCGAGGTCCTCGAACGGTCGGACGTCCTCGACCCGGGGCCATATCCTTGGTCGTGATGGTCACTCAGAAGTCAACGCGTGCGGTCGGTGTCGGCCGCGTCCTCATCGCCGTCTACGCCGTGCTCGCCCTGGCCGCGACCGGCCGGTCGGTGTTCCAGATCCTCGAGCAGTTCTCCGAGGCGCCGCTGGCGTACACGCTGAGCGCCCTGGCGGCCGTGGTCTACATCGTCGCCACCGTCTCGCTCATCACGCGGGGCACGACGTCGTACGCCGTCGCGTGGGCCACGATCTCGTTCGAGCTCGCCGGGGTGCTGATCGTGGGGCTGCTGACCACCCTCGACCCCGCTCTGTTCCCCGACGACACGGTGTGGTCGTTCTTCGGCCGGGGCTACGGTTTCGTCCCTCTGGTCCTGCCGGTGCTCGGCATGGTCTGGCTCGCCCGTGCGCGACCCCGGGCGAGCGGCGACCCCGCCGGGCAGGCCGCAGCGGGGGCGCCCGAGGCGTCCGACGAGGCCCGGTGACCCTCTGATGCAGTTCTGGGACACCCTCGCCGACGTGCCCGCCGACTTCGGGCCGAGTGCGGTGACCATCGGCAAGTTCGACGGCGTGCACGTCGGCCATCGTGCGGTCATCGACCTGCTCGAGGAGGTCGCCGTCGCCGAGGGGCTCACCGCGACCGTCGTGACCTTCGACCGTCACCCGCTCGCCGTCCTCCAGCCCGACCGGGTGCCCACGGCGCTCGTCAGCAACCGCCAGAAGCGGGAGCTGCTCGATCAGGCGGGTGTCGCCGCGACCCTCATGCTCACCTTCGACGACGAGCTGCGGACCCTCAGCCCCACCGACTTCGTCGACCGCATCCTGGTCGGCGCGCTGCATGCCCGGGTCGTCTTCGTCGGCGACGACTTCCGCTTCGGCGTGCGGGGCAGCGGCACCGTCGCGACGCTCCGCGAGCTGAGCGCGTCACGGGGGTTCCGCGTGGTCTCGATCGACGACGTGCGCCCCGGGGGCGACCGCCGCGCCTCCTCGACCTGGATCCGGGAGCTGCTCGGCTCCGGCCGCGTCCGCGAGGCCGCCGCTCTGCTCGGACGCGAGTCCGCCGTCCGGGGCGTGGTCGTCCACGGCGAGCAGCGAGGTCGCGAGCTCGGCTTCCCCACGGCGAACCTGGCCCCGCACAGCGAGGGGTTCGTCCCGGCGGACGGCGTCTACGCCGCCCGCGTGCTCGTCGACGACGTCGTGTACCCCGCCGCGGTCTCCGTCGGCAACAACCCGACCTTCGACGGGGTGCCGGCCAAGCAGGTCGAGGCGCACCTCCTCGACGTCACCCTCGATCTCTACGGGCGCGAGGTGACCGTCCTGTTCGTCGACTGGGTGCGGGGCAACGTGCGGTTCGAGGGCCTCGAGGCCCTGATCGAGCACATCGCCGCCGACGTGCGTCGGACGCGGGAGATCCTCGGAGTCCCTGCGCCCCGGTGAAGCCGGGCGGCCTCGTGCCGCCGCCCCGACGGACGGCGGCCCCGTCGTGCCGCGACGTCGCCGTGCTGGCTCCCGATCGCGGGGCGTACGGTGGCCCGATGCCTCAGCACACCGACCAGGGCGGCGACCACCGCGCCGCCTCCGCCCCCCACGCATCCGGCTCCGCGGAGTCGTCGGCGTCGTCCGGGACCGACGCGGCCGGGCTCGACGACGCCGTGGCGCGCCGCCGCATCCTCGTGACGGGAGCCACCGGCTACATCGGCGGTCGTCTGGCTCCGCGCCTGGTGCAGGCCGGCGCGGACGTCCGGGTCCTGGTCCGTTCGCCCGAGAAGCTCGCGGACGTGCCCTGGGCGGCCGACGTGGAGGTGCTGCGCGGCGACCTCACCGACCCCGCGACGGTCGGCCCGGCGATGGAGGGCGTGGACGTCGTCTACTACCTCGCGCACGCGATGGGCGGCCGAGGGGACTTCGAGAGGGCCGAGGCCGATGCGGCGCACACCGTCGCCGACGCCGCCGCGGCGGCCGGGGTGAAGCGGATCGTGTACCTGGGCGGGCTGCATCCCGACGGCGAGCTGTCGAAGCACCTGCAGTCGCGCAAGGACGTCGGAGACGTCCTGCTGGCCAGCGGCGTCCCGACCGTCGCGCTCCAGGCCGGCGTCGTGATCGGCTCGGGCTCGGCGTCGTTCGAGATGATCCGTCATCTGACCGACGTGCTGCCGTACATGCCCGCACCGAAGTGGGTCCGCAACCGCATCCAGCCGATCGCGGTCCGCGACGTCCTCCACTACCTCCTCGGCGCCGCCGACGTGCCGGCCGACGTCAACCGCACCTTCGACATCGGCGGACCCGACGTGCTGCGGTACGGGCAGATGATGAACGGCTACGCGCTCGAGGCGGGGCTCAAGCAGCGGCCCATCGCGTCGCTGCCCGTCTTCACGCCGTGGCTGGCGTCGCAGTGGGTCAACCTGGTGACTCCCGTGCCCCGTGCCCTCGCGGTGCCGATCATCGCCTCGCTCCAGTACGACTGCGTCGTCCACGAGCACGACATCGACGAGTACGTCGCCCCACCGGCCGAGGGGCTGCTGCGCTACCGCACGGCCGTGCGACTGGCCCTCCAGCGCGAGAAGGACGGCGACGTCGAGACGAGCTGGCAGGACTCCTCGGTCTCGGGAGCCCCCAGCGACCTGCTGCCGAGCGACCCCGACTGGTCCGGGCACACCGTGTACACGGACGACCGCGAGACCGACACCACCGCGCCTCCGTCGGAGCTCTGGAAGGTGGTGGAGAGCATCGGGGGAGAGAACGGCTGGTACTCGTTCCCCCTGGCCTGGGCGGCGCGCGGGTGGATGGACCGTCTCGTCGGGGGAGTGGGCCTGCGCCGCGGCCGACGGAGCCAGACGACGCTGCGCGTCGGCGACGCCCTCGACTGGTGGCGGGTCGAGAAGATCGAGCACGGGTCGCTGCTCCGCCTGCGGGCGGAGATGAAGGTCCCGGGAGGCGCGTGGCTCGAGATGACCGTCGCCCCCGGCGACGACGGCGGCTCGCACTACCGCCAGCGCGCGGTCTTCTTCCCGCAGGGACTCGGCGGCCGGCTCTACTGGTTCGCGATCCTGCCGTTCCACGGAGTCATCTTCTCGGGGATGCTGAAACGCATCACCGCGACCGCCGAGCGCGATGCGGCGCAGCGTGCCGCGGCACCCGGCCGGCCCGCCGCGGTCGCGACGGACGCATCGTGACGGTCCCGCGCCTCCGTGGCGCTTCCCAGCGGTTGCTGACAGCATGGGCCATCAAGGCATTTCACAGGGAGGTCGAACATGTCGAACGGTGACAGGCTGGTATTCGTCGGGGACGACAGCACTCGGGCAGGGGACTGGGGCACCTGGTTCCCCGACGACGACGTCGTCAACCTCGGAGTGGACGGCGAGACGACGGCCACGCTGGCCGAGCGCATCGACCAGGTCGTCGCCGCGCGGCCCGACTCGGTCGTGCTGTCGATCGGCACGAACGACTTCACCGGGCGGCGCTCGGTCGAGCAGGTCGTGCGCGGCGTCGAGTCCCTGCTCGTGTCGATGCGCCGGGAGCTGCCCGGCACCCGCCTGCTCCTCCAGTCGATCCTGCCGCGGGGCGCCGAGTTCGCACCGCGCATCCGCGATGCCAACCGGCACCTCCGCCAGTTCTCGTCGACGGTGCGGGCTCAGTACCTCGATCTGTGGCCCGCTCTCGCCGACGAGTCGGGTGACGCCATCCGTCCCGAGTACTCCACGGACGGTCTGCACCTGACGAGCGCCGGATACGACGCCTGGGTCGCCGAGATCGGTCCGGGCCTCGAACGTCTCCGCGACGAGCCGCCGATGAGCCGGCCGCTGAGCGTCATCAACCTGCCGTACGACATCGACTAGCGCCGGGGTCCCGTCCCCGCCGATCGACGGGACGTCCACGTCGGGCGGGTGCCCGTCGGCGCGAGCCCTCGGGAGGGCCCGTCGTCGTGGGCTGGGACGGGCGGCTAGGCTCGGCGGACACCGCCGATCCCCGAGGCGGTCGAACGAGAGGTCGTCGTCGTGCCCACCCCCACCGCACCCGCGTTCACCCGTCCCGCGCTGGCCCCCGGCCTGCTGGGGGCGGTGGCGTTGATCGTCGGCGTGGTCCTGATCGACTCCGGGCTCTTCGTCGGGTTCCGGTACGTCGTCTCCATCCTCGCGCTGATCATGCTCGTCTTCGCCGTCCGGGGCCGCACCTGGTGGGTCCTGCCCCTGCTGGCCGCCGTGGCCGTCGTCTGGAACCCCGTCGTCGTCATCCCGCTGAGCGGGCAGCCCTGGGCGGTGCTCCAGTTCGTGGCGGCGGGCGTCTTCATCGCGGCGGGTATCGTCGTGAAGGTCCCCACGGAGGATCCGGCGGCTGCCGGGCGGGCGACCGCGCGTCGCTGACCCGCTCGCACCGCGCCTCCTGGGCGGTGGCTCCACGGACCCGGTCCGCTACCGCTAAAATCAAGTGTTCCCCAGTGTGCGAGCGCCTACCCGAGGCCGGCACGGAAGGTTGAGTCTGAATGGTCACCGAGATCACCGGTACGACGGAGAGTCCGCTGCTGACCCCTCGTCCTCGATCCGGTGGTGTCGATCGCGACGACGTCGTGCTCCGCAAGGGGCAGTTCACTCTGCTCAACGGGCACCTGACGCCGCAGCAGTCGATGATCGAAGACCTCCTCTATCTCCGTCGTGTCCTCGACGAAGCCGAGATCCCGTACCTGCTGGTGCGGGGCAACGACATCCGTCCGGTGATCGCCGTCGACGTCGTGCATCGTGCCGACTTCGTGGCCGCCATGGTCGCCGCATCGGCCACCGAGCCGTTCTACGCGAAGGCCCGGAAGGGTCGCGCCGTCCTGGTCGTCGAGGGCGGGCTCGACCCCGAGAACGAACGCATCTTCAAGATCTACCGCCCGAGGGTCGAGCCGATCGGTCGCCTCCGCTACGGCGCCGGTACGGCCGTGCAGGTCGAGTTCTGGATCGTCACCGACGACGAGATCCTCGCACCGACCGAGAACGCCCTGATGCGGACGGCTCTGCCCCGAGACGAAGCCGTCGAGAGCACCGTCGAGCGCTTCGGGCTCGAGTGGCCGACCCTGGCCCACATGTTCGACGACCACGCGACCGACATCACCTTCGACATCGACCTGATCTTCTCGTGGGTGGACGGCAACTCGGTCGAGTACCAGCGCGCCCGGGCCGCTCAGGCCAAACGGCACGTCGTGGGCGAGGGCGACGACGCCCCGGCCCGGTTCCGCCAGATCGACGAGCTCAAGTACGCTCTGCGGTCGGTCTACATGTTCGCGCCGTGGGTGCGCAACATCTACATCGCGACGGATTCGCCCGTGCCCGAGTGGCTCGGCGACCACCCGCGGGTGCGCGTGGTCCGCAGCGAGGAGTTCTTCTCCGACCTGTCGTTCCTGCCGACGCACAACTCGCAGGCGGTCGAGTCGCAGCTGCACCACATCGAGGGTCTGAGCGAGCACTTCCTGTACTCCAACGACGACATGTTCTTCGGTCGTCCGGTGGCTCCGTCGATGTTCTTCTCGCCCGGATCGGTGACGAAGTTCATCGAGGCGGACACCCGCATCGGCCTCGGACTGAACAACCCCGACCGCAGCGGGTTCGAGAACGCCGCGCGGGTCAACCGCCGTCTGCTGCAGCAGCGCTTCGGCCGCGTCACGACCAGGCACCTCGAGCACACGGCGGCGCCGCTCCGACGCAGCGTCATGTTCGAGATGGAGCACGAGTTCGCCGACGAGTTCTCGGCGACCGCGGCGAGCCCGTTCCGGGCCAAGGAGAACATCTCCGTCACCAACTCGCTGTACCACTACTACGCCCTGATGACCGGTCGGGCGATCGTGCAGGAGAACGCCCGGGTCAGCTACGTGGACACGACCATGGTGTCCGGGCTGGCGTCGTTGTCCGAGCTGCTCAAGAAGCGGTCGTACGACTTCTTCTGCCTCAACGACGGGAGCTTCCCCGAGGTGAGCGACGAGGAGCGCACCGCGACGGTCACCGACTTCCTCGAGCGCTACTACCCCTTCCCGGCACCGTGGGAGCGCGCCGAGATGGACCGCGTCGCCCGCGAGAGCGCCGAGCAGGATCGCCGGTCGCTTCGTGCCGGAGGGTCGCAGGGTTCGCTCGAGTCCTGATGCCGCCGGCGTGACGCGTCGTGTCGGCTGCTGTCACGCGGGTCCGACGCCGAACCGTGCGGCGGTCTCGTGTGAGAGCGCCGCGTCGAGTCGGCCCCTCATCTCCGGGCTCATCTCGGGGAGTGCGCCGACCGGGAACCACCTGGCCTCGGTGTTCTCACCGTCCGCCGGGAACGGCTCACCCGACCGGTAGCCCATCACGAAGGTGTGATCGAGGTAGCGAGCGCGATCGCCGTTGCCGTAGACGATCTCATCGGTGACCCCGACGGCGGCCAGCCGCTCGGCGGTGACCTCCAGGCCGGCCTCCTCGAGCGTCTCGCGGACGGCGGCGTCCGCCGGGTTCTCTCCGGGGTCGACGATGCCCGTGACCGGGGTCCACGCCCCGGTGTCGGAACGGCGGACCAGCAGGACGTCGTCGCCTCGCGCGACGACGGCGGTGACTCCGGCGAGCCAGAGCTGCTCGTGACCGATCTTCTCTCGGAGGGACAGGACGAATTCGGGCGTCGACATGACGCACACCCTAGCGAGAGGGGCCGACGTAGGCTGATCGGATGCGATTCCCCTGGTCCCTGCGCGGTGCCGACGTCGAGCACATCGGCGACATGGCCGCCGAGTCGGCGTTGCTGGCGGGTGGCGGACGGGCGATCCTCCTCCAGCTCGCGGACCCCGGCGTCGGGCACGGCGTCGCCCGCCACAGCGACTTCGCCCTGCGACCCCTCTCGCGGCTGCACGGCACGATGACCTACCTCTACGCGATCGTCTTCGGCTCACCGGAGGAGCGGGTGTTCGTCCGCCGCTCCGTCGGGCGAGCCCACCGACCCGTTCACGACGACGGCACCACCGACGGCGTCCCGTACGACGCCTTCGACCCCGACCTGCAGCTCTGGGTGGCCGCCACGCTCTACGACTCGGCGATGACGATCTTCGAGCGCGTCTACGGGCCCCTCGACGACGACGCGGCCGAGACGGTCTACCAGGAGTACGCGGTCGTGGGGACGGCTCTGCAGATGCCCCGCGAACGCTGGCCCGCCGACCGTGCGGCGTTCCGGGCGTACTGGGACGCGTCGATCGACGCGCTGTCCGTCGACGACGTGACGCGCGGTGTGGCCTCGAGGCTGCTGCATCCGGTGGCGGGGCCCCGGTGGCTGCGAGGGGTCATGCCGCTCGCCCGTCTCGTCACGAGCGGATCATTGCCGCCTGCGGTGCGCGAGCAGTTCGCCTTGCCGTGGGGCGTCCGTGAGCAACGCCGCTACGACCGGGTCATGGGCGTCGCCTCCGCCGTCCTGCCCCACCTCCCTCGCCGCGTGCGGCAGGTGCTGTGCGACGGCTATCTCCGCCGCCTGAGGGCATCCATGCGCCGTGCCGCAGGCTCGGCGGCCTGACGCGACCGCAGGGTCCGCGCCGCCGTGGGGCGCCCCTGACTCGAGTCCGACGCCCCGTGTCCCGGCGGGTACGGCGTCGGCAACTCCTCACGCGTGACACGCGCTCGGCGCCGACTCGCGTGTTCTCGGACGCCGGGATGCAGGGCGCGGCAGCAGGCAGGAATTGCCGACGTGCGGACGGGGCGCACAGGGTCGCACATCGTCGGCGTTCGTCGTACGCGGTCCCCCTGCCCTCGGCCGGCGGCTTCCGGCAGCGGCCGTCGGGAACTCCGCACTGCTGCACCACGCGCAGCCGGTCGCCCCGTCAGGACAGGGCCGTCCGAGCGCGGCGGAGCAGCAGGCAGGAGTTGCCGACGGATGGGGACCGCGTCGGGCGCGACCGCCTAGAGGGTGTCGATGGGGCCGGTGAGGGCGAAGTCCTGTTGCACCGGAAGCGGCAGAGGAGCCGTGTCGGTGGCCCGGTGGCGGGGTGCGGCTGGCGCGATCCTCACGCCGGCGAGGGCGAGCCGCTCGGCCACGGCGTCCGAGGAGACCGGTTCGCCGACGGTCGCGTACGTGCCGATCGGGACCACCGAGTGGACGACCGAACCCTCGTACACGTGCACGAGGTTGAAGGACTGCGCGCCGTCCCGCCCCCGGGTTCCACCGCCGGCGGTGTTGAGGTCCTGGGTGTAGCAGGTGGCGGACGCGACGGACACGGGCACCCCGGCGAACACGGTGTTCGTCGAGTAGTGCAGGTGCCCGGCGATGATCGACCGGACGTCGCTGCCCTCGATGACCTCGGCGAGCGAGGCCTGATCGCGCAGCTCGACGAGCGCCGTCAGGTCCTGGACGCTGGGGACGGGCGGGTGGTGCATGGCGATGATGGTGCCGTCGGGCGCGTCGGTGCTGAGCTCCTCGGCCAGCCAGTCGAGCTGGTCGCTGGAGAGCTCGCCGTAGTGGTGCCCGGGCACGGTGGTGTCGAGCGTGATGATCCGGAGTCCGTCGACGTCGTAGACGAGGTCGACGGGACGCTGCGACGGCAGCTGTCCGAACAGCTGCTCGCGGAAGGCCCCGCGCTCGTCGTGGTTGCCCATGGCCCAGATGACCTGGGCGCCGAGGCGGGCGGCCACCGGCTCCACGAGCTCGCGGAGCTTCCGGTACGCGTCCGGCTCGCCCTTGTCGGCGAGGTCGCCCGTGAAGACGATCGCCTCGGGGCGTCCGCCCGAGGCCTCGATCTCGGTGACGATCTGACGGAGGCGGGCCTCGCTGTCGACCGCCCCGTAGAGCTCGCCGTCACCGCCGATCAGGTGCGTGTCGCTGAGGTGCAGGATGAAATGGTTCGGCCTGGGGTGTTCGGCCGTCCGGAGATCCATGGTTCTCTCATTCGATGTCGCCGACGCGGGCTCGGGATGAGACCCTCGTAATTGATTCGTCACCCAGTCCATCACCCGATTGCTCGGAATGCGGTGAACGTGCGTGCGCGTTTCGGTGAACGGTCGGCGAACTCATCGCATTCCGGATCGCTCGGTCCGGCGCAATGCCGTCCACGACCCCGCGACCCCCGGGAGGCGCGGGTCGCGAGGTCGGACGCGTCACGATCGGACGTGGCTCGGGCGGGGTCCGGTCAGGGCTTCAGCACGACCTTGATGCAGCCGTCTTCCTTGTTCTTGAAGACGTCGTACATCTCGGCGGCCTGCGAGAGCGGGACGGGATGCGTGACGAGGTCCTCCGTGCCCAGGGGGTCGGACGGGTCCTCGACGAGGGGCATGAGCGTGTCCATCCATTTCTGGACGTTGCACTGGCCCATCTTGATGGTGATCTGCTTGTCGAACAGGGTCAGGAACGGCGTCGGGTCCGCCGTGCCGCCGTAGACCCCGCTGAGCGAGACCGTGCCGCCTCGACGGACGATCTCGAAGGCGAGGTGCATGGCGCCGAGGCTGTCGATCCCGGCCTTCTGCATGACGGCCTGGCCGATCGAGTCGGGCAGGGCCGCGGCGAACTTCTGCACGAGGCCGATGCCGGCGTGCTCGTGGGCCTCCATGCCGACGGCGTCGACGACGGAGTCGGGGCCGCGGCCGTCGGTCATGCCCTTGACGACGTCGGCGACGTCCTTCGTGAGGTCGAGCACCTCGACGCCGTGACGCTCGGCCATGGCGCGACGCTCGGGCACCGGGTCGATGCCGATGACGCGGTAGCCGCGGTGCCTCCCGATGCGGGAGGCGAACTGGCCGACGGGTCCGAGCCCGAGCACGACGAGGGTGCCGCCGTCGGGGACCTGCGCGTACTCGACGCCCTGCCACGCGGTGGGCAGGATGTCGCTGAGGAACAGGTAGCGCTCGTCGGGGAGCTCGCTGCCGACCTTGACCAGGTTGAAGTCGGCCCGCGCGATGCGCAACTGCTCGGCCTGTCCGCCGGGCACCTGGCCGTAGAGCTTGCTGAAGCCGTAGAGGGTCGCACCCGAGTCGTACTCGGTGACCTGGGTGGTCTCGCACTGGGAGAACAGACCGCGGGTGCACATGAAGCACTCGCCGCAGGCGATGACGAACGGGACGACGACGCGGTCGCCGACGGCGATGCGCGTGACGTCCGACCCGACGTGGGTGACGACTCCCATGGTCTCGTGCCCGAGGACGTCGCCCTTGTCGAGGAACGCGCCCAGGGCGTCGTACAGGTGCAGGTCGCTGCCGCAGATCGCTGCGGACGTCACCTTGATGACGGCGTCGGTGGAATCGATGATCTGGGCGTCGGGGACGTCTTCGACGGAGACGTTGGTGACGGACTGGTACGTGAGAGCCTTCATCGTCCCGGTCTACGCGGTGACCCGCCGTGCCCCCTGAGAGGGGTACAGGCGGCCGGGTCGAAGGGGACGAACGAGCCACGGGGCGGTCGGACATGGTCCGACCGCCCCGTGGCGGGTGATGCTCGCTCGACTACGCCGT
>NZ_BJUV01000045.1 GCF_007988805.1 Frigoribacterium faeni | reverse complement strand
TCGGCGCCGGCCCGCCGCCGAGGACACGGACCCGCCGCAGCCGGGTAGAACGAGAAGCACACGAACGGCAGGAGGCGCGCGATGGCGGGCAAGGGACGCAGCGAGACCGTCGAGGTCGGCGGGCACCGTCTGGCGCTCACCAATCTCGACAAGGTGCTCTACCCCGACGCGGGCACCACGAAGGCCGACGTGCTGGGCTACTACGCCGCGGTCGCCGAGTGGATGCTGCCGCACGTCGAAGGCCGACCGGCCACCCGCAAACGCTGGGTGAACGGGGTCGACGGCGAGGTGTTCTTCGAGAAGAACCTGCCCGATTCCGCGCCCGACTGGGTCGCCCGGCACACCATCGAGCACAAGGACCACGCGAACGCGTACCCGATGGTGAACGACCTCGCGACGCTCACCTGGCTCGCTCAGGTCGCCGCGCTCGAGGTGCACGTGCCGCAGTGGCGGTTCGGACCGAAGGGGGCCGAGCGCAACCCCGACCGGCTCGTGCTCGACCTCGACCCGGGCGAGGGCGTCGGGCTCGCCGAGTGCGTGGCGGTCGCCCGCGAGCTGCGGCCGATCGTCGAGGGCATGGGTCTCGAGCTGATGCCCGTGACGAGCGGCAGCAAGGGCGTGCACCTCTACGCCCGGCTCGACGGGAAGCAGACCAGCGCACAGGTGAGCGAGGTCGCCCACGAGCTGGCCCGCGCGATGGAGGCCGACCACCCCGACCTCGTGCTCAGCACCATGGGCAAGGCCGATCGGCGCGGCAAGGTGCTGCTCGACTGGTCGCAGAACAACGGCAACAAGACGACGGTCGCGCCGTACTCGCTGCGCGGGCGGTCCCGGCCGACGGTGGCGATGCCGCGCACCTGGCGCGAGCTCGCCTCGGCCTCGCTGAAGCAGCTCGAGTACACCGAGGTGCTGTCGCGACTGAAGCGCCGGGGCGACCCGCTGGCCGACGTGTCGGCGCACGTGCCGGTGCCCTCCGGCGAGCTCGGCGAGGACTTCCGCAACACGGAGGCGCCCGACCACGACCCCGGCGAGAAGCGACGCGACCGCCTCGAGGTCTACCGCTCGAAGCGCGACGCGTCGAAGACCGCCGAGCCGGTGCCCGCCGAGGCACCCGCCTCGACCGACGGCCGCAGCTTCGTCATCCAGGAGCACCACGCGAGCTCGCTGCACTGGGACTTCCGCCTCGAGCACGACGGCGTGCTGGTCAGCTGGGCCCTGCCGAAAGGCGAGCCCGACGACCCGGGCGTCAACCACCTCGCCGTGCAGACCGAGGACCACCCGCTCGAGTACGGCGACTTCGAGGGCACCATCGCGACGGGCGAATACGGCGCCGGCGAGGTCACGATCTGGGATTCGGGCGAGTACGACCTCGAGAAGTGGCGCGACGGGGCGGAGGTGATCGTCGTGCTGCACGGCGAGCAGCGGGGCACCCGGCGCGTGGCGCTGATCCACACCGGGCACGGCGGCGGACGGGCCGAGTCCAACTGGCTGATCCATCGGATGAAGGACGACACGGAGGACGGCGGCCACGGCGCTCACGGCGCGGGCTCCGCCGGCGGCCACGGCGGCCACGGCGGCAGGTCGCGGGTCGGCGACTCCTCACGCACGGCGCACGGGACCGGCGGCTCCCCCGGGAAGTCGGGCCGCGCCTCCTCGGCTCGCAGCAGGAGGCGGGAGTCGCCCGCACCGGAGGGCGTCGCCCCGATGCTGGCGACGACCGGCGACGCCCACGACGTGTCCGAGGGCGAGTGGGCCTTCGAGATGAAGTGGGACGGCATCCGCGCCGTGGCGGTCGTGCACGACGGCGCCGTCACGCTCACCAGCCGCAACGGCAACGACCTCACCCCCGCCTACCCCGAGCTGCAGGTGCTCGCCGAGCGCGTCGACGGCGAGGGAGGCGCGGTGCTCGACGGCGAGATCGTGGCCGTCGACGAGAAGGGTCGCCCCGACTTCGGTCTGCTCCAGACGCGGATGGGCCTGACGCGGGCGCGCGACGTGGCCCGGGTGGCGACGGGCGCCCCGGTCAAGCTGCTGCTGTTCGACGTCATGCGGGCCGAGGGGCGATCCCTGGTGAAGGACGAGTACGACGCGCGACGCGAGGTGCTCGAGCGGATCGTCGAGAGCGGCGGCGCCGTCGACGTGCCCCCGGCCTTCGACGGCGACCTGGAGGCGGCGGTCGCCACGTCGAAGCGGCTGCGCCTCGAGGGGGTCGTCGCCAAGCGTCGCGACGCCACGTACAGCGCCGGCCGCCGCTCACGGGCCTGGATCAAGATGAAGCACCACCAGACGCAGGAGGTCGTGATCGCCGGTTGGCGCCCCGGCGCGGGACGACGGGCCGACGGGGTCGGGTCGCTGCTGATGGGGGTTCCGGGCGACGACGGCCTGCAGTACGTCGGGCGGGTCGGCACGGGGTTCAGCGATCGCGAGCTCGACGAGCTGCTGCCGTCACTGCGGGCCGCGGCCCGGAAGACCAGCCCGCTGGTCGGCGTGCCGGCGGCCGACGCACGGGACGCGCACTGGGTGACGCCGTCGCGGGTGGGCGAGGTCTCGATCGCCGAATGGACCTCCACCGGGCGGCTGCGGCAGCCGAGCTGGCGCGGCTGGCGGCCCGACAAGTCGCCGGACGACGTCGTGCGCGAGGGGTGACGGGCGCTCCCCCGCGGTGCCCGGGTACCGATCGGGCGGGCCGGGGTGTTGAGTGCAGCATGAGCGTTCTGCCGTGAGCACCCCCGACCCCGGGTCCCGAGGGACCGACGACGGCGCCGCCCCCGCTGCCGCGAGCCTGCGCGGGCGGCGGATCGTGCTCGTCGTCGCCGTGCTCGCATCGTTCGTGGCGTTCCTCGACGGCTCCATCGTCACGGTCGCCCTCCCCGCGATCGCCCGCGAGCTCGGCGGTGGAGGCGCGATCGCCGGCACCGGAGCCGACGGCGCCGATCTCGCCCTGCAGCAGTGGGTGGTCGACGCCTACCTGCTCGCGCTCGGTTCGCTGATGCTCGTGGCGGGCTCGCTCAGCGACACGTTCGGTCGGGTGCGGGTGCTGCGGGCGGGCCTGATCGCCTTCGCCGTCACCAGCGTGCTCGCCGCCCTCGCGCCGGACCCCGGCCTGCTGATCGCGGCCCGCGCCCTGCAGGGCGTCGCCGCCGCCCTGCTCGTGCCGAGCAGCCTGGCGCTGATCACCTCGACCTTCAGCGGCCCGGCCCAGGGCCGGGCCATCGGCAGCTGGACCGCCTGGACCGGCGTCGCGTTCCTGATCGGCCCGCTCACCGGCGGCGCCCTCGTCGACACGGTCGGCTGGCGCTGGGTCTTCGGCGTGGTGGTCGTGCCCGTCGTGCTGACCCTGCTGCTGATGACGCGCCTCCCCGGCGACGCCCACCGCGGCTCGGCGGGAGCGCCGGCGCGCATCGACGTGACGGGCGCCGTGCTGGCCGCCGTGGGCCTCGCCGGGCCGGTCTTCGCGCTCATCGAGGGGCAGCGGATCGGCTTCGGCGCCTGGTTCGTCGTCACGCCGCTCGTGGGCGGGCTGATCGCGCTCGCCGCCTTCGTCTGGTGGGAGCGCCGCGCGCCCGCCCCGATGATGCCCCTCACGCTGTTCCGCACCCGCGCGTTCACCGTCGGCAACCTCGCGACGGTCGGCGTCTACGCCGCGCTCAACCTCGGGACCCTGACCATCCCGCTGGTCGTCCAGGAGCTCGCCGGCCTGCCCGCCACGCTCGCCGGGCTCGTCACGCTGCCGACGACGATCGTCTCGCTGCTGTTCTCGACCCTGTTCGGCACGCTCGCCGCCCGCCACGGCCCGCGCCTGTTCATGACGGCCGGTCCGCTGATCACCGCCGGCGGGTTCCTCTGGATGCTGCTGGTGCGCGACCCGATCGACGTCTGGTGGCAGATCGTGCCGGGGGTCGTGCTGTTCGGGTTCGGCCTGTCGGTGACGGTGGCGCCGTTGACCTCGACCGTGCTGTCGCGCATCCCGACGGCGCAGTCGGGCATCGCGTCCGCGGTCAACAACGCGATCTCGCGGGTCGCCGGGCTGGTCGCCGTCGCGTTCCTGGGCGTCATCACCGGAGGCGCGCTGACGGTCGGCGGGTTCCATCGCGTCGTGATCGTGGTCGCCGTGCTGCTCGGGGCGAGCGCGCTGGTCTCGTTCGTCGGCCTGCGGGGCCGGGCCCGCGCCTCCTGAGAATCCGTGACATCCTCCCGCGTCGGCCATGGCACCACGAGATGGGCACGGCGCCAGACGATCTCGTGGCGCCGTGCCCCTCTCGTGGTGCCGTGCCCGCTCCGGCCGACCCGGTAGCGTCGACGGGTGCTCACCACCGACCGCCTGCTGCTGCGCCGCTGGCGCGACTCCGACCGCGAGCCGTTCGCCGCCCTGAACGCCGACCCCGAGGTGATGCGCTACTTCCCCTCGGTGCTGACGCGCGAGGGGAGCGACGCGATGATCGACCGGCTCGACGCCGGGATCGAGGCGCGGGGCTTCGGCCTCTGGGCCGTCGAACGACGGGACACCGCGGCGTTCATCGGATTCGTGGGACTGTCACGCCCCTCGTTCGACCCGGCGCTCGCCGATCAGGTCGAGATCGGCTGGCGCCTCGCGCGCGAGGCCTGGGGCCGGGGCTTCGCGACCGAGGCCGCCCGCGAGGCCGCCCGGTTCGCGTTCGACCCCGACGGCGCGGACCTCGACGCGCTGATCAGCTTCACCGCGGCCGTCAACGAACCCTCGCGCCGGGTCATGCGCCGGATCGGCATGCCGCACGACACCGCCGACGACTTCGTCCACCCGGGGCTGGAGGCCGGCCACCCGCTCGCGCCGCACGTCCTCTACCGGCTGACCCGCGCCTCCTGAGCTCCGCATCCCGCACGGAGCGCATCGCACCGCGTTCCGCGCTCCGCACCGCGTCTCGATCCGGTGCGGCGCACGGAACCCGGTGCGATCCGGCCGCGGCCGCGCCGACACCGCACGGGCGCAGCACGGACGCCGCGCGGGCGCCCGCGGGTAGCGTGGCGCGCGTGCCGCCCCTCGTCATCATCGCCCCGATCGAACCCCTCGCCGTCGGAGACCGCCACGCGGTCGAGCGGTTCCCTCTGCACGCGACGGTGGTGCCTCCCTTCACCTGCCTCTCGGGCCGCCGAGCGGTGGAGGAGGCCGTGGCGTCCGTGGCCGCGATCACCCAGCCCGTGCCGACGGCGGTGGGCGCGTCGGCCCGCTTCGGTCGGAACCGCGACGTGCCGGTCGCGCTGATCGAGCCCGAGCTGCTCGCCGAGCTGCACGCGAGACTCGTGGTCGAGCTCGAGTCGCTCGGCTGGTCCCCCGTCGATCCGGACTTCAACGGCGCCGGCTACCGGCCGCACGTCACCGCCACGAGGGAGGCGGCGCTGGCGGTCGGGGCCGTGCTCATCCTCGACCACCTCGCCGTCGTCGACACCGACCGCGACCAGGCGACGGTCACGGCCGTCACGTCGCTCGCCGGCGCCCCCGCGTAGCCCGCCGCCCCGTTCGACGTCGCGACGAGCGGCCCGACGACGCCCGCCGTCGGTCGACGGAGGGCGCCGCCGGAGAGACACCCGATCGAGCCGCGTGTCAGGCGCGCGTGAGGCCCAGCAGGCGGATCACGTCGTCGACCTCGTCCTCGGGCGCACGGCCGGCGTCGACGACGACGTGCCGCTCGTCGGCCTCCGGCGGCTCGAGCGTCGCCACCTGCGAGTCGAGCAGCGTCGTGGGCATGAAGTGCCCCTCACGCGCGGCCATCCGATCCCCGAGCATCTCGCGCGTGCCGCGCAGGTAGACGAAGACGACGTTGTGCTCGCGGAGCACGTCGCGGTACTTGCGCTTCAGCGCCGAGCAGGTGATCACGCCCGGCACACCCGCCATGGCGTGCTCGATGATCCACGACGACACCGTGTCGAGCCAGGGGGCCCGGTCGTCGTCGTCCAGAGGCGTGCCCGCGGCCATCTTCGCCACGTTCTCGTCGGGGTGCAGGTCGTCGCCCTCGTAGAAGTCCCAGCCGAGCTGCTCGGCGAGCAGGGCGGCGAGGGTCGACTTGCCCGACCCGGACACCCCCATGACGACCAGGACCGGGTCGGCGGCGTACGGACCGGGGGCCGAGGAGGCGCCCGTCACGTTCTCGATGACGGCCATCAGACGAACACGCTCGCGAGCATGACCCCGGCGAGGGCCGTGACGCTGAGGACGCACTCCATGAGCCCCCAGGTCTTGAGGTTCTGACCGACGGTGGTGCCGAGGTACTCCTTGATCAGCCAGAACCCGGCGTCGTTGACGTGCGACAGGAACACGGAACCGGCGCCGATCGCGAGCACCAGCAGCGAGGCCTCGGGCGTCGACATGCCCTCGGCGAGCGGGGCCATGATGCCGGCCGCGGTCACCGTGGCGACGGTGGCCGAGCCGGTCGCGACGCGGACGAGGGCGGCGACGAACCAGGCGACGAGCAGGACGCTCACGCCCGACTCGGAGACGGCGTCTCCGATCACCGTGCCGATCCCGGTGTCGATCAGCACCTGCTTGAATCCACCGCCGGCGCCCACGATCAGCAGGATGCCCGCGACGTCGGGCAGGGAGGAGCCGAGGGTCTTCGAGACCGCCGCCTTGTCCATCCCGCCGCCGCGTGCGTAGAAGACCATCGCGTACAGCAGGGCCACGGTCAGGGCGACCATGGGCGTGCCGAGGAACTCGAGCAGGTCGACCCAGGTGCCGGTGGCGGCGGGCAGGGCCGCCTCGCGGATCGAGCGCGCGAGCATGAGGGCGACGGGGAGCAGGATGCCGATGAGGGCGTTGACGAAGGTCGGTCGACGCCGCGTCGAGCCCTCGCCGCCGTCCTCCTCCTTCGACAGGAACAGGTCGGGCACCGGCACGGGGGCCCACTTCGCCGCGAGCTTCGAGAAGAGCGGCCCGGCGACGATGACGGTCGGGATCGCGACGAGCACGCCGAGCCCGAGGGTCAGACCGAGGTCCGCCCCGACGGTCGAGACGGCGAGCAGCGGGCCGGGGTGCGGCGGGACCAGCGCGTGCATCGCCGAGAGGCCGGCGAGCGCGGGGATCGCGATGCGCATCAGGGGCAGGCCCGAGCGACGGGCGACGAGCACGATGACCGGGATCAGCAGCACGAGGCCGACCTCGAAGAACATCGGCAGACCGATCAGGGCGCCGATCAGGGCCATCACCCACGGCAGCGCCTTCTGCGACGACCGCGAGATGAGCGTGTCGACGATGCGGTCCGCTCCCCCGGAGTCGCTGAGCAGCTTGCCGAACATGGCGCCCAGCCCGATGAGGATGCCGACGCTCGTCATGGTCGACCCGAATCCGGTGCCGAAGCTGGTCACGGCGTCGCCCGGGGCCAGGCCCGCGCCGATCCCGACGCCGACGGCGCCGAGCAGCAGGGCGAGGAACGGATGCACCTTCAGCCAGGTGATGAGCGTCACGATCACGGCGATGCCCACGAGGGCCGCGATGATCAGTTGCGCGTCGCTGCCCGAGGGCGTGGGGGCGGCGGTGGCCGCAGCGATCAGGTTCATGCTGTCGCGTCCTTCCGAGGACGCGTCGCTGCGACCTCTTCGTCAGGTGGGATGGTGCTCACGGGTTGACGCTCGCGCACGCCGACCGCTCGATCTGGCAGTCTGGTGGCGCGAGTCGATCTGATTAGTGTGAATAATCAGATTTATGGAGTCTGCCATACGGCGGCCGCTCCGGCAAGGCGCCCTCGCCCCGATCCTCAGGAGTCCACGACGATGCCCGGTCTCCAGTCCTCTCGCGAGCGCGGCCTCCACGCCCAGGTCGTCGACGTCCTCGGTCAGGAGATCGTCGACGGTCGCCTCGAGCAGGGTTCCATCCTGAACCTCGACGCTCTGGCCGTCCGCTTCTCGGTGTCGCGCTCGGTCCTCCGCGAGTCCCTCCGCGTCTTGCAGTCGCTCGGCATGGTCGAGCCCCGGCAGCGCGTGGGCACCCAGGTGCTGCCGCGCACGTCGTGGGATCTGATGAACCCCCAGATCATCGTCTGGCGCGGGCGGGGCCCCGAGTACTACACGCAGATGCGCGAGCTCCTCGAGCTGCGACTCGGGCTCGAGCCGGTCGCCGCGCGTCTGAGCGCGACCCGGCTCGACCCGCTGCAGACGGCGCTCGTGCAGCAGGCGGCCGACACGATGGTGGACGCCGGAACCTCCGGCGACGGCCGGCGGTACCTCGAGGCCGACATCGCGTTCCACACCGCCATCCTGCACGGCTCGGGCAACGCGGTGATCGGCCACTTCGCCACCACCGTCGAGGCTCTGCTCCGCACGCGCGTCGAGGAGAAGCGCTTCACGATCACCGACTACACGCCGGCCAGCGCCGCACGGCACCACGCCCTGGCCGACGCCCTCGTGGCCGGCGACGCGGACACCGCGTTCCGGACCGCCTACGAGCTGATCGCCGCCACGGTCGACGAGTTCGTCGACGAGGGCCGGTCGGCCGGGCGCTGACGTCCGCCCGGCCGGTCCGTCCCGACATCAGTCGACGACCTGGACGTCCGTGAACGAGCCGGCCTCGAGGAGGCGCGCCGTGCCTCCCGAGGGGGCGAACGCCCAGAGACCGGGCGTCGCACCGCTGTCCAGACCCAGGTAGACCGCGCCGTCGCCGTCGGCCGCGAGGCTGCCGGGCCGGGTCGTGCTCTGCAGGGCCACCCCCGTCGCGGGCAGCACCGTCTTGACGCCGCTCGCGGAGGTGACGATGAGGTCCTTCGCCGCCAGGTCGACGGAGCAGGCCGGCCCGGGGCCGGGGAACGGCAGGCAGAACTGCGCCGCCTGCAGCGAGTGGAACGAGCCGTCGAGTCCGTAGCCGCCCGCTGCGTACGTCGTGCGGCTCGTCGTCGAGCCCACCCCGCCCGCCGTGCCGGAGCCGTCGTCGACGCCCCAGAACTGGAGCCCGACCGCGCCCCCGCTGTTGCTCTCGTAGTACGTGGTGGATGCGGCGCCGGCGACGATGTCGTTCAGACGCGCGGTGCCCTGCGTGAAGGCCGCCTCGGTCGGGGCGCCGCCACCGTGCGGGTAGGTGCGCAGCGCGCTCGTGTACAGCACGACGACGTCGCCGTTCGGACGCACCGACAGCTGGAGGGGCGCCGACGGGAACGACGCGGCGATCGTGCGACGCGTGCCGTCGGCGGCGACCTCGACGAGACCGCCGCCCGAGGTCAGCAGGTAGGCCTGACCGGCCGGACCGAGGTGCAGCTCCTTCGCGCCGACCAGGCCCGAGGCGACCGTGACCGCCGGGGCGTGCGTGGCCGGGTGGCGGACCAGGGTCCCGGCCGCGCTGTCGAGCACGGTGACGTCGCCGTTCGCGGCCACGTCGTAGCCGCCGGGAGCGGCCGGGGCGGCGGCCACGTCGACGGGGGCGGAGTCGACCGTCGGGAACGCGACGATCCGCCCGCCCGTCACCGCGAAGATCGCCGTGCCCGTGTCGACCGGGGTCGCCGCGGGCGTGAACCAGACCCGCACGGCCGAGCTCGACACGGCCTTGTTCCAGGCCTTGACGTCGATGCGGGCCGCCGAGCCGGGAGTCAGGCCGGAGAGCGTCGCCGTCGTCGCCGCGGGTCCGACCCACACGGTGCGCCCGACGGCCCGTCCGCCGCTCGACACGAGCGTCACCGAGTACCCGGCGAGGGCGCCGGTGCCGCTGGTGGCCGAGGCCTTCCAGCGGACGACGACCCCGGAGGCGCCCGAGGCCGTGGCCGTCACGGAGCGCGGAGACGACGGCGCCGTGGCGGTGGCCTTCGTCGCCGGGGCCTTCGCGGCAGCAGCCTTCGCGGCGGCAGCGGCCTTCGCGGCGGCGGCCCTCGCGGCGGCGGCCTTCGCGGCGACGGTCGGCTTCGCGGCGGCGGTCGCCTTGGCGCTGGGCGACCCGGAGACGACGACCACGGACGGACCGGGGGCGGCGACGGCCGGCACGGCGGCGGTGACGGTCAGAGCGGCGGCGAGGACGACGATGCCGGCGATGCGTTTCATGGGGGTGTTCTCCTGACGAGCGACCACGGCGTCGATGCCGCCAGAGGCGACTGTACCGCCCGACATCGAGGTCCCCCAACAGGAGGACAGGGTGGATCGCGGCCGTGTCGGATGACCCGCCCCCTCACCCGTCCGGGTGTCACGGTCCGCACCCTCTCGCCACGCCCCGTTCACCCCGTGGACGCCTCGCCGCGGCATCATCGGCGGATGATCGCGATGAGCGCACGAGTGAAGCCGACGGCCGGGATCCACTCCGTGCGACTGCTCGAACGGAGCCTGCGTCGCCACTACGAGAGCATCCCGGTCGCCGCGCACCAGTACCTCGTCCGGTTCTGCGACGGCCCCGTCCTGGTGACCGACGACCTCGGATCGCTGCGGGTCGACGTCGTCGTCTCGGACGAGCGGTCGGCGCGGCACTTCCAGGAGTCGTTCCACTCCGAGCTCGACGTCCGCGCGATCGCCACCACCCTCGACGTCAGCTGGTCGCGCGGCACCGCGGTGCCGCCGCCGCTCCGCTGAGCCCGCGCTGCCGAGGAGGCGCGGGTCAGTCCTCCGCTGCGGCGATCAGCTTCGACATGGTCCGGTGCAGCAGCACGAGCTCGTCTCGGTCGACGCCGAGGCGGGCCATCATGCGCTCGGGGATCGACTCGGCCTCGGCGCGCAGCGCGGCCCCCTCGGAGGTGAGCGCGATGGTGAGGGTCCGTTCGTCCGCCTCTCCGCGCCTCCTCGACACCAGCCCCTGCCCCTCGAGCCGCTTGACCAGCGGGGAGAGCGTGCCCGGATCGAGCCGGAGCGTCGCCGCGAGATCACGCAGGGTCGGCGCGGGCCCCTGCCAGAGGGCGAGCATCACCAGGTACTGCGGATGGGTCAGCCCCATCGGCTCGAGCACGGGCCGGTAGGCCGCCACGACGCTGCGTGACGCCACCGAGAGCGCGAAGCAGATCTGGCTCTCGAGGGCGAGGGGATCCGCCGACCCCGCGGTCGCGGTCATCGTGCCGCGGCGGAGGGGTCGGCGACCCCGGTCTCGGGGCAGTGCACCATCGTGCGCACGCCGGACCGGTCGACGACGTGCTCGTCCATCGGGGCGCCGCACAGCGGGCAGGCCCCGCCGTCCGCCGGGCGCACGAGGGGCGCCTCGTTCTTGACCCCTAGCTGAGCCGCGCCGATGTACGGGCGGAGGCGCCGATTCAGCCTCTCGACGAGGTCGCCGAACCGGCTGCCGCTCTCGTAGTCGCGGGCGGGCTCGTGGTCGTCGCGTCGTGTCACGATCGTGAGTCTACCAATGATTTGTGCACCAATGAAATCCCTGCGAACGCACGGACGGCCCGCCGCGTTCCCGCGGCGGGCCGTCCCTCGTTCGTGCGCCGGGTCAGGGCGTCATGCCGCGCCCCTGCGCCAGGACCTGATGCGCCTGGGTGGCCAGCTCGCCGCGCACGAGCACCTCGTAGCTGCCGGCCTCCATCGTCTTCGTCGACGCGAAGTCGCGGCGACCTCGGAGGGCGGCGTGACCGATGAAGCCCCAGAGGGCACCCCACAGCGCGCCGCCGCCGACGGCGACGAGCAGGACGCCGATCAACGCGACGTTCGTGGCGAAGAGACCGAAGAGCAGCCCGAGGAAGAGACCGAACCAGGCGCCGCCGCCGGCGCCGCGGGCGGCCGCTCCTCCCTTGGTGAGGCGGCCCGAGACGTTCTCGACGGTGCGGATGTCGTGCCCGACGATCGAGACGCTCTCGACCGGGAATCCCTGGTCGGAGAGCAGATCGACGGCCGCCTGCGCATCCTCGTAGCGGCTGAAGGTCGCGAGCGTCTGCGGGTGGCCGTCCCCCGCGAACGCACCCGTGCCCCGCGGGCCGGGTGCGCCGACGGTCGTGGTCGACTGCGCGGCGAGGGGAGGCGTGTCGGGTCCGGGACGGCCCGGCGCCGCGTCCGGGGTGCTGCCTGCGGGGGCGTCTCCGCCGACGGGCGTCGGTGCGTACTCGCCGTACGCGGGACGGGGGCGCGAGTCGGGAGCCGAGGAGGCGGGGGTCGCGTTCGGGTCGGGGGTGCTGCCGGGGCCGGGCTGGTCGTCACTCATGGCTCAGTTCTACCGCGTCGCCCCCTCGCGTGGAGCGATTGCACAGAGCGCTCCCAGACACGTCGATCGACCGTGGAGGAAGAAGAAAAGGCACCCGCTGAGCGGATGCCTTCTCGATGGTGGATCTGAGGGGACTCGAACCCCTGACCCCCTGCATGCCATGCAGGTGCGCTACCAGCTGCGCCACAGACCCGTATTCGATTTCTCTTCGTGCTTCGCTGCCCCTCTCGAAGCAACTCGTCTACCCTACTACAGATTTCGAGCACCGTTCTCCACCTCGGTCGCGACCCGCTCATCTCCCCCGACGGCAGGCCCTCACCGACGTCACAGGTGGCGCAGATAGCGGCCCGGCTCGTCGAGGAATGCGCGCCAGTGCCTCACCAGCTCGAGGTCCGCCCAGTCGACCCGTCGCACACCGTGGTCACCGAGTTCGAGGATGCTCGCGCCGGGCATCGAGGTCAGGACCGGCGAGTGGGTCGCGCAGAGGACCTGTCCCCCCGCCTCGACGACGTCGGCGAGCGTTCCGATCAACCGGAGGCAGGCCGTGAACGAGAGCGCCGCCTCCGGCTCGTCGAGGATGTACAGGCCCTTCTCGTGGAAGTGCGAGTCGAAGGCCTCGAGATAGCTCTCGCCGTGACTGACCTCGAGATAGGCGGGCGACGCCTTCTCGTACCGGGTGAACATGTCGAGGGCCGTCTCGGAGCGGAGGAAGTACCCGGCCGCCCGTTCGCCGACCATGCGCGCTCCGAGCCTGGTCCGGTCGAGCCGCATGGTCGAGCCCAGGGTCGAGCGCTCGAGCTCGGAGGAGTACCGGCGGCCGCTGGTGCCTCCGCGCACGTCGGCACCCCAGGCCTCGGCGAAGGCCTCGACCAGAGTCGACTTCCCGCTCCCGTTCTCGCCCACCAGGAACGTGACCGGAGCCTCGAGGGCGATGCCCTCGCCCAGCAGTGCGGCGACGGCCGGGACGTCGTAGGGCCAGACCGCCGTGTCGTCGACCAGCCCGACGGGGACGTGCATGCGCTCGACGATCATCGGGTCGGAGTGTCGAGCGGAGCCTCAGGCCTCGTTCTGGGCCGGGGCGGGCAGCTCGATCGGGATCGTGGGGCAGTCGCTCCACAGGCGCTCGAGCGAGTAGTACTGACGGTCTTCGTCGTGGAAGACGTGCACGACGATGTCGCCGAAGTCGAGGAGGATCCATCGCCCCTCGGCGCGTCCCTCGCGGCGCAGGGTCTTGACCCCGGCCTCGAGCATCTTGTCTTCGACCTCGCCCGCGATCGCGACCACGTTGCGCTCGCTGCGGCCCGAGGCCAGCAGGAACACGTCGGTCAGGGGCAGCGGCTCGGAGACGTCGAGCGCGACGAGGTCGTCGGCCTGCTTGTCGTCGGCGGCGCGGGCCGCGATCTGCAGAAGCTCGATGGCGCGAGGAGTGGCTGTCACGGATGCCTTAGAGGTCGGTGGTGCGGAAGCGGTGGAGGGTCACTGACCCAGGATGCCGGTCGCGAAACCCGCGACGACCACACCGATGATACCTGCTCCGATGATGCCCCCGCCGATGCCGAGGTACAACGGCAGACGGCTGGACTTGGGCTGCGAGGCCGCGAGGACGACGGCACGGGTGGACGTGTGCGTGCTGATCGCGCGACTGGCCCGCACCGGGACGGCGTCGGTCTCGGCGTTCTCGGCGTCGCCCTGCTCGAGCAGACGGTCGATGTCGGCGCTGTCGACCCGAGCCTGCGAACCGGTGGCGCCGAGACTCCGCGGCAGATCGATCGAGCCGGTGATGATGATCTCGCCCGTGGCGTTCAACGCGCCGGTCACATCGGCGACCTGCTGATCGGTCAGGATGAGGGCGTTGGTCTGGCCGGTGTGCGTCCCGAGAGCCCGGCCAGGGGCCGTCTCGCCGTCGGGCTCGGTGCTCTGGGTGGTCCAGTGGCCCACCGGCGGCACGAATCCGTTGGACTCGGGAGCCGAGGCCGGCACGGTCGTCTGCGACGCGCGGGCCGGAGCGACCGGTGCCGCGGCAGGGGCCGGGACGGCGGAGGCGGGCGCGACCGGAGCGGCGGTCGAGGCGTCGTCGCGTCGCTCGAAGGACGCGGGTCGCAGCGGCGACACGGGCGTCGAGGAGGGGGTGTCCGCCGATGACGTCGCGGCGCGGTCGTCGAGAGACAGGGGGAAGACCCCGGGGGCCGAGGTGGGTGCCGGCGCGGAGGCCGTGGGCTCCCGCGATGCGGCGGGCGCGGACGGACCGGTCGAGGCGGCGCCCAGCGGGGCGATGATCTCGTCGACGGTGGTGAGAGCCTCGGACAGCGGGCGACGCGGCTCCGGACCGGGTGCCTGGAGGGGGACGGGACCCGCGCCCTTCCCGGCCTCGGCGTCGCGGAGAGCGCGCAGCTGACGACGGGTGAGCCCCTGCTCGGGGCCGACCGCGGACGCCGGGGCGGGAGTCGAGGCCGGGCTCGGCTCCGACGCCCGGCCGGGCGCCGATGCGGGGGCGGGAACCGATGCCGGGCTCAGACCGGTCGCCGACGCGTCGGTCGGTTCGGACGCCGCCCTGACCGGAGCGGCGGGGGCGTCGGCGGCCGTCGCGGGCGACAGACCGGGGACCGGGGACGGCACGGACAGCGGCGACGGGGCCGATGTCACGGAGGCCGGGGCCTGCGGGGCGGACGACGTCGGCTCGGACGACACCGGCACGGCGCCGGTGACGGCTCGCCCGGCCTCGCGCGCGCGCTCGAGGTCGCGAACCTGCCGTCTGGTGAGTGGCGGCTGTTCGGCGGACGAACTCATGCAACGCT
Source organism: Frigoribacterium faeni (assembly GCF_007988805.1). Taxonomy (GTDB): domain Bacteria; phylum Actinomycetota; class Actinomycetes; order Actinomycetales; family Microbacteriaceae; genus Frigoribacterium; species Frigoribacterium faeni. The sequence continues at coordinate 4,653 of NZ_BJUV01000045.1, read as the reverse complement.
CCGATACAGATGGTGCTTGGAGATGTACTGGACGACTCCGTCGGGGACGAGGTACCAGACCGGGAAGTCGCGGGCGACCCGGGCGCGGCAGTCGGTCGAGGAGATGGCCAGCGCGGGGACTTCGAGCAAGCTTACGTCGCTCTCGGGCAATCCGCTAACGGTCAGGTCGTGCCCGGGACGGGAGACGGCCACGAAGTGGGCGAGATCCCAGAGCTCCTGGACGTCCTTCCAGTCGAGGATCTGGGTCACGGCGTCCGCGCCCGTGATGAAGAACAGCTCGGCGTCGGGTCGCTGCGCCCGGACGTCGCGCAGGGTGTCGATCGTGTACGTCGGCCCCTCGCGATCGATGTCGAGCCGGCTGACCGTGAAGGTCGGGTTCGAGGCGGTCGCGATGACCGTCATGAGGTAGCGGTGCTCGCCGTCGGTCACGCCGGTCTTCATGTACGGCTGCCCGGTGGGGACGAAGAGGACCTCGTCGAGGTGGAACGACTGGGCGACCTCGCTCGCGGCGACCAGGTGCCCGTGGTGGATCGGGTCGAACGTGCCGCCCATGATCCCGACGCGGGGTCGACGACGACTCCCGGCGCCGGCCCCCGCCGACGACACCGAGCGCTCCGCCTCGACCATCGTGTCCGTCTCCCGCGTCAGTGCGACTCGGGGTGGCCGTACTCGTCGATCGGCCCGGCCTTGTGCTCCTGGGTCTTGGCCTTGCGCGGGCTGCGGTTCGAGACGTCGCGGTAGCTCCACACGACGAACCCGAGGAACAGGAAGAAGACGCCGAACACCAGCGAGATCACGACCGGAGGCGCGATGAGGGGCGCCAGTTCTTCGTGGACGGCGGCGAGCAGGGTGACGTCGAGCATGGGTACTCCGTTTCGAGAGGACGATCCGGGTCAGTCTAGCCGCGCACCTGACCGCTGCCGCGCACGACCCACTTGCTGCTGGTCAGCTCGCCGAGCCCCATCGGGCCCCGCGCGTGCAGCTTCTGGGTCGAGATGCCCACCTCGGCGCCGAAGCCGAACTCCCCTCCGTCGGTGAAGCGCGTCGAGGCGTTGACCATGACCACGGCGCTGTCGACCTCGGCGAGGAAGCGCTCGGCCGCGGCGTGGTCGTTCGTCACGATGGACTCGGTGTGGTGGGTCGACCACCGCGCGATGTGCGCCGTCGCGGCGTCGAGGTCGGGCACGACGGCCACGGCGAGATCGAGGCTCATGTACTCGGCGGCCCAGTCGGCCTCGGTCGCGGCCACGACCCCGTCGGCCAGCGACCGGGTGCGCTCGTCGCCGTGCACGGTGACCCCGGCCGCCTGCAGCGCGGCGATGACGGGAGGCAGGAGGCGCGGTGCGGCGGCCTCGTGGACCAGCAGCGTCTCGAGGGCGTTGCAGACGCTGGGGCGCGTCGTCTTCGCGTCGAGCACGATGTCGACGCTCATCTCGAGCTCGGCGGACTCGTCGAGGAAGACGTGCACGACGCCCGCCCCGGTCTCGATCACCGGGACGCTCGATTCGCGGACGACCGTCCGGATCAGCTCGGCGCTCCCCCGCGGCACGAGCACGTCGACGTGCTCGCGCGCCGTCATGAGGCTCGTGGCCCCCTCGCGCCCGAACTCGTCGATGGTCACCACGGCGTGGGCGGGCAGACCGGAGGCGACCAGCGCCTCCTGCAGGACCTCGACCAGCACCGCGTTGGTGTGGAGCGCCGCACTGCCGCCGCGGAGGACGGCGGCGTTGCCGCTCTTGAGGGCGAGCGCGGCGATGTCGACGGTGACGTTCGGACGGGCCTCGTAGATCGCGCCGACCACGCCGAACGGCACGCGGATCTGATCGAGCCGCAGCCCGTTGGGCAGCACCCGGCCGCGCACGGTCTCTCCGACCGGGTCCACCAGCGTGGCGACGAGCTCGGTGGCGGCCGCGAGAGAGGCGAGACGATCGCCGTCGAGGCGCAGCCGGTCGCGGAGCGAGGCGGAGAGGCCGGCCTCGCGGGCGGCGGCCAGGTCGCGCTCGTTGGCCTCGACGATGCGGCTCTCGGCGGCCAGCAGCGCGCCGGCGACGGCGCGGAGCGCCGCGTTCTTCCGGTCGGCCGTCAGCGTCGCGAGCACCGTCGAGGCGGCCTTCGCCGCGGACAGCTTCTCGACGAACGACGGGGCGGCGACATCGGTGATCGACATGCCGTCGATCTTACGGTTTCGCGGCCTCGAAGAAGGTGCCGACGTCCTCGCCCGAGAGCGCCCGGGACACGTTGGCCGTCGACGTGATCAGCACCGGCGTGCCCGCCTCGGCCGCGTAGCGCGCGGCCGCGACCTTGGTGCCGGCCCCGCCCGTGCCGACGCCCGCCGCACCGGCGTCGCCGAAGGTCACGCCGGCGAGGTCGTCGCCGAACGGCACGTCGACGATCGTGACCGCGCCGGGCTCGTGCGGCGGCCGCGTGTAGAGCGCGTCGACGTCGCTGAGCAGGACGAGCGCGTCGGCGGACACGAGCTTGGACACGAGGGCCGCCAGCCGGTCGTTGTCGCCGAAGCGGATCTCCTGCGTGGCGACGGTGTCGTTCTCGTTGACGATCGGCAGGATCCTCAGGTCGAGCAGACGCTCCATCGCCCGCTGCGCGTTGCTGCGGTGGGTGGGGTTCTGGATGTCGCCCGCGGTCAGGAGCACCTGGCCGGCCACGATCGAGTAACGGCGGAGGCTCTCCTGGTAGCGGTAGATGAGCACGTTCTGCCCGACGGCCGCGGCGGCCTGCTGGGTGGCCAGGTCGGTCGGACGCGCGTCGAGCCGCAGGTGGGGCAGACCCGTGGCGATCGCGCCCGACGAGACCAGCACGATCTCGGCGCCGCGTCCGTAGGCTGCGGCGAGCGCGTCGACGAGGGGCTCGATCTGCCCGGCGTTGTCACCGCTGATCGACGACGAGCCGACCTTCACGACGATGCGCCGGGCGACGGCGATGCCGGCCCGGTCGACGACGCGGGCCCGCTCCCGACGCGTGGGCGACTGACCCTCGCCGGTCATGCCTCGTCGTCACCCTCTTTCACGAGGAACCCCTCGTCGTCGGTCCAGATGCCCGCCGCGCGTTCGCGCTGCAGCTCGGCACGGGCCTCGGCCTTGGCGTCCATGCGTTCGAAGTACTCCTCGCGGCGCTGGTTGCGGGTGGGCCGGTCGTTCTTGATCAGACGGGGGTCGGTGCCCCGGGCGCTGGTCATCAGCTCGGCGGTGGAGGTGAGCGTGGGCTCCCAGTCGAACACGATCCCGCCTTCGGGGCCGATCACGACGGTGGAGCCGGCCTGGGCTCCGGCCTTGAAGAGGGCGTCCTCGACGCCGATCGTGTTGAGGCGGTCGGCCAGGTAGCCGACGGCCTCCTCGTTGTTGAAGTCGGTCTGGACGACCCAGCGCTCGGGCTTCTGCCCGAGGATGCGGTAGACGTTGCCGTACGTCCCGCCCTCGACGCGGATGACGAAGGGCTTCTCGTTGACGGCGCGGGGCCGCATCACCAGACGAGGAGGCGCGGGTCGGGCGGCGATCTCGGCCCGGCTGGTCTCGACGATCTCGGCCAGCGCGAACGAGAGGTTGCGCAGCCCCTCGTGGCTCACGGCCGAGATCTCGAAGACCTTGTAGCCGCGCTTCTCGAGCTCGGGGGTGACGAAGTCGGCCAGTTCACGGCCGTCGGGCACGTCGACCTTGTTCAGGGCGATCAGCTGGGGCCGCTCGAGGAGCGGCAGCTGCCCCTCCGGCACCGGGTACGCCTCGAGCTCGGCGAGGATCACGTCGAGGTCGGTCAGCGGGTCGCGACCGGGGTCGAGGGTCGCGCAGTCGAGCACGTGCAGCAGGGCGGAGCAGCGCTCGACGTGGCGGAGGAACTCGAGCCCGAGCCCCTTGCCCTCGCTGGCGCCCTCGATGAGACCGGGGACGTCGGCGATCGTGTACCGGGTCGAGCCCGACTCCACGACGCCGAGGTTGGGGTGCAGGGTGGTGAACGGGTAGTCGGCGATCTTCGGCTTGGCGGCCGACAGGGCCGCGACGAGGCTCGACTTGCCGGCCGAGGGGTACCCCACCAGGGCGATGTCGGCGACGACCTTGAGCTCGAGCAGGACGTCGCCCTGCCAGCCGGGGGTGCCGAGCAGGGCGAAGCCGGGCGCCTTGCGCTTGGTCGACGAGAGCGCCGCGTTGCCGAGCCCGCCGATGCCGCCCTCGGCCGCCACGAACCGCATGCCGGGCTCGACCATGTCGATCAGCTCGGTGCCGTCCTCGGATTTGACGACCGTGCCGACCGGCACGGTCAGCTCGAGCAGCTCGCCGTTGGTGCCGCTGCGGTGGTCGCCCATGCCGAAGCCGCCGTTCTCGCTCGACCGGTGCGGGGCGCGGTGGAAGCCCAGGAGGGTGGTCACCCCGGTGTCGCTGACCAGGACGATGTCCCCGCCGTGGCCGCCGTTGCCGCCGTCGGGTCCGGCGAGCGGCTTGAACTTCTCGCGCTTGACGGAGACGCAGCCGTTACCCCCGTTGCCGGCGCGCAGGTGCAGGGTGACGTGGTCGACGAATGTGGCCATGGTGTGCAGTCTCTTCAGTCTCGGGGGCCGGGGATGGTCTCCCGGGTCGAACACGTATGGGCGAGCAACGCTCGCCCATACGGTGTGTCACAGCAGCCGCCGTGCCGGTGGCCGGCTCA
>NZ_BJUV01000044.1 GCF_007988805.1 Frigoribacterium faeni | reverse complement strand
AGCAGGGCCACGGCCGTCGCGGCAGGGGTCGGCTCGCCGGCCGCCGTGAGCAGACCGCGCGGCCCGGTCGTCTCGAAGAACGACAGGCTCGCGACGCCGGGCACGGCCAGAGCGAGCGCGCTCGAGACCGTCCAGGCGGCCAGGGCGGAGGAGGTCTGCCGGTGGTCGACGGTGGCGGGGTCGAGCCGTTCGGCCTCGTCGGTCGGTCCGTCCCCCGAGGTGGCGACGGCGTTGAACCGCGGCCGGAGGGTGATCGGGCCGACGTGCACGCGCCCGGTCGTGGTCGACTCCTCCGCCAGGGCGACCGCCTGCCGTGCGACCAGGCGCTGCATGTCGATCGACTCGATCAGCTGGTCGGTGTCGGTGGCGTGCATCTCGGGGGTGACGCTGAAGGTCAGCGCGTCGAGGTCGCCGGGCAGGTCGTGCCGCCCTCGGTTCAGCTCGGTGAAGTGCGACCGCGCGCCGCCCACCCGTTCGGCGGTCACGCCGGCCGCGTCGAGGGCCTCCCCGAGGAGGCGCGAAGCCGTCGGTCCCGTCACGTGCGTCGTCCGCGAGAAGACCCCGACCCGCGCCACGGGGCGCCCGGCGAGGGCGGCCGCCGCCTCGCCCAGGGTGGTCGGGTCGTCGGTGACGAGTCGCACGTCGAGGGGTGCCGCCCCCGCCTCGGTGGCGGCTCGAGCGAGGTCGTCGCGCCAGCTCGTCGACGCCGGGTCGAGCTCGACGAGCACGGCGGCGAGGCCCGGTGCGCCCGGGCCGGGCTGAGGGGGAGCCGCCGACGCCGGGCCGGCCCCGACGCCGATCCCGGGGAACGCCGCACCCGTCGCGACGAGCCGGATCGGAGTCGAGGCGGGGTGCCGCGGGGGTTCGGAGCCGCCGCGTCTCGTGACGGCGAGGGCGATGCTCTGCCGCACCGCGCCTCCGGCGGGGATCTCGTAGGGGAACGGCCGGTCGAGGGGGCGGCTGTAGGTCTTGAACGAGGCGTCGGTCCAGTTGCGCTGGTCCTCCATCTCGAAGACCTCGCCGTGCAGGTCGAGAGCGAGGGCGAGGCCGCCAGCGGTCCACGCCAGCGCGGCGACGTCGCGGGCGGGCTGGTGCGGAGCGATCTCGAGCGGGAACCGGGTCCCGGTCGACGAGCCGTCGGGGTGGACCACGGTCAGGGCGGTCCCGGCCAGCACGGGCGGATGGAGCACGACGAGGCCGGCGCGGTTCCCCCGGTAGGGCGCCGCCGCGGTCGCCTGGAGAGCGATGGTGAGCGAGTCGGCGGTCGCCTCGAGGGTGACGGCCCCCACCAGATCGATGCCCGGTGCGGTGAAGCGGACGTCGAGGCGGAGCGCGTCCCCGTCGTGGGCGGCTGCGCCGGAGACCGTCGCGGCCGTGCCCCAGTCGTGGTCGCGGACCACCGCGCGCACGCCGCGCAGCAGGGTGACCCCGTCGAAGCGGATGTCGGCGACCTCGTCGCCCCGCAGCTCGACGAGCCACGGGCCGGCCGCCAGCTCGACGGGTGCCTCGGTCGACTCGGACCACGCGTCGTCGCGGGCCCGCCGGAGGTCGAGGCGCGCCGCGGAGGTGACGTCCCGCCACGCGACCGGTGCGTTCACAGCGCGGTCATGCCGCCGTCGACCGCGAACAGGCTCCCGGTGGCGAACGCTGCGTCGTCGCTGGCGAGGAACACCATGACGCCCTCGACGTCGGCCGGGGTGCCCGCGCGACCCAGGGGGATGCGGCCCACGATGCCGGCCCGCGCCTCCGGGTCGTCGCGGATCGCCGTCACCAGGCCGGTCTCGGTGTAGCCCGGCACGACCGTGTTCGCCCGGATGCCCTGCGCGGCGTAGGCCGCCGCGACGGTGCGGGTCAGGCCGTGGATGCCCGCCTTCGACGAGCTGTAGGCGGTGAACTCCGCGCCCTCGCCGGTGAGACCGGTGGGGCTGCCGGTGAGAATGAGGCTGCCGCCGGCGTGGGCGAGCATGGACCGCACGGCGTGCTTCACGGTGAGGAACGTGCCGGTCAGGTTGGTGTCGATCGTGCGGCGCCAGACCTCGAGGTCGAGGTCGGCGACGGGGGCGTCCTGGCCGAACAGCTGGATGCCGGCGTTCGCGACGACGACGTCGGGCGCCCAGCCCGCCGCCGCCAGATCGGCGAAGGCCGACTCGACCGACGACTCGTCCGTGATGTCCATCGTGACGCTGCGTGCCGTGGCCGACTCCGTCGGCGCCCCGTCGGCCGCCGCCGCCGCTGCTGCCGCCGTGGCGGCCGTCTGCGCGCGGTCGCCGTCGCGATCGGCGAACACGACGCGGGCGCCCTCGGCGACGAAGCGACGAGCCACCGACTCGCCGATCCCGGCCGCGGCCCCCGTCACCAGTGCGGTCCTGCCTGTCAGTCGTCGGGTCATCGCTCCGTCACCTCTCTGTCCACGGTCGGGGTCAGTCTGCCGCACGATCCGGCCGGCCCGCGCCTCCCGCCGCAGGAATGCCCGCCGCACCCGTCGGGTTGCACGACACATGACGTCTCCCGCGACCATCGGCATCCTCGGCGCCGGCAAGGTCGGAACCGTGCTCGCCCGTCTCTTCCACGCCGCCGGCCACCCCGTGCTGCTGTCCGGCTCGGGCGACCCCGCCCGCATCCGGCTGATCGTCGACGTGATCGCGCCGGGCGCCCGTGCGGTCCGAGCGGAGGAGGCGGCTCGCGAGGCCGACGTCGTCGTGCTCGCCCTGCCGCTCGGCAAGCTCGATTCGGTGCCGGTCGACGCGCTGGCCGACACGATCGTGGTCGACGCGATGAACTACTGGTGGGAGACCGACGGCATCCGCGACGACCTCGCCGACGTCCGGCAGTCCACCAGCGAGCTCGTGCAGCGGCACCTGCCGCGTTCGACCGTCGTCAAGGGCTTCAACCACATGGGCTACCACGACCTCGACGAGGGCGCGCTCCCCGCGGGCGACCCGTCGCGCAGCGCGATCGCCCTCGCGGCCGACGACAAGGAGGCGCTGGCGGTCGTCGCCGCGCTGGTCGACGCGATCGGCTTCGATCCGGTCGCTCTGCCCACGCTGGCCGACGGCATCGCCCTGGAGCCGGGCTCGCTCGCCTTCGGGGCGAACGTCGGCGCCGAGGAGCTGCGTGACACGGTGCAGGACTTCTGGTCGTCGCAGCGCGGTCTCGCCGTGGCACGGGTCCGCGGTCGGGACGTGACGCCCGAGCTCGCCTGACCCGCGCCTCCTGACCCGCGCCTCCTGCCCCGGTCGGCGGCGCCGGTCGTCGCCTCTAGATCTCGAGCGCGGCCGCGTCGAGCGCGTCGCTGATGCGGTCGAGCTGGGGCAGGGCGCTGGCGATCGCCTCGTCGGTGCCCGTCGTCGACAGCACGAACTGGTAGGCCGTGTTGAGCGAGTCGACCGTGCCGGCGCCCTTCTCGCTCAGGCTGAGATGCAGGCTGCGGCGATCGCCGGGGTGGCTCGTGCGGACGATGTAGCCGCCCTTCTCGAGCCGGTCGATCACCGCCGTCGTGGCCCCCGACGAGAGCACGAGGTCGCGGGAGAGCGCCGACGGGGTGACGTCGTCGGCGTCGGCGATCGCGAGCAGCGCCGAGAGCTCGGTCGTGCCCATGCCGAGCACCTTCGCCGTGTGCACGCGGTAGCGGCGGTTGGCGTCGTTCAGGCGCTGCAGGGTCGACCCCAGTCGGATGACGGACTCGGGAGCGTTCTCGGGTATCTGCGGGATGTCGCGGGGCACGTGTTGCTCTCTGGCCGGCCTCACGGGAGGAGGGCCGACGGGTAGGGGACTCCTGGTCAATATAGGGGAACGGCCGCGACCACGGCGCGGCTCCAGATCGAGTACGTCCGGGTGTAGCGCTCCTCCCGCGACTGCGGCACCCACAACCGGTCGGTGAGGTCGGCGGGGAACGGGGCGACCACGACCCGGGGGTCCTCGGCCGCCACGACCCGGGTGCGCCGGTTCACCAGGGAGGCGCGGTGCCCGGCCGCGATCCGGGCCGGCCTGGTGAGGCTGCCGGCGTTCTCGAGCGGCGGGATCTCCGCGACGACGACCCGCGCATCCCGGGGGAGCTGTCGGAAGAGGGCGTCGAGGGTCGCACGGAGGTGGGTCTCCCACGTGCCGGCCGACACGAGGCGGAGGCAGTCGGAGATGCCGGCCATCACGACGACGAGGTCGGTCCGCGCCAGGTCGGCGGCGTGACGGGACGCCGCCGCCGGCCCGTCGGCGAGGGAGTCCCTCGACAGGGTCGAGATGGCCCAGTGCGAGCCGCGGCCGGTGACCCGCTGGTGCTCGCGCGCCACGAACGCCGCGATGCTCAGCTCGTTCGTCACGACGCCGAGGTTGATCTCGCCCCGTTCACCCAGGACGAGGATGCGCTCCGGGCTGTCGCCGGCGACCACCCCGCGCGAGGCGTCGACGGGGTAGATGTCGCCCGACTGGTCGGCTCGTCGGAAGAAGAACGAGACCAGGTGAACCAGCCCGGCGGCGAGTCGGAGGGGGTGCTGCCCCCGCGGTGGGATCGTGACCATGAGACCTCGAAGCGGACGTGCGACGGTTCACACGCGCGGTGAGGCGGCCGCACCGCCGGGAGGTGCACGGCGGCCACGCCCAGCGCACGACGTGTGACTGGACGTCGGCGGGGGCCGGGCCGACGCCCCAATCTAAGCGATCGGGCGCGCTTCGTCGAGGTCCGGCCCGCGGGTAGGCAGCGGACGACGGCCACCGTGCCAGGGGGAGCGGGCCGATCCTCCGGTCAGTCCCGGTGGGTCCGCTCGGCGTCGGACACGTGCTCGAGCCGGGTGGTCGTCGTGGCGGGATCACCCGGGCCCCTCGCCCGGTCGGCTCTCCGGCGATGCCGCCTAGCGGCCGGCCACGATGTCGTCGGCGTTGTCGAAGATCCAGTCCATCAGCGGGACCAGGTGCCGGGCGAGGTCGAGTCCGCGCGGGGTGAGCGAGTAGTCGACCCGCGGCGGGATCGTGCCCTGCGCCTCCCGGTGCACGATGCCGTCGGCCTCGAGCGTCTTGAGCGTGGCGGCGAGCATCTTCTCGCTGATGCCCTCGATCTCGCGGCGGAGCTCGCCCCAGCGGAGCGACCGCTGCTCGAGTGACAGGAGCACGAGCACGCCCCACTTGCTGGTGACGTGGGTGAGGACCGTCCGCGACGAGCAGCCGGCCGGGAACCGGCTGGTGGATCGATCGGCGGGAGGCGCGGTCAGCTCGTCGAGGCTCATCACGACAGCTTACGAAAAGGTGCGTACCTGCGGATGGGAAGTCATGTCGGGTGAGCCGGGTTGGCGTGAGTACGCAACCGAAAGGAACACCATGTCGATCATCGTCACCGCCGCCTCCGGGCAGCTCGGCCGTCTCGCCGTCGAGGCCCTCCTCGCCCGAGGCGCCGCCCCCGAGAGCATCGTCGCCACCTCGCGCGACGTCTCCAAGCTGTCCGCCTTCGCCGACCGCGGCGTGCGCACCGCCGTGCTCGACTACACGGACCCGGACACCATCGCGGCCGTCGTCCAGGCCGACGACGTCGTCGTGCTGATCTCGAGCGACGCGGTCGGTCAGCGACTCGACCAGCACAAGGCCGTCATCGACGCGGCCTCGACCGCGGGCGCCGCTCGCGTGATCTACACCAGCGCGCCGAAGGCCACGACGTCGACGCTGATCCTCGCGCCCGAGCACAAGGCGACCGAGGAGCACCTCGCCGCGTCGAGCGTGCCCGCCACGGTCCTGCGGAACGGCTGGTACACCGAGAACTACGCCGGCGAGGTCGCCACGGCCCGCGAGTCCGGGGTCGTGTCGGCCAGCGTCGGCGACGGCCGGGTGGCCAGCGCGAGCCGCGCCGACTACGCCGAGGCCATCGCCGTGGCCGCCCTCGACGAGTCGACCAGCGGTCAGGTGTACGAGCTGTCGGGCGACCACGCCTGGGACTGGAACGAGCTGGCCGAGGCGGTGTCGAGCATCACCGGCACCCCGGTCGTCTACGAGCCGCTGACGCCCGAGCAGCACGCCGAGCGCCTCACCGGCTTCGGCCTCGACGAGGGCACGGTCGGTTTCGTCGTCGCCCTGGACGGCAACATCCGCGACGGTCTGCTGGCCGAGACCAGCGGCGACCTGTCCCGTCTGATCGGCCGCCCGACCACGCCGCTCGCCGAGGGGCTCGCCGCCGCGCAGGGCTGACGCGCCCCGCCGCGCAGAGCGGACGCGCCCGGCCTGCGCCCGGCACCCACGAACCCCGTTCGCGGAGATGACCCCCGACCCATCGGGATCCATCGTCGCGAACGGGGTTCGTCGTCGCGTGGAGCGCCGCGCGGGATCGGCCCCGCGACACACGGCGTCATGCGGTGTCACACGGCGAGACAGAGCGTCGACCGCCACCCCGCGCCTCCCTATGCTCGGCGTCACCCGAGGGCCCCGCCCCGGCCATGACGCAGGAGGAACGATGATCAGCCTCGATCAGCTGACGAAGGTCTACGAGACCGGGTCGACGCGCAGCACCGTGCTCGACCGCGTCGACTTCTCGGTCGCCACGGGCGAGATCGCCGCCGTCGTCGGCCCGAGCGGGGCCGGCAAGAGCACGCTCGCCCAGTGCGTCACCCTGCTCGAACGCCCCACCTCGGGCTCGGTCGTGGTCAACGGCGACGACCTGACCCGGCTCGGCGAGCGCGACCTGCGTGTGGCGCGTCGGCGCATCGGCACCGTGTTCCAGTCCGACGGCCTGTTCGGCCGCCGCACCGCCGCCCAGAACGTCGCGCTTCCGCTCGAGTACCTCGGCGTGACCAAGGCCGAGACGAGGCGCCGCGTGGCCGAGCTGCTCGACCGGGTCGGTCTCGGGCATCGTGCCGACGCCCGCCCGCACGAGCTCTCGGGCGGTCAGCGCCAACGGGTCGGCATCGCGCGCGCCCTCGCCCTGCGCCCCACGGTGCTGCTCTCGGACGAGGCCACCTCGGGTCTCGATCCCGCCTCCACGGCGTCGATCGTGGCGCTGCTGCGCGAGCTCCGCGACGACCTCGGCCTGTCGATCCTGTTCATCACCCACGAGATGGACACGGTGCTGCAGATCGCCGACAGCGCGGCGCGTCTCGACCACGGCCGCATCGTCGAGCGGGGGCGCGTGCTCGACCTGCTGCGCGACCCCGCGTCCGACCTCGGCGCCGCCCTGCGCCCTGCCCGCCCGGCCGCCGAAGCCCCCGGCGGCACGGTCACCTGGCGCCTCGACTACGTGTCGCCGGACGTCCCCGCCGACTGGCCCGCGCTGATCGGTCGGGCCGTCGGCAGCACCGTCGCCCTGCTCGGCGCGTCGATCGAGAGCCTGGGAGGCGCGAGCGTCGGCCACGCGACGATCGCCGTCCCCGAGGCGGCCGGTCCACGACTCCCCGGGGTCGCCGCCGCGCTCGGCCTCGCCGCCCGTCCGCTCGGCGCACCGTCGTCGGCCCCGGACCATGAGGTCCCGGCCGCGGAGGTCGCCGACACCGCGCCCGAACAGGAGCTCGTCCGATGAGTCTCGTCAGCATCCTCGCCACCGTTCCGCTCGCCGCACCGGCGACCGTGCTCGCCGCGGGCACCAGCCCGTCGTCGGCCTACGACAACTCGGTGCCCATCGGGGAGATCCCCGCTCTGGTGCTGCCCGCGCTCGGCGACACGTTCGTCATGGTCGGCATCGTGATGGCGATCGTCGTCGTGGTCGGGGTGCCGCTCGGCGCGCTGATCCACAACCTCGGTCCTGCGGGCCTGGTGCCGAACGCGCCCGTGCACACGGTGCTCAGCGCCGTGATCAGCGTGGGGCGTTCGCTGCCGTTCCTCATCCTGATGGCGTCGATCGTGCCGTTCACCCGGTTCGTGACCGGCACGAACATCGGGATCGCCGCCGCCGTCGTGCCGATGTCGATCGCCGGCATCGCGTTCTTCACCCGCATCGTCGAGAATTCGCTGCGCAGCGTCCCCTCCGACCGGGTGCGGGTCGCCACGGCGAGCGGGGCCTCGCGGCTGCAGATCGTCCGCACCGCTCAACTGTCCGAGGCGCTGCCCAGCCTGATCGGCGGCTTCACGATCAACACCATCGCGATGATCGAGTACTCGGCCATCGCGGGCACGATCGGGGCCGGCGGCATCGGCTACGTGGCCGTCACCTACGGCTACCAGCGCTTCGACCACACGGTCATGATCGTCACGATCGTGCTGTTGATCGCCACGGTGGCGGCCGTCCAGCTGCTCGGCGACCTCGCCGTGCGGGCGACCAGTCCCGAGCCGGTCCTCCGGCGCCGCTGGTGGCGTCGCCGCGCGACCGATCTCCCCCCGACGGCCGCCGCCCTCGTCTGAGGCGAGGCGCCGTCGCGGTCCCGCACCGCGCCTCCTCGTCCCGATCCCGCGGTGCCGCACCGCGCCTCCTCCTCCACCCCCCCCATCCCGTCGCAGGTCGCCCCTGCCCTCACCCCCGAGGATCGTCATGCCCGAGAACACCCCCGCCCCCGAGAACACCGTCCCCGCCGCGGACCACGGCTTCGAGCTGAAGCGGCGACGCCGCTGGCCCTGGATCGCCGGAGGCGCGGTGGCGGCGGCCGCGGTCGTCACCGCGATCGTCGTGCCCCTCACCGCACCCGCGAAGCCGGCCGTGGCCGAGGACGGTGCCACCCTGACCGTCGCCACCGCCGAGGGGAACGCGTCCGAGCAGGCGCTGGTGCAGTTCGTCGCCGACGAGGTGGCGCCGAAGTACGGCATCACGGTCCAGTTCAAGGGTCTGAGCGACAGCAACACGATCAACCGGGCCGTCAGCGAGGGCGAGATCGCCGGCACGGTCTACCAGCACGAGCTCTGGCTGAGCCAGGTGCTGGCGTCGAACCCCGACTTCAAGGAGGAGGCGGCGGCCCCGGTGTTCCGCTGGGGCTTCGGTCTCTGGTCGTCGAAGTACAGCGACGTGAGCGAGCTGCCCGACGGGGCGACGGTCTCGCTGTACTCCGATCCCGCGAACGAGGCGCAGGGCCTCTGGGTGCTCGAGCGCGCCGGCCTGATCACCCTGAAGGACGGGGTCGACAAGGCTCACGCCACCCAGGACGACATCGCCACGAATCCCAGGAACCTGCAGTTCACCCTGCTCGACTTCGCCGCGCAGTCGCGCGCGCTGCCCGACCTCGACGCCGCCGTCGGCTACACCGAGTACTACCTCGCGGCCGGCGTGCCGATCGAGCAGCAGATCTTCGCCCCCGCCGCACCCGACGAGTTCGCCGGGCAGCTGACCATCGGCAGCGACTACGCCGACGAGGAGAACGTGAAGAAGCTCGTCGCCGCATTCGAGGACCCGGCCGTGCAGGAGTTCCTCGCGACCGACCCGCGCGTGAAGGGCATCCTGCTGCCGCTCGACGCGAAGTAGGAGCCGGAGCCGGAGGCGGACCCGGAGTCGAGGAGGCGCGGGCGGGCGCCCGCGCTCATAGGGAGTTCATCGGCGGACGAAAGGATGCGCAAGGGCGGGGCGGCGATGCTCGACGAGTCGGTGACGAACCGACCACCCATCGATCAGAGCCGAGCCGCGTCGACCCTCACGCGGTGCATCGGCCGAACCCCACCGAGAGGCCCGCCATGAGCCGCATCCCCGAACCCGAGACCACGCCGGACGGCCCCGCCTACGAGGGCCGACTGCTCGACCGCGTCGACGAGGAGGTCGTCGACCAGGGCGTCGCCTTCGACCTCCGCACCCTGGTGAGCCGTCGCGGCGTGCTCGGCATCCTCGGCCTCGGCGCCGGATCTCTGGCGCTCGCCGCGTGCACCTCGGCGGCCGGCACGTCGGGCTCCGGCTCGACCGGCACCGCGACGGGCACCGCCACCACCACGCCGACCGACGGCGCGACCGCCGGCACGACGACCCTCCCCGCCGGGGAGATCCCCGACGAGACGGCCGGCCCCTACCCGGGCGACGGCTCGAACGGCGTCGACGTGCTCGAGCAGTCCGGCATCGTCCGCAGCGACATCCGCTCGAGCCTCGACGGCGGCACCACGGCCGCCGGCGTGCCGATGACCCTGAGCATGACCGTGCTCGACATGGCGGACGACGACGCCCCGTTCGCCGACGTCGCCGTCTACGTCTGGCACTGCGACGCCGCCGGCGGGTACTCGATGTACTCCGACGGCATCGAGGACGAGACCTACCTGCGCGGCGTCCAGGTCGCCGACGCGACCGGCACCGTGAGCTACACGTCGATCTTCCCCGCCTGCTACTCGGGCCGGTGGCCGCACATCCACTTCGAGGTCTACCCCGACGTCGATTCGATCACCGACTCGACGAACGCCATCTCGACCTCGCAGATCGCCCTGCCCGAGGACGTCTGCCGGGTCGTCTACGCCACGACCGGCTACGAGGCGTCGACGGCGAATCTCGACCAGGTCAGCCTCGACAGCGACAACGTCTTCAGCGACGACAGCGGCGCTCTGCAGCTGGCGACCGTCACCGGCGACGCGACCTCGGGCTACCAGGTCTCGCTCACGGTGCGGGTCGACACCTCGACCGCCCCGACGGCCGGCTCCGCCCCCGGCGGCGGAGGCGGCGGCACCCCGCCGCAGGCCCCCTGACCCCCGACCTCCTCACCTCGCTCGAAAGGCACCCCATGGGACTCCTCCAGAACCTCACCGGATGGCATGCCGTCATCATCCTCGCCGTGATCCTCCTGCTCTTCGGCGCCGCCAAGCTCCCCGCCCTCGCCAGGAGCGTCGGTCAGTCCATGAGGATCGTGAAGGCCGAGATGAAGGAGGCGCCGGGCGACGGACAGGACGCCACCGCCTCCCGAGGCGCCGCCTCCACCCCCACCGGCTCTCCGGCGGCCGTCGCGCACGACGACCCGCGCTGATGACCGCGACCGCCCCGGGCGCACGGTCGCGGTCGGCGATGCCGCTGGCCGGGCACCTGAGGGAGGCGCGCGTCCGACTGCGCCGCGCCTCCCTGGCCCTCGTGGTCGGGCTGGTGATCGGCTGGCTCATGACCGACGCCGTGCTCGACGTCCTGCGCGGGCCGGTCACGGCGCTCGCCGAATCGCGCGACGCGACCCTGAACTACACGAGCGTCAGTGCGGCGTTCGAGCTCAAGACGACGATCGCGATCTGCCTGGCGGTCGTGCTGTCGGCCCCGGTGTGGCTGTGGCAGCTGCTCGGCTTCTGCCTGCCGGGGTTGACCCGGCGCGAACGCCGCTGGACCCTCGGCTTCGTCGCGGCCGCGGTGCCGCTCTTCGCGGCCGGGTGCGTCGCCGGATTCGCGGTCTTCCCGCACATCGTCGAGGTCCTGGCGCAGTTCGCGTCGACCGACGACAGCACCGTGCTCGACGCCTCGGCCTACGTGACGTTCGTGCTCACGCTGGTCGTCGCGATGGGGATCGCCTTCGTCCTGCCGGTCGTCGTCGTGCTGCTCAACGTGATCGGCGTGCTGCCGGGCGCGACGGTGCTGCGCGGCTGGCGGGTGGTGCTGATCGGCATCGTGCTGTTCTGCGCGGTGGCGACGCCCGCCGCCGACGTCACGTCGATGTTCCTGCTGGCGGTGCCGCTCGCCGTGCTGTTCGCGGCCGCCGCCGGCGTCGCGCTGCTGCACGACCGCGCCGTCGCGCGCCGAGCCGCCCCGGACGCCGCGGACCCTCTCGCGGCCGTCGCCGACCCCGTCGCCGCCTGACCCGACCCGTCATCTCCGAGAGGAATCGCCATGCTGGGACTCACGTTCGAGAAGCTCGTGCTCGTCGCGATCGTCGCCGGGTTCGTGCTCGGGCCCGAGCGGCTGCCGCTGGTCGCCGCGCGGATCGCCGCCGCGGTCCGGGCGCTCCGCGGTCACACCGATCGGGCCCGCGAGCAGGTCCGCCGCGAGCTCGGCCCCGAGCTGGCCGACACCGACTGGGCCGCACTCGACCCGCGCCGCTACGACCCGCGCCGCATCATCCGCGACGCGCTCGCGGACGAGCCCGGCGCCGCACGCTCGGGCGCGGCGCCCCATGCCGTCACGCTGTCGCCCGCCGCGGTCGCGCCGCCGGCCGCCGAGCCGGTCGCGGCCGCCGAGCCGTGCGCGGAGGAGCCCGCTGCGCCGAGTGGGCCGGCCGGGTCGACCGCGCCCGCCCATCCGGCAGAGGGGGAGTCCGCTGCCGCCCCCTCCGCCCCGCGTCCGCGCCGGGGTTCGGACGGCCACCTCATCCGGGTGCCCGACGCGGTCGAGTCGCCCCGCGCCTCCTCGGCTCCGGCTCCGGAGGTCGCGCCGACCCGGTGAGGCGCCCTCCCGCCCATGAACCCCGAAAGCGAAGATGAACCCCCGTCAAACGGGGTTCATCTTCGTTTCCGGGGTTCTTCGGGCAGCTCGACCCACTCCGAGTCTGTGTTTTTCTGTGTTCGTCTTGTTTTCTGTGGGGTCATCGACGTAAGGTCTCGGTGAACGCGGCGAGAACCACCTCCGCGAGCACGCCGAGACGACGACGAGGTCACCGAAGATGTACGCGACAGAACGCTACGAGTCGATAGCCGACGATCTGCGGACCGTCGGTCGCGTCTCGGTCGCCGATCTCGCCGCCCGCTTCGACGTCACGCCCGAGACGGTCCGCCGCGACCTCGACCAGCTCGAGCAGTCGGGCGTGCTGCAGCGCGTGCACGGCGGGGCCGTCGCCGCCGGTCGGTCGAGCATCCGCGAGCTCAGCCTGTCCGAGCGCGAGGCTCAGCACTCGCCCGAGAAGACCGCCGTCGCCGCCGCGGCCGCGCGCCTCGTGCCGCCGACCTTCACCGGGTCGGTCGCGATCGACGCCGGCACGACCACCGCCGCCGTCGCCGCGCAGCTCGCCGGCTGGGTGCCCGCCACCCCCGGCTCCGTCCTCACCGTCATCACGAACGCCGTCCCGATCGCCGCCCTGCTGCAGCACAGCCCGCACATCGAGCTGCACCTGCTCGGCGGACGCGTCCGCGGACTCACCAGCGCCGCGGTCGGCACCTCGACCGTCGAGCAGATCCAGGCCCTGCGTCCCGACGTCGTCTTCGTCGGCGCGAACGGGGTCAGCGCCGGCTTCGGCCTGTCGACCCCCGACGAGTTCGAGGGCGCCGTCAAGGCCGCCTACGTGCGCGCCGGCCGTCGGGTCGTCGCCGTCGTCGACCGCACCAAGCACGGCGAGGAGGCGCTGGTCCGGTTCGCGCGCCTCGCCGAGATCGACACCGTGGTCACCGACGCCGCTCCCGCCCCCGACCTGGCCGACGCCCTCGAGCAGGCCGACGTCGAGGTGATCGTCGCATGACCGCCGCGACCCGCGACCCCGCGTCCCCGCAGAAAGCAGCACGAATGATCCTCACCGTCACGGCGAACCCGTCCCTCGATCGCACCATCGAGCTCTCCGCCGAGCTGCAGCGCGGTGCCGTGCAGCGCTCGGCGAGCACGACCGACGAGCCCGGCGGCAAGGGCGTCAACGTGTCGCGCGCCCTCGCGGCCTCCGGCGCCGAGACGGTCGCCGTGCTGCCCGGCGCCCTCGACGACCCGGTGCTGGTGGCCCTGCGCGAACGCGGCGTGCCGACCGTGAACCTGCCGATCGCCCAGCGTCTCCGGGCCAACGTCACGCTGACCGAGCCGGGCGGCACGACCACCAAGATCAACGAGCTCGGCCCTGATCTGAGCGCTCACGCGGACGACCTCACGGCCCTCGTCGTGGAGCACGCGGCCCTCGCCTCCTGGCTCGTGCTGGCCGGCTCGCTGCCGCCCGGACTGCCGACCACCTGGCTGGCCGACGTCGTCCGGGCCGTGCGCGCCTCCTGCGGCGAGGCTGCTCCGCGGATCGCCGTCGACTCGTCGGGGGAGCCGTTCGCGGCGCTCATCGCCTCGGGCGTCGGCGTCGACCTGGTCAAGCCCAACGCCGAGGAGCTCGCCGAGATCGTCGGCGGCGACCCCGAGGCGTACGAGGCCGACCCCGCCTCGGCGGTGGCCGGGGCGCGGCGTCTGCGCGAGCTCGGCGTCGAGACCGTGCTGCTGACCCTCGGCAGCGCGGGCGCCCTCCTCATCGACGACGAGGGCTCGTGGTTCGCCGCGGCCCCCGTCATCACCGCCCTGAGCACGGTGGGCGCCGGCGACTCGTCGCTGTCCGGCTACCTGCTCGCCGAGACGGCGGGCGCCCCGGCACCCGCCCGTCTCGCCCAGGCCGTCGCGTCGGGAGCCGCCGCCGCGGCCCTGCCCGGCAGCATCGTCCCCTCCCTCGACCAGACCTTCCCTGACGACATCGACGTCGTCCCGGTGGCCCCCGCGGCCGTCGGGCACCTCTGAGCAGCGTCGCCCAACCCCAAGGAGCAGAACAGCATGTCAACCCTCATCAGCACCGACCTCGTCGGTCTCGACGAAGACCTGGGCGGCACGTCGACCGACGTCATCCGCGCCCTGGCGGCGCGCGTCGCCGCCTCGGGCCGCGCCGGCTCGGCCGACTCGCTCGCCGACGACGCGATCACGCGCGAGGCGTCGGTCGGCACCGGCGTCCCCGGCGGCATCGCGATCCCGCACGCCCGGTCGGCCTCGGTCACCGAGCCGACGCTCGCCTTCTCGCGGCTGGCCCGCACGGTGCCGTTCGGCGCGCCCGACGGCGACGCGGACATCGTGTTCATGATCGCCGTGCCCGAGGGCGCGGACAGCGACCACATGACGGTGCTCTCGACGTTGGCCCGCGCGCTCATCCGCGACGACTTCACCGCCGCCCTCCGGGCCGCGAAGACGCCCGCCGACATCGTGACGCTCGTCGACGACGAGGTCAGCGGCGAGGTCGCGGAGACGCGCGGCACCACCGGGACCTCGACCGCGGACGCGACCACCGCCTCCTCGGCCGCCGGTGCCGACGGCGCCCGCCGTCCGAAGCTGGTCGGCGTGACCGCCTGCCCGACCGGCATCGCGCACACCTTCATGGCCGCCGACGCGCTCGTCGCCGCGGCGAAGCGCCTCGGCGCCGACCTGCAGATCGAGACCCAGGGCTCGTCGAAGGTCACCCCGCTCGACCCGGCCGTCATCGCCGAGGCCGACGCGGTGATCTTCGCGGTCGACGTCGACGTGCGCGACCAGTCGCGCTTCGCCGGCAAGCCCGTCGTCCGCGGCCCGGTCAAGCGCGGCGTCGACGCCCCCGACGCGATGGTGAAGGAGGCCCTCGCGGCCGCCACCGACCCGAAGGCCACCCGCGTCGGCGGCTCGGCCACCGCGGGCGAGTCCGCCGCGCAGGGCAAGCAGAGCTTCGGCTCGTCCCTCAAGCGCTGGTTGCTGACCGGCGTCTCCTACATGATCCCCTTCGTCGCCGGCGGCGGCCTGCTGCTCGCCCTCGGGTTCCTGCTCTCGGGCTACGAGATCGCGGGCAACGCCGCGACCGTCCTGACCGACTACTCGCTGACCAACCTGCCGCCCGAGGGTCTGCAGTACTTCCTCGGCGCGGCCGCGTTCCAGATCGGCAACCTGTCGATGGGCTTCCTCGTCGCCGCCCTGGCCGGTTACATCGCTTACGCGATCGCCGATCGTCCCGGCATCGCCCCCGGTTTCGTCGCCGGTGCCGTCGCCGTCTTCATGGGCGCCGGCTTCATCGGCGGTCTGGTGGGCGGTCTGCTCGCCGGCTTCGCCGCCTACTGGATCGGACGGCTCGACGTGCCGCGCTGGCTGCGTGGGCTGATGCCCGTCGTGATCATCCCGCTGCTCGGCTCGATCTTCGCATCGGGTCTGCTCGTGCTCGTGCTCGGCGGACCCATCGCCGCACTGACCGTGGCGCTGACCGACTTCCTCAACGGTCTGAACGGCGGCGGCGCGATCGTGCTCGGCGTCATCCTCGGCCTCATGATGTGCGTCGACCTCGGCGGCCCGGTCAACAAGGTCGCCTACTCGTTCGCCGTCGCCGGGCTCTCGGCCGGTTCGCTGACCGACAACCCCGCGCCGCTGATGATCATGGCCGCCGTCATGGGCGCCGGGATGGTCCCGCCGCTCGCGATGGCTCTCGCGTCGACCGTGCTCTACCGCAAGGGCTTCACGCAGGTCGAGCGCTCGAACGGCACCGCGGCCTGGCTGCTCGGCGCCTCGTTCATCTCCGAGGGCGCGATCCCGTTCGCGGCGGCTGACCCGCTGCGCGTGATCCCCGCCAGCATGGTGGGAGGCGCGGTGACCGGAGCCATCTCGATGGCCGCGGGCGTCACCTCGCAGGCCCCGCACGGCGGCATCTTCGTGTTCTTCGCGATCGGGAACCTCGGCATGTGGGTCGTCGCGATCCTCGCCGGCACCGTGGTGAGCGCGTTCGTGCTCGTCGGGCTCAAGAAGTTCGTCCGTCGCTCGACGCCCGCCGGTGCCGACGCGTCGGCCGAGGCCGCCGAGGCCGGTTCGGTCGTCGGGCAGCGCAGCCCCGTGGCGGCGTAACGCCCCTCGACACCGCGAAACGGGCACTGCACCGGGACTGGTCCTGGTGCAGTGCCCGTTTCTCGGTGCAATGCTGCGGCGGCGCGGTGCGGCGCGGCGCGCCCGCCGCTACTCGGTCTTCTCGGTCTGCCACTGCTCGGGTGCGCGGTCGCCGTTCGGGCGCACGGGGCGCACGTCGCCGACGATCGGGATGGCCCGCTTGCGCATCGCCCAGAGGTACCGCACGGTGAAGTGCGTCAGCGTCGACAGCCGGTTGCCGTTGCCGAGCAGGCTGGTGATGTGCACGAAGACCCAGAGCAGCCAGGCGATCGGCCCGGTCATGGTGAGACCGTTCGGCAGCTGCACGACGGCGGCGTTGGTGCCGACCGTCGCCATGGTGCCCTTGTCGTGGTACTTGAACGCCGTGAGCGGCTTGCCCGCGAAGAGGCGCTGGATCTGCTCGCCGATGTGCTCGCCGCCCTGGATCGCCGGCTGGGCCAGCTGGGCCAGGGCGTCGTCGGTCGCGGCGATGTCGCCCGCGGCGAAGATGCAGGTCAGGCCCTTGACCGTGAGGTCGTCGTTGACCTGGATGCGTCCGCCGTGGGTCTGGGGCACGCCCCAGCCGGCGACCTCGGCGTGCGCGGCGACGCCGGTGGCCCAGATGACGAGCTCGGCGGGGATGAACTCCCCGTCGACGGCGACGACGCCGTCGGGTCGCACCTCCTCGACGCCGGTGTCGAGGCGCAGGTCGACGCCGCGCTTGCGCAGCACCTTGGCGGCGTACCGGCGCAGGCGCGGGGCGAAGGGCTTGAGCAGCTCGCCGCTGCGGTGCACCAGGGTGATGGTGATGCTCGAGGCGTCGATCTCGGGGTACGCGTCCTTCAGGGCCTGGTCGCGCAGCTCGGCGAGCGAGCCGGCCATCTCGACGCCGGTCGCGCCGCCGCCGACGATGACGACGCGCACCTCGCCGCTGCCCTGCGAGGCGGCCGCGTTCTCGAGCTGGGTGAAGAGCTCGTCGCGGATGCGCAGCGCCTGCGATCGCGAGTACATCGAGTAGGCGTACTCGTACGCGCCCTTCGTGCCGAAGTAGCTGGTGTTGACCCCGTTGGCGAGCACGAGGGCGTCGTAGGCGATCTCCTCGCCGTCGCGCAGCGTGATGATGCGCTCGTCGGGGCGGATGGTCGTCAGCAGGCCGTGGCGGAACTCGGCGTTGCGCTGCTTCGACCGGAGGCTGCGCAGGAAGTACGTGACGTCGCCCGCGTTGAGTCCACCCGTCGCCACCTGGTACATGAGCGGCTGGAACATGTTGTAGACGTGGCGGTCGATGAGGGTGACGCGCACATCGGCGTGACGGAGGGCTCGCACGGCGGCGATGCCGGCGAAACCGCCACCGACGACGACGACGTGCTTACGGGGGTCTTCGCTCATGCTGAGCTCCTGCGGGTGTCGATGGTCTTCGGATCGCCCTCGACCCCTGGATCTCGGGGCCCGGTGACGAGCCCGCCGCGAGTTTACTCGCGTCGGACGCCGCACCGGACCAGTGTCCGAGGAGGCGCGGGTCGGCCCGAGATCGCTCCTCGCGCCGTGAGCCTCCCAGGTGAATGCCAGCCTCCGCACGGCGTCTTGCCATGCACTGGGTGCGTCGGTGCACTTAGTGTAATGACGTGACCGTCAAGAGCCTCGCGCCCGACCGCCGTGCCGCCCTCAAGGCGAAGCACCGGCTGGCGATCGTCGACGCGGCCGACGCGCTGATCGCCGAGCGCGGCGCCCCGCGGTTCAGCGTCGACGAGCTCGCCGAGCGCGCCGACGTCTCGCGGCGCACCGTCTTCAACCACTTCGCCTCGCTCGACGAGGTCGTGATGACCGCCTGCACGCGCGTGCTGACCGGCGCCGTCGACGAGTTCCGGGCGGCGACGGCCGCCACCCCGGTGGGCGACGGCACCCCGGCCTCGATGTTCTCCGAGATCACCGCCGCCATGCGGGGCATCGACCTCCCGGCGGTGATCGCCTACCTGTGGAGCGTCCTCGGCGACGACGGCGCCGACCCGCGTTCGCACCACCTCATCCAGGACGTCTTCACCCGCACCACCGACGAGCTCTCCACCGAGCTGGCCGAGCGGGGCGGCGACGCCGACGGGCTCGAGGCGCAGATCCTCGTCAGCTCGCTGATGAACGGCATCGCCGTCGTGGCCCACCGCTGGATCACCACCACGGGTTCGGCTCTCGATCCCGAGTCGCGGGCCGTATGGGACGACCTCCTCGACCGGCTGATCGCCACCGTCCGTCGAGGCTACGAGCCCGCCGACCGTCCACCGGCCGGCTGACCGCCGTCGGCCGCCGCCCGCGACGGCCGACCCGCACCTCCTTCTCGACGACGCGACGCGAGGCTCCACCACCACCCGCACCACACCGCACCACCACCTGGAGGAACCCAGCACCATGGCATCCCTGCTCTATCGACTCGGCCGGTTCGCGGCCCGACGGGCGTGGACGGTCGTCGTCGCGTGGATCGTCGTCCTCGGCCTCGCCGGCGGCGCGTTCGCGCTGTTCGGCGGCACGCTCACGAGCGCCGTCAGCATCCCCGGCACCGCCACCCAGAAGGTCAGCGACGAGCTGGCCGACAAGTTCCCCCAGGCCAGCGGAGGCACGGGCACCGTCGTGTTCACCACGACCGACGACACCCCCTTCACCGACGACCAGAAGACCGCCATCGGCGACCTGCTGACCTCGACCGAGAAGCTCGACGACGTGAAGGGCAGCACGAACCCCTTCGACACGCAGGCGCAGCTCGAGGACCAGCAGCAGAAGATCACCGACGGCCGTCAGCAGATCACCGACGGCACGGCCCAGCTCGACGCCGGACAGCAGCAGATCGACGACGCCCAGGCGCAGCTCACCGCGGGCCAGCAGCAGCTCGACGCGGCGCGCGCCCAGGCCGAGGCCGCCGGTCAGCTGGCCGCAGCTCAGGCGCAGCTCGACGCCCAGCAGGCGCAGATCGACGCGGGTCAGAAGCAGATCGACGACCAGCAGGCCACGCTCGACACGAACCGCACAGAGCTGGAGACGCAGAGCGCGACCCTCGAGGACGGCGCCGCCCTGCTGGCCCTCGCCGCGGACATCCGCCAGGTCTCCACCGACGAGACCACGGCCGTCGCGACCATCCAGTTCGACACGGCCCTGAACCTCGTGCCCGCCGAGGCGAAGGACGCCGTCGTCGCCGAGATGAACGATGCGACGATCGACGGCGTCCAGGCCGAGGTGTCGAACGACATCGCCGCCTCGATCCCCGAGATCCTCGGGCCGGGCGAGGTGGCCGGCGTGGTCATCGCCGCCATCGTCCTGTTCGTCATGCTCGGCACCCTGATCGGCGCCGGCCTGCCCCTCATCAACGCCCTGATCGGCGTCGGCGTCGGCGTCCTCGCCTCGCTGGCCCTCTCGGGCACGGTCGAGATGCTGTCGGTCACGCCGGTGCTGGGGGTGATGCTCGGCCTGGCGGTCGGCATCGACTACTCGCTGTTCATCCTCAACCGCCACCGGACGCAGCTGCGCGACGGCACCCCGTTGCCCGAGTCGATCGGTCTGGCCAACGGCACGTCCGGCAACGCGGTCGTGTTCGCCGGGTCGACGGTGCTCATCGCCCTGCTCGCCCTCAACCTGACCGGCATCCCGTTCCTCGGCCTGATGGGCACGGTCGGCGCCGTCTGCGTGTTCGTCGCGATCCTCATCGCGATCACCCTGACGCCGGCCCTGCTCTCGCTGGTCGGGATGCGCATCCTGCCCAAGAAGGTCCGCGCCCGCGTCGGCCACACCGGCCCGGTGCGCGTGCCGAGCAAGCCGATGAAGACGAGCCGCGCCGTGCTCACCCTGATCGGCGGCGTGGTCGTGCTGCTGATCGTGGCGATCCCCGCCCTCTCGATGCGGCTGGGCCTGCCGGCGGGCTCGAGCGAGCCGGTCGACTCCAGCGCCTACAAGGCGTATCAGCTGATCGACGACAAGTTCGGCGCCGGCGTCAACGGCCCGCTGCTCGTCGTCGCCGACCTCGACTCCGCCGTCTCGGAGGACGACCTCGTCGCCGAGCAGGTGCGGGTCGGCACCCTGCTGAAGGATCAGGGCGACGTGGTCGCGGTGGCCCCGATCGGCGCGTCCGACGACGACACGCTGCTGGCGTTCCAGGTGGTGCCCGACGGCGGTCCCACCGACGAGTCGACCGAGCAGCTCGTCCGCGATCTGCGCGGACTCGAGCTCGACGGGGTGTCCGAGTTCGGCGTCGCCGGCAACGCGTCGGGCAACATCGACGTCAGCGAGAAGCTCTCGGCGGCCCTGCCGCTCTACCTGCTGGTCGTGGTCGGACTGTCGCTGATCATCCTGATCTTCGTGTTCCGGTCGATCCTCGTGCCGATCACCGCGACGATCGGGTTCGTCCTGTCGCTGTTCGCCGCGTTCGGCGGCGTCACGGCCGTGTTCCAGTGGGGCTGGCTCGGAGGCGTCTTCGGCGTGCACGACCCGGGGCCCATCCTGAGCTTCCTGCCGATCCTGATGGTCGGCGTGCTGTTCGGGCTCGCGATGGACTACCAGCTGTTCCTGGTCAGCGGCATGCGCGAGGCGTACGCCCACGGCGCGTCGGCCCGCCTGGCGGTGCAGCGCGGCGTGCACGCGGGACGCACGGTCGTCACGGCCGCCGCCCTGATCATGACCGCGGTCTTCGCCGGCTTCGTCTTCTCCAACTCGGTGATGATCCAGTCGATCGGCCTCGGCCTCGCGCTGGGCGTGCTCGTCGACGCGTTCGTCGTGCGCCTGCTGCTGATCCCCGCGGTGATGCACCTGCTGGGCGACGCCGCGTGGTGGATCCCGAAGTGGCTGGACCGCATCCTGCCCGACGTCGACGTCGAGGGCGCGTCCCTCGAGCGTTCGCACCCGGGTCAGGCCGCGGCCGCCGACGGCGAGCCCGAGCACGCGTCGCACGTGATCGACGGTGCGGCCCCCGACGCGGCGCCGCACGTGCCGAGCACGGACGGCCCGCCCGCCCACCGGGCGTAGGGAGTCGAGGAGGCGCGGTGCGGGACGATCCCGCACCGCGCCTCCTGCGTTCCCGGCTCCACCTCACCCGGCGGCGGGTCAGTCCAGCGGGCCCACGGCCGACTCGGCGGCGGCCCGCACCGCACCCGACACGACGGCGGCGTGCGCGGCGTCGATCTCCGGCGCGAGGAACCTGTCCGGCCCGGGTCCGCCGACCTCGGGACGCAGGGCGTCGACGACCGCCCGGGCCGGCGCGCCCATCTCGAGCGGAGCCCGCAGCTCGAGGGCCCGCGCCGCGGTCAGCACCTCGATCGCGATCACGCGGGCGAGCCCGTCGACCGCGGTGCGCAGCTTGCGGGCGGCCGACCAGCCCATCGACACGTGGTCCTCCTGCATGGCGGACGACGGGATCGAGTCCACCGACGCGGGCACCGCCAGCCGTTTGAGCGTCGACACGATGCCGGCCGAGGTGTACTGCGCGATCATCAGTCCGCTGTCGACCCCCGCGTCGTGGGCGAGGAACGCCGGCAGTCCGTTGTTGCGATGCGGGTCGAGGAGGCGGTCGGTGCGTCGCTCGGACATGCTCGCGACGTCGGCGACCACGATCGCGAGGAAGTCGAGCACGTAGGCGACGGGCGCTCCGTGGAAGTTCCCGTTCGACTGCACCCGTCCGTCGAGCGTCACGACGGGGTTGTCGACGGCCGAGGCGAGCTCGCGGTCGGCGACGAGCCGAGCGTGCTCGACGGTGTCGCGGGCCCCGCCGTGCACCTGGGGCGCACAGCGCAGCGAGTAGGCGTCCTGGACGACGGTGTGCCCCGGGTGCGCGTGGCTCGCCACGATCGGCGACCCGGCCAGCAGCCGCCGCAGGTTCGAGGCCGACAGCTGCTGCCCGGCCTGCGGGCGGAGCGCGTGCAGGTCGGCGGCGAAGACCGCGTCGGTGCCGAGCAGGGCCTCGATCGACAGCGCCGCCGAGAGGTCGGCGGTGCCGAGCAGCAGATCGAGGTCGGCGAGGGCGAGGGTCAGCATGCCGAGCATCCCGTCCGTGCCGTTGATCAGGGCCAGGCCCTCCTTCTCGGCGAGCACGACCGGCTCGATCCCGGCGGCGGCGAGGGCGTCGGCCGCGGGCATCGGCGTCCCGGCCCGGTCGCGGACCTCGCCCTCGCCCATCAGCGCGAGCGCGCAGTGCGCGAGCGGTGCGAGGTCGCCGGAGCAGCCGAGCGACCCGTACTCGACGACGATCGGCGTGATGCCCGCGTTGAGCAGGTCGACGTAGCGCTCGACGGTCGTGGGCGCGATGCCCGTCCGGCCGGTCAGCAGGGTCGAGATGCGCAGCAGCATGAGCGCCCGCACCACCTCGCGTTCGACCTCGGGTCCGGATCCGGCGGCGTGCGATCGGACGAGGCTCTTCTGCAGCTGCGTGCGCCGGTCGGCGTCGATGAAGGTGGTCGCGAGGGCGCCGAAGCCGGTCGAGATGCCGTAGTGCGGGTCGGCGTGGGTGGCGAGCGCGTCGATGACGGTGCGGCTGGCGGCCACGGCGACCCGCGCCTCCTCGGCGATCTCGATCCGGGCGTCGTGGCGGG
>NZ_BJUV01000043.1 GCF_007988805.1 Frigoribacterium faeni | reverse complement strand
GGCGAGCTGGGGCGGGGCGGGGCGGGCGGGCTCAGCGGACCGCGGAACGGGCGACCGCGTGGTCGGCCTGCTCGCGGGTGAGCGCGGTCGTGCCGCCGCAGTTGCTGCACTGGTTCGTGTACCGCGACGACACCGTGAACAGCGGCACGAAGAACAGCGTGAACTTCGTCGCGAGCCTCTCCACGTTCTGCGGCACGGTCTTGTCGCAGAATCCGCAGGCGAAGACGACCACGACGAGCAGGGTGCGGCGCACGGTGGTGCCGAAGAGGAGGAACATCGCTCGACCGTAGTCCTCGCCCTGGGCGGGACCTGTGACCGCGGCGGGGCGACGAGGCGTAGCGTCTGACGAGTCGAAGGCGTTTTCATCGTCTTCTGGGGCCGGTGTTGCTTGCATCCCTGCCCGTGAAGCTCATTGCGAACAACATCGGCACCCGGGGCACGGTCGTCTTCACGGCGACCGTGCCCCTTTCTCGTCCCGGCCACCCGACCGCCCGCGCCGCCGGGGGACTACACCGGACGACGTGCCCTCCCCTCTGATCCTCGCCGGACTCGCCGGCCTGCTGTCCGGCCTCTCGCTCGTCATCGGCGCCGCCGTCGCCTGGCTGGTGAGGGTGCCGCGCGAGGTGGTGGCCCTGGTCATGGCCTTCGGCGCGGGGGTGCTGATCTCGGCCCTGTCGTTCGACCTGGTCGACGAGGCCACGAGCAGCGGCGGCCTGGTGCCGACCCTGTCCGGGTTCCTCGCCGGCGCCGTCGTGTACGTCGTGCTCGACCAGCTGCTCGAGCACGGCGGATTCCGCCGCAAACGACACAGCCGAGGAGGCGCGGGCTCGGGGACGGGACTCGGCATCGCCCTCGGCGCCCTCCTCGACGGCGTGCCCGAGACCGCCGTGCAGGGCATCAGCCTCACCGGGGGCGGCGCCCTGAGCATCGCGGTGCTCGTCGCCGTCGTCATCTCGAACTTCCCGGAGGGGATGTCGAGCACGGCCGACCTCAAGTCATCGGGCCGGTCGGCCCGCTACGTCTTCGGCCTCTGGACGGGCATCGCGCTCGTCTGCGCGCTGTCGGCCGTCGGCGGTTACGCCCTGCTCGGCTCGGTGCCCGAGGGCGGCCAGTCGTTCGTGATGGCGTTCGCGGCCGGGGCGATCCTCGCGATGATCTGCGACACGATGATCCCGGAGGCGTTCCGCAAGACGCAGACGCTGACCGGCCTCGTGACCGTGCTCGGCTTCGTGGCGAGCTACGTGGTGCACCAGGTGGCCTGATCGCGCCGACCCGAGCGGGGTGGGTGGTGCGCGATCGTGACGACCCGCGCCTCCTCGGCTCGATCGTCTCGCGGACGTCCCCCGTTCTCTGGGGCAGCGCACACGTCCGCCGAGGCGGTCGCGGCCTACCGTCCAGTCGTGCCCGGCTCCACTCCGTCGGGCACGAGAACTCGACGGAAGGACCCCCATGAAGGCAGTCGTCTGGCACGGCATCGGAGACATCCGCCTCGATGAGGTCTCCGACCCCACCATCATCGAGCCGACCGACGCGGTCGTCCGCATCACCCGCAGTGCGATCTGCGGCACCGACCTGCACTTCGTCCGCGGCACGATGGCGCCGATGAACGAGGGCACGATCCTCGGCCACGAGGCCGTCGGCGTCGTCATGGAGGTCGGTGACGACGTCCGCGGCTTCAGCGCCGGCGACCGGGTCGTCATCAACTCGACGGTGTCGTGCGGCACCTGCCGCTACTGCCGCGAGGGCAAGACCGCGCAGTGCGACGTCGCCAACCCGAACGGCCCCGACGCCGGGACCTGCTTCTTCGGCGGACCCGCCTCGACCGGTCCGGTGAACGGACTGCAGGCCGAGCAGGTCCGCGTGCCGTTCGCCCAGAACACGATGCACCGGCTGCCCGACACGGTCAGCGACGAGCAGGGCATCCTGCTCAGCGACATCTTCCCCACCGGCTGGTTCGGCGCCGAGCTCGCGGGCGTGAAGCGCGGCGACGTGGTGGCCGTGTTCGGCGCCGGCGTCGTCGGCCAGTTCGCGATCGCCTCGGCGTTCAAGCAAGGTGCGGGGCGCGTGATCGTCGTCGACCACGACGAGACCCGCCTCGCCATGGCGCTCGCCCAGAACGCCGAGGTCGTGAACTTCGACACCGAGGACCCGGTGGAGACCATCAAGCACCTGACCGCCGGCGTCGGGGTCGACGCCGTGATCGACGCGGTCGGGGTCGACGCCCAGCACGCGACGCAGGGGCCCGCTGCACCCGACGACGCCACGGCCGCCGAGTTCGCAGCCGAGGTCGAGCAGGTCGCGCCCGACGCGGCGCCGCAGGGCGACCAGTGGGTGCCCGGCAACGCCCCGTCGCAGGCCCTGCGCTGGGCCGTCGAGGTGGTCGCCAAGTACGGCCGCATCGGAGTGATCGGCGTCTACTCGCCGACCATGGCGTCGTTCCCGTTCGGTGAGGCGATGCTCAAGAACCTGACGATCCGCATGGGCAACTGCGACCACCACTCGGTCACGCCGCCCCTGATCGACCTGGTCGCGTCGGGGCGGTTCGACCCGACGGCGTTCATCACCGAGCGCGAGGGCATCACCTCGGCCATCGAGGCCTACGAGGCGTTCGACCGCCGCGAGGCCGGCTGGACTAAGGTCGAGCTGATCGCCGGCTGAGGAGTCTCACCGGCCGAGGAGGCGCGGGCCGGGTGTTGCGGGATCGTGACGACCCGCGCCTCCTCGGCTGGTTAGCGTGGTCGGATGGGGACGACGACGCGGATCGGACAGGGCATCATCAGCGGGGCGGCGGCGCTCCTCCTGCTGACGGGATGCTCGTTCGGGGACACCCCGGGCGCTCCACCGAGCGGTGAGACGACTCCCCCGGCCGTGAGCAGCCCCGGCGCCGACCCGTCGGCGTCGCCCGAGCCCGAGTCGCCCGCCTCGCCCGTCACCGAGCTCGGACTCGACTGCGCGAGCCTCCTCGACCCGGGCACCGCCTCCGTCGCGAACCCCACCTGGGCGCCCCGCGACTACTACGACCGCGAGAGCGTCGAGTCGGCCGACTACGCCATCGCCCAGGAGGGCGGTCTGGTCTGCACCTGGAACGACGGCGAGGCGGCGGACGCGAAGAACAACGCCGCCGACGGCGTCCGCTACTCCGGCCTGCTCGTGCAGGTGCTGCCGCACGCCGAGGCCGAGTGGCCGCAGCTCGTCGACCTCTACGGCGAGCAGAGCGCACCGACCTGCCAGACCCTCGAGACGGCGACGGGCACGCAGGCGAGCTGCCAGTACGACGTGCTGATCGGCAGCACCTGGGTCTCGTTCCTCGCGAACCGCTTGGACGTGCCGGACGGCAGCACCCCCGACAAGGTCGTCGCCCCCATCGTGCGAGCCGTCACCGACGCGGTCGCCGCCGCCGACGTGACCGACGAGCCGTGGCCGCTGTCCGGGCCGATCCCCGCCTGGAGCTGCGTCGACGGCGCGGGGCTCGAGAGCGACGCCCTCGAGCTCGGCGACCAGGAGGCGCGGCAGATGGTCCCCGGCGGCGGGTACTCCGTCTACGCCGCGGCCTGGCAGCGGGCCGGGGCGTCCACCTGCTCGACGTCCGTGGACGGGGCCGACGGCCTGCTCGTGCCGGCCGTCTCGGAGAGCGTCCTGACCGGAGGCGCGTGGGCCCTCGACCAGCGGCTCGAGTTCGGCCTGGTCGACCCGTCGTCCGCGGTCGACGTGCCCGGTCTCGCCGAAGGCGACGCCGCCTACCGCAGCTGCACGACCACCTGCGTCACCGACCTCGTGATCGGCGACGACTGGGCGCGGCTGACCGTGTCGCCCGACGCGCTGACCGACGGCGACGTCGAGGGCGCGAGCGACCGGCTCGCCGAGGCGTACGTGGCGCGGGCGCTCGGCTCGTAGCGGCGGACGCCCGCCACAGCGCCGGGTTCCGGGCGCAGCGCCAGGTTCTCGCGCTCAGGCCGGGCCGAGCCCCGTCACCCCGCCGGCCACGGCCCGTGTCGTCTCACCGTCGGGCCAGCGCAGCGTCACGCCCCGGTCGAAGGTAAGCCGGCCGACCTCGGCCGTGGTCGCGAACTCCGAGTGCATCCTCGACTCGCCCGGGCGGTCGGCGGTCACCATGCCGAAGCCGGGGAAGCAGCCGAGCCAGTCGCCCATCGAGACGCCGTCCGCGCCTCCTCCACCCGCGCCTCCTCCACCCTCTCGGCCGCCCGGACCCGCGCCGCCCGACCCGGGGATCGGGATCGACGCGACGTCGAGCGTCGCCCCGTACCCGCCGGCCTCGGCGAGCATGCCGACCGTGCCGACGACGCCGGCCATGCTGACGTCCTTGGCCGCGGACGGGCGGGCCCGAGCGACGGTGGCGGCGAGGTCGCGCAGCTCCTCCGAGCGGCGCCCCTCGGTCGAGTTCCACTGCGCCCCGTGATGCCCCTCGCGCCACGAGCCGCTCAGATCGACGGTCAGCGACAGCGCGTCGCCGTAGCGACCGCCGCCCCCCGGCACCGGGTCGGCCGTGCGCCCGAGCGCGGTGACGGTGAGCGCCGCGGGCACCCCCACCTGCGTGTGCCCGCCGAGCAGCGGCACACCCCAGGCCTCGGCCCCGCGCCGGACCCCGGCCATGACGCGGCGGACGAACGCGGTGTCGCGACCGGCCACGGCGTCGAGCAGCCCGACCGGGGCCGCGCCCATCGCGCTCAGGTCGTTGACGTTGACCAGCACCCCGCACCAGCCGGCCCACTCGGGGTCGCGCTCGACCATCGAGGGCAGGATGGCGTCGCACGCGGCGATCACGTCGGTGCCGGGCACGGGCGCTCCGTCGTCGCCCACCCACCCGGGGCCGCCGAGCGACGCCACGGACGAGCCGGACCACGCCGTGTGCGGTTCGAGCAGCGCCTCGAGGTGCGACTTCGTCGCGTCGACGAGCCGCTGGTACCGGTCGATCGGCCAGCGCATCCGGAGGTGGTCGACGCCGCCGATCACGCAGCCGCCGGTGGCCTCCCAGCCGAGACGTCGGAACAGCACCGCGCTGCGCGTCTGCACCGTGGCGTCGAACCGGATCACGCCGAGCTGCTCGGCGAGCGCCGCGGCGGCCCGCACGAGGGCCGAGCCGACGCCGCGCGCGCTCCGGGCCGACGGCGCGACCACCAGCCGCGAGCCCGTCCACCACCCGATGTCCCGGGCGCCGACGGGCGCGAGCCGCACCCCGCCGACCACCGTCGCGCCCACCCGGGCGACGAGCACCACGGTGCGCGGGTCGTCGTCGAGGTCGTCGCGGTCGGTGCCGTCGAACAGCCCCTGCTCGTCGACGAAGGCGGCACGACGGAGGTCGCGGTACGTCTCGATCTCGGCGGGGTCCGCGACGCCGACGAGGAACTCCGCCGGCGGGCTCACGACGCGCGGCCCCATCAGCGCCGGCACGTCGAGCAGGGCCATGCTCAGCCCCCTGCCGTCTGCAGCGCGGAGCACGCGCCGCACGCCGCGCATCCGGCGGTCTGGTCGGAGCCCTTCATGCCCGCGGCGATCAGCGCCTGCGAGACCCGGAACGTGATGTCGTGCAGCACCGAGCCGTGCGGCGCGGTGGCCCCGTCGACGTCGGTCGCGAGCGTGCCGCGCAGCGGCCGGAACGGCACCACGAACGGGTAGACGCCCATGTCGATCAGCTCCTGCGCGCCGGCGACCATCTCGTCGGGGTCCTCGCCGAGCCCCACGAGCAGGTACGTCGACACCTGGTTGCGTCCGAACACCCGCACGGCCTCGCGCCAGGCGGCGCGGTACTCGTCGAGCGACACGCGCGACTTGCCCGGCATCCAGCGCTGCCGCACCGCGTCGTCCATCGACTCGACGTGGATGCCGATCGACCGCGCGCCGGCCTCGTAGAGGTCGGTGATCGTCGAGAGGGCGGCCGGCGGCTCGCACTGCACCTGGATCTCGAGCTCGGGCACGACCTTCTTGATGGCCTTCACGCAGCGCGCGAGGTGCGTGGCGCCGCGATCGCGTCCGTTCGAGGTGCCCGTCGTCATGACCATCTGCTCGACGCCGTCGAGCCGCCAGGCCGCCTCGGCGACCTCGGCGATCATCGCCGGCGTCTTGACCGCGATCGTCGAGCCCGCGTTCAGCGACTCCTCGATCGAGCAGAACCGGCACCGCTCGGCCTCGTCGTAGCGGACGCAGGTCTGGACGACGGTGGTGGCGAGCACCGTGGCCCCGTGGAGGCGCGCGATCTTCTCGTAGGGGACCCCGTCGTCGGTCGCGAGGTCGTAGAACCGCGGCCGGTCGACGGGCGTGACCTCGATGCCGGTGTCCTCGCCGTCGAGCAGCAGCCTGCCGTCGTCGACGAGGTAGGGGCTGTCCTGGCTCTGCGGGATCGCCGACTGCAGCCCCTGGAACAGGACGTGTCCGTCGTCGCTCGGACCCGCGCCTCCCTGGCGGTTCACCGGGGCGGCGACCCGGATGCCGCGGATCGCGACGTCGACCCGGGTCGAGAGGGCGCCGGCGTTCGTGATGGTCACGGGCGCACCGGCTCAGACCATGTAGGTGCTGTTGATGATGGCGCCCTTGCGGGCGTAGTGGATGACGGCGTCCTGCACGTCGAGCGGGTGACAGGGGATCACGCCGGCGATGAGGTCCTCTTCGCGGTTGCCGTGCAGGGCCAGTCCGAAGCGGCAGCAGAACACCGTGCCGCCCTCGGCGATGAAGGTCTCGAGCGCGTTGTTGATGTTGTTCTCACCGGGGAAGCCGTCCGAGCCGGTCGTCGGGAACCCGCGGTTCGCGATGCAGTTCATCGAGCCGGGGCCGTAGAAGTAGAGGACGCTCGTGAAGCCCTTGCGCAGGGCGCGGGTGGCCTGCAGCACGGCGACGAAGCTCACCGACGACTCGTGCGCGATGCCGTGCACGAGCTGGAAGTAGTACTCGTCCTTCGTGGCGGTGTAGTCGGGGAAGATCTTCGTCGATCCGTAGATGTTGCTGCCCTTGGGCAGGGACGGGTGCGCGATCTCGTTGCGCGAGGTCTCGATGTTGTCGAGGATCTGCTGGTCGAAGTCGATGTCGCTCATGGTGCGGGCTCCTTGCGGGGTCGGATGAGGAACTGCCGGGTCGATCTGGCACGAGTCTTCGGCGCGTGTGTTGCCGTCGGATTACGGGGGATCGCCGAATTGTTTCGAGGCCGCCCGGCGTACCCCTCTACTGCGCCCCGATCCGCGGAAACACGATCTTGTTCTGGTCGAAACCAATCGGTAACACGTCGTGACGTTGACTTGACGCACCGCAGGACCCTGCGCCTCCGTCACCATCCACCGCCCGCAAGGAGCATCGATGACCACGACCGTCGCGGCCGTCTCGGCGAACTTCACCCGAGACCTCGACCAGAACTACGCGCTCATCGAGAGCCTCGTCCGCGAGGCCCGGGAGGCCGGCGTGCAGCTGCTCGCGTTCCCCGAGGCGGCGATCGGCGGGTACCTCTCGTCGCTCGGCAACCACGGCGACACCCTGAAGAGCACGTCGCGGTCGCTGCCCCCGGCGATCTCGCTCGACGGCCCCGAGCTGCGGCGCGTGCAGGAGATCGCGGGCGACATGGTCGTCTGCATCGGCTTCTGCGAGCTCGACGCCGACGGCGAGACCCGCTACAACGCCGCGGTCTGCCTCGACGGCGCCCGCGTCTACGGCTCGTACCGCAAGGTGCACCAGCCGCTCGGCGAGAACATGTCGTACTCGGCCGGCGACGTCTACGAGGCGTTCGACACCCCCGTCGGCCGGATCGGCCTGCAGATCTGCTACGACAAGGCGTTCCCCGAGGCGGCCCGGTCGCTGGCGATGGACGGCGCCGAGATCATCGTCAGCATGTCGGCCTGGCCCGTCGCCCGGACGGCCACCGCCGAGAACCTGCAGGACGACCGCTGGACGTACCGGTTCAACCTCTTCGACATGGCTCGCGCCCTCGACAACCAGGTGTTCTGGATGGCGTCGAACCAGGCCGGCACCTTCGGCTCGCTGCGCTACGTCGGCAACGCCAAGGTCGTCGACCCGGGCGGCAACGTGCTCGCGACGACGCTGCTCGAGGCGGGCCTCGCGATCGCCGAGATCGACGTCGAGGGCACCTTCGCGGCGATGCGCGGCGGCATGTTCCACCTGCGCGACCGCCGCCCCGACGCGTACCGCACCGGCGAGGGCGCCGCGTCCGGCGCATCCGCCGCATCCGCCGCATCCGTCGCGTCCGTCGCGTCCGTCGAGAAGGCGAGCCTCGCCCGTGCCTGAGATGACCTTCGAGATCCGCTGGCCCGACGGCGCCGTGGCCTCGTGCTACTCGCCCAGCCTCGTGATGCACGACTACCTCGTCGAGGGCGCCGACTACCCGTTGGCCGAGTTCGTCGACCGCTCGACCACGGCCCTCCGGGTCGCGAGCGAGCGGGTCGCCGCCCGCTACGGCTTCGCCTGCACCTCGGCGATGCAGCAGGAGAGCGAGATCGTCGCGGTCGCGGGACGCTACCCGGGAGGCACGGTGCGGGTCCTCGAGATGTTCCCGCCCCTCCCTGCTCCCGAGACCGCCCCCGCCTCCGGTTCCGGTTCCGCCTCCGCCTCGGAGGCCGTCTCGTGACCGCCGAGCGCGCGACCGCCGGTCCCCGCGGATCCCGCCCCGCCCGCCGGGTCGTGGACGGCACCCGCGTCGACGTGGTCGTGGTCGGCGGCGGCCAGGCCGGTCTCTCGGTCAGCTGGCATCTCACGCGGCAGGGCATCGACCACCTCGTGCTGGAGCGCGACACGATCGGTCACGACTGGGCCGACCGCCGCTGGGACGCCTTCACGCTGGTGACCCCGAACTGGCAGTGCGTGCTGCCCGGCTTCGCCTACGACGGCGACGACCCGGACGGCTTCATGGCCCGCGACGAGGTGCTCGCCTGGATCCGCCGCTACGCCGCCTCGTTCGACGCGCCCGTGGTCGAGAACGTGCTGGTCACGCGCCTGCGGGAGGCGACCGGAGGCGGCTTCGAGGTCGTCACCGACCAGGGCACGGTCCTCGCCGACCAGGTGGTCGTCGCCACCGGCGGGTACCACCGACCGGTGCTGCCGGCCGTCGCCGCGGGCGTCTCGCGCGACGTCGTGCAGCTGCACTCGGCCGACTACCGCTCGCCGCAGCTGCTGCCCGAGGGCGACGTTCTCGTCGTCGGCTCGGGGCAGTCCGGCGCGCAGATCGCGGAGGACCTCCATCTCGCCGGGCGTCGCGTGCACCTCGCGCTCGGGTCCGCGCCGCGCTGCGCCCGCTTCTACCGCGGCCGCGACTGCATCGCCTGGCTCAGCGACATGGGCGTCTACGACATCCCCGTGCAGGCGCAGGTCGGCGGGCTGACCAAGCGCGAGTCGACGAACCACTACATGACCGGACGCGACGGAGGACGCGACATCGACCTGCGGGCCTTCGCCCTCGAGGGCATGCGGCTCTACGGCCGGCTGACCGGAGCCGACGGCACGGCGCTGAGCTTCTCGCCGACGGCCGAGGCCTCGCTCGACCACGCCGACTCGGTGATGGAGTCGATCAAGTCCGACATCGACCGCCACATCGACCGCGAGAGAATCGACGCCCCCGAGGAGGCGCGCTACAGCCCGGTCTGGCGGCCCGAGTCCGAGGTCACCGCCCTCGACCTCCGCGAGGCGGGCATCACGAGCATCGTCTGGTCGGCGGGCTTCCGCTCGGACTACTCGTGGGTGCAGGTCGGCGTCTTCGACGGCGCGGGCCACCCGACCCATCGGCGCGGGGTCACCTCGACGCCGGGGCTGTGCTTCGTCGGACTGCCGTGGCTGCACACCTGGGGCTCCGGCCGGTTCGAGGCGATCGCCCGCGATGCCGAGCACGTCGTCGAGAGCCTCGCCGCCCAGGCCGGTCGGGCGACGCGCGACGACTCGACGCCGGACACGTCGACGCCGCGCACCTCGACGTCGGGCGCGTCGACGGCGGGCACGTCGACGCCGACCGCCTCGACGGCTCAGCCGGGACGGACCGACGCCCCGCTGGAGGCGGTCGTGTCGGGCTAGCCTGTCGACATGGCCGAGATCACGATGGGGGCGGTCGCGGCGCACTTCGGTCGCGACGTCGAGCGCACCCTGGCCAAGCTGCCCGGCATGATCGAGCAGGCCCGCGAGCGCGGGGTCGACCTGCTCGTCCTGCCCGATGCGACCGTCGGCGGCTACCTGCTCGACATGGTGCACCCGGGCCCCGAGGCGCTGCCGCCGGCCGTCGAGCTGGACGGCCCCGAGGTGCAGGCCGTCGCCGACATGGCGGGCGACATGACGATCTGCTTCGGGGTGGCCGAGCGGGTGCTCGACGGGGGTGTCGACGTCCGGTACAACAGCGCGGTCTGCGTGCAGGGCGGGCGCCTCCTGGGCTCGCATCGCAAGGTCCACCTGCCGCTCGGCGAGTCCGAGGCGTACCGGGCCGGGTCGTCGTTCGACGCGTTCGACACCCCCGTCGGCCGCCTGGGCATGATGATCGACTTCGACAAGACGTTCCCCGAGTCGTCGCGCACGCTGGCGCTCGACGGCGCCGAGCTGCTCGCCTGCCTGAGCGCGTGGCCGGCCAGCGTCACCGACCGGTCGGACCGCCTGCGGAACGACCGGCAGGCGCACCTGTTCGACCTCTACGACTGCGCCCGGGCCGCCGAGAACCAGCTCTACCTCGTGTCGTCGAACCAGACGGGCGTGCTCGGCGGGCTGAGGTTCCTGGGCCAGGCGAAGGTCGTCGACCCGGCCGGCGAGATCATCGCGAAGACCTGGGCGAAGGGCGGTCTCGCGACCGCGACCGCCGACGTCGGCGCGGGCGTCGCCCGGGCCCGCCGCACGATGGACCACCTGCACGAGCGGGTGCCCGCCGCGTACCGTACGAGTCCGCCCCCGATCGCCTGACCCGAGGAGGCGCGCGCGTGAAGATAGCCCAGGTCACCTACTCGACGAAGCCGCGGGGCGGGGTCGTGCACACGCTCGCCCTGTCGGAGGCCCTGGCCCGGCGGGGTCACGACGTGACCGTCTGGACGCTCGGCCGCGGAGGCGACCAGGCGTTCTTCCGTCGCGTCGACCCCGCGGTGCGGATCCGGGTCGTGCCGTTCGCGGCGCGCGACGACGAATCGGTCGGGGAGCGCATCCAGCGGTCGATCGCCACCATGCGCGCCGCGTTCGACGCGCAGCGCGACGCCTCGGACGCCCCCGAGGTCGTCCACGCCCAGGACTGCATCTCGGCCAACGCGGTCGGGCCGTGCCTGCGCACCGTCCATCACCTCGACGAGTTCACGACGCCCGAGCTCGTCCGCTGCCACGATCAGGCGATCCGGCAGCCGATCGCGCGTCTGTGCGTCTCGGCCGCGGTGGCCGCCGACGTGGCGGCGGGCTGGGGGCTGACCCCGACGGTCATCCCGAACGGGGTCGACTCGGCCCGGTTCCGGGCCGCCGCCGGGCCGGAGGGTGCGGCCGGCCGGTCCGTGTGGCGCGGACGGCTCGGCGAGTACGTGCTCGCCCTCGGCGGCATCGAACCGCGCAAGGGCAGCGTCGACCTGCTCGAGGCGTTCGCGCTCGTCCAGCGGGAGCGTCCCGGGGTGCGGCTCGTGTTCGGCGGCGGGGAGACCCTCTTCGACTACCGGGACTACCGGGCCGGGTTCGACCGGCGGGCGGCGGAGCTGGGTCTCGACCCGCGCCTCCTCGGGGTCGTCGACGACGACGAGCTGCCCGCGCTGGTGGCCGCCGCGGGCGCGCTGGCCTTCGTCTCGACCAAGGAGGGCTTCGGCCTGGCCGCGATGGAGGCCCTCGCCGCGGGCGTCCCCGTCGTCGCCCGCGACCTGCCGGTGCTGCGCGAGGTGTTCGGCGCGACGGTGGCCTACGCGAGCGACCGCGAGTCGGTCGCCGGGGCGCTCGTCGCGGCGCTCGACGGCGACGGTCCGCCCGCCGATCCCGGGCGCGCGCTGGCGGCGTCGCACGACTGGGACGACGTCGCCCGGCTGCACGAGGAGTTCTACGAGTCGGTCGGGACGGAGGGCGACCGTGGTCAGGCAGTCGATCTCGCACATCGTCACCTCGCTCGCTGACGCCGACCCCGGGCGGATCGTGGCCCATGACGGCGAGTCGGTGCTGACGGCCCTCGAGCTGGACCGCGCCTCCTCCCGGCTGGCCCGCGCCTACGCGGAGCTCGGCGTCGGGCGGGACTCGATGGTCACGATCGCCCTGCCGAACACGGTCGAGGCGATCGTCGTCTGCGCGGCGGTCTGGAAGTGCGGCGCGACGCCCCAACCGGTGTCGCTCGGCCTCGACGCCGGCGAGCGCGCCGCGCTCGAGGAGCTGGTGCGGCCGGCGCTCGTGGTCGGGGTGCCGTCGTCACGCGACGGGGTGCCGTGGGTGCCGGCGCGCTGGACGCCGCCGGCCGGGCTGGCCGACACCCCGCTGCCCGACGCCTGGTCGACGAGCTGGAAGGCGCCGACCTCGTCGGGGTCCACCGGCCGGCCGAAGGTCGTCGTCGCGGCCGGACCCGCGCTGCTCGACCCCGACCGGGCGGTGGCGTCGTTCCTGCCGCGCGACCAGGTGCAGCTCGTGGCCGGACCCCTGATGCACTCGGCCACGTTCACCTACGCGTTCCGGGGCCTGATGACCGGGCACTCGCTCGTGCTGCTGCCGCGCTTCGACGAGCGGCGGGTGCTGCGGGCGATCGAGGAGCACCGGGTGACCTGGGCCCTGCTCGTGCCGACGATGATGCACCGCCTGCTGCGGCTGCCGGCCGACGAGCGCGCGGCGGCCGACGTCTCGTCGCTCGAGACGGTGCTGCACCTCGGGGCGCCGTGCGCGCCCGACCTCAAGCGCCGGTTCCTGGACTGGGTGGGCCCCGAGCGCGTCGTCGAGGTCTACGCGGGCAGCGAGTCCAACGGGGTGCTGACGATCCGCGGCGACGAGTGGCTGCGGCACCCGGGCAGCGTCGGCCGGGCGACGGGGTCGACGGCGGTGTCGGTGCGGTCCGCCGACGGGGACGAGCTGCCGGCGGGCACGATCGGGCAGGTCTGGCTGCGGCGGGAGGGCGACCCGACGTACCGGTATCTCGGCGGGGAGTCGGCCCGGACCGCCGACGGCTGGGACACCATCGGCGACCTCGGGCTGCTCGACGACGACGGGTGGCTGTTCGTGGTCGACCGGGTCGACGACGTCATCCTGCGCGGCGGGGTGAACGTGCACCCGACCGAGGTCGAGCGGGTGCTCGAGGCCCACCCCGCGGTGCGCGGCGCCGTCGCGTTCGGCGTCGCGGACGACGACCTGGGTCAGCGGATCGAGGCCGTGGTCGACGTGCCGGGCGGCGACGTCGACGGCCCGACGATCCTGGCCTGGGCCCGCGAGCGCCTCGACCCCGAGCGGCGGCCGTCCGCCGTGCGCGTCGTCGACGAGCCGGTGAGGGACGACGCCGGCAAGACCCGCCGGCGCGCCTGGGCGTAGCGGGCGGGTGCCACCGCGCCAGGATGCGGGCACGGCACCAGGAGAAGGCCTGGCGCTGTGCCCACATCCTGGCGTCGTGCCGCGCGGCTAGGTTCGAGGGCATGGATTGGACCGAGCACGCGGTGTGGTGGCACGTCTACCCCCTGGGATTCGTCGGAGCGGACACGACGGGAGG
Organism: Frigoribacterium faeni; assembly: GCF_007988805.1. GTDB lineage: Bacteria > Actinomycetota > Actinomycetes > Actinomycetales > Microbacteriaceae > Frigoribacterium > Frigoribacterium faeni. Next base: position 11,120 of record NZ_BJUV01000043.1, on the reverse strand, counting down.
GGACCGGACGCCGGCGCCGCGCCTCCTCGACCTGGTGCCCTGGCTCGACCACCTGCTCGCGCTCGGGGCGAACGGACTCGCGCTCGGGCCGGTCTTCGCGTCGTCGACGCACGGCTACGACACGATCGACCACGTCACGATCGACCCGCGCCTCGGCACCGAGAGCGACCTCGTCGAGCTCATCGAGCGGGCGCACGAGAAGGGCGTCCGGGTGATGCTCGACGGCGTCTTCAACCACGTCGGGCCCGAGTTCCCCGCTCTCGTCGAGGCCCGCGCCGACGCCTCGTCGCCGGCGGCGGCGCTGTTCCGTCGGGAGGACGACGGCGAGCTGGCGACCTTCGAGGGCCACGGCGGGCTGATCGCCCTCGACCACTCCCGTCCCGAGGTCGCGGAGCTCGTGATCGACGTGATGACCCACTGGTGCGATCGCGGCGCCGACGCCTGGCGGCTCGACGCCGCCTACGCCGTGCCCTCCGAGTTCTGGGCGCAGGTGCTGCCGACGGTGCGCGAGCGGCACCCCGACGTCGCCGTCGTCGGCGAGGTGCTGCACGGCGACTACGTCGCGGCCGTGCGCGAGGGAGGCCTCGACAGCGTCACGCAGTACGAGCTGTGGCAGGGGATCTGGCACGGGATCGACGACGCGAACCTGCACGAGCTGGCCTGGGCGCTGACCCGGCACGACGAGTTCCTCGACGCGTTCGTGCCGCTGACCTTCGTCGGCAACCACGACGTCACCCGGATCGCCAGTCAGATCGCCGACGAGCGCCACCACGACCACGCGACCGTGCTGCTCTTCTCGCTGGGCGGGATGCCGAGCGTCTACTACGGCGACGAGTACGGACTGCGCGGAGTCAAGGAGGCGCGGGTCGGCGGAGACGACGCCGTGCGCCCCGCCTACCCGCCCGCGCCGGTCGACGGACCCGGCTCGGGCGTGCCCGACGCCCGCCCCGACGTCTTCGCGCTGCACCAGCTGCTGATCGGCGTGCGGCGACGGCACCCGTGGCTGCACCGGGCGCGGAGCCGGACCCTGTCGGTCGAGAACGGGACCCTCGTGCTCGAGCTGACCGGTGGGCGCGACGGTGCCGTGGCCGGCGGGGCTGCTGGTGGCGGAGCCGGTGCGGGTGGCGGAGCCGACGCCTCGGGCGGTGGCGGGGCTTCGGGCGGTGGCAGGGCTTCGGGCGGCGGCGGGGCTTCGGGCGGCGGGTCCGGTGCGGGCGGCGGAGCCGACGGTGCTGATGGGCAGGTGCTGGTCGTGGCGCTGAACATCGGCGACGGCGAGCTGCGGGTGCCGCTGGGGTCGACCGGAGCGGCCGGTGCATCCGGCTCGACGCCCGAGTTCGTCGCGGGGCGCGATGCCGGGTTCGACGGCGCCGACCTCGTGGTGGGGGCCCACGGCTGGGCGATCGCGGCGCCCGGGCGCGTCTGAGCGGCGCCCTCCCTCAGCCGGGCAGGCGCCGCTCGCTCGCCCGCGGCGGATCGAGTGGTCGGAAGATGCTCTTCGGCGGCGGATGAAGAGCATCTTCCGACCACTCGATCGCGCGGGCGGGCGCGAGGCGGGACGGGGTGGGGCGCGAGGCGCGAGTCGCGTGGCGCGCGCTAACGTGAGCGCGTGTCGACCTTCACCCTCGTCTCGCTCGTCGTCTGGGTCGTCTTCGGCGTCGTCAACATCCGGCTCGCCCGCAAGGACGGCCGCTCGAAGCTGGTCTGGTTCATGCTGACGGTGCCGTTCGGGCTGCTGGCGACGGTGTTCCTCCTCATCGCGAAGGCGCCCGAGCCCGGCCCCGCCCGCTGGGACTCCCCCGGCTCGCTGCGACCCGCGTTCGCCGTGCCGCGCGCGTTCCTCGTGCTGTCCGGGCTCGCGTTGCTGGCCGCGGACGGCCTGTCCGGCAGCCGAGCGACGTCGTGGCTCGTGATCGCGGGCGTCGCGCTGGCCGTCTTCGTCACGCTCACGGTGTTCGCCGTGCGCGCCGCACGTCGCGAGCGCCCCGACGTCGACCCCGCCACCCCGAGCCGCGACTGACCCGGATCGAGTGGTCCGAAGATGCTCTTCGTCGGCGGAGGAAGAGCATCTTCCGACCACTCGATCGTGTGCGCGACGCGTAGCGCGGGCGAGGCGCGACGCGTGGCGCGGGCGGGGCCAAACGCGTAGCGCGGGCGGGGCGCGTGGCGCGCACGATCGGACGCCGACGGACAACGAATGGAGCGAGTGACGGGAATCGAACCCGCGCTACCAGCTTGGGAAGCTGGAGTTCTACCATTGAACTACACTCGCGCGCCGCCTCGAAGGCGGGCGTCACCACTATAGCGACCCGTACCTCCGAGGCCACCCCGGGGTCGCCCCGCGCGGCGATCGAGTGGTCGGAAGATGCTCTTCACCGGCGCACGACGAGCGTCTTCGGACCACTCGATCCGACGGAGAGCTAGGCGGACGCGACGCCGACGATGCGCAGGTCGAGCGAGGGTTCGACCAGGTCGGTCTCGTCCGCCAGCCGCGCCAGCAGCCGCTCGGCCACCTCGCGCGCCACACGCGGCCCCGCCGCCTCGTCGCTCACCGCGATGTCGAGCGTCACCCGGGCCTCGAGCCGCGTGACGGCGATCCCGACCAACGGGGCCGAGCGTCCGCCCGGCACCCCGGCCGCACCCGCGGCACCGGCTGCACCCGGCATTCCGGCCGCACCCGCGGCACCGGCCGCACCCGCCGCACCGGCGGACGACGCCTCATCCGCGTCGCCCCCGCCGACCACCGCGGTCAGCCCGTCGAGCGCCTGCCGCACCACCGTGCCGAAGCCGGGTCGGGCCTGCACGCGCACCACCCCGGGAGTGCCCGCGGCGAGCGCCCCGAGCTCGGTGGCGAGCTGCGAGAGCTGGCTGTCGTCCATCACGGTGCTCCCTCGGTGTCGGGGTCGGTGTCGATCAGGTGCACGTCCCGCACGGTCACGTCGACGCTCTCGACGACGAGCTCGGTCTGCTGCAGGAGGTGCCGGGCCACGGCGCCGCGCACCTCGTCGGCGAGCGCCGGGACCTCGACGCCGTAGAGCGCGCTGATCGACACCTCGACGCGCACCGCGGCGTCCGGCTGCGAGACGTCGCCGATGATGGCGCACGAGATGACGACGGCGCCGTCGACCGCGTCTCCGGCCTCCCGGATCAGCCCGCGGACGGCGCCCTCGGTGATGTGCAGCGTGGTCCGCAGATCGGTCGACGTGAGGGGGATCTCGCGGCCGGAGCGCGACTCGAGCCGCACCCGGCTCATCACGTCGGCGATCCACGAGGGCGCCGGCGCGGTCGAGGCGGTGGCCACCTCGTCGGCCAGCAGGCGACCGGTGATCGAGCGCAGCCGCTTGAGCGCCACCAGCTGGGCGAGCGCGGACGGGTCGTCCTCGATCAACGGGTCGTAGGGCTCCCGGCCGTCGTCGAGGTAGTCGGAGATGCGCTCGATGCTCACGCCGTCGTCGGGCGCGGCCTCGACCGCGGCGTCGAGCTCGGCGGCGGCGTCCGCCTCGGTCACGGCGTCGCCGGCCGCCACCGCCTCGGCGGGCGGCAGCCCCTCGGCCACGGCCGCGGCCGCCAGCTCGGCGCCGACGTCGGGCGCACCCGGCAGCCCCGGCACCCCGGTCGTCTCCGAGGAGGCGCGGGTCGGCTCGTCGGGCGTCCCCGAGGAGGCGCGGGTCGGGTCGTCACTCATCGCCAGGCCTCCATGTCGCGGGTCAACGTCTCTCGTGCTCGGGCCAGCAGGCCTCGGACGGCGGTCACGGTCGTCCCCGTCCTCTCGGCGATGTCGGCGTACGACTCGCCTCCCACCTCGCGGAGGGTCCACACCTGCCGCTGGCTCTCGGGCAGCCGCTGCAGCGCCTCCCGCAGGCCGGACAGCGCGTCGCCGGTGACGGCCGCGCGCTCGGGGTCGTCGCGACCGCCGTGCTCGCTGGGCAGCTCGAGCTCGTCGACGTCGCTCGCCGGGCGCCGGGCCCGCACGAGGTCGAACGACTTGCGCGAGACGATCCGCATCATCCAGCCGCGCACGGCGGCCGGGTCGGCCAGCGTCGGCAGCTCGCGCCAGATCGCGATGGAGGCCTCCTGCACGGCGTCGTTGGCGTCGGCCCGCGAGCTCGTGAGGCGCGTCGCGTAGGCCGTCATGAGCCCGAGGTGGCGGCGCAGCAGCTGCTCGAAGGCCCGCTCGTCCCCCTCGGCGGCACGCGACGCGAGCACCGCGTCGGCCGCACTGGCCAGGTCGACCGCCACCGCGCCTCCTCGGCTCGTCTCGCTCGGGGCACGTGACCGCGACCCGACCGTCGTGGCCCTGATCGAACAGGGCCGGAGAGAATGTCCTCGACGTATTCCGTGACGTTTCTGCCGCGGGATGCGTCCTGTACATGACTACACCGATTCGCGACGTGGAACCCGCATCGACGCGACCCCGACAGAAGGAGAACACCATGGCCGACACCACCCCGACCACCCCCGCCACGACCGCCGCCTCCACCAGCCGGGTCGACAAGGCTCCCGTCTCGACCACGGCCGCGACCACGAGCTCCTCGACCGGGTCGACCGGCGTCACCGCCGTGGGCAAGACGGTCATCGCCGACAGCGTCATCTCGAAGGTCGCCGGCATCGCCGCCCGCGAGGTCCCCGGAGTCCACGCCCTCGGTGGCGGAGCCGCTCGCGCCTTCGGCGCCCTCCGCGACGTGATCGGCACGCAGGACCTCAGCCAGGGCGTCCGCGTCGAGGTCGGCGAGACCCAGGTCGCGGCCGACGTGACCATCGTCGTCGAGTACCCGCAGCCCATGAACCGGATCGCCGAGGACGTGCGCGCGAGCGTCGCCCGTGCCATCGAGCAGCTCGTCGGCATGGAGGTCGCCGAGGTCAACGTCGCCATCAACGACGTCTTCATCCCGGGCGAGGACGACGACGCCGACGAGAACGCCGAGAGCCGCGTCCGATGACCCCCACCACCACCGGCATGGCCGTCGGGGCCGTGCTCGCCGTCGTCGGACTGCAGTTCGGCTTCTGGGCCCTCGTGCTCGTCGCCGTCTGCATCGCCGTGGGCGCGCTCGTCGGCCGCATCGTCTCGGGGAAGACCGACGCGAGCGGGCTGCTGGACGCCCTGCGCGGACGGCGTTCGTCGTCATGACCGCCACCGCCGCACCGGCGACCGGTCGGAGCGGTGACCGCGAGGACGATCGCGCCGACGGCGCCACCGGGCTCCCCGACCGCGCCTCCGTCGTCCCCGGGCACGTCAGCACCGCGGCGCGCGTCCTCACCCGGGTCGCCGTCGCCGTGGTCGCCGAGACCCTGAGAGTCGACCGCCGCGAGGTGCACGTCGACGCCCGGGACGACGACGGCCGGCTCGCGCTGTCCGTCACGACGCCCGTGCGCATCCCGACGCTCACCGAGGCCGTCGACGTGCCCGAGGGCGGCGTGGTCGGCATCGTCCGATCGCTGCAGTCGACGCTCACCCGACGCATGGCCGAGATCGCCGATCGCACCGTCGGCCGCGTCGACGTCACCGTCACCGGATCCCGTATCGAGCGGACAGGAAGAACCTCATGAGCGATCCCCGCGTCTACGCGCGCATCGTGCGCCGCGAGTCGAACTCGTCCCGCTCGGGCAGCGCCATCGTCGTGCTGCTCCTCCTCTCGGTCGTCGTGGCCTGGGTGGGGATCGAGTCGGTGTACGCCGCCCTCGGTCGACCCGCGCTGCTCTTCTCGCCGGTCGACGTGCTGCCGACCCTGTCGACCGCCCTCTCCGACGCCCCGGGCGTCGTCATCGCGGCCGGGGCCGTCAGCGTCCTCGTCGGGATCGTCCTGCTCGTGCTCGGCCTCACCGCCGGCCGTCGCGGACGTCACGCCATCGACGACGACCGCGTCGCCGCCGTGGTCGACGATCGCGTCATCGCGTCGTCGCTCGCCCGCACCGCCCGCGTCGCCGGTCGGCTCTCGAGCGACCAGGTCGACGCCTGGGTCTCGCGGCGCAAGGCGCAGGTCCGTCTGACTCCGACCTCCGGCGTCGCGCTCGACGAGCAGCCCGTGCTCGCCGCGGTCCGCGACGAGCTCGCCGCCACCCCCTACCGCCCCTCCCTCACCGCCGCCACGAGCGTCGCCACCGACGGAAGGCTCGGATCATGACCGCCAGCAACAGATTCCTGAACCGGCTGCTGCTGATCGTCACCGGGCTGATCGCGATCGCCGTCGGCGCGTTCGTCGGCGTCAGCGCCCTCGCGGGAGACGCCGGAGCCCGACTGCGCGACCTCGTCGATCCCGCGGCGAGCGCCGTGGCCGACGCGGTCGACCGCACGCCGCTCGATCCGAACGGCGGCACCGGCGGGAGCTGGCTGCCCGCCGCCCTCGCCGCGCTCTGCCTCGTGCTGCTGATCGTTTTCCTGGTGGCGGTGTTCCGCCACGGCGGAGGCCGCACGAACCGCGTGGTCGTCTCCGACGACGAGGCGGGCTCGATCGCCGTCTCGACGTCGTTCGCCGACACCGCCATCACCGACGCGCTCGAGCGTCGCCGCGACATCGCCGACGTCGGCGTCTCGGCCTGGACCGTGAACGGCCGGCCCGCCCTCAAGGTGCGGGTGCGCGTCACGGCCGGGTCGTCGCCCGCCCCGGTGGTCGCCGCCGCGTCGGACGTCGTGCGAGGACTCGACCGGGTGCTCGGCGAGTCCGTCCCGGTGCTGGTCGAGGTCGTCGGCGCGTCCGTCGTGAAGAAGGGCGCCGACAGCCGGGTGGCCTGACGACCCGCGCCTCCTCCGCCCTCTCGAGGAGTCAGCGCACGGCGAGCCGGCTCAGCGCAGCCGGCCGGCTCAGCGCAGCCGGCCGGCTCAGCGCACGGCCGGCCGGCTCAGCGCACGGCGAGCAGGATCTTGCCGCTGTGCCCGCCGGACTCCATGCGCTCGTGGGCGAGGGCGGCGAACTCGAGCGGGAACACGCTGTCGAGCACGGGTCGCACGTCGCCGCGGGCGACCAGCGGCCAGACGTGCTCGCGGACCTGCGCCATGATCTCGCGGCGCTCCTCGAGCGGCCGGGCCCGCAGGGTGGTGCCCCAGATGCGTCCGCGCTTGCCCATCAGACGGCCGACGTCGATGGTCGCCTCGGCGCCGCCCTGCGAGGCGATCACCATGATGCGACCCCCGACGGCGAGCGCCTCGACGTCGCGGGCGAGGTAGTCGCCGCCCACCAGGTCGAGCACGACGTCGACGCCGCGCCCGTCGGTGAGCTCCTTGACGACCGCCACGAAGTCCTCGTTCTTGTAGTCGATGCCCCGGTCGGCGCCGAGCGCCTCGCTGAAGGCGACCTTGTCGGCGGTGCCGGCCGTGGCGTAGACCGTCGACCCCAGGGCCTTGGCGAGCTGGATCGCGATCGATCCGACGCCGCTCGACCCGCCGTGCACGAGCAGGGTCTCGACCGGCTGCAGCTGCGCGTTCATGAACACGTTCGACCACACCGTGGCGACGGCCTCGGGCAGTCCGGCCGACTCGACGAAGTCGAGGCCCTTGAGGTACGGCAGGACCAGCCCCTCGTCGACGGCGACGCGGTCGGCGTAGCCGCCGCCCGAGAGCAGGGCCACGACGTGATCCCCCAGGGAGGCGGTGGTCACCTCGTCGCCGACGGCCACCACCGTGCCGCTGACCTCCAGACCGGGCCAGCTCGGGGCTCCGGCCGGCGACGGGTAGTGGCCCTCGCGCTGGTTCACGTCGGCGCGGTTGACCCCCGCGGCGGCGACGTCGATGACGACCTCGCGCGGCCCGGCGACGGGTTCGGGCACCTCGCTGACGACGAGGGCACGAGGCCCTCCGGGCACGGGGACGGTGACGGCACGCATGACCCCATCCTCCCCCACCGACCCCGAGCCCGCCCCGACTGCGCCCGCGTCGCGCCCCCGTCGCCGACCGGGCGCGCCGAGCCCGCCCCTCCCGCGCCCTCGGGGCTGACTAGGCTTGTCGCGTGCTGCTCTCCGACCGCGACATCAAGCTCGAGCTCGACGCCGGGCGCATCGGCCTCGACCCCTACGACCCCTCGCTGATCCAGCCGTCGAGCATCGACGTGCGGCTCGACCGCCTGTTCCGGCTGTTCGACAACCACAAGTACCCGTTCATCGACCCGGCGGAGGAGCAGCCCGAGCTCACCCGTCTGGTCGAGACGAAGGCCGACGAGCCGTTCATCCTGCACCCGGGCGAGTTCGTGCTCGGCAGCACGTACGAGCTGGTCAGCCTGCCCGACGACGTCGCCGCGCGCCTCGAGGGCAAGAGCTCGCTGGGACGGCTGGGGCTCCTCACGCACTCCACGGCCGGGTTCATCGACCCCGGGTTCAGCGGCCACGTCACCCTCGAGCTCTCGAACGTGGCGACCCTGCCGATCAAGCTCTGGCCGGGCATGAAGATCGGCCAGCTCTGCTTCTTCCGGCTGAGCTCGCCGGCCGACCACCCGTACGGCTCGAGCGAGTACGGGTCGCGCTACCAGGGCCAGCGCGGACCGACCGCGAGCCGTTCGGCGCAGTCGTTCGTGCACACCGACGTCAGCCGCTGACGCGGTCGAGCCGAGGAGGCGCGGCGCGGCCTCCCGAGGTCGCCTCGGCGGAGAAGAAGGGGGCGCAGGGAGAAACCCGACATCTCAACCTGCACCCCCGGACTCGCGATCCTGAACCGGTCATCGCGAGGCACCTCATCTTGTAACGGATCCTCATTTTTTTCACGTACCTGGACGCGAAACGAACGCGATGCTCGCACCGCGAAGACCGTCCGCGGCGAGTGCCGACCACGGGCCGCGTGGGCACCGGAGCGGCTCCGACGTCGACCCCCTGATCGGGCCCGCTCAGGCCTCGAGGGTCTCGCGGGGCGACCGCCCGTAGGCCTCGAGGTACTGCGCCGAGAACCGTCCCGCGTGCGCGAAGCCCCAGCTCGACGCGATCCCCGCCACGGTGTGACCGAGCGTCGGGTCGGCCGCCGTGAGGTCGTCGTGGGCGCCGCGCAGCCGCGCCTGGCGCAGCTCCGCCATCGGCGTCGTGTCGAGGTGCCGCCGGAAGGCGAGCTGCAGCCCCCGCGGGGTCAGACGCGCCGCCTCGGCGATCTCCGTGATGCCGACGTCGTCGTGGGCGTGCTCCTCCATGAACGCCATCGCCCGGCGCACGGTCGAGGGCAGCGGCCGCCCGTCGATCGTCCGGTCGAGCGCGACGGCGTTCGTCTCGAACCCCTCGATGAACGCCGAGACGACCGAGCGGAACGCCGCCGTGCGGATCAGCGGGCTCGCCATCGCGGCCTCGTTGCCGATGACGTGCCGCAGATGAGCCGACACCGCATGCCAGTGCTTCTGGTGGGCCGCCGAGACCGGCTCCATGGCGGTCACATGGAGTCCGCGGGGCGCGACGAGCCCGAGGGCGGCGAGCTCCTGGTCGACCGAGGCGCGGTCCAGCATGACCTGCGAGACCTCGAGATGCTCGGAGCGGATCTCCTTCACGCGGTCGCTGGGGGACGCGACGGTCTGGCCGGCGCCGCCCCGCGCCTCCTCGACTCCGTCGGTGATGGTGACCTGACCGGACACCACGGTGGCCAGCGTGAAGTACGAGATCGGATCGTGGACGGTCCGCACCACACCGCCGTAGTAGAGGTGCCCGACGGCGAAGCGCTGCTCGCCCGAGACGGAGCGGCGGAACGCGAAGCCCTCGCCGACGCCGGCGCCGTCCACGGTCGGCTCGATCGACTGCAGCCGGTACATCTTCTGAAGCATCTCGTGGGCGACGACGGGGTCGGTCGTCTCCATGCTGCGGACGCGCGGGTCCGCGAAGGGGTTCGGTGACATCTCGGTTGGACCCGTGTCGGGTGGCGGCCGTCGCGAACGGGGTCTGGGTTCGCTCGAGCACGTCGACCTGATCCGTCGACTGGCCGAAGAATACCCCCTCGACGCGGTCCCCGTGCGATGCGCACCGGACCCGCACCGCGCCTCCTCGGCGTAGCGTCGGGCGCATGGACTACAGGACACTCGGAAACAGCGGTGCCTCCGTGTCGGAGCTGACATTGGGCACCATGACCTTCGGCGCCGAAGCCGACGAACCGACCTCGCACACGCTCCTCGACGCGTTCGTCGCCGCGGGCGGCACGCTGGTCGACACCGCCGACGTCTACAGCGCGGGCGTCTCGGAGCAGATCATCGGCCGCTGGCTGGCGGCCCGCCCCACCGACGCGGCGCAGGTCGTGCTCGCGACGAAGGGCCGGTTCCCGATGGGCACGGGCCCGAACGACGTCGGCCTCTCGCGCCGGCACCTCGCGGCCGCGCTCGACGCGTCGCTCACCCGGCTCGGAGTCGAGCACGTCGACCTCTACCAGATGCACGCGTGGGACCACCTGACGCCCATCGACGAGACCCTGCGGTTCCTCGACGACGCCGTCAGCGCGGGCAAGATCGGCTACTACGGGTTCTCGAACTACCTCGGCTGGCAGGTGACCAAGGCCGTCGGGCGCGCCGCCGCCCTCGGCTTCGCGCCCCCGGTCACGCTGCAGCCGCAGTACAACCTGCTGGTGCGCGACATCGAGCACGAGGTCGTGCCGGCCTCGCTCGACGCCGGGATCGGGCTGCTGCCGTGGTCGCCGCTGGCCGGAGGCTGGCTGAGCGGCAAGTACACCCGCGACGAGGCCCCCACCGGGGCGACCCGCCTCGGCGAGGATCCGACCCGGGGCATGGAGGCCTGGGAGGCGCGGAACGCGGACGACCGCACCTGGGCCGTCCTCGACGCGGTCGCCTCGATCGCCGCGGCGCACGACGCGTCGGCCTCGCAGGTGTCGCTCGCCTGGCTGCTGCGGCAGCCGGCCGTGACGTCGGTGATCCTGGGTGCACGGAGCGTCGGCCAGCTCGAGGACAACCTCGGGGCGTCCGACGTGGCCGTCGCGTTGACCGACGACGAGGTCGCGCGGCTGTCGGCGGCGAGCGCGCCGCGGGTGGACGACTACCCGTACGGTGCGGCCGGGGTCGCGCAGCGCGACCGGAAGCTCGTCGGCGGCCGCTGAGCGCGGGTGCGGGCGGCGGCGGCTGGCGGCGCCGCCGCCCGCCTCTGCCCGCACCGCACCGCGTTCCGGTCACCGCACCTGACCTAGACGCGGTGCGGCGCACGAAACACGGTGCAGTGCGACGTGC
>NZ_BJUV01000042.1 GCF_007988805.1 Frigoribacterium faeni | reverse complement strand
CCCGTCCCCAGACCCGTACCCGAAAGGACAGCGATGTCCAGCTTCTTCCAGTGGCTGGCGGGAATCCCGCCCCTGGCCCAGATACCTCTGATCCTCCTGGCCTTCACGGCCCTGGTCGGCCTCGTGCTGGTCTTCGTCGAGTTCGCCCCCCGGCGAGGCCGGCTGTACACGATCCTCCGACTCGCCGTCTGCGTCGTCGTCCCGGTGGTGGTGCTCCTCGTGTTCGGCCTCTACAACTCGGTCATCTGGGTCGCCGCGATCGCCGCCGTCCTCGGCGGCGGTCTCTTCCTGCTCGACTACCGCTCCAAGCGCGGAGCCGGGTACTCGCTGCAATTGATCGCCTTCATGGCGCCGGCGGTGTTCTTCCTGATCATCGGTCTGATCTACCCGACGATCACCACGGCCGGGCAGGCCTTCATGAAGAACGACGGCTCGGGCTTCGCCGGCCTCGACAACTTCGTCTGGGTCTTCACGAGCCCCGACGGACTCACCGCATTCGGCAACACCCTGATCTGGGTGCTGCTGGCCCCGATCACGGCCACGGCGATCGGTCTCGCCTACGCGGTGTTCATCGACAAGAGCCGCGGCGAGAAGTTCCTCAAGCTGCTGGTGTTCATGCCGATGGCGATCTCGTTCGTCGGCGCCTCCATCATCTTCAAGTTCTTCTACGACATCCGCCAGGGCGAGCAGATCGGCCTGCTGAACGGCATCCTCGTCGCTTTCGGCGGCCAGCCCGTCGACTGGCTCGGTCTCGAGCCCTGGAACACCCTCCTGCTGGTGATCGTGCTCATCTGGACCCAGGCCGGGTTCGCCATGACCGTGCTCTCCGCAGCGATCAAGGGTGTCCCCGCCGAGCAGCTCGAAGCGGCGTCGCTCGACGGCACCAACGGGTTCCAGGCGTTCCGTCACATCACGGTGCCGGGCATCCGCACGACGATCATCGTCGTGCTGACGACCATCTCGATCGCCTCGCTGAAGGTCTACGACATCGTCTCGGCCATGACCGGAGGCCGCAACGACACCACGATCCTCGCCTTCGAGATGGTCCGGCAGTTCCAGCTCGGCAGCCGCACGGGTTACAGCTCGGCCCTGGCCGTCATCCTGTTCGTCCTCGTCCTGCCGATCGTCATCTACAACGCCCGCCAGATCCAGAAGCAGAGGGAGATCCGATGAGCGCCACCCCCACCCCGATCGGGGTCTCGGTCGGCTCGGGCACCGAGAGCCAGCTCAAGCGAGGCGTCGCGAAGATCGAGAGCTCGAGCGGCAAGCTCAAGAAGGGCACCACGAGCCGCGGGGCCACCATCGCCGCCCTCGTGATCGCCGTGATCTGGACCCTGCCCACCGCCGGACTCTTCATCTCGTCGTTCCGACCGGCGAACGACATCAAGACGACCGGCTGGTGGACGGTCTTCGCCAACCCCGGCTTCACGCTCGACAACTACGCCAACGCACTGAACTCGGGCGACAGCCTCACCCTCGGCAAGGCCTTCCTGAACTCGTTGGTCATCACCCTGCCGGCGGCTCTCATCCCCATCACCATCGCCAGCCTCGCCGCCTACGCGTTCGCCTGGATCGACTTCAAGGGTCGCAACACGATGTTCGTGCTCGTGTTCGCCCTGCAGATCGTGCCGATCCAGATGGCGCTCGTGCCGCTGCTGCGCCTGTTCTCGGACGGGCTGCGCATCGGAGGCCTGTACATCCTGCCGGGCCTCGGGGTGAACGGCCTCGACGGCTCGTTCGCCAAGGTGTGGATCGCGCACACGATCTTCGCGCTCCCGCTCGCGATCTTCATGCTGCACAACTTTATCTCGGAGATCCCCGCCGAGGTCATCGAGGCGGCGCGCATGGACGGAGCCGGCCACGGCCAGGTCTTCTTCCGGATCGTGCTGCCCCTGTCGATGCCGGCGATCGCCTCCTTCGGGATCTTCCAGTTCCTCTGGGTGTGGAACGACCTGCTCGTGGCGACGGTCTTCACCTCGGGGCAGGGGTTGCCGATCACCAAGGCCCTCCAGGACCTCTCGGGCTCGTACGGCCAGTCGTGGGAGCTTCTCACCGCGGGCGCGTTCATCTCCATCATCGTGCCGTTGATCGTGTTCTTCGCCCTGCAGCGGTTCTTCGTCCGGGGCCTGCTGGCCGGAGCCACGAAGGGCTGATCCACGGTGCAGCGTGCGGGAGGCCCCGACGACGTCGACACGACGCCGTCGGGGCCTTCTCCGTGGGCATCCGGGACACGGTGCGATGCGACGACGGCGCACGCCGGAACGACGAAACCGCCCGGCGGATGCCGGGCGGTTTCGTGGTGATGCTGGTGACCCCAACGGGATTCGAACCCGTGTTACCGCCGTGAGAGGGCGACGTACTAGGCCGCTATACGATGGGGCCGTATTTGCAACTCGTCGAGTATGCCACAGGCTCGAAGCCCGGCACAAATCGAGGTGCGCGCGTGTCGTGGGCGTCGGCGTACAGTCGGCGTCATGCGCTTGACGAAACTCGAACACGCCTGCCTCATCATCGAGAAGGACGGGCGTCGGCTCGTCGTCGACCCGGGCTCGTTCACCTCTCCCCTGATGGATCTGCAGGACGTCGACGCCATCGTGATCACCCACGAGCACGCCGATCACTGGACCCCCGACCAGCTCACCCACCTCCTCGCGTCGAACCCCGGGGCGACGATCCATGGGCCCGCTGGGGTCGCCGCAGCCGCGGAGGCGTTCGACGTGCACGTCGTGACCGACGGCGACAGCGTCGAGGTCGGCCCGTTCACCCTCGCCTTCTTCGGGACCCGCCACGCGGTCATCCACGAGAGTATCCCGGTGATCGACAACGTCGGCGTCCTCGTCGACGGCACCCTCTTCTACCCGGGAGACCAGTTCACGGTGCCACCCGTCCCCGTCCCGGTGCTCGCCACCCCGGTCGGCGCTCCCTGGCTCAAGGTCGCCGAGGTGATCGACTACGTCGCCGCGGTCAGGCCGGCGTTGACGTTCCCGACGCACGAGCAGACGCTCTCGGAGCCGGGCCTCGCGATGCACTTCGACCGCATGCGGGCCAGCGCCCGGACGGCCGGCGGCGACGCGGTCCGGCTCGCCGCCCACGAGTCCATCGAGATCTGACGCCGGGGCGCGTCCGCGACGACGAACCGCCCCGACGCCGGCTGCGAGGCGGGCGTCGGGGCGGTTCGTCGCGGAGGGGCTAGAGCGTGATGTCGATCTCGCGCAGCAGCTGCGCGTCGATGGCCACCCGGACCTTCTCGACGAGGTCGTCGGGTGCCGGGCTGTCGATGGTCAGGACGCTGAGCGCCTGTCCGCCGGCGCTCCGCCGGGCGATCTGCATGCCCGCGATGTTGATGCCGGCGTCGCCGAACTCGCGACCGTACACGGCCACGATGCCGGGGCGGTCGCCGTAGACCATGACGATGTGGTGCGCGGCGAGCGGGACCTCGACGTCGTAGCCGTTGATCTCAACGATCTTCTCGACCTGCTTCGTGCCGGTGAGGGTGCCCGACACCGAGATCTGCGAGCCGTCGCTCAGCGAGCCGCGCAGCGTGATGACGTTGCGGTACTCGTCGCTGGCGGGGTCGGTGAGCAGACGCACCGTGATGCCGCGCTGCTCGGCGAGCAGGGGGGCGTTCACGTAGCTGACGGACTCGCTGACGATGTTGGTGAAGATGCCCTTCAACGCCGCGAGCTTGAGGACGCTGACGTCGTACTCGACGAGGTCGCCGCGCACCTCGACGTCGACGCTGGTCAGCGGGCTGTCGGCCAGGCCGGAGAAGACCTGACCGATCTTCTCGACCAACGGGATGCCCGGGCGGACGTAGGGGTCGATGACGCCACCGGCGACGTTGACGGCGTCGGGCACGAGCTCGCCGCCGAGGGCCAGGCGCACCGAGCGCGCGACCGAGACGCCGGCCTTCTCCTGCGCCTCGTCCGTCGACGCGCCGAGGTGGGGCGTCACGACCACGTTCTCGAGGCCGAGCAGCTTCTGGTCGACGGGCGGCTCCGAGACGAAGACGTCGAGACCGGCGCCGGCGATCTCGCCGGTGGTCAGCGCCTCGTAGAGACCGTCTTCGTCGATCAGACCGCCACGGGCGACGTTCACGACGAACGCGGTCTTCTTCATGGCCTTCATCTGCTCGAGGCCGATCATGCCGGTCGTCTCGGGCGTCTTCGGCATGTGGATCGTCACGAAGTCGGCCGTGGCCAGCAGGTCGTCGAGCGACAGCAGCGTGACGCCGAGCTGCTGCGCCCGGGCCGGGGTGACGTAGGGGTCGTAGGCGACGACGTCGACGCCGAACGCCTGCAGACGGGCCGTGATGAGGGCTCCGATGCGGCCGAGCCCGATGATGCCGACGGTCTTCTCGTAGAGCTCCACGCCGGTGTACTTGGAGCGCTTCCACTGCCCCTGGGCGAGGGCGGCGTGGGCGGCGGGGATGTGACGGGCGAGGCTCAGGATGTGACCCACCGTGAGCTCGGCCGCCGAGATGATGTTCGAGGTCGGGGCGTTGACCACCATGACGCCCGCCGTCGTCGCGGCCTTGGTGTCGACGTTGTCGAGACCGACGCCGGCCCGGGCGACGACCTTGAGGTTTGGGGCGGCGGCGATGGCCTCGGCGTCGATCTGGGTCGCGGAACGGACCAGCACGGCCTGCGCCTCCGAGAGGGCTGCGAGGAGCGCCGGGCGGTCCGTGCCGTCGACCGACCGGACGTCGAAGTCGGGCCCGAGGGCCTCGACGGTTGCGGGTGAGAGTTCTTCTGCGATCAACACGACGGGCTTTGCCACGGAGACGATGTCCTTAAAGAGAGAGTTCGGGGGGACGGCCGCGACGCGCCGTGGGCGCGGCTGCCGTCAGCCTATCGACTCCCCCGCCGTGTGACGTGCGTGTGACGTGCAGGTGCCCGCGGGGCGCGCCGACCGCTCAGACGCTCTGCACGTACGCCGTGATCGAGAGGCTGAGCGCCGCGGAGGCGGCGAGTCCCGCGACCATGATCAGCGCGACGACCGGCAGCCGTCGTCGACGCGCGAGCAGGAACGCCACGACGTAGGTCACGGGCGGCAGGGCGACGTTGGCCACCAGGGCCGCCCAGGGGGGCGACGCGACGAGACCGTCGAGACCGTTCTCGGCGTAGAAGTCGTTGTTGGCGTAGCGCGCCTCGCCGGGCACCGATACGAGGTTCGTGACGGCCTCGTACAGGTCGTACGCGTACAGGAGACCGAACAGCACGGCGATGGCCGTGAACAGCACGAGGGAGGCGCGGCGCCGGCCGGTCGCCCGGTCCGGCTGCCGAGACGTCGCGCTCATGCGCCCACCCCGATCAGCAGCGGCCACGGCGCGACCACCAGGGCGCCGATCACCATGACCATGATGCGACGACGCCCCCGGGAGGCGGGCACGAGCACGATCGACGAGAGGAACCAGAGGAGCGGCGCGACGATCGCGAGGATCACGCCCAGCCGCCAGAGGCCCGTCGCGACGACGGTGCTGAAGGTGTAGGCGAAACGAGCCGAGAGCGCGATCCAGCCGACCGTGGAGAGCAGGAAGACGCCGCCCAGGACCCCGTGCGCCACCAGCGACGCCGAGCTCATCGAACCGGAGGCCTGTTCGCCGTCGTCCTCGGTGGCATCGCTCGCGTCGACGCGAAGGGACGCTCGCGGCGGTCCGTCGACGTGGCTGGCGTCGCGCTCGTCGCCCCAGCTCAGGGCGTCGTCGTCGCCCACGGCGGAGGCCACGTCGGGGCGGCCGTGGTCGGTCTCGTCCGGGTCCGTCGCGGACGGGCCGCGGGGCGTCATGCCGAGGTCTTGTCGGCCACCGCGTCGCGCAGGGCCGGGAAGAGCGGGTGGTCCGCCAGGACGCCCGTGAGGGTGGTCGTCAGCTCGCCGACGTCGAGTCCGGAGGTCAGCAGGGCCTGGAGCTCGACGCTCTCGACGTCGTCGGGCACGGAGAAGTCGAGGGCGGCGCGGACGGCACGGACGAGGGCGTCGGAGGTCATCCCCCGCTCGGCCAGCTGTGACGCCGGGCCGACGAAGCGCTCGTGACGGCTGAGCTTCCGCAGAGGATTGCGGCCGACCCGCTCGGTCGTGTCCGGCAGGTGGGGGTTGGCGATGCGGACGAGGTTCTTCTCGATGTAGGCCTGCTGCTCGTCGGCGTCGAGCCCGTGCTTCGCCACGAGGAGCGACTTGGTCTCGGCGAGGACGCCGCGGACCTCGGTCATGACCTCGGCGTCGTCGAGGGCCTCGCGGATGCTCGCGAGCCCCTTGCGGAACCCGTGGTAGGCCGCCGCGGCGTGCGCGGTGTTCACCGTGAAGAGCTTGCGCTCGATGAACGGCTCGAGATCGGCGACCCAGGTGACGCCCTGGATGTCGGGGCGGGCGTCGCCGAACGGCGTGCTCTCGACGACCCATTCGAAGAACGACTCGATCGTGACGTCGAGGGTGCCGCCCGCCTGCTCGGGGACGATGCGGTCGATGGCGCAGTTGGCGAAGACGGCGTCGGCGGCGGGGACGTGCTCGCGCACGGCCGCGGCGAGCGAGTCGGTCGCGTTGATGGCGTTCTCGCAGGCGATGACCGCGAGCGGCGCACGGTCGGCGGAGCGCTGGGCCAGGCCCTTGGCGATGACCGGGGCCACGAACGGCAGGATGCGCGCGCCGACGGCCGTCGTGACGATGTCGGCGGTCGCGATCTCGGCGACCAGGGCCTCCTCGTCGGACCGGCTGTTGATCGCTCGGTACCCGTCGACGACCGTGGTGCGGCTGTCTTCGCCGACCTCGTGGACCTCGAAGGACGACTGCGCCTGCAGCGAGCCGATCAGGTCGTCGTTCACATCGGCGAAGACGACCTCGTAGCCGCTCGCGTGGAGGAACTGGGCGACGAAGCCGCGTCCGATGTTGCCGGCGCCGAAGTGCACTGCTTTCTTGCTCTGAGCCATGCCTTAGATCATGCCATGACGACGCCCGCCGGTCGGACGCCGAGAGGGCCCCGCACCGGGTGGTGCGGGGCCCTCTCGGGTGGTCGGGAGACGACGCGGGTCAGCGCGCGGCGCTGCCGTCCACGTAGTCGCTGTCCTGCTGCTTCCAGGCGAAGAGGGCGCGCAGCTCCTGGCCGGTGGCCTCGATGGGGTGCTCCTCGCCCTTCTTGCGGAGCGCCGTGAACTCGGGGGCGCCGGCGTCCTGGTCCTCGATGAAGCGCTTCGCGAAGGCGCCCGACTGGATGTCGGCGAGGACGGCCTTCATGTTGTCCTTGACGTCGGGCGTGATGACCCGGGGGCCGGAGACGTAGTCGCCGTACTCGGCGGTGTCGGAGACGGACCAGCGCTGCTTGGCCAGGCCGCCCTCCCAGATCAGGTCGACGATCAGCTTGAGCTCGTGGAGCACCTCGAAGTAGGCGATCTGCGGCTGGTAGCCCGCCTCCGTGAGGGTCTCGAATCCGTACTGGATCAGCTGCGACGTGCCGCCGCAGAGCACGGCCTGCTCGCCGAAGAGATCGGTCTCGGTCTCTTCGGTGAAGGTGGTCTTGATGCCGCCGGCGCGAAGGCCGCCGATGCCCTTGGAGTACGACCAGGCGAGGTCCCAGGCGGCGCCCGAGGCGTCCTTCTCGACGGCGACGATGACCGGCACGCCGCGGCCGGCCTCGAACTCGCGGCGGACCGTGTGACCCGGACCCTTGGGGGCGACGAGCACGACGTCGACGCCCTCGGGCGCCTCGATGTAGCCGAAGCGGATGTTGAAGCCGTGGCCGAAGACCAGGGCCTTGCCGTCCGCGAGGTTCGGCGCGATGTCGTCGGCGTAGACGTGACGCTGGACCTGGTCGGGCGCGAGGATCACGATGACCTCGCCCCAGGCCGAGGCCTCGGCCGGAGTCAGCACGGTGAAGCCGGCCTCCTCGGCCTTGGCACGGCTCTTAGAGCCCTCCTTGAGGCCGACGACGACCTCGACGCCCGAGTCGCGGAGGTTCAGCGCGTGGGCGTGACCCTGCGAGCCGTAGCCGATGACGGCGACCTTCCTGCCCTGGATGATCGACAGGTCGGCGTCGTTGTCGTAGACGATTTCAGTCACAGTGGTGCTTCTCCTCGGTTGTCGACGGATGTCGGTGTCGGTGGATGGATCGATGCCGGGGAGGCGCGGGTCGACCGCGCCCCGCCGGTCTAGTTCTTGAAGACGCGGTCGGTGATCGACTTGGCGCCGCGGCCGATGGCCAGCAGGCCCGACTGAGAGATCTCCTTGATGCCGTACGGCTCGAGGACCCGCAGCAGGGCGGTGGTCTTGCCGGTGTCGCCCGTGACCTCGATGACGAGGGCGTCGGTCGAGACGTCGACGACGCTGGCGCGGAAGAGCGTCACGGCCTCGAGCACCTGCGACCGGGTCGTGTTGTCGACCCGGACCTTGATCAGCAGGTGCTCCCGCTGGACCGACTGCGAGTAGTCGAGCTCGACGATCTTGATCACGTTGATCAGCTTGTTCAGCTGCTTGGTGACCTGCTCGAGCGGGAGCTCCTCCACGTCGACGACGACCGTGATGCGGCTGAGCCCCTCGATCTCGCTCTTGCCGACGGCGAGGCTCTCGATGTTGAAGCCGCGTCGGGCGAAGAGGCCCGCGACGCGGGTCAGCAGGCCGGGCTTGTCTTCGACGAGCAGGGACAGGACGTGGCTCATGCGTGTTCTCCGGTCATGTCTCCGTCGCGGGTCGTGTCCGACGCGCTGCTGCCGGGCGCCTCGTCGTCCCACTCGGGGGCGAGGGCACGGGCGTGCTGGATCTCGGAGTTCGAGACCCCCTGGGGCACCATCGGCCAGACCATGGCGTCGCGGCTGACCACGAAGTCGATGACGACCGGTCGATCGTTGGTGGCGAGGGCGAGCTGGATCGCCGCGTCGACCTCGTCTTCGCGGGTGACCCGGATGCCCAGCGCCCCGTACGCGTCGGCCAGCTTGACGAAGTCGGGCACCATGCGGGTCTCGTGGCCCGTGTTGAGGTCGGTGAACGAGTGGCGGCCCTCGTAGAACAGGGTCTGCCACTGCCGCACCATGCCGAGCGACGAGTTGTTGATGATCGCGACCTTGATCGGGATGTCGTTGATGACGCAGGTGGCGAGCTCCTGATTGGTCATCTGGAAGCAGCCGTCGCCGTCGATCGCCCACACCACGCGGTCGGGCTGCGCGACCTTGGCGCCCATGGCGGCCGGGACCGAGTAGCCCATCGTGCCCGCGCCTCCCGAGTTCAACCAGGCGTGCGGACGCTCGTACTGGATGAACTGCGCCGACCACATCTGGTGCTGGCCGACGCCGGAGGCGTAGACGGCCTCGGGACCGGTGAGCTGTCCGATCCGCTGGATGATCGCCTGCGGGGAGAGCAGGCCGTCGTCGGGTTCGGTGTAGCCGAGCGGGAACTGCTCGCGCAGTCCGTCGAGGTGCTCCCACCAGGCGGAGATGTCGGGGCGGACGCCTCCGGTGACCTCGGCGAAGGCGCTGGTCAGGTCGGGGATGACGACCTTGGCGTCGCCGACGATCGGGACGTCGGCGATGCGGATCTTCGAGATCTCGGCGGGGTCGATGTCGACGTGCACCACCTTGGCGTTCGGCGCGAAGAGATCGGCCTTGCCGGTGACGCGGTCGTCGAAACGAGCGCCGAGGGCGATGATCAGGTCGCTCTCCTGCAGGCCGAGCACGGCGGGGACGGTGCCGTGCATGCCGGGCATGCCGAGGTGCTGAGCGTGGGAGTCGGGGAACGCGCCGCGCGCCATCAGGGTGGTGACGACCGGGGCGCCGGTCAGCTCGACGAGGGCCTTGAGCTCCGCCGAGGCCTCGGCGCGGATCACGCCGCCGCCCACGTAAAATACGGGCTGCTTGGCGTCGGCGATCAGCTGCGCCGCCGCCGTGATCTGCTTCCCGTGGGCCTTGGTCACCGGACGGTAGCCCGGCAGATCGACCACGGGCGGCCAGACGAACGGGGCACTGTTCTGCTGGGCGTCCTTGGTGATGTCCACGAGCACCGGGCCGGGCCGGCCCGTGCTGGCGATCTGGTAGGCCGCGGCGAGAGTGGCGGGGATGTCCTCGGGCTTCGTGACGAGGAACGAGTGCTTCGTGATCGGCATCGTGATGCCGACGATGTCGGCCTCCTGGAACGCGTCGGTCCCCATGAGGGTCGAGAAGACCTGCCCGGTGATGGCCAGGAGCGGCACCGAGTCCATGTAGGCGTCCGCGATCGCGGTCACGAGGTTCGTCGCCCCGGGGCCGGAGGTCGCGATGGCGACCCCCACCCTGCCGGAGGCGGCGGCGTAGCCCTCGGCCGCGTGTCCGGCGCCCTGCTCGTGCCGGACCAGGATGTGCCGGATCGCCGTCGAGGCCATGAGCTCGTCGTAGAACGGGATGATGGCGCCGCCGGGCAGGCCGAAGACGTCGGTGACCCCGAGATGCTCGAGGGACTTGAGGATCGCTCCCGAACCCGTCAGGACGGGTCGGGACGTCGTGCTGGTGTCCCGGGCGGAGGCGCGGGTCGTGGCTCCGGGGAGGGGCGTCGCTTCAGGAGGCATCAGTGCCGATTTCCTCTTCGTGATGATGGGACGGTGATGACGGGTGTCGCCCGACGACGGCCGTGGCCCGACCCTGGCGGGGAGCCGCGGCGGTCCGTCTCGATGCGGGCCGCCGCGGTCGCGGGGGCCTAGTAGGTGACGGCGCCTTCCGCGGCGGAGCGGACCTGGCGTGCGTACTTGGCGAGGACACCGCGGGTGTAACGCGGAGGGAGGGGCTCCCAGCCGTCGCGGCGGGATTCCAGCTCAGCCGGATCGACGAGTAGGTCGATCGAGCGAGCAGCGATATCGACCCGAATCAGATCACCATCGCGCACGAAGGCGATCGGACCGGAGTCGACCGCTTCGGGTGCTATGTGGCCGATGCACAGGCCGGTTGTGCCGCCTGAGAATCGTCCGTCCGTCAAGAGTAGTACATCTTTTCCGAGCCCCGCGCCCTTGATCGCCGCCGTGATGGCGAGCATCTCGCGCATGCCGGGGCCGCCCTTGGGGCCCTCGTAGCGGATGACGACGACGTCGCCGGCCTCGATCCGCCCCTCGGTGAGGGCGTCCATGGCACCGCGCTCGCGTTCGAAGACCTTCGCGGGTCCCTCGAAGACCGAGGCGTCGAAGCCGGCCGTCTTGACGACCGCGCCCTCGGGGGCCATGGAACCGCTGAGGACCGTGAGCCCGCCGGTCGCGTGGATCGGGTTGTCGAGCGTGCGCAGGACCTCTCCGTCGAGCGGCTTCGGCTGGATCGCCTCGAGGTTCTCGGCGACGGTCTTGCCGGTCACGGTGAGGCAGTCGCCGTGCAGGAGACCGGCGTCGAGCAGTGCCTTCATGACGACGGGCACTCCGCCCATGCGGTCGACGTCGTTCATGACGTACTTGCCGAAGGGCTTCAGGTCGCCGATGTGCGGCACCGTGTCACCGATGCGGTTGAAGTCGTCGATGGTGAGGTCGACCTCGGCCTCGTAGGCGATCGCCAGGAGGTGCAGCACGACGTTGGTCGAACCGCCGAAGGCCATGGCCACGGCGATCGCGTTCTCGAAGGCCTTCTTGGTCAGGATGTCGCGGGTCGTGATGCCGAGGCGCAGCATGTTGACGACGGCCTCGCCCGAGCGGTGGGCGAAGTAGTCGCGACGGCGGTCGGCCGAGGGCGGCGCAGCCGAGCCGGGCAGGCTCATGCCGAGCGCCTCGGCGACGCTGGCCATCGTGTTGGCCGTGTACATGCCGCCGCAGGCGCCTTCGCCGGGGACGATCGCGCACTCGATCGCCTTGAGGTCGTCGTCGCTCATGTTGCCGGCCTTGTAGGCGCCGACCGCTTCGAACGAGTCGATGATCGTGACGTTCTTCTCGGTGCCGTCGCTCAGCTTGACCCAGCCGGGGGCGACGCTGCCCGCGTAGAGGAACACGCTGGCGAGATCGAGTCGCGCCGCGGCCATGAGCATGCCCGGCAGGGACTTGTCGCAGCCGGCCAGCAGCACGGAGCCGTCGAGCCGCTCGGCGTTCATGACCACCTCGACGCTGTCGGCGATGACCTCGCGCGAGACGAGCGAGAAGTGCATGCCCTCATGTCCCATCGAGATGCCGTCGGACACCGACACGGTGCCGAACTGCAGCGGGTATCCCCCGCCCGAGTGGACGCCCTCCTTGGCGCCCTGCGCGAGGCGGTCGAGCGAGAGGTTGCAGGGGGTGATCTCGTTCCAGCTGCTGGCGATGCCGATCTGGGGCTTGTCCCAGTCCTCGTCGCCCATTCCCACCGCACGGAGCATGCCCCGTGACGTGGTGGCCTCGATCCCGTCGGTGACGACGCGGCTCCGGGGTTTGATGTCGATCTCGGCCTGGGTGTCCTTCTCTGGCATGGGTCGAGTTTAGGGCGTGGCGCCGCGTCTTCGGTCCACTCCGGGCCCCCCGTCGCCGTCGGCGTCGTGAGCGGGGTCGCGAACCCGATCCATCTCGACGGCGAGGGCGTCGGCCGAGCCGACGGGGAGGTCGCCCGCGTCGATGTCGGCGTCGTCGCCGTCGGCCGTGTCGGCGAGCTCGCCCGCCGCGCGCGCGACCGCCTCCTCGAGCTCGTCGACCACGAGCTGGTCGCGTCGGAGGTCGCCGTTGCGGTACCCGGCGCGGCCGATCATGTGCGCCGAGATCGGTGCCGTCAGCATCTGGAAGACGAGGACGACCAGCAGCGAGGCGATGGTCCCGACCGTGTGCTGGTCGAGGGCGATGGCCGCCAGCACGAGGATCAGGCCGAAGATCTGCGGCTTCGTCGCGGCGTGCATCCGGGACAGGGCGTCGGGGAAGCGGAGGAGCCCGATCCCGGCGGCCAGCGAGAGCAGGGCGCCGGCGATCAGCAGGACGGAGGCGGCGACGTCGTAGGCCGTGTCGGAGATCATGACGGGTCCTGCTTCGAGACGTAGCGCGCGACCGTGATCGAGCCGAACACCGCCGACAGGGCGAGCACGATGATCACGGGGATCGTGCGGGTGTGCCCGTTGAAGACCATGTCGGCCGCGAGCACGCAGATGAGAGTGGTCAGGAGCATGTCGGAGGCGATCATGCGGTCGAGGATCGACGGGCCGCGCACGATCCGGATCACGGAGGCGAGTCCGGCGAAGGCGAACAGCGCACCCACGACGTAGGCGACGACGGTCACGAGGGGCCTCCTTCGGAGGACGAGGACGGGGTGATCGGGTCGTGCACCTCGGCGGCGGCCGGAGTGCCCTCGGCGATGCGGCGGAGGTCGTCCCCGCTGCCGAGGACCTTGGCGAGGCGCTTCTCGACGACGAGCACGCCGGACCGGACGCTCTCGACACCCGCGGCGTCGTCGACGGCGAGGGCGTGGAGGTACAGGATCGATCGCTCCCGGTCGGCCTCGACCACGAGCGAGCCGGGCACGAGGGAGATCGCCTCGGCCACGAGCGTCATGATGAAGTCGGAGCGCGTGTGCAGCTGGACGGCGACGATCGCGTTCGAGTCGACGCCGCGGGGCCGGACGGCCTGCCAGGCGACCTGGACGGAGGCCCGGACGAGGTCGACGAGGAAGTGACCGAGGAACACCAGGGCGAACCACACGTTGAAGCGGCCGCTCAACTCGACCGGGGGGAGGAAGAACACCCGGGTCACGAGCACGGCGACGGCGACCCCGGTGACGAAGGCCAGCACCGTGAACTGGTTCCAGAGACACATCCAGAGGACGACGAGCCCGACCAGCAGAGGGATCTGCCGGGCGAAGCTGCGTCCGACCTCGCCTCGGGTCGGCCGGCCGGTCATGGTGCGCTCCCGTCGTCGATCGGACCGCCGGCGGGTGTGGGAGCCGGGACGGACGTGTCGGTGTTGCTGTCGCCCTCGCCCGAGGGGAAGACCAGCTGCACGTACTCGTTCGAGCCGTAGACCCGGCCCGCGGCGCGCTCCGCGACGCCGTAGAGCGGTCCGGCCGCGAAGGTCAGGACGAGCGAGACGAGCACCATGCCCGCCGTGGCGCCCACCATCGTCCGCGGGTTCGCCCGCTTCTGCTGCACGGCCACGCGCCCGGGGGCCTCTTCGAGATGCTCCGTGAAGGGCGACTCGTGGTCGTCGACGTCGCTCTTCGGGCGCCAGAACGCGAGGTTCCAGGCCCGCATGAGCGCATAGAGGGTGAGCAGCGAGGTGAGCGCGCCCGCCCCGATCAGCACGTAGACGAGGGGGTCGTTCAGACGCGCTCCCGCCTCGAAGAGCGCCACCTTGCCGATGAAGCCGGAGAACGGCGGGATGCCGCCCAGGTTGAGCGCGGGGATGAAGAAGAGCACAGCCACGACCGGGGCCGCCTTGAGGAGCCCCCCGAGCCGGGTGATGGACGCCGTCCCGCCACGGCGTTCGATCAACCCCGCCCCCAGGAAGAGCGTGGTCTGCACGGTGATGTGGTGCACGACGTAGTAGATCGTGGCCGCCAGCCCCTCGACCGTGCCCAGGGCGATGCCGAAGATCATGTAACCGATGTGACTGACGAGCGTGAAGGAGAGCAGCCGCTTGATGTCGGCCTGGGCGACCGCGCCCAGGATCCCGACCACCATCGTCAGCAGGGCGATGATCAGCAGATACACGTTCACGTTGCTCTCGACGAAGAGCACGGTCTCGGTGCGGATGATGGCGTAGACGCCCACCTTGGTCAGCAGTCCGGCGAACACCGCGGTGACCGGTGCGGGGGCCGTCGGGTACGAGTCGGGCAGCCAGAACGAGAGCGGGAAGATGGCGGCCTTGATGCCGAAGGCCGTGAGCAGCATGACGTGGATGATCGTCTGGACGTCGGGCGGGATGGTGTCCATCTTCTGAGCGATGTCGGCGATGTTCACCGTTCCGAGAGCCCCGTAGATCATCGCGATCGACGCGAGGAAGAGCACGGACGACACCAGGCTGACGACGATGTAGACGACCCCCGCCCGGATCCGCTGCTCGGTGCCTCCCAGTGTGATGAGGACGTAGCTCGCCACGAGCAGGATCTCGAAGCCCACGTAGAGGTTGAAGAGGTCGCCGGCGATGAAGGCGTTGAAGACGCCGGTCGCCAGGATGAGGTACGTCGGGTTGTAGATCGACACCGGCGCTTCGCCGTCGCCGTCGGCCTGCCCCTGACCGACCGAGAAGACGAAGACGGCGAGCAGCACGATGGACGAGATGCTGAGCATCAGGGCGGCCAGGCGGTCGACCACGAGGGTGATGCCGAAGGGAGCCTCCCAGCCCCCGACCTGCACGGCGATCGCGCCCTGGGTGTCGACGACGACCAGCAGCACGAGGCTGATGACCACGACCAGGCCGAGCGCGACGATCGACAGGATCGACTGCATCCGGGGTCGGCGTCCGGTGATGAGCGCAGCGCCCGCACCGAGCAGCGGGATCAGGACGACGAGGGGGACGAGGTAGCTCATGCGTTCTCGCTCTCGTCGCGTCGGGGGGTGTCGTGGTGGGAGGGATCGCGCCGGGGCGGATCGGCGGGGACGGCGGCCTCGGCCCGGTCGCCGAACTCGGTGTCCCCTCCGGCCTCGTCGTCGCCGTCGCCCTGTTCGGCTTCGTCTTCGGCCGGCACACCGCGGCGCCCGATCTCGAGGTCTTCCGCGTCGTCGGCGAGGGTGTCGCCCTGGGCGAGCCGCCACGAGCGGTAGATCAACGCGAGCATGAACGCCGAGATGCCGAAGGTGATGACGATCGCGGTGAGCACGAACGCCTGCGGGAGGGGATCGGCGAAGTCGACGGGAGGGGCCTGTCCGTCGACGATCGGCGCGGCGCCTCGACGGCCCGACATGATCAGGATCAGGATGTTCGTGGCGTTGCCGACGAGGAGGAACCCGAGCAGCACGCGCGTCATGCTGCGTTCGAGCAGCAGGTACACGCCGCACGCGTAGAGCGCGGCCATCACGACGATGAGGACGAGCGAGACGCTCATGCGCGACCTCCGTCGGTCGGGGTCGGTCCGGAGACCGAGACGGGCACGGTCTCGTCGACGGGTTCGGACACCTCGCTCGGGTGGCCGAAGGCGTCCTCCTCTTCTTGACGGTCGACCTCGGCCCCCAGGCTGCGGAGGACGTCGAGCACGAGTCCGACCACCACGAGGTAGACGCCGATGTCGAAGAACGTCGAGGTGACGAACTCGAGATGGCCGAGCAGGGGCAGCTCGCCTTCGAACCAGGTCGACGTCAGGGCGTCGACTCCGAAGAAGAGCGGGACCAGCGCCGTCGCCGCCACGGTGAGCAGACCGGCGCCGAGCAGCTTGCCGGCGTCGAGCGGCGCCGCGGCACCGAGCTCGTAACGGCCGCCCGCGAGGTACCGCGCGACGAAGGCGAAGCCCGCGACGAGACCTCCGGCGAACCCTCCGCCCGGGGTGTTGTGGCCCGCGAAGAGCAGGTAGATCGACACGATGATGATCGCGTGGAAGATGAGGCGGACCACGACCTCGAGCAGGATGGACCGGTTCTGCGGCGCCAGCTTCCGCCCGGCCAGCAGCCACGCCCGACGATCGCCCTCGGTGCTGTCGCCGATCTGCACGGCCGATCCGCCCTCGGGCACGACCGGGGCGGGCTCGCGCAGGGGCCGCACCCGGGCCATGAAGCGCTGGGCGCGCGTCCGACGCTCGGGGCGCGGGAGGATGTCGGCGCGCGAGGTGATGAAGACCAGGCTCGCCACGCCGGTGGCCGCGACGATGAGCACCGCGATCTCGCCCATGGTGTCCCAGCCGCGGATGTCGACCAGGGTGACGTTGACGACGTTCTTCCCGTGACCGCCGTCGACGGCGAGGGAGGGGAAGGCCCCCGAGATCGTCTCGCCCGGTCGCGCGCCGAGCGCGACGACGGCGATGGCCGCCATGACCGAGCCCACCGCGACGCCGATCACGGCGCGGGCGACGCGATGGGTGCGGCCGTTGCGGTCGCCGAGTCGTGCGGGCAGTCGCCGCAGGACCAGGACGAACGCGATGAGGGTGATGGTCTCGATCAGCGCCTGGGTGAGCGCCAGGTCGGGTGCGCCGTGCAGGGCGAACAGGGCCGCCATGCCGTAGCCGGTGACGCCGACCAGCACGACCGCCTGGAACCGCTTGTTCGACCACGCGGCCGCGATGGCCCCGATGATCATGAGCGCGCCGATGGCGAGCTGCGACGGGTAGTCGAAGAGCACGGCGGTGCTCGGCCAGGTCCGGTTGAGCGACAGCGTGACGATGGACGACGCGATGAAGACGGTGAGGATGGTCGAGAGGTAGAACGGCAGCGACCCGCGCTGGGTCGTGGCCGTCGTGCGCGACGCCGTGCGGTCGATCGCCGCCATGATCGTGACGTAGCCGTCGGAGGCGCGCGGGAGGAAGGAGACGGCCTTCTGCACACGGAAGACGCGGTCGCGCTGCCAGAAGAGCAGCGCACCGACCCCGAGGGAGATCGCGGTGAGGCCGAGGGCCGGCTCGAGACCGTGCCAGAGAGCCAGGTAGTAGGGCTCGTGCTCGCCTGCGCCCGCGGGCAGCGTGTCGGCGTAGCGGGCGAAGACCGGGTCGATCGGGTGCGCGACCAGGCCGAGCGCGAGGCCGGCGAGGGCGAGCACGACCGGGGACAGCAGGAAGTCGATGTGCTCGCGGACGAAGTGGACGGGCTCGACGCCCGCCTTGCGGGCGAAGGCGCCCCAGAGGAACCGGAGGCTGTAGGCGGTGGTCAGGATCGACCCGACGACGACCCCGACGAGGGCGATGACGCCCCAGGACGAGCCGGTCTCGGCGTCGTGCAGGAGGGCCGTGAGAACGGCCTCCTTCGCCACGAAGCCGAAGGTGGGCGGCACGCCGGCCATGGACGCGAGGGCCAGGATCGTCACGACGAGCAGGACCGGCGCCTGACGCCCGAGGCCGCTGAGCTTCCGCAGATCGCGCGTGCCGGTGCGGTGGTCGATCACGCCGACCACCAGGAAGAGCGTCGACTTGAAGAGCGCGTGCGCCACCAGGAGAGCGAGCCCCGCGAGGGCGGCGTCGCGCGTGCCGAAGCCGACCACGATGGTGAGGAACCCCAGCTGGCTGACCGTGCCGTAGGCGAGCACGAGCTTCAGGTCGTGCTGACGCAGCGCACGGTATCCGCCGAGGAGCATGGTCACGACGCCGACCGTGACGATGATCTCCTGCCAGCCGGGAGAGTCGTGGTAGCCCGGCGCCAGGCGGGCCACGAGGTAGATGCCCGCCTTGACCATCGCGGCGGCGTGCAGGTAGGCGCTGACCGGAGTCGGCGCGGCCATCGCGGCCGGCAGCCAGAAGTGGAACGGGACGAGGGCCGACTTCGAGAGGGCGCCGACCAGCACGAGCACGACCGCGACGGTGACGGCGGTGCCCGACGGGGGCGCCTCGACGAGCTCGGACAGCGAGCTCGTCCCGCCCTGGACGGCCAGGATCACGAGCCCGACGAGCATCGCGAGGCCGCCGGCGGTGGTGACGATGAGGGCCTGGAGCGCAGCGCCGCGGCTGGCCTGCTTCGACGTGTAGTGGCCGATCAGCAGGTACGAGAAGACGCTGGTGGCCTCCCAGAAGACGAACAGGACGAAGACGTCGTCGCTCGTGACGAGGCCGTACATGGCGCCGGCGAAGGCCACGAGGACGGCCGCGAACCGCGCGAGGCCCTTCTCGTCGTGCTTGAAGTACCGGGCGCAGTAGACGAGGACGAGACCGCCCACGCCGGTCACGACGAGCGCCAGGACCCAGGCGAGGACGTCCATCCGCAGCGTGAGCGAGATCGCGAGCTGCGGGATCCACGGGACGGTCTCTTCGGGCACGTCGCCGGAGAGCACGGCCGGCCCCTGGAGGGCGGTGAAGACGAAGGCCGTGAACGGCACGATCGAGGCCCAGACGAACAGCGACGACCCGAGCCGGCGGCCGATCGAGGCCACGATCACGGCCGCCACGGCGAACGCTGTCAGAGCTACGATCAAGGAGACCTCCGTCGGCTTGCGACCTCGTCAGCCGATCGGGATGAGCGGGCGCGGGGAGTCGGGCGGAGAGTCCAGACTACCTTGCGGTCACCTGAGAATGCCCAGAACCGCAATGACCGGCCCGGGGTCTATTCCCGGTCAGGCATGTCCGAGGTGCTCGCGCAGTTCGGCCAGTTCGAGCAGCAGTGCCGCCACGGCCTGCGGGTCGGCGACCCGGTACCCGGCACGGGACTCGCCCGGACCGACCTTCAGCGCCAGGTCGCCGTCGCCCAGCGCCAGGAAGCCGTCCTCGTCGGTGACGTCGTCTCCGGCGTAGAGCACGCCGGTCGCCCCGACGATGTCCCGGAGACGGTCGATGCCGTCGTTCTTGCCCGTGGGGCGGACCGCGAACTCGAGCACGTTCTTGCCCGTGCGCTCGTGGATGCCGTCGAGCTCGTCCACGGCGCGGCGGGCCGCGGAGTGGACGGCCGTCGTCGTCGCCTCGTCGGCCAGCCGGGTGTGCAGCGCGAGGCCGGCGGGCTTCTCCTCCACGAAGACCTCGTCGTGACCGGCGGCCGCGGCGTGCACGGCCTCGGACAGCCGACGACGGGCGTCGACCTCGTCGTCGGTGAGCGACGTCTCATGGCCGTCGACGCGCACCTCGATCCCGTGCGAACCGACGAGCAGGACCTCGTCGGGGGTCTCGCTGATCGCGCTGAGCGACGCGAGGTCGCGGCCGGAGACCAGCGCCACGTGAGTGCCGTCGGCGGCCGCCAGTCGGCGGATCGCGACGAGGGCGTCGGGCAGGGCCCGTGCCTCCATCGGGGCGTCGACCTCGGGAGCGAGCGTGCCGTCGAAGTCGAGGGCGACGAGGAGGCGCGGGGTCGTCGCGAGCCGTCCGAGCGCGTCGGAGAGGGCGCGGGGGTCGTCGGAGGTCATTCGGGGCTCCCGTCGGTGGTGGTGGTGGTCGCGGGCGCGGGCGTGATCTGCTGCCCCGGCCGCACGTTCTCGAGGGCCTGCAGGAAGGACGCGGACCACTTGGCGACGTCGTTGTCGAGCACCCGGCGCCGGAGCGCGCGCATCCGCGTGGTCCGATCGCGCTTCGGCATCTCGATCGCCCGCATGATGGTGTTCTTCATGCCGCCGATGTCGTGCGGGTTGATCAGCATCGCGCTCTTCAACTCGTCGGCGGCGCCGGCGAACTCGCTCAGCACGAGGACGCCGTCGTTGTCGCGGCGGACCGCCACGTACTCCTTCGCCACCAGGTTCATGCCGTCGCGCAGCGCGGTCACGAGCATGATGTCGGCGGCGAGGTAGAGGGCCACCATCTCCTCACGGGGATAGCCGTGGTGGTGGTAGCTGATCGCCGTGTGGCTCATCGTCGCGTAGTCGCCGTTCACGCGCCCCACCGTCAGCTCGATCTCGTCGCGCAGCAGCTTGTAGGTCTCGACGCGCTCCCGGCTCGGGCTCGCGACCTGGACGAGCGTGGCGTCCTCGACGCTCAGACGACCGTCGGCGAGGAGCTCGCCGAAGGCCTTCATCCGGTGCCGGATGCCCTTGGTGTAGTCGAGCCGGTCGACGCCGAGCATCACCGTCTTGGGGTTGCCGAGGCCCTCGCGGATCTCGCGGGCCCGCGCCTGGATGTCGGGTCGGGCGGCGAGCTCCTCGTAGCTCGCCGCGTCGATCGAGATCGGGAAGTGCTTGGCGAGGACGCGACGGACCTTCTTGCCCCGGCGCGACACCGGCGCGGACTCGTCGTCGACGGGCACCTCGATGTAGGGCCGGGTCGTGGCGTGGCCCAGCAGGTGCCGGACGGCGCGGGAGAAGTTCGAGGCGTCGTCGGCGCGCTGGAACCCGATCACGTCGGCGCCGAGCAGCCCTTCGAGGATCTGCTTGCGCCACGGGAGCTGCGAGAAGATGCCGAGCGGCGGGAACGGGATGTGGTTGAAGAAGCCGATGGTCACGTCGGGCCGGATCTCGCGCAGCATCTTGGGGACGAGCTGCAGCTGGTAGTCCTGCACCCAGATCGTGCCGCCCTCCTCGGTGATCTCGGCGGCGCGGTCGGCGAATCGCTGATTGACCTGGACGTAGGCCTCCCACCAGACCCGGTGGTACGTGGGGGCGGCGATGACGTCGTGGTACAGCGGCCAGAGCGTGTCGTTGCTGAAGCCCTCGTAGTAGCGCTGGACCTCCTCGGCGCTGAGCGGGACCGGCACGATCGAGATGCCCTGGTCGACGAACGGCTCGAACTCGAGGTCGGGCTGGCCCGCCCAGCCGACCCACGCACCGTCGTTGGCCTGCATCACGGGCTCGAGCGCCGTCACGAGACCGCCGGGCGAGTGCTGCCAGCTGGCGCTGCCGTCCTCGGCGATCACACGGTCGACGGGGAGGCGGTTGGAGACGACGACGAAGCCGTAACGTTCGGAAGAGTCAGGCATGGGGGTGGGTCAGCTCCGATCGGATCGCCCGCACGGGCGCGGGACGGCCAGATTATCAGCGGCGCTCGCGGCCGACTCGGGGAGGGCGTACCCCGGGGGGCTCACGACCGGCCGCGCACCTCGCGCAGCGTCGCCTCGGCGGCCCGGACGAGCGCCGAGCCGTAGCTCGGACCGTGCCCGGCGGCGTGCACCGCCAACGGGTGCAGCTGGTGCAGCGGGACCCGCCTCCGCCACCCCTCGCGCAGCGGCGCTCGCTCGTCGTACCCCTCGAGCACGTCCTGGAGGTGGGGCAGCCCGAACAGGGCCAGCATGGCGAGGTCGGTCTCGCGATGACCCCCGTGGGCGGCCGGGTCGATGAGGACCGCTCCCCCGTCGTCGAACAGCACGTTGCCGCCCCACAGGTCGCCGTGCAGCCGCGCCGGGGGCTCGTCGTCGTCGAACGCCCCGCCGGCGACGACATCGCAGACGCGCCGGACGGTGTGGAGCCCGGCGGGGTCGAGGTTCCCCGCGTCCGCGGCGGCCTCGGCGTAGGGCAGCACCCGCTGCTCGGCGTAGAACCGGCCCCAGGCGTCGGTCGGCACGACCGTGAGCGGACGCCGGCCGATGAAGCACGGCCCGTCGTACCCCGCAGGAGGCGCGCCGAAGGCCTCCGCGCCGGTCCCGTGGGTCACGGCGAGCGCGGCCCCGAACGCGCGGGCCGCCTCGCGGGTCGGTCGGACCTCGTGCACGGTGTCGAGGTCGATGCGTCCCGGGGACGCGGCCTGCACGCCGACGACCCGCGCGCCTCCTCGGGGCACCGCCTCGGCGATCCAGGCGAGCCCGGCCGCCTCGGCCTCGAAGAATCCGTCGGGGGCGTCCGGGCGCTGCTTCGTGTACGGGCTCACGGGAATAGCATGCGCCTCATGACCGACACGCGTCCCGCCCGCACGAGCGGCACCACGACCAGCACGAGGGCCTACCGGGACGGCGAGCTGATCGCCCACGGGTTCCCGCTCGCCGAGGTCAGCGACCATCTCGAGAAGGAGGGCTGCGTCGTCTGGGTCGACTTCACCGACCCGTCGGAGTCGGACCTCACCGAGCTGGAGGACGAGCTCGGGCTCCACGAGCTGGCGGTCGAGGACGCCCTGCAGGACGGCCAGCGGCCGAAGATCGACCGCTACGACGGCCACCTGTTCACCGCCCTCTACGACGTGGACTTCGACCGCGAGTCGGGTGTGCTCTCCACGAGCGAGGTCAAGGCGTTCGTCACCTCGCGGGCGCTCGTGACGATCCACCATCCGGAGTTCGACGTGTCGCGCCTCGAGAGGACGTACGACGACAACCGCGACCTCTCCGCGCACGGCGTGACCTATCTGCTCTGGGGTCTCCTCGACTGCGTGGTCGACCGGCACTTCGACGCCACCGACGCCCTCGACGACGAGATCGAGGGCATCGCCGACGATCTCTTCGATCCGAGGCCGCGCACGCTCGACGTGCAGAAGCGCTCGTTCGCGCTGCGCAAGAGCCTCGTCCAGCTGCGTCGCGTGTCGTCGCCCATGCGCGAGGTGCTCAACACGCTGCTGCGTCGCGACCTGAAGGAGGTCGACGCCGACATGCAGCCGTACTTCCAGGATGTGTACGACCACGTGCTCCGGGTGTCGGAGCAGAACGACTCGCTGCGCGACCTGGTCTCGACGATCCTCGACACGAACCTCAACCTGCAGTCGAACCGGATGAACCTGATCATGAAGAAGGTGACGAGCTGGGCGGCGATCATCGCCGTGCCGACGGCGATCACGGGGTTCTACGGTCAGAACGTGCCGTATCCCGGGTTCCAGTCCCCCGTCGGCTTCGTGACGTCGTGCGTCCTGATCGTGGCCATCGGCGGCCTGCTCTGGTGGCAGTTCAAGCGACGCGACTGGCTGTGACCGCGTCGTTCGCGAACTGTTCACCTCGCGAGCCCGGCTGAGCGGAGGCGGCGAAAGTAGCCTGGCCGCGTGATCACGGTCGGAATGAGCACGTCCTGCGTCTTCCCGATGTCGACCGACGAGGCCTTCCGCCTCGCCCGGCTCACCGGCTTCGACGGCGTCGAGGTGATGGTGACCGCCGATCGCGGCACTCGCCGTCTCGATCTGCTCCGCGCCTCCTCGGCCCGGTGGGGGCTGCCCGTGCTGTCGGTCCACGCCCCCGTGCTGCCGATCGCCCATTTCACGTTCGGACGCGACCAGCACGACAAGCTGCTCCGGTCGGCCGAGCTGGCGGCCGGGCTGGGAGCGGCCACCGTCGTGGTGCATCCGCCGTTCCTCTGGCAGCGTGCGTTCTCGGCCCGGTTCCTCGACTCCGTCCGCGAGATCGCCGACTCCACCGGGGTCGCGCTCGCCGTCGAGAACATGTTCCCCCTGCGGCTCGGGCCCCTCGGACTCGACGTGTACCGACCGGGTCACGACCCCTCCGGCTTCGACGTCGACGCGGCCACGCTGGACTTCTCGCACGCCGCCGTCGCCGGTCGCGACGCGCTCGATCTCGCTCTGGCGCTCGGTTCGCGCCTGCGGCACGTCCATCTGACCGACGGACTCGTCTCGCAGCGGCCGGGAGGCCTGCGCGACCAGCACCGCGTGCCGGGGCGCGGCGGCCAGCCGGTCGCCGAGGTGCTCACGCACCTGTCGCGCTCGGGATGGTCCGGCTCGGTCGTCGCCGAGGTGCACGCCGGCTCCGCCGGTCGAGGCGAGGAGGCGCGGGTCGACCTGCTGAGGCGGACCGTCGCGTTCGCGCGCCGCCACCTGGCGACCGGGCCCCTCGTCCCGCGTCAGACCACGAGCACCGTGGCCACGACCGCCAGCGGGACCGCGACGACGGCGATCCCGAGGCCGGCGAGCATGAACCGGCCCCAGGACACCTCGACGCCCATCGACGAGAGCCGCGAATGCCAGAGCAGCGTCGCCAGCGACGCCCAGGGAGTGACGAGACAGCCGATGTTGACGCCGACCAGCACGGCGACGAGTCGGAGCGGCGACCCGGCGACGGGTTCGAGCGCGAGGTAGGCCGGCAGGTTGTTGGCGACGTTCGCGGCGACGGCGCTGCCCCCGGCCAGACGCAGCAGGTCCGGCAGGGACTCCCCCTGGCCCACGACGGCGCCGAGGAGGTCGGCCAGACCCAGCGAGTGCGCGGTCTCGACGACGGCGAACAGTCCGCCGGCGAAGAGCAGCGTGCCCCACGGCACCAGCCCGAGGCGGAGGACCCGGGGGCGCCTGATCGCGGTGGCGAGCACCAGGACGAGCGCGGCGGCCGCGGCGGGGATCCACACCTCGACCCCGGAGATGAGCGCGGGGACCAGCAGGCCGGTGGCGACGGCCGCCACGGCGAACAGCACCCGGTCGTCGGCGGGCTGCGCCTCGGGAGGCTCGAAGCGCCCCACCAGCTGGCGGCGATACCGCACCCCGATGGCGACGACCGGCACGACGACCCCGACCACGGCGGCGGGGGCGACGAGCGCCGCGAAGGCGACGGGGGCCGGCGATCCGAGCTCGTGCAGCGCCAGCAGGTTGGTCAGATTCGACACGGGCAGCAGCATCGACGCGCAGTTCGCGAGCCAGACCGTCGTCAGCGCGAACGGCATCGGCGGG
>NZ_BJUV01000041.1 GCF_007988805.1 Frigoribacterium faeni | reverse complement strand
GGCAACGTCACCGCGACGGATGTCGCCCCTGTTGAGGGCGATTTCACGGGCACCGGTGAGCTCAGCGAGTTCGCTCCCGTCTCGGTTGCATCCCTCGCGCCGGGCGAGACCGCGACGTTCACTGCGACGTATGTGGTGACACAGGCCGACGTCGACGCGGGCACGCTGTCGAACACGGCGACGACGACGGGGACGACGCCTGGTGGGGATCCGTTCCCGCCGGCACCGCCCTCGACCGTCGACGTCCCGACGACCTCTGCTCCTGGTATCAGCGTGGTGAAGAGCGCGAATGTCACGGAGGATGAGTTCGCGGTCGGAACCGAGGTGACCTACTCCTTCGTGGCGACGAACACGGGGAACGTGTCGCTGACCGGTGTGCAGATCGAGGAAGGCACTTTCTCCGGTACGGGGGCACTGTCGCCGGTCGCTCCCGAGTCGGTTGCGCTACTGGCTGCTGGTGAGTCGGCGACGTTCTCAGCCACGTACGTGTTGACGCAGGCTGATGTCAATGCCGGTCAGGTCACCAATGAGGCGCGGGCGCTGGGCACACCGGTGTTCTCCGGCCCGGGAACACCTAACGCACCGATTCCGTCGGCACCGTCAGACGCGATAGTCCCGGTCGATCAGGCTCCTGCCCTGTCGATTGTGAAGTCCGCTGATCTCACGGAGATCACCGAAGCCGGCCAGACAGTCACCTACTCCTTCGTGGTCACCAATACCGGGAACACGACGATCACGGACCCCGTGATCGATGACACCGAGTTCTCCGGAACGGGCGACCTGTCACCCATCACGGGGCCGGATGAGGCAGTGATTCTTTTGCCGGGTCAAGAAGTGTCGTACTCCGCCACGTATGTCGTCACTCAGGCCGATGTGGATTCAGGGACGCTGACGAACACGGCTACGGTCACCGGGAACACACCCACGGGTCCGACCGACCCGTCGACCCCGTCGACGGTCACGGTGCCCGTCACCCCTTCGCCGTCGCTTCAGATCGTGAAGACGGCTGACAAGGACTCGGTGGTGGGCGCCGGACAGGTGATCACGTATTCGTTCACGATCACGAACACCGGCAACGTCACCCAGAATGACGTCACCGTCCAAGAAGGCACGTTCACCGGCACCGGGGCACTCGGTCCGATCGTCTGCGCGAACGGAGCTGCAGCCTTGGCTCCCGGACAGACGATCGTCTGCACGGCCCAGTACCAGACGACACTCGGTGACGTTCAGGCCGGGTCCGTATCGAACACGGCCGTCGCGACGGGTATGCCTCCGGTGACGCCGGGTGAACCGACGGTGTCGGTTCCCTCGACGACCGAGGTCACAGTGACACCGCCGGCCGTCTTGGCCTTCACCGGTACCGATGGGCTCCTGGGTCTTGCAGGGATCGCCGGTGGGCTGCTCTTGATCGGGGGACTCCTGGTGGGTATCCGCCGGCGCCAAGCCGCCACCGGAGAGATCGCAGAGTAACGACTGGCGCGAGGGGGTGTCGGTTCTGCCGCCACCCCCTCGTATCCACCCGAGAGGCCTTCACCATGCACCACCTTTCACGCCCGCTTCCCACGACAGGGTTCGCCCTCGTCCTCAGCACGGTCCTCGTTCTGACCGGATGCACCAGCACGCAGCAGGATAGAAACGAAACAGAGGCACCGACGCCGCCCTCGACCGGTGCACCCCAGATCGAAGGGCAGCCCGAAGGAGTCGTGGGAGCCACCACTGTCCCAAGCGATGTACCAAACGACGCCAAACTCCGAGACTTCGTTTCGCTCGATACCTGCGAAGCGATCGACAACGGATGGTCTGCCGCGGGAACCGCCATGAACGAGACAAAAGACGACGCGACCTACGATGTGACCGTCTTCTTCACCGTCTCGAGCGGCACCGTCGTCGGGAGCGGCCAGACCAAGGTCGACGTCCCTGCCGGCGAGACGGCGTCCTGGGAGATCGAAGACACCTTCACGACGCCTATCACGACGTCCTGCGTCCTCCGCGGGGTAGGCGCAGCGTGACAAGCCGACAAACGGTGGGCGACACTGACCACGCGAACGAGCCGTGGGTGCAGCTCTGTTTCTCGCGCACCATTCTCCATCGAGGAGACCGACCAACCCGAGTCCGCGAAGCGCCGAGAATACGGTGCTGGTGCCGATCCGGACGTTAACAAGCCTGTTCCGCATCGGGTCGGAACAGCGTCAGATGGTTTCTGACAAACAGGGTGGGGTCGTTCCAGGATCAGGACGACCCCACCCTGTCTTCGCTACCAGAGACAGCCGGAACCTGTTCCTGTGGCGGGACTCGCTGGGCTCGCCCAAAACTGACTAACGATTCACGCGTCGACAGTCGATTCCGATCAGGTGCCCCTAGGGTGCGCCGATAGGGGATCGGCTATCGGACGCGAGCGTCGCCCCGCTGCACCTGCTGGTGCTGGGGGTGTTCTGTTCGGTCAGCCGCGGTCGCGGGCCATTCCTGCTTCGGTGTTGCGGGTGCCGACGGCCACGCCGTGAGGAAAGGCAGCTGCGATGCGTTCGAGATCGCGAGTCGTGAGGACGACGTCGACAGCGGCGGCGTTCTCCTCGACCCGGGACGGCTTCGTGGTCCCGGGGATCGGGACGGTGCCGGCCTCCCGCCTCGCGCGTGAGGCCGGGCTTCGCGAGAACGACGTCGCCCGCATCGTCGGTGAGTTTCGGGCCAGAATGATCGCTCTGCGCGACGGTGCTTGCGCACCGCGTTCCGGGCGTGGCACCGGCACTAGACGCGGTGCGGTGTGCGGAACGTGGTGCGGAGTGGTCCGCGCCGGAGGCGACGGGCGGGCGGCGCAGCGCACCGCGTTTCGTGCGTGGCACCGGAGCTAGACGCGGTGCGGTGTGCGGAACGTGGTGCGGTGCGGGGTGCGGGAGGGGGGCGCGCCTGTGCACCGTGTTCCGTGCATGGCACCGGGGCTAGACGCGGTGCGTCGATCGGTTCGCGGTGCGGTGTGCGGAACGGGGTGCGGTGTGCGGAACGCGGTGCGGTGCGGGGTACGGGCGGGAGGCGCGCTTGCGCACCGCGTTTCGTGCGTGGCACCGGAGCTAGACGTGGTGCGGTGTGCGGAACGGGGTGCGGTGCGCGGAACGCGGTGCGGTGCGGGGTACGGGCGGGAGGCGCGCCTGTGCACCGCGTTTCGTGCGTGGCACCGGAGCTAGACGCGGTGCGGTGAGCGGTTCGCGGTGCGGTGCGCGGAACGGGGTGCGGTGCGCGGGACGCGGTGCGCGGCCGCCGGCGCCGGGGCCGGCCGGGCCCGGCGCTACGGGGTCAGGGCCGCGCGCCGCGCGGGGCGACTGCGGCCCGGATCACCTCGACCGGGATCTTCGGGCGCCGGCGGTCGTCGAGCAGGCCGTTCGCCTCCTGCAGGGTGTCGGTCAGCTGCGTGTAGCAGAACCCCGCCAGGAACGGACTCGCGGTGACGGCCCCGAGCAGCCCGGTCAGCTGCTCGGCGAACTGCTCCGCGCTGCCGGCGCTCGAGTATCCCCAGGCCCCCTCCGTCCCCTCCTCCGACGTGTCGAACCGGATGCCCCCGAACTCGGTGAGCATCACGGGCGCACCCGGGCTCGTGCTGCCGGGCAGGAGGACCCGGCGACCTGCGGGACCGTGCCCGGCCAGCAGCCGGGCCCGCGCCTCCTCGGAGCCGTACCGCTCGGCCACGACGGCGGGGTCCGCCTCGTAGTCGTGCACCGAGACGATGTCCGACGCGACGTGCTCCCAACCGTCGTTCGAGATCACGGGCCGACTCGGATCGAGCGCCCGTGTCAGGTCGGCCAGGGCCCGGGCGAAGGCCTGCTGCGCCGGATCGTGCGCGATGTGCTGCACTCCCCAGCTCTCGTTCACCGGCACCCACGTCACGATGCAGGGGTGCGAGACGTCCCGCTGCACGGCCTCGGTCCACTCCGCGACGAGCCGCGCGACGGCCGTCGGCGAGAACTCGAAGGCGCCCGCCATCTCGCCCCAGACCAGCAGCCCCAGGCGGTCGGCCCACCAGAGGAACCGGGGATCCTCGACCTTCTGATGCACCCTCGTCGCGGTGAACCCCAACGACTTGATCAGCTCGACCTCGATCCGCAGCGCCTCCGCGCTCGGCGCCGCGAGATGGGACTCGGGCCAGTACCCCTGCTCGAGGACGCTGCGGACGAAGTACGGACGGTCGTTGAGCAGGAACGTGTCGCCGGCCACCTCGACCGACCGCAGCCCGAGGTACGACGCCACCACGTCGGTCGTGTCTCCCACCACCAGCGACACCGTCGCGTCGAGCAGCGTCGGCGACTCGGGCGACCAGAGCAGCTCGTCGTACGACTGCCCGTTGCGCTGGTCGGGGAGCACGATCCGCAGCGGCACGTGCCGCGAGGTCATGGGGACCGTCACCCGCGCCAGCTCGCGCTCGCCGTGGCGGATCACGACCTCGAGGCGAGCCGGCACCGGCACCGGCCCCCGCAGCTCGACGCCGAGGTCGACGGTCGCGCTCGGCAGATCCGTCGTCCAGCGCAGCGCCCGCACCGACGTCCGCGGCACGGCCTCGAGCCACACCGGCTGCCAGATGCCCGTCGTGCGGTGGTACCAGATGACGTGCGGGTCGAGCCGCCAGTCCTGCTTGCCGCGAGGCTGCGTGACGTCGGCGGGGTCGTCCTCGGCGCGGACGACCAGCAGCTGCTCGTCGAGCTGCGGGTCGAGGGCGTCGGTCGCATCGACGGTGAAGGGCGTGTGCCCGCCCTCGTGCTCGCCGAGCAGCACGCCGTTCAGCCAGACGCGGGCGCGGTAGTCCACCGCCCCGAAGTGGACGAGGAGGCGCGGTGCGGCCTCGCCGAGACCGGCCCGGTCGACCTCGCCCCGCGTCAGAGCCCTCGAGTACCAGACGATCGGGTGGAAGCCGGTGTCCCCGACTCCGGAGGCGGGGGACTCGGGCGGGAACGGCACGACGATCGACCGCGGTCCGACCGGGCGGCGGTGCCAGCCCTCGGCCGTGCCCCGGTCGTCGTCGTCGAACGCGAAGCCCCACGGGCCCGAGAGGTCGGTCCAGTCGGGGCGCATCAGCTGCGGTCGCGGGTAGCTCCCGTCCTGTCGGGTGGCCCGGAGCGGAGTGGGGGCGTCGTCGCCCGGATAATTCAGCACGGCGACAGTGTGCCCGAAATTTACAGCGCTGTAAATCAGTCCTCGGTGGGCAGTGCGGGAGCGCTGCCGCGGTAGACCACCTCGAAGTCCACGAGCGCGTGCCGCCCGAGCTCATCGAAGCCGGCGATGCGCTCCTCGAGCATGTCGAGGGCCCGGCCGGCCAGCGCGGCGAGATCGGGCCGGACCGTCGTGAGGCCCGGCTGCGTGAACGAGGCCATGGCGACGTCGTCCCAGCCGGTGACCACGACGTCCTCCGGGACCCGGATGCCCGCATCGGCCAGTGCGCGCAGGGCGCCGATGGCGGCGAGGTCGTCGCGGCAGACCAGCCCGTCGAAGCGCAGCCCCTCGGCCAGGGCGGCGGTCACCGCCTCGGCGGCGCTGGCCGACGACACGGCTCCGCTCGGGATGAGCAGGCCGGTGTCGACGGGGAGACCTTCGGCCTCGAGCCCCTCCTGGTAGCCGGCGAGGCGGACCCGCGAGGTGGGGCTGAGACCGGAGCGCTCGTGGCCGAGGAACGCGATGCGCGTGGCGCCGAGTCCCGCGAGGTGCGTCGTGACCCGGCGGGCGGCCGCGACGTTGTCGATCATGACGTGGTCGACGCTCAGCGGCGCCTGCGCCTCGCCCAGCAGGACGACGGGCACGTCGCCGCGGTGCCGGGCGATCTCGGACGAGCCGAGGATCGACGGCTGGAACAGGACGCCGTCGACGAGGCCCGCCTCGGACGTCGAGACGATCGCGCGCTCGGCCTCGAGGGTGCCGTCGGTCTGCTCGAGCAGCACGCGGTAGCCGCGGTCGCGCGCCAGCGTCGACACGCAGCGGGCGAGCTCCGAGTAGTAGGGGATGCTGATGTCGCTGAAGGCCAGGGCGAGCAGCCCGGTGCGCCCCGTCGCGAGGCTGCGGCCGGTCTCGTTGGGCCGGTACGCGAGCTCGTCGATCGCCCGCTGCACCTTCGCGCGGGTGCTCGGCGACACGTGCACGTAGCCCCGCACGACGTTCGACACCGTCTTCATCGAGACGCCCGCGACCTCGGCCACGTCCTGCAATCTGGCCCGGGCCATCGCGTACCTCCTGAGATCGGTACCCCCGACCTTAGGGCACGGGCTTGACGTGGCATTTACAGCGCTGTAAAGATACGAGCACCCACCATCGGCACCGCCGCCGACAGCGTGCCCCTCGGCACGGTGGCGGGCCGGACTCAAAGGAGAGCACCCATGAACAGATCCCTCGTCACCCGGACGGTCGCCGTCGCGGCGACGATCGGCCTCGGCATCTCGCTCGCCGGCTGCAGCGCGGGCGGCGCCGCCCCCTCGACGGGGAGCGTGTCGGGCGCCGACTACACCGGCCCGAAGGTGACCATCGACTTCTGGAACGGCTGGACCGGCGGAGCCGCGCCCAAGATCGTCCCCGAGCTGGTCAAGCAGTTCAACGCCGAGCACGACAACATCGTCGTCAAGAGCGTCCCCATGGAATGGGCCGACATCTCGGCCAAGATGCCCCTCGCCATCAAGGCCGGCAAGGGCCCCGACGTCGCCGTGGCCCACGGCGACGACGTCGCGACCTACGCCGCCCAGGGCCTCCTGCTCGACAGCGGCGACATCGTCGACGGCCTCGGCTACACGGCCGACGACTTCCCCGAGGGGCTCTTCGAGGGCAACCAGTACAAGGGCACGCAGTACGGCATCCCGTGGAGCGTCACCCCGCTGGGCCTGTACATCAACAACGACGTGCTGAAGGAGGCGGGGGTCGACACCACCGTCCCCACCGACGCGGAGTCGTACGAGAAGAGCCTCGAGGCGCTCAAGGCGGCCGGCGTCAAGGGCGAGTGGGTCGACGGCTACGTCTTCACCGGCACCTTCGAGTTCCAGAGCCTGCTGTGGCAGTTCGGCGGCGACCTCTACAACGACGACGTGACCGAGGCCACCTTCAACAGCGAGGCCGGCGTCCAGGCTCTCACGCACATGGTCGACCAGATCGACAAGGGCTACAGCCCCGAGAACGTCCCGCAGGACGGCAACTTCAACGCCCTCGTCAAGGGCGAGAACGCCTACAACTGGAACGGCGTGTGGCAGACCACGAACGAGGCGCTCCAGGACGTCGACTTCTCGGTGGCCCCGGTGCCCCAGATCGGCACCGAGAAGGCCGTCTGGTCGAGCTCGACCGACTGGATCTTCCCGAGCAACAAGGGGCAGGACGCCGACGAGACCTCGGCCGCCGCGACCTTCGTGAAGTGGATGAACGACAACTCGGCCGGCTGGGCCGAGACCGGCGAGCTCCCCGCCGCCAACGAGGTGCGCGACGACCCGGCCCTGGTGGAGAAGTACCCGAACCTGAAGCCGTTCCTCGAGCAGCTGCCCTACGCGCACTACGAGACCGTCTCGCCCGGCATCGCCGCGGCGTCGGCCGAGATCACGACGGCCGTCGGCGAGGCCGTGCTCGGCAAGAAGACCCCTCAGGAGGCGCTGGACGACGCGGCGGAGCAGGCCGACAAGATCCTGAAGCAGAACGCGCAGACCTACGGTGGCTGACACCCTCCTCAGCCCGGCCGCGCGGACCTCACGTTCCGCGCGGCCGGGCGCGCCCCGTCGCGATCTGACCGCGTACGCGTTCCTCGCCCCGTTCCTCCTCCTGTTCGCCGTCTTCGTGCTCGTGCCGGCCGT
Organism: Frigoribacterium faeni; assembly: GCF_007988805.1. Classification (GTDB taxonomy): domain Bacteria; phylum Actinomycetota; class Actinomycetes; order Actinomycetales; family Microbacteriaceae; genus Frigoribacterium; species Frigoribacterium faeni. The sequence continues at coordinate 17,455 of NZ_BJUV01000041.1, read as the reverse complement.
CTACGGTCTCGTCATCAGCCTCCACCGGTGGAACTCGCTCGTGCCGTTCCACCCGTTCATCGGGCTGCAGAACTACCTCGACCTCGTCACGCCCGGCTCGCTGACCTTCTCGGACTTCTGGTCGAGCATGCGCGCGACCGGCATCTTCACGGTCTTCAGCGTCCCTCTGCTGATCGTGGTGCCCTTCCTCGCCGCCGTCCTGCTGAACCAGAACCTCAAGGGCACGACGTTCTTCCGCGGCGTCTTCTTCGCCCCGTACGTGCTGGGCGTCGCCGTGATCGGCGTCATCTGGAAGTACCTGCTCGACCCGCAGGCCGGCGTCGTCAACCACCTGCTCGGACTGATCGGGCTGCCCGACCAGACGCCCTGGACGGTCGACGTGCCGTGGGCGTGGGTCTCACTGGTCGGCGTCACCATCTGGTGGACCGCCGGGCTCAACACCGTCATCGTGCTCGCGGGGCTCAAGGGCATCAACGCCGACCTCTACGAGGCGGCCTCGCTCGACGGCGCGGGAACGATGCGGAAGTTCTTCTCGGTCACCCTGCCCGGTCTCCGGCCGGTCATGATCTTCGTCACGACGACGACCATCCTCGCCTCGGCCAACATGTTCGGCCAGTCGTTCCTGCTGACCCAGGGCGGCCCCGGCAACACGACCCGCTCGGCGATCATGTACATCGCCGACCAGGGTCTGGCCCAGGGCAACATGGGCGCCGCGTCGGCCATGAGCTACGTCCTGTTCGCCGTGCTGGCCGTCATCAGCGTCATCAACTTCCGCATCCAACGAGAGAAGGCGTGATGACCCAGCTCGCCCCCGAACGCCTGCCCGCCGCCGCCCCGCAGCCGCCCGTCCCGTCGTCGACGGGCGAGCGTCGCCGCCGGCCGTGGCACCGCCGCATGCCGACGGTCGTGCTCTACGTCGTCCTGGCGATCATGACGCTCGCCATCCTGCTGCCCCTGCTCTGGATCGTGCTGACGTCGTTCAAGACCGACTTCGACGCGATCAGCCGCCCCGCGTCGCCGATCCCCGACCCGTTCACCGTCGATGCGTACCGGACGCTCTCGAGCGGGCAGCAGCCGATCTTCCGCTGGTTCCTCAACAGCCTGGCGGCGGGCGCCCTGCAGACGGGCATCATCCTGGTCACCGCGTCGCTCGGGGCCTACGCCCTGGCTCGGCTCGAGTTCCGGGGCAAGCGGATCGTCTTCGGGATGATCGTGTCGACGCTGCTCGTGCCGCCGGTGATCTTCCTGATCCCCAACTACCTGATCGTGCAGAACCTCGGCTGGCTCGACACCATCTGGGCGATCACCGTGCCCGGCTCGGCCGGCGCGTTCGGCATCTTCTTCCTCCGTCAGTTCTTCGTCGGCCTGCCGATCGAGATCGAGGAGGCGGCGCGACTCGACGGCGCGAGCGACCTGCGGATCTTCCTGCAGATCGTCATCCCGCTCTCGCGTCCCGCCCTCGCCACCCTCGCGGTGCTGAGCTTCCTGTCGAACTGGAACGACTTCCTCTGGCCGGTCTACGTGCTGCTCAGCCCCGAGAACCTCACCCTGCAGCCCGGTCTCTCGGTGCTCTCGGGCGCGTACTCGACCCACTTCGGCATCGTCATGGCCGGCGCGGTGATCGCCTCGGTGCCCGTGCTGATCCTCTTCACGCTCGCCCAGCGGCAGATCGTCGACAGCGTCGCCGCGTCCGGGGTCAAGGGGTGAGCGGCCGGGGGTGAGCTGTGCGGCGGGGGGCCGCAGCGGCGGTGCAGCGGTGGGGCGGCTGCGGGGATCTGCAGCGGAGGGGGGGCGCTACGTCGGTGCAGCGGTGCGGGGCGCAGCGGCGGGGGCCGCGGCGGAGGGGGGCCGCTGCGGCGGGGGCAATCTCGGCGGGAGACCGCCGCCATCGACGTCCACCCGAACCCGGGCGGATGCGGCCCGGTCGACGACGATCGGGGCGAGCCCGCAAGGAGGCGGGCCCATCATGAACAGACGAACAAGGATCATCCGGTCGGCCCTCGCGGGCGCCGGAGCACTGCTCTTCGCCGTCGGACTCGCGGTGCCCCTGGCGACCGCCTCGAGCGAACCCGCCGAGGCGGCCCCCGCCTGCACGCTGTCGAACCCGATCTCGAACGGGGCCGACCCGTCGATCTGGTCGCGGAACGGCGTCTACTACCTCGCCCAGTCCGACGGCGGCCGCTCGATCACGCTGAAGGCGTCGACCACGCTCAACGGGCTGTCGACCGCCACGGCGCGCACCATCTTCACGGCACCCGTCGGGACCGATCACAGCGCGCAGACCTGGGCGCCCGAGCTCGAGTACCTCGACGGCCGGTGGATCATCTACTACGCCGCCGCCACCGACCGGGGCTCGTTCGACGCCACGAACGACACGCACCGGATGTTCGCCATCACCGCGAACAGCCAGGACCCGCTGGGCGCCTGGTCGTTCGCGGGCAAGATCGCGGACTCCACCGACCAGTGGGCCATCGACGGCACGGTGTTCCGGTACCAGAACAGCTGGTGGATGCTCTGGTCGGGGACGCCGACCGGCAACGGCGGCCGAGCGCCCCAGCAGATCTACATCGCCCACATGAGCGACCCGCTGCACATCGACCAGGACTACCGCCGTCTGATCGGCAACCCCGACCAGACGTGGGAGACCAGCCGCGCGGCCATCATGGAGGGCCCCGAGGCCTGGATCAGCCCCTCCGGCACGCTGTCGATCGTCTACAACGCGAACGCCTCGTGGACGACGTCGTACGCGCTGGGCATGCTCGTCTACAAGGGCGGCGACCTGACGACGTACCAGTCGTACACGAAGCGCGGGCCGGTCTTCTCGTCGGGCGGCGGCGTCTACGGGCCGGGAGGCGAGTCGATCCCGGTGCCGGGGGCGAACGGCGTCAACTGGAACGTCTATCACGCCAAGACGACGACGGCCGACGGCTGGGACGACCGCAAGATCTTCGCGCAGCCCGTGCCCTGGGCCGCCGACGGGACGCCGGCCTTCGGAACGGCGACCGGCTTCGCGGGCTACAACGAGGCGCTGCAGCAGCGCTGCTGAGCCGAGGAGGCGCGGGTCGGGTCGCGACGGCCCGCCCGCGTCGTCCGCCGGGTCGTCCCGACGTGCCGGCGCGGGTCGGGGGCAGGTGGCCGTGCCGGGGTGGGTGGTGGCGGCTGCGCACCGCGTTTCGTGCACCGCACCGGGTCGAGACGCGGTGCGGTGCTCGCTTCGTGGTGCGGTGCGGTGGTGCGGCCGAGCGGGGTGCCGGGGTGGGTGGTGGCGGCTGCGCACCGCGTTTCGTACGCGGCACCGGGTCTAGACGCGGTGCGGTGCCCGGTTCGCGGTGCGGTGTTCGGTTCGTGGTGCGGTGGGGTGCGGTGTCGGCGTGGGTCGGCCGAGCGGGGTGCCGGCGTAGGTGGTGGCGGCTGCGCACCGTGTTTCGTGCGCGGCACCGGGTCTAGACGCGGTGCGGTGATCGGTTCGTGGTGTGTTGATCGGTTCGCGGTGCGGTGTTCGGTTCGTGGTGCGGTGCGGTGCGGTGCTCGGTTCGTGGTGCGGTGCGGTGCGGTGCGGTGCGGCTGAGCGGGGTGCTGGGGTGGGTGGTGGAGGCTGCGCACCGCGTTTCGGGCGTGGCACCGGCACTAGACGTGGAGCGGTGATCGGGACGCGGTGCGGTGTGGGGTGCGAGAGGGGGGCGCGCTTGCGCACCGCGTTTCGTACACGGCACCGGGTCTAGACGCGGTGCGGTGATCGGTTTGCGGTGCGGTGCGGCGCGGTGCGGCTGCGGCTCTCGCGTGCCCCGCCTCACTCGGAGCGCGCGAGCCAGTCCGTGTAGCCGACGACTCCGCGGAAGTCGGGTGCGCCCGTCGCGTCGGCCGGCAGGTCGGTGCCGTCGGCGTACTTGGGCCACTGCAGCATGAGCGGCGTGCCCGGGGTGGCGTAGGCGGCTCCGGGCGGACGGAATCCGGCGACGGCGTGCAGGGCGTCTGCCCCGTGCTGCTCCGGCGCGGAGCCCGGAGCGGAGCCCGGGGCGACCGGGGCGACCGGGGCGACCGGCGCGATCGGGCGGGCGCGGTCGGACGGGGGCGCGAACAGCTGGTAGCCGAGCGGGATGAGCACCGTGCCGAGCGCGTCGAGCACGGCGATGACACCGACCGCCCGCCAGTACCGGTCGTCGAGGTCGACGGGGCTGAACAGCACGGGCAGCGAGAGCATCAGCGCGAGCAGGGCGACGAGCACCAGCGTGACGCGGGTCACCCCGGTGATGAGCGGGGACCGGAGGCGCGCCTCGGTCGCGAGGACGAGGTGGACGTGCACCAGGGCGATGCGCGCGATCACGGCGAGGATGAGCCAGCCGAAGAAACCGTCGAAGACGGTGTCGGAGTAGTCGGCGGGGAAGGTCAGCCAGATCTTGGCCATCCCGGCGACGAAGAGGTAGACCGAGACGGCGAAGCCGACGAGCGCGAACCAGGTGCTCCGCGCCGACGACACCGCGGCGTCGAACCACGAGAAGAGGGCGAACGCCGCGAAGACCGCGGCGGTGCCGATCAGCCGCCACGAGGTGTCCCCGAACGACGAGGTCGCGATCGACACGATCGCCACCACCGCGGCGGCGATCAGCGACGCGATGACGACGCGCAGCATCACCGGTCGGACGCGTTCGAAGGGGAAGGTGGGGCTCATGACGACTCCTCGGTTCGGGATGAACCTAGCGGACCGCCGGGGAGGGACGGGGCGGCTGGTCTCTGCGCACCGCGTCTCGTGCAGGGCACCGGGTCTAGACGCGGTGCGCTGATCGGTTCGCGGTGCGCTGCGGTGCGGTGCCTGGGGGAGGCGGGGCGCGCCTCCTCGGGGAGCTGCGCCGCGCCTCCTCGGCTGACCTCCGGCGGGCGAGCGGGCGAGGGGCGCCGCGAGATCGTCGCGACGATTCGGTCAGGATCGGGATTTCCGCGACACTCCTCTAGTGAGGGGGGTGGACGTGGATCCGACTGCACTGGGCGACGCCGAGCTGATCAAGCGCGCATCGACCGGAAACCGACAGGCGTTGTCGAGCCTGTTCGACCGGTACGCGACGGCGGTCACGCGCTACGCGTGGGCCCTGGCGCCCAGCCGCATGGACGTCGAGGAGATCGTCCAGGACACCTTCGTCACGCTCTGGAAGAAGTCCGGCGAGATGACGCTGCCGAACGACTCGCTCCTGCCCTGGCTGCTCGTCGTCTGCCGCAACCACGCGCTCAACCAGCGCCGCAAGCTCGCGCTCGCCGCGGCCGACGCCCTGCCCGACGACCTCGTCGCCCCGGACGCGAGCGAGGCGCGCGAGACGCTGCGCTTCGTCCGCGAGACGATCGACGCGCTGTCGCCCGACGATCGCGCGATCTGCGAGCTGTGCCTGATCGAGGGCCTCTCGTACAAGGAGGCCGCCGAGCGCCTCGGGATGACGGTCGGCGCGGTCACCAAACGGGTCTCCCGAACGCGGTCGCGACTGCGGAAGGCGGTGACGAACGATGAACACTGAGCCCCCCACCGGTGACGACCTCACCCGCATGCTCGTCTCGATGAAGACGAACGTCCTCGAACGGGCCACCGACGTGCCCCGACGCCGACGTCCCGGCCGACGCTTCGGCATCGCCTTCGGGCTCGTAGCCCTCATCGGACTCGGCAGCGCCGGCGGTGCCGTCGCCCTGGGCCTCGTCCCGTCGCCCTTCGAGGGCCTCGCCCAGCCCGAGCCGACCGCGGTCGTCTCGACCGAGCCGGCGCCCTCGCCCACCCCGACGACGGCCCCGCCGGAGCCCTCCGCCGCACCGTCGACCCAGCCGGTCGGCAGCACCCCTCAGCCGTACGTGCCGATCGACTGCGCGACGCTCGCGACCGAGTCGTCGCTGACGTCGCTGCTGCGGGCGCCGGAGCTCGCCCAGGACGAGGGCTTCGTCTTCACCCCGCGGGAGGCGTCGCTCCGGCAGAACGGCGTCCAGTCGTGCAGTTGGACGTCGACGAGCGACACGGCGTCGGCCCAGTTCACGGTCGACATCGCCCTGGACGGTCCGGATTCGGCCGAGGGGCTCGCCGCCAACCGCGAGGGCGGCGGCAGCCTCGGGGTCGGCGACGACTCGGCGCTGGCCTGCCGCGACGGGTTCACCTGCTTCGGCACGGTGGTCGTGGGCGACTACTGGATCGAGGCCGGTTACACGCAGTCGCAGACCTTCGGCGAGGAGACGGACGACCTCGTCGGGGCGCAGCTCGGACGCCTGGCCGACGTCGTCCGACCCCTCGAGCCGCGGCTCCCGTGGGTCGCCCCGGACGTCGCACAGCGGTGGGCCGTCACCGGCGACTGCGCGACGCTCGCCCTGGGGACCCCGCTCGGCACGGTCTTCGGGATCCCGTCGCTGGACGGGTCATGGACGGAGACCTCGCCGGACGGTCGTAACCCCCTCGTCGCGGTGTCCTCCGACGAGTACGGCTGCCAGGCGACCGGGAGCACCGAGGCATACACCGATCAGCTCGTCTACACCGAGGTCGAGGTGCATGTCGCCGCGGGCGCCGGATGGGGGTTCGAGCAGTTCCGCGAGTACGCCCTGACGGGACGGGGAGCAGTCGACGACGTCACCACCCTGGAGGTGCCGGGCGCCGAGGACGCGCTGCTCCAGTGCGCCGCGATGTCGTCGATCTGCTACCTCGACGTCCTCGTAGACGACTCGTGGATGCGCATCATCTACAAGGGACCGGCTAGCACCGATCAGCGCTCGCGACTCGTGGAGGTGGCCGCGAACGTCATCGCCGCTCGGTGAGCGGACGGCGCGGGAGGCGCGGGAGGCACGGAGGCGGGAGGCGCGGACGCGGGAGGCGCGACGACGCCGACGCCCGGTGCCATGATGTGAGCGGGGGCGGGGGTCGCCTGCCGCAACGCCGTCGAGGAGACCTGTGTCGGAAGAAGAGGGGATGCGGGGACCCGAGCGGTCGCCGAGCGCCGAGGGGCGTTCCGGGGCCGAAGGGGCGTCGGGACGCGAGAAGACGCCTGCGCCGAAGCGACTGCCGAGGGGCGTGGGGTCGCCGTGGCCGTCCGCGCCGAAGCGGCTGCCCACGACCGGCGGGTCGCCGAGACGCGGGGGCGCGAGCGCGCAGAAGTCCGGCGGCGCGTCGGAACCCGGCCGCGCGTCGGAGCCCGGCCGCGCGTCGGAGCCCGGTGGCGCACCACAACCCGGCCGCGCGCGCAAGCCCAAGCGGGCCCCGAAGCCGGTCAAGCCCCTCACGTCGGAGCAGAAGCGCGACCTCAAGGTGACGGGCATCGTCGTCGCGGTGGCGTTCGGCGGCATGGGCGCGTTCATCTTCTCGTTGCCGCTCTGGCAGCACGGCGCCTTCCCCCGCGAGCTGGCGGAGTCGACGCCCCACAGCGTGTTCGAGACCGAGGGCGGCTCGCCGGGATCGTGGTCGTACCTCGACGAGGAGCTCGAACTCCACCCGTTCGGCGACTGCGTGCGGATCGACGGCTGGCGCCTCCAACGGCCCTGGCAGTGCACGTCGGCCGACGGGACGTACGTCTACACCTTCCGCGAAGGGGGCAGGCCGAGCCGAGGCATCAAGGGCGAGTCGCTCTCCGTCCGAGGCGAGGAGATTCCGATGAGCTGCACGATCACCGGCGACTGGGGCGCCCACTACTACTGCGTCCCCCTCGCCGCGAGCCCGACCCCCGAGGGGTAGGCGCGCCTCCTCGGGAGGGTGCACCGCGCGTATCATGCCGGGCATGAGCCGCTTCGACGAGATGCCGTTCGCCAGGGTCTACCCCTTGTACGTGGCCAAGGTCGAACGCAAAGGACGCACCCGGGCCGAGGTCGACGAGGTCGTCGCCTGGCTGACCGGTTACGACCAGCAGCAGCTCGCCCGGCACCTCGCCGACGGCACCACCTTCCGGGACTTCTTCGCCGGCGCGGACCTCAACCCCCGGGCGTCGCTCGTCACGGGCGTAATCTGCGGCGTCCGCATCGAGACGCTCGACGACGAGCTGACCGCGAACGTCCGCCGCCTCGACAAGCTCGTGGACGAGGTCGCCCGAGGGCGGCCGATGGCGAAGGTGCTGCGGGAGGCCTGACGCCGCATCGGGCGTCGGCCTGCCGACCCGCGCCTCCTCGGCGGACGCACCGCACCAGGCGATGGGCACGGCGCCAGGTTTGAACGTGGTGCGGTGCCCATCTCGTGGCGTCGTGGTGAGCGGGGGAGGGGCGCGGAGGAGGGGCGCGGGGGAGGGGCGCGGGGGAGGCCGCGCCTTCTAGCCGACGCGGGTGGCGAGGACGTCGCGGACGGTGGTCCAGCGCTCGGGCGCGTAGCGGGAGCCGTCGACGTGGCGCAGCTGCGCGTCGCCGCTGAACATGTTGACGAAGTACTGCATGCCCTGCCACGCCGGGAACGTCTCGTCGCCGCTCTTCGCCGCACGACGCATGACGGCCGCCATCGCCGACAGGGTGCCGGTCGTGCCGGCCCACTGCGGGCGGAACTCCTGGCCGGTGAGCTCGCTCATCGTGCGCGCGACCTCGCGGGCGGTGACCCGGTCTCCGGCGACCTCGACCACGCGCGGCGCCTCGGGATCGAGGGCGACCCGGGCGACGACGTGGGCGACGTCGTCCTTGGTGGTGAAGTCGAGCACCTGGTCCGCCGACGACCAGAACAGCACGCGCTTGCGGTCGAACAGCACCATCGGCGCATCACCGGTCAGCAGGTCGGTGAACATGCCGTTCAGCACCGACGTCGCGCGGATCGGCGCCGCGTCCACCGCCGCCGCGAACTCGCGCCTCAGCTCGAAGTTGCGGTTGCTTCCGGGCGGGATGCTGCGGTAGTCGGCCGAGTAGTCCGAGGGCATGAACCGCGGCACACCCGCCGCCACCGTCGCCTCGAGCAGCGCCCGCTGCGCATCGACGATCACCGGACGCACCCCGCTGACGGCCGACACGACGACGTCGACACCGCGCACCGCCTCGGTCAGGGCGGTCAGGTCGGCGTAGGAGGCGCGGGTCACCTCGACGCGGTCGTCGTCACCGGACAGGGTGGTCGCGACGGCGCTGCCGGGGCGGGTGAGCACGCGGAGGCGGACGTCGTCCGTCTCGTGTCGCAGCAGCTCGCGCGCGATGCGCCCGCCGAGATCGCCGGTCGCACCGGCGAGGAGGATGGTGGTCGTCATGTGAGGAGGCCGTTCTGTCGAGGGCGGGGCTGGCCATCGCACCAGGTTCCGAACACCGCACCGCGTCGAGACGCGGTGCGGTGTTCACAGTCTGGTGCGGTGGTGCGGTGGGGCTCTCAGGGAAGCAGCCCCGACCGGTACGCCCAGATCACCGTCTTCAGCCGATCGCGGGTGCCGAGCTTGGTCATCACCCGGGTCAGATGCGACTTGACCGTGCTCGTCTCGACCACGAGACGATCCCCGATCTCGTCGTTCGACAGGCCCTCGCCGAGCAGCCGGACGATCTCCTGCTCGCGAGCCGTCAGCACGTCGGGGGCCGGCTCGACCGCCGAGGCCCGACGCCGCCGGGTGAACTCGGCGATGACGCGTCGGGTCGTCGCCCCGTCGATCGCGGCCCGTCCGGAGGCCAGCGCGCGCACGGCCCCGACGAACTCGTCGGGCTCGACGTCCTTCAGCACGAACCCGCTCGCGCCGGCCTCGAGCGCCCCGAACACGTACTCGTCGAGGTCGAAGGTCGTCGCGACGAGGACCGCCGGGGCGGCCGGTGCGGCCGGTGCGGACGGTGCGGCCGGTGCGGACGGTGCGGCCGGTGCGGCCGCAGCGGTGGATGCGGCCGGGCCGGTCTCGCCGCCGACGGGTGCGCCGGGGACGGGCGCGCCACCGGACAGGGCCCGGTCCGCCCCGCCCGCCACGATGGCGCGCGTCGCCTCGATGCCGTCGCCGCCGGGCATGCGCACGTCCATCACGACCACGTCGGGGCGGGTGCTCCGCACCACCTCGACCGCCTCCCGGCCCCCGGCCGCCTCGCCGACGACCTCGATGCCGCCCGCGGTCTCGAGCACGACCCGGAACCCCGTCCGCACGATCGCCTGGTCGTCGACCAGCACCACTCTGATCATCGTTGCCTGCCGTCCGTCGGGGGTTCGGGGTCGCCCGCGTCGGGGCGTGACGCCGGGGCCGAGCCGGCCGGCGGACCAGCGGTCGCCGCGGGGTCGGTGTTCGCACCCGAGTCGGTGTTCGCACCCGAGCCGGTGTTCGCACCCGAGTCGGTGTTCGCACCCGGGTCGGCGGTCGCAAACGGGTCGGCGCCGCCGGCCGACCGGGACGCCGGAGCGGAGCAGGCAGCCGAACCGGAACCGGAACCGCCGACGCCGTCCGCGGCCTCGACCGGCAGCTCGAGCCGCACTCGCCAGCGCCCCGCCCCGTCGTCGCCCGCGTCGAGCGTCCCGCCGACGAGCACGGCCCGCTCGCGCATGCCGACCAGCCCGTAGCCGGGCATCGACCTCGGCCCGCCCGAGCCGGGGCGGTCGTTCTCGACGACGATGAGCAGGGAGCCGGGCGTCGCCCACAGCTCGAGCACCACGGGAGCGCCGGGCGCGTGGCGTCGGGCGTTGACCAGCGCCTCCTGGACGGTCCGGTACGCGGTCACGTCGGCGAGCGGCGCCAGCGTCGGCAGCGCGCCGTCGACGGTCACCTCGACCACCGCCCCGGAGGCGCGGGCCGAGTCGACCAGATCGCCCACGTCGCCGAGACCGGGCACCGGTACCGTGCCGGTCGGACCCTCGCCGGTCTCGCGGAGGATCCCCACGATCGACCGCAGGGCGTCGAGCGTCTCGCGACCCTGGGCCCGGACGCTGCGCAGGGACTCCTTGGCGCGGTCGGGGTCGGCGTCGACCAGTCGTTCGGCGGCGCCCGCCTGCACGACCAGCCCGGTGAGGTGGTGGGCTGCGACGTCGTGCAGCTCGCGGGCCATGCGGGTGCGCTCGGCGGCGACGGCGGCCCGGGTGAGGGTCGCCTGGTGCTCGAGCGATTCCGCGGCACGGGCGCGCGCATCGCGGTCGTGGGCCCGGCGCAGGGCGACCCACGAGCCGACGGCCGCGCTCACCCCGTTGATCAGCACGGCGCTGGCCACCAGCGCCAGCGCCTCGACGACGGCGCCCACGTCGCCGAACCCGTGCGGAGCCCCGAGCTGGTCTTTGACGACGCCGGAGGCTCCGATCGCGGCCCCGATCACCGCGATGCCGACGGCGGCGAGCACCGCGGTGACGACGGTGCGCGTCGGGCGGAGCGTGGCGACCGTGTACGCCGCGACCACGGGTGCCGCCGTCCACAGGGCGAGACCGGTCGGCAGCACCGTGAGCAGGGCCGCCTGCAGCACCGCGATGAGGAGGAGCACCGTGACCGGTCGGACGCGCCGCAGGGCGAGGGGCGCGTACTGCACGACCGCCAGCACGATCACGACGACCACCTGGGCCGGGGGGATGTCGCTGCTCGCCCCCGAGAACTCGCCGGCCGCGAGCAGCGTCGCCAGGAACCCGATCGTCACGACCGCCCAGACGGCGGCGAGCACGATGTCGCGCCCCACCATCGTGTGCACGCCCAGTCGCCCGAGCACGCGCCGCAGCGTGCCGACGCCGGGATCGCCCGGACGACCCGGCTCGCCCGCATCGCCGGAGTCGCCCGTAGCGTCGGGCTCGCCCGCACGACCGGGCCGGCGAGGGTGGCCGGGGTCGTGCGGCGCGCCGGCGGCGGTCGGGGGCGGGGTCATCCTCCGAGCATGCCAGGTGCCGTGCGCCTCGCGGCCCCGGGCCGAGGGCGTCTGTGCGCCGTCGGCCCGGGGGTCGCCCTGTGAGGGGGTCATCAGAAGCTCACGCTCGGTGCGATGAGACGGAAGCCGAACGCGAAGCCGGCCAGCACCAGGAGGGACAGCACGACGAGCACGCGACCCGTGACGACCGCCCACCCGCGGCGGTCGCGGACGGCCCGCCAGGCGACCAGGGCGGCGGGCACGATCGCCACGACGCCCAGCAGCTGCAGCGCCTGCAGCACGCGGAGGGTCACGGCCGACACCTCGGCGAACGACATCGCCTGAACCGCGACGATCGCCCAGCCGACCAGGGCCAGCAGCGTCGAGGCCTGGCCGAGGCGCGACAGCAGCAGGGTGCGGTCGCGGCGACGCGGGGCGGCGACGGTCTGTCCGACCTCATCCCGACGACGGCGCCCGACACCGGCCAGAGCGGTTGCGGGCCAGACCACGACCGAGGTCAGCAGCACCAGCACGGCCAGGACGACCGCGGGCAGCACGGTCGACGCCGCCTGCCAGGGCTGCGCCCGCAGCATGGTGAAGGAGGCGCCCCACGAGATCGCGTCGACGGTCGCCCCGTCGTCTGCCCGCGTCGCCAGGAGGGCGTCGCCCCCGACCTCGCGCCAGAGGTCGGTGTCGACCTTCTCGTAGACGCCGGTGGTCACGCCGAGCGGCTTGGGGGTGACGGCGATGGTGCCGTCGGAGCGCGGCTCCACCGTGGTCTGCCCGCTCAGAGCGAGGAGGGCTCCCGGGTTCGAGAAGGGGGAGCGCGACGAGAGGTAGGTGCCGGCGAGGTCGGCGGCAACGGGACCGTCCCGGTCGACCGTGCCCGCGCCTCCTCGGCTCTCGTCGTCCGCTGCGGCATCCGCCGGAGCGTCGCGCAGGTAGCGGTCGGCGAAGCCCTGCAGCACCGTGGTGCGGAGGTCGAGCGAGGCCATGGCCGAACGCCCGCTGCCGTTCATGCTGATGAAGACACCGGCGTCGTGCTCGGGGAACATCCGCATCGCGGAGTGGAACACCTGCGTGTCGCCGTCGTGGCCGAAGGCGGCCAGGCCGGGGGTGCTGTCGTCGAAGAACGCGAGGTCCATGCGCTGGCCGGCCGCGAGCGTGCCGAGGTCGTCGGCGTCGAGCGCGGGGCTGTGCATCTGGGCGAGGGTGTCGGGCTGCAGCAGCGCCTGGTCGTCCGGGAGGTCGCCGAGGTGGGCGAGCATGAAGCGGGCCATGTCGGTGGCGGTGGCGGACATCGCTCCGGCGGGGGCCGCGTTGACGACCTCGGTCTCGACGGCGGGCTTCGAGTCATCGGGATAGCCGTGCGCGAGGCGGGCGTCGAGGTCGGCGGGCAGCGGCTGCGCGAACGACGACGAGGTCATGCCGGCGGGCTCGAAGACCTCCTTCTGAAGCAGCTCGTCGAACGGCTTGCCGCTGACCCGCTCGGCGATGTAACCGGCCAGGGTGGCTCCGTAGTTGGAGTACGCCGGGGTGGTGCCCGGGGTGAAGACCTGCTCGGGGGGAGCGTCCGAGACGGCCTCGCGCAGGGTGCGCTCGCTGCCGGGGGTGCCGATGAGGCCCGCGATGACCTCCTCGAAGCCCGAGGTGTGGGTGAGCAGGTGCCGCAGCGTGACGGCGCCCTTCGGGGTGTCGAGGTCGAAGTCGAGGTACTGCTGCACGTCGGCGTCGAGGTCGAGCTCGCCCTGCTCGACGAGCTGCATGATGGCGGTGGCCGAGACCACCTTCGACACCGAGCCGACGCGGAACAGCGTGCTGTCGGGGTCGACCGGCCGGGCGGGGGTGTCGCCGGTGCCGGTGTCCGCCATGCCGTAACCGCGGGCGGTCAGCAGCTTCCCGTCGGCGACGACGGAGACCGTCGCGCCGGGGATGCCGGTCTTCTGGAGCGCCGAGCCGACGGCTCCGTCGAGCCAGGTGTCGACGTCGTCGCGGGTGAGGGAGTGCCCGCCCTGCTGGTGCTGTGGAGGGGCGGGAGGCGCGGCGTCCGCGGTCGCGCCCGTCGCCCCGGTCGCGCATCCGGCGAGCGGGACGGCCAGCGCGAGCGCGGCCGCGGCGAGGGCGAGGCGGGGCGTGCGGCGCCGCCGGGTCTGGAGTGTCGTTGTCATACCTCAACGCTCGTCGACGCGGCGCCGCGGCACAGGGGGCGGAGGTCGGGACCTGCCTTGCGACTTTCGTCGTAGGTGCGGGTGCGGGTGCAGGTGCGGGTGCAGGTGCGCGTCGCGCCCCGGAGGTACCGCACCACGAAATGGACACCGCACCACGTCTAAACGTGGCGCCATGTCCATTTCGTGGTGCGGCGGAGGTGCGGGTGCGGCGCGGGTGCGGTGGTGCGGCGCGGGGGAGGTGCGGTGGGCGCGGTGGAGGTGCGGGTACGGGCAGTGCAGTGGAGGTGCGGGTGCGGGAGGTGCGGTGGAGGTGGTGCAGCTGCGCGTCGCTCCCCGGAGGTACGGCACCACGAAATGGGCATGGCACCACGTCTAAACGTGGTGCCATGCCCATTTCGTGGTGCCGTGGTGCGGCTGGCCGGTGGAGCGGCGGGCCGGTGCTGCGGTGGCGCGGCGTAGCGGCGGGCCGGTGCTGTGGTGGGTCGGTCGCCCCGGCCCGGGTACGCCCGGCGAGGGCTCAGCCTTTACGCGAAGGTCGCGGCGTCGATCACGAAGCGGTAGCGCACGTCGGACTTCAGGACGCGGTCGTACGCCTCGTTGATCTGCTCGGCGTCGATCAGCTCGGTCTCGGGCACGATGCCGTGCTCGGCGCAGAAATCGAGCATCTCCTGGGTCTCGCGGATGCCGCCGATGGCCGAGCCGGCCCAGCTGCGACGCGCGGGGATCAGCGCGAACGCGGGCACCTCGAGCGGCTCGGACGGAGCGCCGACGTTGACCAGCGTGCCGTCGACGGCCAGCAGGCCGAGGTACGCGCCCATGTCGATCTTCGCCGAGACGGTGTTGATGATCAGGTCGAACGAGTTCGCCAGGTCGGTGAAGGTCTGCTCGTCGCTGGTCGCGTAGTGGGCCTTGGCGCCGAAGCGCAGCGAGTCGTCCTTCTTCGAGGTCGTCTGCGAGAGCACGGTGACGTCGGCGCCGAGCGCCGCGGCGATCTTGACGCCCATGTGGCCGAGGCCGCCCATGCCGACGATGGCGACCTTGGTGCCTTCGGTGACGCCCCAGTGGTGCAGCGGCGAGTAGAGCGTGATGCCGGCGCAGAGCAGCGGGGCGACGGCGGCGTAGTCGAGCGACTCGGGGACGCGCAGCACGAAGTCCTCGGTCACGACGACGGCCTGCGAGTAACCGCCCTGGGTGACGGTGCCGTCGATCGGGTCGACGCTCGTGTAGGTGCCGGTGTTGCCCTTGGCGCAGTACTGCTCGTCGCCGCGCTTGCAGTATTCGCACTCGCCGCACGAGTTGACCATGCAGCCGACGCCGACGCGGTCGCCGACCTTGTGCTTCGTGACCTCGGAGCCGACCTCGGACACGGTGCCGACGATCTCGTGGCCGACGACCTGCGGGTACTGGATCTGGCCCCACTCGCCGCGGACGGTGTGGATGTCGCTGTGGCAGATGCCGGCGTAGGCGATGTCGATCATGACGTCCTTCGGGCCGACGTCGCGTCGCTCGATGGTCGTCTTGACGAGGGGCTCGGTGGCGGACGGTGCCGCGTAGGCGTTGACGGTGCGCATGCTTCTCCTGGGTGGTGCGGATGAGTTCGGGGGTCCTCCCGACACTACGGACGCTCGCCTGTGCGAGGCAGGTACTGACAGGAACCCTGTGGAGAGACGCGGCCGAGGAGGCGCGGTGAGGGAGACGTGGTGCGAGGGAGGGACGGTGCCGGCGGCGACCGGAGTCGAGGAGGCGCGGTGCGCGACCGACCGGCACCGCGCCTCCTGCCCGCGGTCGCGTCCCGGATGGTCGGGCGGGAAGGGAGGCCCTGAGGGGGTCTCCCGGCGCCGGCGCAGGCGACCTACCGTCGAGGTCGGACAGCGCCCCGGGGATTCTCCGCCGGGGCGGACACCCCTCGAGAGGATCAGCATGACGAGCGACAGGCGCCGGTTCCGCGCGGACGCGCAGGCGACCATCGACGCCGTGACGGGCGTGGAGGAGGAGCGACTGAGGCGGGAGCGCATCGCGACCGGCATGCTCATCGCCCCGAACGGCTCGACGGGTTCGCTCGCGCATCTGCTCCCGCTCCCGTGGCGCGGAGCAGCGCGGCGTCGGGCTCCCGACGGGTCCGACCGGCGAGAGCTCCCCGCCGAGAGACGCTGAGCCGCGCGCCGCCACCCACCGCACCGCATCCCGTGCAGCGCACCGCGTCTAGACCGGGTGCGGTGTACGGAATGTGGTGCGGTGGCCGGCTCGACTCGCGCCTCCTCGGCTCGGCATGGGATGCGGCGCATCGCGCCGCATCCCGTGCACTGCGCCGCATCCCGTGCACTGCACCGCGTCCCGTGCACTGCACCGCGTCCCGTGCACTGCACCGCGCCTAGACCGGGTGCGGTGTACGGAACGCGGTGCGGTGGCCGGCGCGACCCGCGCCTCCTCGGCTCCGCGGGCGATGCGCTAGCCTCGCACGACCGGGCAGGGGGCCCGACTGCGGGGGAGCAGCACATGGCCGACGATGCACCGACACGAGCGTCGCTCCCGCCAGGCGAGCCGCACGTGCCGCACGAGCTACCCGCGACGCCTGAGCCGCACGCGCAACGCTCCCCGGCGCCCCGCGACGACTCGCCCATCGGCGTCGGAGAGTCGGTCGGCATCGTGTTCGCGGCGGGCCTCGTGGGTCTCCTCGTCGGAGGGATCGCGGCCGCCATCGCCAACCACGTCATCTCGCCCGGGATGGACGAGCTGGCCCCGTTCCTCGTCGCGCTCGCCGGGGCGTTCCTCCTGAACTGCGTCGTCGCGGTCGTCGTGGTGGTGCTCTGCGTGCGGAACCGGCCGCGCGGACGCCGGTTCGCGACGGTGTTCGCGGGGACGCTCGGGCTGCTCGTCGTCCTGCTCGCGGCCATGCTCCTCCTGGGCACGGTCGTCCCCGGCGCCCTCGGGACCGTCAGCGCCCTCGGGACCGGCTTGGTGATCTGGCCGGTCGTCACGCCCCTCCTCCTCTGGTCGTGCTCGGCGGCGGCGGCCGGGGTCGTCCGTCCCCGATCGATCGGGTACGCCGCGGGGGCGGGGCTGGTCGTCGCCGTCATCATCCTGGCGGGGCGCGGCGCCCTGGGCTGATCGCCGAGGAGGCGCGACCCGCCGTCCGCAGACCGGCTCGCCCGGTCGGTCGCGACGGTTCAGGGCCGTGCGCCGCACCGGGTCGCGTGCACTGCACCGGGTCGCGTGCACCGCACCGGGATACGTGCGCCGCACCAAATCGCGTGCGCTGCACCGCATTGCGTGCGCCGCACCGCGTCTAGTCGGGGTGCGTCGTCCGAGACGCGGTGTGATCGCGAGGGGTCGGGGCTGCGCGCTCTCCACCCTGCGCGCGTGCACCACACCGCACCGCATCGCGTGCGCCGCACCGCATCGCGTGCGCCGCACCGCATTTCGTGCACCGCACCGCGTCTAGTCGGGGTGCGTCGTCCGAGACGCGGTGCGATCGCGAGGGTCGGGGCCGCGCGCTCTTCACCCTGCACGCGTGCACCACACCGCGCCGGGTCGCGTGCGCCGCGCCGGGTCGCGTGCGCCGCGCCGGGTCGCGTGCGCCGCGCCGGGTCGCGTGCGCCGCGCCGGGT
>NZ_BJUV01000040.1 GCF_007988805.1 Frigoribacterium faeni | reverse complement strand
AGGCGAGGCGAGGCGGGGCGGGGCGGGGCTACTTCTTCTTGCGGGGGGAGCCGCCGGTCGAGTTGCGGGCGGCCGAGCGGGCCTTGCGCGCGGCGGCACCGCCACCGCGGTTGCCCTTCGCCGAACCGGGGGCCCTCGGGGTCTGCTTCGGACCCGGCTTCGAGGGCTGCGCGTCGAGACCCCGCTGCACCACGCCTCCTTCGACCGCCGCCTGCGCCCGGCCGTCGGGGCCGGCGTCGGCACCGAGCGCACCACCAGCCGCACCGGCAGACCCGGCCGCACCGGCACCGGCACCGCCGCGCACCCCGGCGGGCTCGAGCGGTCGACGCTGCACCGGACGCGGCCTGATCGGCTCGCCTCGGCGGTCCTGCCCGGGCACCGGACGCGACCGGCGCCCGTAGAGCACCTCGGACGAGTCGAGCAGCCACGGCACCAGCGCGATCGTCACACCGTGCACGAGCATCAGTCGCTGACGGATGCGGCGGCTCTTGTGGTTGTGCAGCAGCGCCTCCCACCAGTGACCCACGATGTAGATCGGCGTGTAGACGGTGACGACCTCGCTGCCGTGCTCCTCACGGTGCGCCTTGATGTACTTGATCAGCGGCACGCTGATGTCGCGATACGGCGATGGCACGATGCGCAGCGGCACCTCGATGTCGTGCTCGGCCCACTGCTGCTGCAGCAGGGCCGTCGCCTCGTCGTCGATGCCGACGTGGACGGCCTCGAGCGACTCGTGCCGTGCGGCGATCGCGTAGTCGAGCGCCTTGAGCACCGGCTTCTGCATCGTGCCGACCAGCACGATCGCGTGGTCGCCGTGCGAACCGAACTGCGTCGTGGTGTCGGGCTCGATCTCGACCCGGACGTCACGGTAGTAGCGGTTCACGCCGAGCATCAGCACGAACAGGATGGGCATGATGACGAACACCAGCCACGCGCCGTGGGTGAACTTCGTCACGGTGACGACGATCAGCACCGACGCCGTCAGCAGGGCGCCGAACGCGTTGATGCCCCGGGCGCGGTAGACGGCGCCGCGATCCGCGCAGCCCTCGCGCAGCATCCGCGTCCAGTGCACGACCATGCCGGTCTGCCCGAGCGTGAACGACACGAAGACGCCGATGATGTAGAGCTGGATCAGTCCCGTGACGCTCGCCTGATAGACGAGCAGGATGGCGCAGGCCACCAGCGCCAGCACGAGCACGCCGTTCGAGTAGATCAGCCGGTCGCCGCGCGTGTTGAGCGCCTTGGGCGCGTACTGGTCGCGCGCCAGGATCGAGCCCAGCAGCGGGAACCCGTTGAAGGCCGTGTTGGCGGCCAGCAGCAGCACGGCCGCGGTGCACGCCTGGATGACGTAGAACGGGATCCCGAACAGCGATCCGCCGAACACCGCCGCGGCGATCTGGGCGATCAGGCTCCGCTGGGGTGTGCCCACGCAGTCGACGAACCCCTGCAGGTCGCAGGCGTCCTCGGCGTAGTGCACCTTGGCGATCAGCGCGACGGCGACGAGACCGGCGAACAGGACGATCGCGATGCTGCCCATCAGCACGAGGGTCTTCTGAGCGTTCTGCACCTTCGGGCGGCGGAAGGCGGGGACGCCGTTCGCGATCGCCTCGACGCCCGTCAGCGCCGAGCAGCCGCTCGAGAACGCGCGGAGCAGCAGCAGGATGAACGCGGCCTGGGTCAGCTGGTCGGCCTGCACCGTGTACTCGGCGCTCTCGGCCACCGGCGGGTCGCCCAGGGCGGTCCGCACCAGGGCGATCACGATCATGACGAACACGCTCGACACGAACAGGTAGGTCGGCACGGCGAACGCCTTGCTCGACTCGCGCACCCCGCGGAGGTTCACGGCGGCGAGGACGATGACGAAGAAGATCGCCAGCTCCACCCGGATCGGCGCGAGCTCGGGCACCGCCGAGATGATGTTGTCGACGCCCGACGCGACCGAGACCGCGACGGTCATCACGTAGTCGACCAGCAGGGCGGACGCGACGACCAGGCCGGCCTTCTCGCCCAGGTTCCGGTGCGCGACCTCGTAGTCGCCGCCTCCCGAGGGGTAGGCCTTGATCAGCTGGCGGTACGACGCGACCACGACCAGCAGCAGCACGACCACGGCCACCGCGACCCACGGCGCGAGCGTCAGGAACCCGAGCCCGCCGATCAGCAGGATCATCAGCAGCTCTTGCGGCGCGTAGGCCACGGAGCTCAGCGGGTCGCTGGCGAAGATCGGCAGCGCGAGGTGCTTCGGGAGGAGCTGCCCCTCGAGCTTCTCGGAGGGCAGCGGTTCGCCGATCAGCCACCGCTTCGGCGACCGGGTGTCGTTGGTCACGAGCGGCGACTCTACTCCGTGCCGAGGGGCTGTCAACTTCACCCGGGCCGGGTTTATTCCCGGTCAGGGCCGGGGGATCCGAACCGTCTCGTACCGGTGGGGAGGGGTGAGGCGCCGAGTGGGCGCCGCCGGCCGCCGGTTCCGCTACACGCGCGGCATGTCGGGACGCGTCGCGGCGGCGAGAGAGGGGGAGGCCGGAGCCGAGGAGGCGCGGCGCGCGAACAGGGGCAGCGTCACCCCCACGAGCGGCCCGATCAGCAGGGCCTCGGCCGCCGTGCCGATGCCGACCTGCCCGCCGAGCAGCCAGCCCGCCGCCAGCACCGTCAGCTCGATCGACGTGCGGGCGACGCCCACCCGCCAGCCGAGCCGCCGGTGCAGCCCGAGCATGAGCCCGTCGCGCGGGCCCGGCCCGAAGTCGGCCCCGATGTAGAGGCCGCTGGCGACCGCCAGCAGGAGCAGACCCCCGGCGAAGGTGAGGCCCTGCGCCCACCACTCGGTCTGCTGCGGCAGCACCCGCAGGCCGAGGTCGGCCACCGGGCCGATCGAGAGCGTGTTGGCGACCGTGCCGAAGCGCGGCCGCTGCTTGAGCGGGATCCAGAGCAGCAGCACCACGAGGCTGGTGAGGAACGTGATCAGGCCGAAGCTCATCCCGGTGTGCTTCGCGAGCCCCTGCGACAGGACGTCCCACGGCGCGACTCCGATGCCCGCACGGACCATGAGCGAGATGGCGAACCCGTAGGCGAACAGTCCGACGAAGAGCTGGAGGAGGCGACGCGAGAGGAGCATGACGTCGATCCAATCGGCCAGGTGGCCTGGTGGCAAGAGTCCAATCGGCCTAGGGTGGCACGATGAGCAACCTCGACCACGGTGCCACCACTGTCTCGTCTCGGGCGCTGGGGGTGCTGCTCGACTCGTGGCGCGCCTCCTCGGCTCCGGGGTATCTGGCGCTCGCCGACCGCATCCGCCTGCTCGTGCTCGACGGTCGGCTGCCCGTGGGCACCCGGCTGCCGTCGGAACGCGACCTCTGCGCGCACCTCGGCGTCAGCCGGACGACCGTCGCCGCCGCCTACGCGGCCCTGCGCGACTCGGGGCACGTCGACAGCGTCCGGGGGAGCGGCAGCGTCGTGCGCCTGCCGACCCGCGCCTCCCTGCCCCGGCCCGCGACCGCCGAGGGGCTGCTCGACCTGACCAAGGCGGCCCTGCCCGCCGCGGACGGCATCGCCGAGGCCGCCCAGCGCGCCGCGGGTCGCCTGGGCGCCTACCTGGGCGACTCCGGCTACGACCAGATCGGACGGCCCGTGCTGCGCGAGGCGATCGCCGAACGGTACCGGCGGCGGGGGCTCGAGACGAGCGCCGACCAGATCGTCGTCACGCTCGGGGCGCAGCACGCCATCGCGCTGCTCGCGCGGGTGCTCGTGGGGCGGGGCGACCGCGCCGTCGTCGAGGCCCCCGGCTATCCCCACGCGTTCGAGGCGCTGCGGGTCGCCGGCGCACGGCTCGTGCCGATCAGCGTGACGGTCGCCGACGGGTGGGACGAGCCCGCTCTGATGCAGACGCTGCGGCGCACGAGCCCGCCGGTCGCCTACCTGATGCCCGACTTCCACAACCCCACCGGGGCGACGATGCCGGCCGATCAGCGCGTGCGCGTGCTCGAGGCGGCCGCGGCCGAGGGCACGGTCGTGATCGTCGACGAGACGATGGGCGAGCTCGCGATCGACCCCGTCCTCGAGCGCCCGCTGCCGATGGCCGCCTACGGACGCGCGGTCTCGATCGGATCGGTCGGCAAATCCCTCTGGGGTGGCCTGCGGATCGGCTGGATCCGCGCCGACCGCCCCCTCGTCGACCGCCTCGTGCGGGCCCGCTCGGCCGGCGACCTCGGTACGCCCGTGCTCGAGCAGCTGGTCGTGGCCGAGCTGCTCGGCGACCTCGACCGCGTTCTGGAGGCGCGGGCCGCCCACCTGAGGCGGGGTCGCGACCGCGTCGTGACCGGCCTGCGCACCGCGTTCCCCTCCTGGGACGTCCCGTCGCCCGCGGGCGGGCTCAGCACCTGGGTGGGGCTCGGCGCCCCGGTCAGCTCGCAGCTGACGCTCGCCGCCCGGCGCGAGGGGCTGCTGCTCGCCGCCGGGCCGGTGTTCGGCGTCGACGGGGCGTTCGAGCGATTCCTCCGCGTGCCGTTCTCGTACGGCGACGACGAGACCGACCGGGCGCTCGCCGCGCTGCGCGCCGCCTGGGCCGGAGTGGACGGGGTGCAGGCGCCGGCCTCGCCGCTGCTGGCCGAGGTCGTCTAGGGAGGCGACCCGCGCCTCCTCGGTCCTCCCCGGGAGTCCGGGGTCTCGGGTTCTGCACAGCAGGTACGAAGCCGCCGCCAGTTCCCAGAGAGGGTGGTGACAATGGGAGGCGCGGTGCACGTCGTGCACCGCGCCTCCCTCGCTCTCCTCCTCACCACCGGAGTCCCGTGCATCTGCTGTCCGTCTTCAGCCTCCGCAACCGCGCGCTGATCGCCCTCGTCACCATCGTCGTCGCCGTCTTCGGCGGGGTCGCGCTCACCTCGCTCAAGCAGGAGCTCGCGCCCAACGTGCAGTTCCCGCAGATCGCGATCGTCAGCTCGTACCCGGGCGCCACCCCCGAGGTGGTGAACGACGACGTCTCGACGCCGATCGAGCAGGCGGTGCAGATCATCCCGGGCCTCGAGGGCACCACGGCGACGTCGAGCACCTCGACCAGCACCGTGTCGGCCGAGTTCACCTACGGCACCGACCTCGACAACGCCGAGCAGAAGATCCAGTCGGCGATCAACCGGCTGTCGCTGCCCGACGCCGTCGACACGCAGGTCGTGACGGGCAGCCTCGACGACCTCCCGATCATCCAGATCGCCGTCACCGGCTACGACGACGCCGGCGCGCAGCAGCTCGTCGACCGCCTGACGAACACGACCGTGCCCGACCTGCAGAAGCTCGACGGCGTGCGCGAGGCCTCGATCTACGGCGACGCCGGACAGCGCGTCACCATCACCCCCGACCGCGACGCGCTCGCGGCGGCCGGGCTGACCACCGCGGCGTTCCAGGACGCCCTCGACGCCAACGGGCAGCTGATCCCCGGCGGCACCATCACCCAGGACGGCCAGACCCTGTCGATCCAGGCCGGCGAGCGGCTGACCAGCGCCGACCAGGTCGCCGCCCTGCCGCTGCTCGGCGGCACCTCGGCCGTGACGATCGACGACGTCGCCGACGTGGCGCTGACCTCGGCGCCGGTCACCTCGATCAGCCGGGTGAACGGCGAACCGGCCCTGACCGTCGCCGTGACCAAGACCCTCGACGCGAACACCGTCGACGTGTCCGAGACCGTGCGCGACGCGATCCCCGGCCTCGCGACCGACCTCGGCGACGGCGTCGACCTGACCGTCGTCTTCGACCAGGCGCCGTTCATCCAGCAGTCGATCGACTCCCTCGCCGAGGAGGGGCTGCTCGGTCTCGTCTTCGCCGTGATCGTCATCCTGGTCTTCCTGCTGTCGATCCGGTCGACCATCGTGACGGCCATCAGCATCCCGACCAGCGTGCTGATCACCTTCATCGGCCTGCAGGCGTCGGGCTACACGCTCAACATCCTCACGCTCGGCGCCCTCACGATCGCGATCGGGCGGGTCGTCGACGACTCGATCGTCGTCATCGAGAACATCAAGCGCCACCTGACCGCGGGCGCCGACCGGCTGCAGGCGATCACCGTCGGCGTCCGCGAGGTGGCCGGGGCGATCACCGCCTCGACCGTCACGACCGTCGTCGTGTTCCTGCCCCTGGCCTTCGTGGGCAACATCACCGGAGAGCTCTTCCGGCCGTTCGCGCTGACGGTCACCATCGCGCTGATCGCGTCGCTCTTCGTCGCCCTGACGATCGTGCCCGTGCTCGCCTACTGGTTCCTGCGGGCCCCGAAGGCGCACAAGCACGCCGGGTCCGTCGAGAGCGGGTCCGACGTCGCCGCGGAGGAGTCGCTGACGACCCGCGCCTCCGACCCCACCTCGGCCGCGCCGCTCGACCGTCTGCGTCGCGCGTACGTCCCGGTGCTGCGCGGCACGCTGCGTCGACCGGTCGTCACGATCATCGTGGCCGTGCTCGTGCTGGGTGGGACGGCCGCGGCCGTGCCCTTCATGAAGACGAACTTCCTGGGCGCGAGCGGGCAGAACACCTTCAGCGTGACCCAGACGCTCGCACCGGCCACGAGCCTCGACGCGCAGTCGGACGCCGCGACCCGGGTCGAGACGGCGCTCGAGGGGGTCGACGGCATCGAGACCGTGCAGCTGACCATCGGGTCCAGCGGCACCTCGATCTCGAGCTTCTTCGGCGGCTCCGGCGACAGCACCGTCACGTACTCGATCACGACCGACGAGAGCGCCGACCAGGACGCCCTGCAGGCCGATGTCCGCGACCGTCTCGCCGACATCACCGACGTGGGCGACATCGAGGTGACCGCCTCGAGCGGGTTCGGCACGAGCAACGACATCTCGATCGACGTCTCGGCGCCCGACCCCGACACCCTGCAGACGGCGACCGACACGGTGCTGTCGACGGTCCAGGACCTGCCCGGCACGGCCGAGGCGAGCTCGAACCTCGCGTCGGCCCAGCCCATCATCGGAGTGCAGATCGATCGAGACGAGGCCGCCACCCTCGGCCTCAGCGAGGTCGCCGTGGGCGCCATCGTGTCGCAGGCGGTGCAGCCCCTCCAGGTCGGCTCGATCGAGATCGACGACAGCTCGATCGACGTCTACACGGTCGCCCCGAACCCGCCGGCGAACCTCGACGAGCTGAAGGCCGTCGAGATCCCCGGTCCGACCGGTCCCGTGCGGCTCGACTCGATCGCCACGATCGAGCAGACCACCGGGCCCACCTCGGTCACGACCTCCGACGCCGTCCGCACGGCGACGGTGACCGTCACCCCGTCGAGCGACGACCTCTCGTCGGCCAGCACCGAGGTCACCGACGCCCTGGCCGGACTCGACCTGCCGGCCGGCGCCGACACCGAGATCGGCGGGGTCACGGCCGACCAGGCCAACGCCTTCTCGCAGCTCGGCCTCGCCGTGCTGATCGCGATCCTCATCGTCTACATCGTCATGGTTGCGACGTTCCGCAGCCTGCTGCAGCCGTTCCTCCTGCTGGTGTCGATCCCGTTCGCGGCGACCGGCGCCATCCTGCTGCAGATCGCCTCGGGCATCCCGCTCGGCGTCGCGTCGCTGATCGGCGTGCTGATGCTGGTGGGCATCGTGGTGACGAACGCCATCGTGCTGATCGACCTCGTGAACCAGTACCGCACCAGGGGTCTGCCCGTGCGCGAGGCGCTGCTCGAGGGTGCCTCGCGTCGTCTGCGGCCGATCCTCATGACGGCCACGGCGACGATCTTCGCGCTGCTGCCGATGGCCCTCGGCATCACCGGACACGGCGGCTTCATCTCGCAGCCGCTCGCCATCGTCGTGATCGGCGGGCTCGTGTCCTCGACGGTGCTGACCCTCGTGGTGCTGCCGGTGCTGTACTACCTCGTCGAGGGCGCGCGGGAGCGCCGGGCGGCCCGCAAGGCGGAGCGCGCGTAGCGGCAGGCGGGGCCGCGCGGCGGGCGGTGCGCAGCTGGCGCTGCGCGGCTGCGCCGGCCCTGCTGCTGCTGCCGCTGCTGCGTGTGCAAATCGCGACACTTCGTGTCCGGATCTCTGGCGCGGAGCGCGTTTCGGCGCCTCCTGTCGGGCGTTCGGTCGGGTTCGGCGCGCCAGGGGGCTGCCCGGTGGTCGGGTTCGGCGCGCTGCAGGGCTGCCCGGAGGTCGGGTTCGGCGCGCTGCAGGGTTGCCGGTGGTCGGGTTCGGCGCGCTGCAGGGTTGCGCGGTGGTCGGGTCCGGCGTGCCGAGGGTCGCGCGATGGTCGGCTTGGGCGCGCTGGGGGGCCCTCGGTGCGGCGGCGGCATGGCGCGCTCGCACCGCGAGACCGCGTGCCTCTCGGAGCGGACGGGGCCGGCGTCTCGCACCGGGAACCGCAGAACAGGTGTAGAGGGGGCTTTCGGTCAGCGCACGGGTCGGGTATCGTGGTCCGGTCGGCTCAAGACACCGCGCCTGTGGCGCGACTGCACCGCCCGTCCGACACGGCGGGGGTGCGCATGAGGGTTTGTAAGTCTTGTGGGCCGGATTCCCGCCGGATCTCGGTGGGATGAATTCACGATTGTGAACGGTCCTGGTCAAAGGCTGCCCGGGTATTTCTTCGCGTCATCCGCAAGCCCGGAAAGTCATCATGCCCCCTTACGACAAGACGCCCTCGCGCGCCAAGAACACCGACGGCCCCCGCAAGGCCGGCTCCAAGAGCGCCAAGCACCGCGGCCACCGCGCCGACGAGGCCGGCGCCCCCGAGCGCAAGCAGCGCTGGAACGCCGACGCCCGCTCCGAGCGCCGAGGCGACGCCCCCCGTGGCGCCGGCGCCGGCCGCCCCAACTGGGAGCCGCGCGAGAAGACCGGCAACAGCCGGTTCGCCCCTCGCGACCACGACGCCCGCAACGGCGAGCGAGGCCGCGACGGCGGCCGTGACGCCGCCCGCGGCTGGGGCCGCGACGGCGGCCGCGAAGCCGCCCGCGCCGGTCGCGACGACCGTCCGACCCGCGGTTACGACCGCGACACCCGCGGTGCCGGTCGCGACGACCGTGCGCCCCGTTCGTTCGACCGCAACGACCGCAACGACCGCCCGGCTCGTGGCTACGACCGCGACACGCGTGGCGCCGGTCGCGACGACCGCGCTCCTCGTTCCTTCGACCGCACCGACCGCCCGGCTCGTGGATACGACCGCGACGCCCGTGGTGCCGGTCGCGACGACCGTGCGCCTCGTTCCTTCGACCGCAACGACCGAACCGACCGCCCCGCCCGTGGTTACGACCGCGACGCCCGTGGTGCCGGTCGCGACGACCGCGCCCCTCGCTCGTTCGACCGCACCGACCGCCCCGCCCGGTCGTTCGACCGCGACGACCGCGCGCCCCGCAGCTACGACCGCGACGACCGCGCCCCCCGCAGCTTCGACCGCAGCGAGCGCCCGACCCGCAGCGACCGCGCCCCCCGCAGCTTCGACCGCAACGACCGCAGCGACCGCAGCGACCGCGCCCCCCGCAGCGACCGCACGAGCGACTTCTACCCGAAGCGCGACGCGGACACCCGCTACACGCCCGAGGACGATGTGAAGCTCGAGAAGCTGCAGGCCGAGGTCGTCACCGCGGCCGACGTCGAGGGCGTCAGCTTCGGCGACCTGGGTCTCGGCGACAACATCGAGCGTCAGCTGGCCGCGATGGGCGCTGCGGCGCCGTTCGCGATCCAGGCGGCGACGATCCCCGACGTCATCGCCGGCAAGGACGTCCTCGGCCGCGGCCGCACCGGCTCGGGCAAGACCATCGCCTTCGGCGCCCCGCTCGTCGAGAAGCTCATGGAGAACAACGGCGGGAAGAACCGCAAGATGGGCCGCCGTCCGCGTGCGCTCATCCTCGCGCCGACCCGTGAGCTCGCCATGCAGATCGACCGCACCGTGCAGCCGATCGCCCGCTCGGTCGGTCTCTTCACCACGCAGATCTACGGCGGCGTGCCCCAGGCCCGCCAGGTCGGCGCGCTCAACCGCGGCGTCGACATCGTGATCGGCACCCCCGGCCGCATCGAGGACCTCATCGACCAGGGCCGGCTCGACCTCAGCGAGGTCGCGATCACCGTGCTCGACGAGGCCGACCACATGTGCGACCTCGGGTTCCTCGAGCCGGTGCAGCGCATCATCCGCGAGACCGCGGACGTCAAGCCGAACGGCGACCGCGCCCAGAAGCTGCTCTTCAGCGCCACCCTCGACAAGGGCGTCGCGAAGCTCGTCGACGAGTTCCTCGTGAACCCGGCCGTGCACGAGGTCGCCGGCGAGGACCAGGCCAGCGCCACCATCGACCACCGCGTGCTCGTCATCGAGCAGCGCGACAAGACCGCCGTCATCGAGCAGCTCGCCTCGGGCGAGGGCAAGACCCTGGTCTTCGCCCGCACCCGTGCCTTCGCCGAGCAGCTCGCCGACCAGCTCGAGGACGCGGGCATCCGCTCGACCAGCCTGCACGGCGACCTCAACCAGGCCCGCCGCACCCGCAACCTGCAGCTGCTCACCAGCGGCCGGGTCAACGTGCTCGTCGCCACGGACGTCGCCGCCCGCGGCATCCACGTCGACGACATCACCCTCGTGGTGCAGGCCGACATGCCCGACGAGTACAAGACCTACATGCACCGCTCGGGCCGCACCGGCCGCGCCGGCAAGCAGGGCACCGTCGTGACGCTGATCACGCGCCCCCGCCGCCGCCGCATGGAGGAGCTGCTCGACCGCGCCGAGATCGAGGCCGAGATGATCGACGCGCGCCCCGGCGACCGTCTGATCGACGAGCTCGCCGCCGCGACGGTCTAGCGACCGCCTCAGGAGCCGAGGAGGCGCGGGTCGAGTACCGCGCCTCCTCGGCTCCGTCGCTTAAGCGCCACGTGTCGTCCACCCCACGTCGGGGGATGGCGTCCGGTCCGCACGACCTCGTACGGTTGACTCTCGCCCGCGCCTCACCGGTCGTCGACCCGGGGCCCCGCATCGAGTAGAGACACCGGAGGCACCGTGGGTGCAGCAGTCCGCGCCGTCGCCGCGCCGTTCCTGCGCGCGAGGATCCGCCCGGTGGCCGAGCTGGAGGCCGTGCTGCCGCGTCCGACCGGGGCGCCCCAGGTGCACTCGTCCGGCACGGACCACGACCGCGTGCTCGTCGCCGGCGGGGGAGCCGCCGTCGGCTGGGGCGTGCGGAGCCACGATCTCGCCCTGCCCGGGCAGCTGGCCCGGGCGCTCTCCGTCGCGACGGGTCGCGGCTCGCTCGTCGACGTGGCGGCCGTCCCCGGCGTCACCATCGAGGCTCTCAACGCGCAGCTGCGCACCCGCGACCTCACCTCGCACGACGCCGTCGTCGTCGTGATCGGCGTGGCCGACGCCGCGCGTCTGATCCCCGAACGCCGGTGGCGACAGGCCGTGGAGGCGCTGGTCGAGACGATCGAGCAGGTCGCCTCCGCGTCCACGGAGCTCGTCGTCGTGGGCATCCAGCCGCTCAGCTCGGCGCCCGGGCTCGACGTCGCCGTGGGCGGCCTCGCCGACCGGTGGGCCGCGCACCTCAACACCGTGACCCGCGCGGTCCTCGCCGAGCAGCAGCTCACCAGCTACGTGGCGCCTCCCGAGGTCGAGCACGAGATCGCCGCCGACGACCACCGCAGCACCGACTTCTACCGCGCGTACGCCCACGCCGTGGCGTCGCCGCTGTCCCTGCTCCTGACCCGGCACGCCGAGGAGGCCGATCGCGGACTGGCGCCGAGCCGCGCGGCGCGCATGCAGCCGCAGGCCGTCGAGAGGCGACTGGCGGACGAGACGGCCCTGCGCCTCCTCGGCTCCGGCTCCGACGTCCGGCTCGACCGCGTCGTCGAACACGCGCGGTCCCTGTTCGGCACGGCGTCGGCGGCGTTCACCGTGCTCGACGACGACCGGCAGCGGAACGTCGCCCGATCGGGCCAGCCGCTGCTCGAGATCCCGCTCGCGGAGTCGATCTGCCGGACCACGATCCGGGCGTCCCGCGCCCACGTGGTGAGCAGCTCGCCGTCGGGCGAGACCCTGCTGCCCGGGTCGCCGCTCCGCTTCTACGCCGGGTACCCGGTCGAGTCGCCGGACGGCGTGCGGATCGGGGCCCTCTGCGTGTTCGACACCGAGCCCCGCGACCCCGCCTCGATCGACGTCGACCTGCTGCGCGACCTGGCGATGTCGATCCAGCAGCAGCTCTGGGCCGACGGCGGCGAGCGTCTCGACGGCGTGGAGAGCGAGCTCCCGGCCGCGTGACGACCGCGGGCCCGGCGATCAGCGTGGGTCAGCGTCGATCAACCGCGAGCAGTGGAGATCAGCGGCGATCAGCGCCGATCGAACAGCCCGCGGACGTACGAGGCCTGGCCCAGGTGCTGGCTGCAGTCGCCGAGGATGCTGACGAGGCGCGCCCCGGCGGTGACCGGGGGCTCCCACGCCTCGTCGACCACGTCGTCGTACGACGCCGCGTCGAGGTCGTCGAGGTACCCGCGGGTGCGCAGGGTCACGGCCTCGAGGTAGCCGATCAGCAGCTCGGCCTCGACCCGCACGTCGCCGACCGCGGCCGGGTCCTGTCCGTAGCCCATCTCGCCGGGGGCGAAGGGCAGGGCGAACGACTCGACCCAGCCGTCGGCCGTCCAGATCTGCTCGCTGGCGGCGAGATCGGCGATCTGCACGTCCTGACCGCGGGCCGTGTGCCAGACCAGCCAGGCGATCGTGTTCGCTTCGGCGTCCGGGCGCCAGGCGAGCTCGTCGACGGTCAGTCCCTGGACGGCGCGGGAGGCGATGGCGGGGAGGCGGTCGAAGGCTTCGATGAGGACGTCTGACGGGGTCATGCCGTCAGGCTACGGGTGTCGCCGGGGTGCCGCCCGGGTGCGACGCGGGATCAGGAGGCGACGTCGTCCAGGCCGGAGCCGGAGCGGTTGCGCAACGAGTCGCTGAGCGAGTTCAGCGCGGCGGCCACGAAGTCGAGGAAGCGCGGGTCGAGGGCCTCGCGGAACGCGACGCGGTAGAACTGCGTCACGTCGGCGACGGCCGTCCGACCGAGCGGCGCGAGCTCGAGGAGAGTGCTGCGCCGGTCGGTCGGGTGCGCGACGCGACGGACGTAGCCGGCGGTGTCGAGCCGGTCGATCAGGCTCGTCGTGGCGCCGGTCGAGAGGTCGACGTGCTCGGTGAGCGACTTCGGCGTCACCTCGGTGTGGCTGGAGAGGTACACCAGCGCCCGGATGTCCGTCACGCCGAGGCCGAGCTGCGAGGCGACGAGCTTGATCACCGCGGTGTTGCTCTGCTCCAGACGTCCGAACGCCGAGATCGCCGCCGTCACGTCGACCTGACCGCCGGCGTCGAGCAACGGAGACGGGCCGGGCGCGGGCTGCGGCGAGACGTCGGTCATCGGCACGAGCTGCTCGTCGGGCCGGTCGGGAGGACCGGGATCGGGGTGGCGTTCAGGGGGCTGCGCTCCTTGCAGGGGAAACGTGGCATCCGTGCCACTCGCTCATTCAACAAGTATCTCGGTGATCAAGATACCCCCCTCTCTGGGGCCCTCGTGCTGCTTGCGGGCATCTCGCTGCACAAGTAACTTGATTGTCGTACCACTTGAGAAACGAACTACTCGAAAACAGAGAGTTTCTCCCCCAGACCTCATACACACGACCACCCCGACCGCTTGGAGAACACGATGTCCCGTCCCACCCCCCGCATGGCCCGCCTCGCCGCCTGGATCGCCATCCCCGCCGCCCTCGTCGCCAGCGGCGTCGTCGTCTCGCAGGCCTCCTACTCGGCGTTCTCCTCGACCACGGTCAACCCCACCAGCAACTGGACCGCGGGCAGCGTCGCCCTCGCGGACGACGACAACAACACCGCGCTGTTCACGGCCTCGAACCTCAAGCCGGGCTCGACGGGCACCAACTGCATCGCCGTCACCTCGACCGGCTCGCTCGCCTCGACCGTCAAGCTCTACGGCACGGGCGCCGCGACCACGAACAACCTCGCCTCGAACATCACGCTCAGCGTCGTCCAGGGCACGGGCGGCGGCTTCGGCACCTGCACCGGCTTCACGGCCCTGTCGTCCGGCTCGTCGCTCTACTCCGGCACGCTGGCCAACTTCGGCACCAGCGCGACCAACTTCTCGAACGGCGTCGGCAACTGGGCCCCCACGGGCACCGCCTCCGAGACCCGCGTCTACCAGGTCACCTACACCGTGAACTCGGCGGCCCCCAACACGACGCAGGGCGGCACCGCCTCCCTCGGCCTCACCTGGGAGGCCCAGAACAGCTGATCCCGAGCTCGACGCAGCTCGTCACGGCTCCCCTCGCCGGCCGCTCTCCCCCCTGTGGGTCGGCGCAGGGGATCCTCGCCCCGACACCCCGAACCGGTCGGAGCGAGCCCGGCCCCGGCGGCGTGAACCGCCGGGGCCCTCTCCCCTCCACGCGGCCCGAACCGCCACGGAGAAGCACCACCGCATCACCCGCACGGCGGCCCGAACCGCTGTGTTGATCGCATCACCGCACGGCGGCCCGAACCGCCGTGTGAACCGCATCACCCGCACGGCGGCCCGAACCGCCGTGCATCGCATCACCGGCGTCACCCACCGCCGTCTGCACGACCCGCCCCAGCACGAACCGCTACCCGCACCTGCCCCACCACCCGACACACCCCCCGACAGAGGCGCCCCGTGAGCACGATCGACCTGAAGCTGAAGCCCGCACGGGCGACCGCGACGGCGTCGATCACGATCCCGCGAGGCGCCTCTCGGTCGTTCGGTGACGGGGGCCACTGGTTCCGCCTCGTCGTCGGCACCTTCTCGCGCACCGTCCTCGCGACGCTGATCGGCCTGCTGCTCTGGGCCGCGCTCCCCGCCATCATCGGCTGGACGCCGACCACGGTCATGACCGGGAGCATGGAGCCGCGCATCCACCCCGGCGACATCGTCGTGGCGAAGCCCGTCTCCGCCGACCAGGTCCACCGCGGCCAGGTGCTGCTCTTCCAGGACCCGGACCACGCCGACCACCTGCGTCTGCACCGCTACCTCGACAACGGGACCGGCACCTCCATCGTCACGAAGGGCGACGCCAACCCCTCGGCCGACTCGACCCCCATCGAGCGCAGCGCCGTCGTCGGCGTCGGATTCCTCCGCGTGCCGTACCTCGGCACCCCCTTCGTCTGGGCCGCGAACCAGCAGTACGGCCACCTCATCCTGGCCGGCAGCGTCCTCATGCTGCTCGTCGTCACGTCGCGTCTCGACCGCTACCTGCTGCGCGAGGCCGCCGAGGAGGCGCGGGTCGCCTCCGACGGCACCGCCGCCCCGCAGACCCCGGCCGCCACCCGTCGGGCCGCCCGCCGTCGTGAGCGTCGCCTCCGTCGCCTCCGCGGTGCCGCCGGCACGCTCGCCCTGGTCGGCATCGCCTCCGGCCTCGCCGTGACGCTCGTCGTCAGCGGGGGAGCCGGCGCCGCCTACTCGGCCCCGGTGTCGAACCCGTCGTCGAGCTACTCGGCCACGTCGAGCTACGACTGCCTCAAGGACACGTACAACGACCAGACCTCGTACGGGTTCCCGTACAACGAGACCTCCGGCACGACCACGGCGGACGGCAGCTCGTTCGGCCGGGTCGGCACGCTCACCGCGGGCGCCTCCTTCGTCGGCGGCTCGTGCGCCGTGAACGACAGCCCGTCGCTCGCGCTCGACGGGGCGACCGGCCAGGTGACGACCGCCGTGAACCTCACGGGGCAGGCGTCGTTCACGGTCGAGACCTGGTTCAAGACCACGACGACCCGCGGCGGCGCGCTCGCCGGCTTCACCGCCGCGCAGACCGGCACGACGAGCACCGCCGACCGCGCCCTCTACATGACCAACGCGGGCAAGCTCGTGCTCGGCGTCCGCCCGACCAGCTCGACGGTCAAGGCCACGACGACCTCCGCGTCGTACAACGACGGCGCCTGGCACCACGTCGTCGCCACGCTGTCGAGCACGAACGGAGTCGTCATCTACGTCGACGGCACCGCGGTGATCTCGGACAGCACGTCGAAGACCGCGCAGACGGCCACGGGCTACTGGCGCGTCGGCTACGCCCCGCTGAGCGGCTACACCAACGCCCCGACGAGCAGCTTCTTCGCCGGTCAGGTCGACGGCACCACGATCTACAACAACAGCGCCCAGACCGCGTCCGCCGTGCAGTCGCGATACGCCGCCGGGCACTGACTCGGGGCGCAGGCCTCCTGCTCGGCCGGGCCGCGCCTCCTGGTCGGCCGGCCCTCAGCCATGAACCCCGTCTGCGACGATGAACCCTGTCTTCGCGGGGTTCTTCTTCGTGAACGGGGTTCTTCGCGGGGCGGCGGGGGCGGCGGCGGGTGCGACTGAGGGGCGGCGGCGGGTGCGGCGCTGCGGCGCGGCTCTGGGACACTCGTCTCATGCCTCTCCAGATCAACGACGTCTACGTCGACGGCCGCCTGCACGTGTCGCCCGAGTCCCTCGACGACACGTACACGGCCCTCGCCGAGACCGGCGGGACGGCGTGGGTCGTGCTGTCCGAGCCAGACGCCGACGAGCTCGCCTCGCTGGCCCGCCAGTTCGACCTGCACGAGCTCGCGGTCGAGGACGCCGGCTCGGGCCACCAGCGGGCCAAACTCGAGCGCTACGGGTCGACGCTGTTCGTCGTCGTGCGGCCGGCGGTGTACCTCGACGACGAGGAGACGGTGGCGTTCGGCGAGATCCACGGCTTCGTCGGCGAGAACTTCTTCGTCGGCATCAACCACGTCGCCCACATCGACGCTCGGCACGTCAGTCGCAGCGTCGGGCGGCTGCGATCGAAGCCCGACCTGCTCGGCGCCGGCCCGCAGGCGATGCTCTGGGCCCTGCTCGACGCCGTCGTCGACGCGTACAAGCCGGTGATCGACGGTCTCGAGAACGACATCGACGAGATCGAGCAGCAGCTGTTCGCCGGGGAGCCCGGCGTCTCGCGCCGCATCTACGAGCTGTTCGGCGAGGTCGCGGACTTCCAGAAGGCCTCGCGGCCGTTGATCGCCATGCTCGACGGACTGCTGCGCGGCAGCGAGAAGTACCGGGTCGGCACCGAGCTCGAGCGGCGCCTCCGCGACGTGCAGGACCACGTGATCCGCGTCGTCGACCGCGCGGACACGTTCCGCGCGGTGCTGCAGAACGCCCTGGCGCTGAACGCGACCCTCGTCGCCCAGGACCAGAACGAGGTCACCAAGCGCATCTCGGCCTGGGCCGCCATCCTCTTCGCCCCGACGCTCGTGGGCGCGATCTACGGCATGAACTTCGACGTCATGCCCGAGCTGCACTGGGCCTGGGGCTACCCGTTCGCGCTCGGGCTCATGGTGGTCATCGCGGGAGGGCTGTTCGGGGCGTTCCGCCTCAAGCGCTGGCTCTAGCGCGCTCGCACGAGATCGAGTGGTCCGAAGATGCTCTTCGACGCGAGAGAAAGAGCATCTTCTGACCACTCGATCCTGTGGGCGTACGAGCGTACGAGAGGGCGTGCGTGCGTGCGAGCGTGCGCGCAGGGGCGGGAGCCGAGGAGGCGCGGGTCGCGACGGACGCGAACGCTCACGTCGGAGCGAGCTCGAGGGGTCGCCCGACCACTCGCGTGTTCGCGCGAAAGCGACGCGTCGCCCTTGCTCGCACGAGATCGAGTGGTCCGAAGATGCTCTTCGACGCGAGGGGAAGAGCATCTTCTGACCACTCGATCCTGTGGGCTTACGAGCGTACGAGCGTACGAGCGTGCGGGCGTGCGGGCGAGCGTGCGAGCGGGCGCTCGCGCCCGCTCAGCGGGCGGCGTCGAGCGCCTCGTCGAGCCGCGGCCCGAGCACCCGCGCGAAGTCGTCGGTCAGGTGGTTCGTGTCGCGGTAGCCGAGCGCGTTCCAGATCACCGGCGAGCAGGTCTCGGTGCACATCCAGTCGATCGTCGGGACCCAGGTCGCCCCGGCGCGCCCGGCCCCGGCGCGGTCCGCGGCCTGAGCGCCGTCGTCGACGAGCGACTCGATGGGTGCCGAGCACGCCCCGGCGTCGTCGAGATGGATCGACAGGCACAGCGCGGGACGCTCGGGCCAGCGGGGCGTGTCGCCCAGCACCACCACCCGGGTCGAGTCGGGCAGCGCGTCGACGAGGCGCTCGATCGCGGCCGTCCACTCGCGCTCGAAGTCGTCGGGCGTCCTGGTCAGCAGGCGGTATCCGCCGACGGCGTGCGACACGACGACCGTGTCGACCGGCGACTCGTTGAGCGTGGCCACGACGTCGTCGCGCCAGCGCCGGCACTCCGTGTAGTCGCGGGCCGCGTGCGGGTGCGCCAGCGTGATGTCGACCACCGGGCAGGTCAGCTTCGTATGGACGACGAGCTCCTCGCCGCGACGCTCGGCCCGCTCCCGCAGCGGCGAGAACCAGTGGGCGGCGTGCGAGTCTCCGAGCAGCGCCGTCGTCGGGCCGGCGGGGTCTCCGAACGAGCAGCCGATCGCCTCGACCACCTGGTAGTCCGCGTGGCAGCCGTCGCCGTAGATCGGGGGGATGGACCCGCCCACATCGGCGAGCGACGGCGCGAGGTTCGACGGCACCACCGAGGTCGCGTCGGGCCCGGCGCGGACGTCGTCGACGGTCGGGGCCTTGACCACGGCGTCGGTCGCCAGCACCGGGTTCGTCAGCGCGGCGCTCGCGAGGCCCACGACGACCGCCGCCGCGGCGAGGCCGGCCACGGCCATCGTCAGGGGACGCCGACGTGCGAGCCGCGGCGTCAGGCGACGCTCGAGCGTGACGTGGGTGAGTGCGGCCAGCGCGCACGAGGCGATCGCCACGGCGGCGAGCTCCATCGGCCGGAGGTCGCGTTCGAGCGCGAGGGCCGGGATGATCAGGAGCGGCCAGTGCCACAGGTAGAGCGGATACGACACGTCGCCGATCCGCGTGAGGGGCCGCCACGAGAGCAGGCGATCGACCGCGCCGCTGCCCACCGCACCGCGGCCCATCGCATCGCGGCGCACCCCGGTGCCGGTCCCCGCCGCGATCACCGCGGCCGTCCCCAGCACCGGGAGCAGCGCGGCGGCCCCCGGGAACACCGTCGACTCGTCGAACGCGACGACGGCGACCGCGATCGCCCCGAGGCCGAGCCACCCCAGGACGCTCGCGGCGACCCGGGGCAGGTCGGCGAGCCGGCCCGCGGCCACCGCGAGCAGCGCCCCGACCCCGAGCTCCCACGCCCGCGACGGCAGTGAGAAGAAGGCCCACGGCTGCGACACGGTCACGAGCCACAGGCAGAGCGCGAAGGAGGCGGTGGTCGCCACCCCGAGGACGACGCCGAGCAGTCGACGCCCCGCGATCGCCAGCGTCAGCACGAGGGCCACGGGCCAGAGCAGGTAGAACTGCTCCTCGACGCCGAGCGACCAGAAGTGCTGGAACACCGAGGGCTCGCTCGAGCTGAGATAGTGCGTGCCGACGCGGGCGAAGTCGATGTTGGCGACGCCGAACGTCGCCAGGACGGCGTCGCGGGCGGTCGAGGGCCGGAGCAGCGGTGGCATCCAGACGGCGCACGCCGCGATGGTCGCCACGACGACGAGGACCGCCGGAGGCGCGAGCCGGGCCACCCGCCGCGCCCAGAACCGTGCCAGCGACACCCGACCGTGGCGGGCGTGCTCCCGCAGCAGATTGCCCGTGATCAGGAAGCCGGAGACGACGAAGAAGACGTCGACGCCGACGTAGCCCCCGCCCAGCCCGGGCACGCCGAGGTGGAAGAGCAGCACCGCCAGGACGGCGACGGCCCGCAGCCCCTGGATGTCACGACGCCGGAGGGACGGTCCGGAGGCGCGCGAGGAGGGGTGGTCGGGCACGAGCATCCGTCGATGATACGGGAAGGGATAACGTATGTCATCCTCGTGCGGCTCACGCCGAGCGGGCTCGACTCGTGCGCATCCGCCGCCCCAGCCTCCGCCCCCTCCTCATCGCGCGATCGGGTTCGCCAGCGTCCCCGCGTAGATCAGCGACGACGACTGGTCGGCCAGGTCGACCATCTGCCGGGTGTCGCGCAGCTGCAGTCGGTTGAGGCACGAGTGGTCGAACCGGTCGACGCGCAGGTCGAGCGCACCGCCCAGCCAGGGGTGCTCGTCGGCGTGACGGTCGACGCACTCGCCGACGAGCCGCCAGAACTCGCGGGCGGGCAGCACCCCGTCGTCGTCCAGGATCGCCGCCAGGTAGCGGAAGACTCCGTCGAAGACGTCGGTGAACACGGCCAGCCCCTTCTCGCGGTCGCTCACGGGGTGCACGATCCGCTCGACCGCCGCCGGCACGTCGCGGGACGCGAGCAGGGCGACCTCCTCGCCGACGTCCTTCATGAACACGGCCGTGGGCACGGATCCCTCGAGCACCAGGATCAGGTTCTCGCCGTGCGGCATGAACGCGAGGTCGTGGGCGCGCAGGCAGTGCACGATCGGCCGCAGGTAGGCGTGCAGGTACGACCGCACCCACTCCGTCGCGGGCACGCCCGACGCCCGCACCAGGGCCGACGCGAGCGCGTCGCCCGCCCCGTCGCGGTGCAGCAGCGCCGCCATCGTCGCGAGCCGCTCGCCCGGGGCGACCATCGGCACCGGGCTCTCACGCCAGAGCGCCGCGATCATCTTGCGGTGCGGCGACGGGGTCGCGGTGCGGTGGTAGGCGTCGCCGGTGTAGCCGATGGAGGCGCGCTCCCTCAGGATGCGGAACCGCGCCTCCTGAAGGGTCCCGTCGCCGGCGACCAGCTCCGCCACCCAGTCGTTGATCGCGGGCGTCGGACGCATGTAGGCCGGGGAGAGCCCGCGGAGGAACCCCATGTTCTGGATGGCGAGGGCGGTCTTCACGTACGCGCGCTCGGGGTGCGACCGGTTCGCGAGCGTGCGGATCGACTGCTGCGCCTGGTGCTCGTCGTCGCCCTCGCCGAGCAGGACGAGGTCGCGGCGGGCGACGTCGGCCGCGAAGGTGATCGCGATGCGGTGCTGCCACTGCCACGGGTGCACCGGCAGGTAGTGGTACTCCGCCGGGTCGAGGCCCTTGGCCGCGAGCGTCGCGGCGAACGCGGCGAGGGCGGGCCCGCCGAGCTCGGCCCCGAGCAGGGTCTGCTCGTCGAGCCCGGCTCCGAGCGCGAGGTGGGTGTGCGTCCGACGGGCCGCGAGCCAGATCAGCCGGATCGGCGCCGCCGCCTCGGGGGCGTAGGCGCGGAACTCGTCGAGCCCGAAGCCGATGCGGCCGTTCGCGGCGACGAACGCCGGGTGACCCTCGGTCATCGCCCCCTCGATCGTCTGGAAGTCGGCCGTCGTCAGCTGCTCGGCGGTCGGCCCGCCGCGCAGCCGCTTGGCGGCGGCGCTGGCGAGCGTCGAGGAGAGCTCCTCGAGGTAGGTGGCCATCAGCTCGTCGGGCAGGCCGAGGTCCGCCTGCAGCTCGGTGACGAGCTCGAGCGCGTCGAGCTCGGCGGGCTCGCCGTAGATCTCACGGCGGACGCTCGGCTCGTCGACGACCCAGTGCTCGAGCTCGTGCCGCCGTGCCCGGAACCGGTAGACCACGACCGGCCGGTCCGAGGAGGCGCGGGTCGCGTCCCCGGGAGCCGCCGCCGACCCGGCGACGGTCAGCGACCACCAGCCGTCGCCCTCGTCGTGCGGGGCGATCATGCGCTCGTGCGAGAACTCCGACAGCGACTTGGCGACCAGGTGCCGGTGGGCCCAGCCCATCGGCTCGGGCGCGAGGTGCGCGGCCGCGGCGTCGTCGCGGGTGAGCACCGAGAGCCGGGCCCGCTTGCCGGGCAGGTCGACGTCGCCCAGCACGCGGAACCCGACCTCGTCGTTCTTCGCGGCGATGCGCACGTTGTCGACGTCGGGCTCGACCACGATGCGCCGGGCGTCGAGCCGGTCGAAGACGAACCGCACGACGGCGGCCATGATCGCCGAGGTCAGGCCGGGCACCCGCCTGTCGGGTGGCGGCGCGGGCGCGACGAGCAGGTGCATGCCGACGTCGCCCGGCTCGGCGTCGTGCACCTCGGAGAGCAGCACCCGCGACGGGTCGTAGGTCTCGACGAAGAACATCGGCTCGCCGTCGATCCGACCGAGCCAGGCGTCCTGGTGCGGATCGGCGACGACGCCCGCGACGTAGCGGCGCACGTCGTCGCAGCTCACGCCGACCATGCCCCACGACGACGACGCCGGGTGCGACAGCCAGCGGCGCAGCGGCACCGCGAACGGGTCGGGGTCGAAGGGCTCGAGGGTGACCAGACCGCAGGAGGCGCGGTGCGAGAACGGCGCGACCCGCGCCTCCTCGGCGGGGGCTTCCGGTGGGGCGGAGAGGGTGCTCATCGGGCGACCTCCTCGGTCGTGCGGGTGCGGGTGCGGCCGTGCGGGGCGGCGGGGTGCTGCGGGGTGCCCGGGTGCGGGGCGGCGGGGTGCGGTGTCCCGGGGTGCGGGACGTCGGGCGCGGGCGTCGGGGAGTCGCCGGGCAGGCCGAAGCTCTGGAAGACGGTGCGGCGCTCGACGGGGTAGACCTCGCGACCCGTGATCGACGCGAGGATGCTCGAGGCGCGCCAGGCGGCGAAGCCGAGGTCGGGGGCGGTGAGGCCGTGGGTGTGCTCCTCGGCGTTCATGACGAAGAGGCGCGGGCGACGGCCGGCGTCCCGGGCCGAGGCGTCGATCGAGTAGTCGCGGCCGACCGCCAGCCTGCCCCGTCCGTCGCGCGCGACGAGGTCGCCGAGCGGCTCGAGGAACGCCGGGATGCGCGCCGCGTACCCGGTGGCCAGCATGAGGGCCGCCGTCTCGCGTTCGATCGTCGTGCCGAGCTGGGTGTGCCGGAGCGTCAGCGTGAACACCCCGCGCTCGGCGTGCCAGTCGACCGCGACCAGCTCGGTCTCGGTCAGCAGAGTCGTGTCGAGCGGACCGTCGAGGGTGCGTCGGTAGAGCGTCTCGTGGATGTCGTCGACCAGGTCGCCGCTGATGCCCTTGTAGAGGCTGCGCTGGTCGCGCCCGAGCCGGTCGCGCTCGTCGGCGGGCAGGGCGTGGAAGTGGTCGGTGTACTCGGGGCTGGTCAGTTCGAGCGTCAGCTTCGTGTACTCCATCGGGAAGAACCGGGGGGATCTCGTGACCCAGTCGAGGCGGTGACCCTCTCGGGTGGTTACCGGGTCGAGGGAGCCCGCACTCGGGTCGGAGGTCGCGTCCGGGTCGGAGGTCGCGCCTCCTCG
The DNA here is from genome assembly GCF_007988805.1 of Frigoribacterium faeni. Classification (GTDB taxonomy): domain Bacteria; phylum Actinomycetota; class Actinomycetes; order Actinomycetales; family Microbacteriaceae; genus Frigoribacterium; species Frigoribacterium faeni. The sequence goes on along the minus strand of NZ_BJUV01000040.1, from coordinate 2,697 downwards.
GCCCTCGTCGCCGACGCCTCGGACGGTGTCGAGCAGATCGCGGTAGATCTCGGCGGCCGACTGCCCGCTGCCGACGATCGTGATCGAGTCGGCGGACCGCAGGCGGTCGCGCTCGCCGAGGTAGTCGGCGCTGTGCACGACCGGCCCGTCGAGATCGCGGACGGCGGCCGGGAGGCGCGGCTCGGTGCCGATGCCGAGCACGACGTGCCGGGTGCGCCAGGTCTCGCGTGCGTCGGTGGCGGGCCCGGCGACGGCAGGCGCGCCGGTGCCGGGCTCGGCGGCGTCCGGCTCGTCGGCGCCCACCCGCTCCGCCTCGACCAGCAGGGTGCCGTCGTCGAGCTCGGTGACGGCGACCACGCGTCGGCCCCAGCGCAGCGTGTCGAGCTGATCGGCGACCCAGCGGCAGTAGGCGTCGTACTCGGCGCGCAGCGGGTAGAAGCTCTCGCGGATGTAGAAGGCGTAGAGCCGGCCGGTCGCCTTGAGGAACGACAGGAACGAGAAGCGCGAGGTCGGGTCGGCCATCGTCACGAGGTCGGCGAGGAACGGCACCTGGATCGTCGCGCCCTCGATCATCATCCCGGGGTGCCAGTGGAAGCCGTCGGCGGCGTCGACGAAGACCGCGTCGAGGTCGCCGACCGGGTCGGTGAGCGCGGCGAGACCCAGGCCGAATGGGCCGATGCCGATCCCCAGGAGGTCGTGGACGTGCTCGGGGACCGGGCCGGCGCCGCCGGTCCGCGCGGCGGGGGCGTCGGCGGAGGGGGTGCGCGCGGCGGGGGCGTCGGCGGAGGGGGTGCGCGTGGCGGGGATGCCGGATGCGGCTGCGGGGCTCATCGGTTCGCCCCCTCGCTCGTGGTGGCGGCAACGGTCGCGGCGGTCAGGTCGTCGCTCTCGAGCAGGGCCGCCGAGGAGGCGCGGATCAGGTCGAGCACGCCCGTCACGTCCGCGAGGGTGGACTCGGGGTTCAGCAGCGTGAGCTTCAGGCAGGGTCGACCGGCGACCACCGTCTTGGCGACGATCGCGCGCCCGGACTCGAAGAGCACGCGCCGGACGAGCGGGACGAGGCGGTCGGCGGTGGCGTCGTCGACGTGCCGGGGCTGCCACCGGAACAGCACGGTGCTGAGCTGCGTCTCGGCGAGCAGGTCGAACTCGTCGTCGTCGCGGAGGGCGGCGTGCACCTCGGCGGCGAGGTCGACGACGCGGTCGACCATCGCGCCCACCTCGTCGGCGCCGAGCGCGCGGAGCGTCGCCCACAGCTTGAGCGCGTCGAAGCGGCGGGTGGTCTGCAGCGACTTCGACACCTGGTTGGGTTCGGGGTCGGCGAGCGGGTTGAGGTAGTCGGCGTGCCAGGCCACCGGATCGAGGTCGCGGCCGTCGCGGACGACGATCGCGCTCGACGACACCGGCTGGAAGAACGTCTTGTGGAAGTCGACGGTCACCGACCGTGCCCGCTCGATGCCGTCGAGCAGGTGCCGTCGGGTCGGCGAGACGAGCAGTCCGCCGCCGTAGGCCGCGTCGACGTGCAGCCAGACGCCCGAGCGGTCGCAGACGTCGGCGATGGCGGCGAGCGGGTCGATGCAGCCGCGGTCGGTCGTGCCGGCGGTCGCCACGACGGCGATCGGCAGATGCCCGGCCTGGACGAGCGCGTCGAGGGCGACCGCGAGCGCGTCCGAGCGCATCCGGCCCGCCGCGTCGGTGGGGACGGTGACCACCGCGTCGTCGCCGAGACCGAGCAGGCGCGTCGACTTCTGCACGCTGAAGTGGCTCTCGGCCGTGGCGAGGACGATCATGCGGGCGTGGAGGTCGTGCAGCGTCGCGACCCGGGGGAGGGGGCGCGGAGGCGAGAGGCGGGCGGTCGCGGGGCGCGCCTCCTCGGTGCCGGGAGGGGGCGTGGGGGAGCTGCGCCGCGCCTCCTCGGCTCGGGGCGTCGTTGACGGCGTCCCGTTCGCCGGCGCCCCGTGTTCTCGCGTGCCGTCTTCGTGGCTCGCGTGGCTCTCGTGGCGGGCTCGGGCGGTCGCGTGCTCGCGGGCGAGGAGGAGGGCGTGCAGGTTCGACTGCGTCCCGCCCGACGTGAAGACCCCGTCGCGGGTGGCCGCGTCGAAGCCGATGCGGCCGGCCGTCCAGTCGACGAGTCGGCGCTCCATGAGGGTGCCGGCGGCCGACTGGTCGTAGGTGTCGACCGACGGGTTCACCGCGGCGAGCACCGCCTCGGCCGCGACGGCCGGGACGGCGACGGGGCAGTTGAGGTGCGACTGGTACGCCGGGTCGTGGAACCAGACGGCGTTCGCGGCGAAGAGCTCGTCGATCTCGCGGAGGGCGTCCGCGGTGCCGGTGCCGGGGGCGTCGAGGTCGACCGCGTCGACGAGTCGCTGCAGCTCGGCGCGGCTCTCGCCCGAGAAGGGTTGTCGCGTGGTGCGGAAGCGGCGGGCGAGGCGGTCGACGACGGCCGTCGTCTCGGTGGCGTAGGACTCGGCGGTGGAGGCGGACAGCAGATCGGACACGGGGCTCCCGGTGGTGCGTGGTCGCCGCCAGACTCTCTGACGACGCCGCCCAGGTTAGGTAAGCCTCACCTAAGTGTCAAGCGATTCACGGGGTCCCGCGCTGCGGCGCGCCGATGATGAAAAGGGCTCATGATCAGGGGTTCAGGCGAGGTCCCCCGAAAGGGCGACCGCGGGACGCGCGCCTCCCCCCCCCCCCCCC
>NZ_BJUV01000039.1 GCF_007988805.1 Frigoribacterium faeni | reverse complement strand
GGGGGGGGCGCGGGGGCGGGAGGCGCGGGGGCGGGAGGCGCGGGGGCGGGAGGCGCAGGGACGGGAGGCGGGGCAGGCGGCGAAGACAGCGACGGCGACGGGAGCCGAGGAGGCGCGGGGCGGGGCGCGCGGAACGGCGCGCGGGCTGCGAGAATGTCGGGACCATGGGCATCAGTCGTCGCGCGTTCCTGACCGGGTCGCTCTCGGGCGCCACCGTGCTCGTGCTCGCCGCGTGCACCCCCGACGCGCCCTCCCCCGCCCCCACGACGGGCACCCCGACTCCCGCACCGACGCCCACCGCGACACCGCCCGCCGGCGTCTCGCCCAGCGGGTTCCTCCGGAGCTCCTGGGCGGACGACGCCTTCGCCCGCGGAGCGTCGAGCTACCTGGCGACCGGGTCGACCGCGACCGGTCGCCTGACACTGGCCGGCTCCCTCGACGACCGTCTGTTCTTCGCGGGCGAGGCGGTGGCCGCGCGGCACGGGGGCACCGTCTACGGAGCACGGGCGTCGGGCTTCGACGTGGCCGACCAGATCGCCGCCGTGGCGACCGAAGGCGAGCGCATCGCCGTGATCGGCGCCGGGATCGCCGGGGCGACGGCCGCCCGAGCGCTGGCCGACCGCGGCTTCGACGTCGTCGTCGTCGAGGCCCGCGACCGGATCGGCGGCCGGGTGCACACCGTCACCGACGGCTCGTGGCCGTTCCCCGTCGAGCTCGGCGTCGCGACCCTCTTCGGCGACGCCGCGCCCGCCCTGCGCGGCGCTCTGGCCCTGGCCGGCGTGAGCACCGTCCGCCTCGGCGGCGACGTCGAGGCGCGGACCGCCGACGGCACGGCGACCGATCTCACGGCCCCGCTCGCGGCGGCGCTGGCCACCGCCGCCGCCTGGCCCGCGGGCGACGGCGACGGCCGCTCCGCACGGGAGGTCTTCGCCGAATCCGGTGCCGACGACGTCTCGAGCGCCCCCGACTCGACGGGCGTCTCGGACGCCGACCGCGTGGCCTACCTGCTCGACGAGATCCTGCCGGCGCGCTACGGCGCCGAGGCCGGCGACCTCGCCCGGTCCCAGATCGGCGACGACCTGCTGCCGGTCGACGCGACCCTCGTCACGGGAGGCCTCGAGACGTTCGTGACGGGCCTGCTCGACGACCTCGACGTGCTGCGCGGCAGCACCGTCGTCAGCGTGCAGTACGGCGACCAGGGCGTCGGGCTCCGTCTCGCGACCGGGGAGTCGCTCTCGGCCGACCGGGTCGTCTCGACGCTGCCGCTCGGAGTCCTGAAAGAGGGCGCGGTCGAGTTCTCGCCCTCGCTGCCCGCCGGGTACACCGCGGCGATCGACGCGCTCGGCATGGGCGACCAGGAGACCCTCTGGCTGCGCTTCGACCGCGCGTTCTGGTCGACCGAGGCCACGGTCTGGGCCGTTCTCGACGACACCGCCGCGTACCGCCTGTTCGTCAATCTGCTGCCGGCGACCGGCGAGCCCATCCTGGTGGCCCTGACCGGCGGCGACTCCGCCGACGCGACCGCGGCGCTCGACGACGACGCCGCCGTCGAGGCCGCGCTGACCTCGCTGACGCCCTACCTCGACCTGCTGTCGGCGTCGCCCGAGCCGACGGGCTCCCCGTCCGGCGATCCCTCGGCGACGCCCGCAGCCTGACGCTCGCCCCGGCGACGGCGCGGGACCGAGTCGGCCCGCGCCTCCGGGACGAGACCGGCCCCCACCCGGACGGACGCCAGCCGAGGAGGCGCACCCGACACCGCGGGTCGGTCACGCGGACGCAGATGGCTCAGCCCGACGAGCGCCACCGTCACCCCGACGATCGTGCCCAGGGCGATGCCGTTGTACGGCACGAACTCGTCGGGGAAGCGCACCTGCGCGGGATCGAGGAAGAAGTACGGGTACCAGCCGACCCGGGCACCGCGCCAGATGGTGAACACGCCCCAGGCGATCGGGAACGGCAGCGCCGCGAGCACGAGGCGCCAGCGCACCCGCGTCCGGCCGGGTGCGAGGACCCAGTCGATCAGCACGAACGTCGACAGGTAGAAGTGCAGCACCTGACTCGACCACGGCACGCCGATCGTGTAATCGTGGCTGGCGGACTCGGCGACGATGATGCCGTAGACCAGGCCCGAGACGATCACGTACGTGGTGACCAGGGCGTGCAGCGAGGCGAACCAGCGGGGCTCGGGCACGCCGCGCAGCATGAGGACCCCCGACACGGTCAGCACGACGACGTTGGCGATGTTGCTCTGCTGCGTGAAGTAGCTGAAGTAGTTCACGGTGCTGAACGTGCTGAAGCCCAGCACGTAGACGAAGTACGACACGAGCGCCGACAGCCCGGCCGCCGCGGCGACCAGCCGCAGCACACCCACGAGTCGTCGCACGCTCTCACACTCTCCCGGGCCCTGCCGTCTTGTCGGAAGCATCGAGCGTACTAGGGCGCCCCGAGCGCCGACCGACCGCCGGCACGGACGGTCGTCAGCGGGACGGCAGCAGGGCGGCCGCGACCACGGCCACGCCGGAGGGGACGGCACCCGGGTGGACGACCCCCGGGCAGACGACGGCCGGGCCGCCGCGCGAGAGGCGCGACGACCCGGCCGGGTGTCTCGAAGCGGGAGGCCGCTTACGGGATGTAGTTGAACTCGTCGGGGTCGGGGCCCGTGCGCTCGTCCTTGTTGAGCGCGGTGATCGCCGCGACGTCGGCGTCGGTGAGCTCGAAGTCGAACAGGTCGAAGTTCTCCTCGACGCGCGAGCGGGTGACCGACTTCGGGAAGACGATGTCGCCGCGCTGGATGTGCCAGCGGAGGGTGACCTGGGCCGTCGACTTGCCGACGCGCTCGGCGATCTCGGTGATCGTCTCGTCCTTTAGCACGCCGCCCTGGGCGATGGGCGACCACGCCTCGGTGTGGATGCCCTTCGAGACGCCGAACTCGCGGAGGGCGTCCTGGGTGAGGTACGGGTGCACCTCGATCTGGTTGACGACCGGGACGACCGAGCCCTCGTCGAGGATGCGCTCGAGGTGGGCCTGCTGGAAGTTCGAGACGCCGATGGACTTGGCGCGACCGGAGGCGTAGATCTCCTCCATGGCCTTCCAGGTCTCGACGTAGTCGACGTCGATGCCGGGGAGGGGCCAGTGGATGAGGAACAGGTCGACGTAGTCCTGCTTGAGGGCGTCGAGCGTGCCGTCGAAGGCCGTGAGCGCGTCGTCGCGCTTGTGGAAGCCGTTGTTGAGCTTGGAGGTGACGAAGATCTCGCTGCGGTCGATGCCGCTGGCGGTGAGGGCCTCGCCCACGCCCGCCTCGTTGCCGTACATCTCGGCCGTGTCGATGTGGCGGTAGCCGACCTCGAGCGCGGTGAGCGTGGCGTCCTTGGTCTCGGCCGGGTCGACCTGGTAGACGCCGAACCCGAGCTGGGGGATCTGGATTCCGTTGTTCAGGGTGATGGTGGGGATCGTGGTCATGTCTCAAGCCAACCACCGGGGCCCTGCGATGCTTCCAAGGAAGACCCTGGTGCTTGTACCCCGGGTGTGTTACTGTCATGAGTCGCTTGGAACCGATCCTCTCTGATCGTTCCCGGAACACGAGCCGCCGAGTCCACACCGGCACTCCCCTTCCGAACCGCCCGACGACATCATCGGAGCCACCTACGGGTGCTCACTCCTCCGAGTGTCGAGAACAGGCCCGACCGGACACACCGTCCGAACCGCCGTCGCACCTCGACGGCCCACGCGAGCCGACGCGCCGCGTGCCACAGAGCACATCGAGAGAACGCATCATGAAGAGCACCATCACCACCATCACCGGCACGGTCAGCACCGTGCCGACCCTGACCACCGCCCGGCTCGTCGAGTTCGTCGTCGTCGACGACCGCGGCGCCGAGTTCGCCGTCCGCGCCTGGAGCGACGTCGTCACCGACGCCGTGCGCATCGGAGCGACCGTCACCGTCTCGGGCACCGAGGGCTGGGTCATCCCCGGCCGCAGCTGGCGGGGCGAGCCCAGCCGCACGATCGTCCAGGCCTACGCCGTGACGACCGACGCGCTCCTGCTCGCGGCCTGACCACGCTGCTCGGGCGGGTCGACCCCGATCCGTCCGGGCGCGCCTCCTCGGCCTCGTCCCGCCTGCGGCCCCCTCGAGAGGGGAGGCCTCAGGCGGCGGCGAGGCCTTTCGCGCGCACCAGGATCGGCCGGTGGTCGGAGACCCCGGCCGGCAGCGTGACGATGTCGTCGATCGTGAGGCCGATGCTCGTGGCGAAGTCGAAGTGCCCCTTGACGTACCGGTAGCCGAGGTACGTGGGGCTGTCGCTGCGGGTCAGGATGAAGCCGTCGCGCTCGATCTGCTTGCGGAGGCCATGGTGGAACCACGGGTAGTTGAAGTCGCCGACCATCAGCATGGGCACGCCCGGCGCCAGGGCCCGCATCAACTGGTGGGCCGAGGCGACCTGCTTGCGGCGCAGGCCGTTCGTCGCCGTCAGCGGCGCGGCGTGGAACGACCCGACCAGCACGTCGCTCTGCGACACCCGGTCGGCCAGGTGCATCGCGAGCAGCCGCTCGTGCGCCGGCGACATCACCCGGTCGTGCATCGACTTCTTCAGCGCGTAGACCTGCGAGCCGAGCAGCTCGAAGCGGTCGGGCCGGTAGTAGGCCGCCAACCCGAGCCGGTTGTTGCGGGTCGACGCCGCGAGCACCATGTCGCCCAGGGTGTCGGGGATGTCGTTCGTGTCGGCCTCCTGCAGGCAGAGCACGTCGGCGCGGTTGTCGCGCGCCAGCGCTTCGATCTCGCCTCTGGCCGTGTGTTCGCGAAGGTTGTAGCTCACCACGCGCATCGAGTTGCCGGTCTGTTCGTCCACGGGGATCGAACCTAGTCCACTCGTGTTTCCGGGACGTGCAGGTTCGACGCATTCTCGGCCGCCGGACGGACGAGGAGGCGGTCCGCACCTCCCTTGGGAAGGTGCGGACCGCCTCCTGCTCGCCGTCAGGCCCTCAGGCCCGGCCGCTCAGCGCCAGCGGGGCCACCAGTGGTGGATGAGGTCGCCGATGGCGTTCCAGATCCAGTCGAGGATCGCCCCGAGGTCCCAGCCGTTCCCGGGCGTGCCGGGTTCGGTCGGGGGCTCCTCGGGCTCGGGCTCGGCGCCCGACGCGACCGTCACGTAGGTGACCGTGCCGGTGTCGCCGTACGAGACGCGACCCAGGTAGCTGGAGTCGTAGTCGAGCCCCGTCCACGAGGTCGTGACCGTCGTCGTCTCGCCGAGTCCGGCGTCGAGCGTGGTCGGGTCGACCGCGAACGAGCCGGTCTCGGCGGCCGGGTCGAGCAGATACGACGTCAGCGAGTAGTCGAGGTCGCCGGCTCCCGAGTAGAAGTCGACCATCAGCACGTAGCTGCCGGCCTCGGGGGCCTCGACGTCGAGCTGCTCGTCGGCGGACCCCGTCGCGGCGTAGTCGACCAGTGCGTCCGGCTCGCCGGCCTCGTCCGCCGTGTAGAGCAGCAGATCGAGATCGGCGGTGTCGTCGCCCGAGTCGAGTACGAACCGTCCGTGCGTCGTGCCCGCCGCGACGGTCAGCGGCACCAGGGCGGGGTCGCCGCCCGCCGTGCCGGAGCCGGTCGCGACCGTGCCCTCGTTCAGCCCCTCGACGCCCAGCGGCAGCGACAGCGCGTCGCCGGCCGTGACGTCGAGCGACGCCTCGCCCTCGGCGCCCTCGCCGCTCAGCTCCGCCGCGGCGTCGAGCTGCACCGGGCGGACCGCGAGCGGGCTGCGGACGTCGTGGGTGCCGTCGCTCCAGGTGAGGTAGCCGGTGGCGAACGCGTCGAGCTCGGCCGTCGTGCGGGTGAAGGTCACCGTGTAGTCCTGCTGCTCGCCCGCCTCGGCGAACGTCAGGGTCGACGGCGAGACCTCGGTGGTGACGCCGGGGATCGAGACCGGCGCGGCGGTGTAGGTACCGGCCCCGGTCGCCGTGACGGTGCGGGTGACCGTCGCGGTGCCGGCCAGCGAGCCGACGCTGATCGAGGGCAGGTTCATCGACGAGTCCGTGCCCTCGACGGTGCCGATCGAGTCGACGTACGCCTGCCATTGGTCCGGGCCGTTCTCGTAGAGCAGACCGGGCTCGAGGAACCGCGTCGGATCGGCGTGGCCGGCGCCCTGGGCGAAGACGTCCCGGGTGGGCTGACCGTCTTCTCCGACGAGGTCGTAGGCCGTCGTCATCATGGCGGACTTCACCTCGTCCGGCGACCAGTCCGGGTGGGCCGTCGCCGAGAGGTAGAGGGCGGCGAGACCCGCGATGTGCGGGGACGACATCGACGTCCCCGAGAGGAACTCGTACGAGCCGGGCTCGCCTGCCGCGTTGGCCCCGTCCGCCAGGATCGCGACGCCGGGCGCCGAGATGTCGGGCTTCAGCAGGTTGCCGCCGTCGGCCGTCACCGGACCGCGCGACGAGAAGCCGGCGATCTGGGGCGTCGCGGGCTCGGGCAGGCCGTCGGGGTTGCCGTCGAGCAGCGTGACCGTCGCACCGTCCGTGGCGGCGTAGGCGTGCAGGGCGGCGTAGCCCTCGGCGTCGACGTGGACCGTCGGAACGGCGTGCTCGTCGAGGTCGACCGAGCTCGGGGTCTTGTTGACGAGCAGCATGCCGATGCCGCCCGCGCGCTCGACCTCGGCGCTCTTGGCCGTGCGGTCGACGACGCCGCGATCGCAGAGGACGATGCTCCCGTCCGCCGTCGCGGGGTCGAGGGTGCCGGGGGCGCAGAGCGCGACGTCCGCGGGGTCCGCGCCGGCCGCCGCGACGGCGGTCGAGTCGACCAGCGGGCCGGACAGGCCCTCGTCGCCGACGGGCACGGTGATCGATCCGCCGAGGTACGAGACGCCGTCGCCCGTGCGGGCCGTGGCGTCGTAGCTCGGGATCGTGCTGGCGGCCACCGTGGTGATCCAGGGGGCCGCGTTGTCGGCCGTGGTCGCGGTGGGCCCGTCGTTGCCGGCCGAGGCCGCGACGAAGACGCCCGCCGAGGCCGCGCCGAGGAACGCCTGGTCGGTCGCCGAGAAGGTGCTGGTCGCGCCGCCCCCGCCGATCGAGTAGTTGATCACGTCGACGCCGTCGGTCACGGCCGCCTCGATGGCGGCGATGAGATCGAGGGTCGCGCAGCCGTCGTCGTCGGTGGAGACGCGGTCGGGACCGTCCCAGCAGACCTTGTAGGCCGCGATCTTCGCGGCGGGCGCGACGCCCGAGATCGTGCCGAAGTCGCGTCCGGCGACCTGCGCCTCGACGTCCGCGTTGCCGGCGGCGGTGCTCGCGGTGTGCGAGCCGTGGCCGTTGCCGTCGCGGGGCGAGAGGTACTCGCCCTGCTCCTCGGTGCCGATGTTGCCGACGCCGAAGCCGTCGACGAAGTACCGGGCCCCGATCAGCTTCGTGTTGCAGTCGGCGGCCGTGAACTGGACGCCGGTCTCGCAGACGCCGCGGAAGGTCCCGCCGTCGCCCTTGGGGAACACCGTCGCGTCACCCTCGAGGTGCGGCTCGGTGCTGCTGGCCGATCCGAGGGGGTCGCCCGCGAACGAGGCGTTGCCCGCGGCGATGCCCGAGTCGATGATGCCGACGACGACGCCCTCGCCGGCGACGTCGCGACCGCCGAGGGAGTCCCAGACTCCCCCGGCGCCCTGGGCGTCCCCGAGGCCGAGGAACTCCGTCGACGGCGTCGCCTGGAGCTTGAGCAGCTCGTTCTTCGACACCGCGGCGACCGACGGGTCGCTGGCCAGCGACCGGGCCTGATCCGCGGTCAGGTCGGCCGCGAAGGCGTTGGTCGTCACCGAGTAGTGCGCGTCGACCGAGGCGCCCACGGCGGACGCGACGTCGGCCTGCACCTGCTCGAGGTGATCGCTGTACTTCTGCACCGGCGCCGCCCGGGCGTCGAGCCGCGAGCCCTCGGGCTGCGCGGTGGCCGGGAGCCCGGCGGTCCCGCCCTCGTACGTCGCGGCGGCGGGCTCGCGCAGGGTGACGATGTACTTGCCCGCCGAGAAGGAGGTGTCTCCCACGACGGCCGGACCCTCGGCGGCGACGGCCGACGTCGCGGGGAGGGCGACGATGCCCGCGGCGACGAGGCCGGAGACGAGCAGTGCGGTGAGCGGGACTTTCGGCCGACGTCGGCCGGATGGAGTGATCACGGGTGCCTTCCGACGCTGCCGCCCCCATGGCGCAGTCGTCCGGATAAGAGTTACCTGAGAATCCGACGACCCTCTAGTGGGGGCCATGGCCGGAACCGGCCACTGGCCGCGATCGGTCACGGAGTTTACCTGGCGTGACCCGTTCGGGGGACGCCGGGTCCCCCGAACGCCCCACTCAGATCCAGCCGCGCCGCGCCGCCTCGACGCCCGCGTGAAATCTGTTGGACGCCCCGAGCTCGTCGAGGAGGTCGTGCAGGCGCCGACGCACGGTGCGGACGGAGACCCCCAGCCGGTGCGCGACGACCTCGTCGGTCGCTCCCGCCGCGATGAGCGCGACGAGGTCCCGCTCGTCGGGAGTCGGCGCCCTCCCCGCCTCGGGCCGACCCGAGGCCGCGGCGACCCTCGCGGCGACGGCGGCCCAGTCCGGGGCGTCCCCGCCCGGGACGCTCTCGACCGGCACGGGGACGGCCGTCCGCCAGCGCTGCTCGAACAGCTCGCCGAGCGCGGCGACGAGAGCGGGCGACTCGGTGACCAGGGCCTCGGGTCGATCGGGGTCGTGCCCGATCGAGACGAGCGCGATGCTCTCGTCGGCGACGGCCAGCTTCACGGGCAGGTCGTGCGTGATGCGCGCCTCCTCGCCGTGACCGCCGAGGCGGCGGACGCCCTGCCAGCGCCCCTCGGCGACGAAGCTGTCGACGGTGTAGACCGCGCGCCAGCGCACGCCGCGACCGAGCGACCCGCGCTCGGTGGACTCGTTGCCGGCGACGACGTAGGGAGGACGGTCGAAGGCGAGGAACGACCGGGTCGCCCGGAGCTCGAGCCGGGAGTACCAGTCCCCCACGTCCGCCGAGCCCGAGACGGTGCGGGTGGTGGCCGAGGGGTGGTCACGGCGCCGGGTGTCGTCGAACAGCTCGGCGAGGACCGCCGTGGAGGCGCGGGCCGCGGAGAGCGCGTCGGCCCGCGCCGACACGAGGGCCGGGACGGCGACCCGCGGATCCACGGCGGCCCAGCGCGGAGCGTCCGCGGACGGGGCGGCGGCTCCGCCGACGTCGGGAGGAGCCGTCGCGCTGCGGTGGACGAGCCCGAGCTCACGGAGACGGTCGAGCGCCGTCGTGGCGGCCCCGCGATCGACGCGGCCGACGGCGACGACGCCCGCGACGTCGACCCCGGCGGGTCGCGTCAGCACGATCTCGTAGACCTCGGCGGCGACCGGGTCGACCCCGAGCGCCGCCAGCGACGGCAGGCTCATGGGGTCGACCCTAGAGGTTCGGAGCGGACTACGCGGCGGTGGCCGGCTGCATGGCCTCGGCGAGCAGCGCGACCGAGCGGAGCCGCGCCTCCTTCGACGACCCGGCGTGGGCGACGATGAGCTCGTCGGCCTGGGCCGTGCGGGCGAACTGCTCCATGTACTCGCGGGCCTCGGACGGCGTGCCGACGGCGGTGTAGGTGGTCATCGTCTGGACGTGCTGGCCGACCGGCGTGCGGAGCAGGTGGTCGAGCTCGGCGTCGTCGAACTCGCGGGAGATGTCGATCTGCCCGCTCTGGCGCAGCAGCATGAGGAGGCGCTGACGCTTCACGACCGCGAACTGCGCGTCGGCGTCGGCGGCGTCGTCCGACACGACGGCGTTGACGGCCGCCAGGACGTAGGGCTCGGCGAGCTGCTCGGACGGCTGGAACTCGCGTCGGTACGCGGTCACGGCGTCGATCAGGTCGCCGGGGGCGAAGTGCGAGGCGAAGGCGTAGGGCAGGCCGAGGGCGGCGGCCAGCTTGGCGCCGAACAGCGAGGAGCCGAGGATGTACAGCGGCACGTTCGTGCCGCCGCCCGGCACGGCCTGGACGCCGGGCACGCGCGACTCGCCCGCGAGGAACGCCTGCAGCTCGACGACGTCCTGCGGGAACCGCTCGGACGACGCCGGGTCACGACGCAGCGCCCGGAACGTGGCCTGGTCGCTGCCGGGGGCCCGCCCGAGTCCGAGGTCGATGCGCCCGGGGTGCAGGGTCTCGAGGGTGCCGAACTGCTCGGCGATCGCGAGCGGCGAGTGGTTGGGCAGCATGACCCCGCCCGAGCCGAGGCGGATGGTCGACGTCTGGCTCGCGATGTGCGCGATCAGCACCGCCGTCGCGCTCGACGCGATCGACGGCATGTTGTGGTGCTCGGCGTACCAGACGCGACGGTAGCCGCTCTTCTCGGCCTGCTGGGCCAGGGCCACGGAGGCGGCGAAGCTGTCGCGGACGGTCTCCCCGGGGGCGACGGGGGCGAGGTCGAGGATCGAGAGGGGAATGCTCATGCCGGGGCCAACAACCGGGAGGGCCGACGTATGCCCGTCGGCGGCGCCGTGGCGGAGGACCGGCTCGCGACGAGGCGGCGGACGCCCTCAGGCCGGGGCGCGGGCCGTCGAGCCGCGCACCACGAGCTCCGTCGGCATCGAGGCGACGGGGGTGTCGTCGCCGGCGAGGACGGCCTCGACGGTCGTCATGATCAGTCGGCCGAGCGCCTCGAAGTCCTGCCGCACGGTGGTCAGCGGCGGCAGGAAGTGCGCGGCCTCGGGGATGTCGTCGAAGCCGACGATGCTGACGTCGCGGGGAACCGAGACGCCCGCCTCCGTGAGGGCGTGCACGAGGCCGAGGGCCATCTGGTCGTTGCCGCAGAACACGGCCGTCACCTCGCCGCGGACGACCCGCTCGACGAGATCGCGTCCGACTCGATGCCCCGAGCCGGGCGTCCAGTCGCCGCGGAGCAGCACCGTCGGGTCGAGCCCCAGCCGCGCGCAGGCCAGGCGCCAGCCGCGCTCCCGATCGCGGCCGTCCATCCAGCCCTCGGGGCCCGCCACGTGGGCGATCCGGGTGTGGCCGAGCGCGGCGAGGTGCTCGACGGCCGACTGGGCGCCGGCGACCTGGTCGAGCGACACCGTGTGGTGTCCGGCCTCGGCCTCGCTGTCGGCGGTGACGAGCGGCACGCTCACCTCGGCCAGCCGCAGCACCCGCAGCACCTCGGGGTCGGGGGCGATGAGCACCAGGGCGGCGACGTTCTGGCCGAGCAGGGCGTCGAGGGCCTGCTGCATGCCCCGGCGGTCGGCGACGTCGAGCGTGGCCATCGACACCTGGTAGCCGGCCCGGCGCGCCGCGCCGTTGAAGCCGTGCATCGTGCTCGACGGTCCGTAGAAGGGGAACCCCGTGCTGATCAGGCCGATCGAGGTCGTCCTGCGGCTGGCGAGGGCCCGGGCGGCGAGGCTCGGACGGTAGTTCAGCTCGTCGATCGCGGCGTCGACCTTGGCCTTCGTGGCCGGACGCACCGAGGGGTCTCCGTTGACGACCCGCGAGACGGTCTGATGCGAGACGCCGGCCGCGGCCGCGACGTCGAAGAGGGTTGCCACGAGATGATCCTAGGTCCGTTCGGTTTTCGGGTCCGCCGCCCGGGAATGCGAGGAGGCGCGGCTCCTGATCACAGGAACCGCGCCTCCTCGGCTGGCGGGGCCGGTTACTTCTTGGCCGACGCGGCGCGACGCTTGTTGAAGACGTCGAACGCGACCGCGGCGAGCAGCACGAGCCCCTTGATGAGCGACTGGTACTCGGTGCCCACGCCGAGGATCGACATGCCGTTGTTCAGGATGCCGATGATCAGACCGCCGACGATGGCGCCCGTGACGGTGCCGATGCCGCCGGTGACGGCCGCACCGCCGATGAAGACGGCCGCGATGGCGTCGAGCTCGAACCCGTTGCCGGCGCTCGGGCTGGCCAGGTTCAGCTGGCCGGTGAAGACCAGTCCGGCCAGGGCCGAGATGACGCCCATGTTGACGAACAGCAGGAACGTCACGCGCTTGGTCTTGACGCCCGACAGCGCGGCGGCGTGCAGGTTGCCGCCGATCGCGTAGACGTGGCGACCGAACACCGAGTTCTTCATGACCGTCGAGTACACGACCACCAGCACGCCGAGGACGACCAGCACGATCGGGGTGCCCGAGTAGCTCGCGAGCAGGAACCCGATGTACATGACCAGCGCGACCGTGAAGGCCAGCTTGACGATGAACCACAGGAAGGGCTCGTCCTCGAGCTGGTACTTGCGGCGGACCGCACGACCGCGCAGACCCGTGCCGATCAGGGCGACGGCCGCGATCGCGCCCAGGATGAGGGTGAGCGGCTCGTAGCCGGTCGTGCCGAACGCGGGCAGGAAGCCCGAGCCGATGGCGCGGAAGCCGTCGGGGAACGGCGAGATCTGCTGGTTCTGCAGGGCGATCTGGGCGGCACCGCGGAAGGCGAGCATGCCCGCCAACGTGACGATGAACGCCGGGATGCCGAAGTAGGCGATCCAGAAGCCCTGCCAGGCTCCGACCAGCGCGCCGAGCACGAGGCAGAGCACGACGGCGACGGGCCAGGGCAGACCCCACTGGGTGATCATGACGCCGGCCATGGCGCCCGTGAACGCGACGATCGAACCGACCGAGAGGTCGATGTGACCGGCGATGATCACCATCACCATGCCGATGGCGAGGATCAGGATGTAGCTGTTCTGCACGATCAGGTTCGACACGTTGATCGGCGCCAGCGTGATGCCGTCGGTCGTGATCTGGAAGAACAGGACGATGACGATCAGCGCGATGAAGAGGCCGATCTGGCGGAGCTGACCGGTCAGGTAGCTGACGGCCGAGAGGAACGGGTTCGACGAGCCCGACTGCGGGCCGGGGCCCTGCGGGGTCGTGCCGGTGGGCTTCGGGTCGGTGGCCTTGGCCGGGCTAGGCGCGCTCATTGATCGGGCTCTCTTTTTCGAGGGTCATGTACTTCAGGAGGTACTCGGGGGTGGCGTCGGCGATCGGCACGTCCGCCGTGATCGTGCCCTCGGAGAGGGTGTAGATGCGGTCGCAGATGCCGAGCAGCTCGGGCAGCTCGCTCGAGATGACGATCACGCCCTTGCCCGCGTCGGCGAGCTGGTTGATGATCGTGTAGATCTCGTACTTCGCCCCGACGTCGATGCCACGGGTCGGCTCGTCGAGGATCAGCACGTCGGGGTCGGCGTACATCCACTTCGACAGCACGACCTTCTGCTGGTTGCCGCCCGAGAGCTTCCCCGTCAGGGCGGCCACGTTCGGCGCCTTGATGTTCATGCTCTTGCGGAAGCCCTCGGCGACCGTGCTCTCCTTGGACGCGTCGACGAAGCCCCACTGCGCGAGCTTGCCGAGCGCCGAGCCCGAGACGTTGCGGGTGATGTCGTCGATGAGGTTGAGGCCGTACTTCTTGCGGTCCTCGGTGGCGTAGGCGATGCCGTGCTTGATCGCCGCGCTGACGGTGTTCGTCTTGATCGGCACGCCGCGCTTGTAGACGGTGCCCGAGATCCCGGCGCCGTAGCTGTGGCCGAACACGCTCATCGCGAGCTCGGTGCGACCGGCGCCCATCAGGCCTGCGATGCCGACGATCTCGCCGGCCTTCACGTTCAGGTTCGCCTGGTGGATGATCTCGCGCGACGCGTCGAGCGGGTGGTGGACGGTCCAGTCCTCGATGCGGAGCAGCTCGTCGCCGATCGTCGACTCGTGCGCCGGGTACCGGCTCTCGAGGTCGCGGCCGACCATGCCCTTGATGATGCGGTCCTCGCTGATCTCGTCGGCGTGCATGTCGAGGGTCTCGATGGTCTTGCCGTCGCGGATGATCGTGACCTTGTCGGCGATCGCCTTGATCTCGTTCAGCTTGTGACTGATGATGATCGACGTGATGCCCTGCCCCTGGAGGCTCTTGATCAGGTCGAGCAGGTGAGCCGAGTCGTCGTCGTTCAGGGCGGCGGTGGGCTCGTCGAGGATCAGGATCTTCACGCGCTTCGACAGGGCCTTGGCGATCTCGACCAGCTGCTGCTTGCCGACGCCGAGGTCGACGACCTTGGTGATCGGGTTGTCGCGCAGTCCGACGCGGGCCAGCAGACCGGCCGCGTCGAGGTTGGTCTTGTTCCAGTCGATGAACCCGCCCTTCGACTGCTCGTTGCCCAGGAAGATGTTCTCGGCGATCGAGAGGAACGGGCTGAGGGCCAGCTCCTGGTGGATGATCACGACGCCGGCGGCCTCGGAGTCGTTGATGCTCTTGAACTCGACGGGCTGCCCGTCGAGGAGGATCTGCCCGTCGAACGTGCCGTGCGGGTAGACGCCCGACAGCACCTTCATGAGGGTCGACTTGCCGGCGCCGTTCTCGCCGCAGATGGCGTGCACCTGTCCGCGTTCGACCTCCAGCGAGACCTGCTGCAGCGCCTTGACGCCCGGGAACGTCTTGGTGATCTCCCGCATCTCGAGGATCGTGTTCGCCACGTGTTCCTGCTTCCGTGTCGTGGTGGGGTGTGGAGTCTGGGGGCCGAGGAGGCGCGGCGCGCTGGTGTCGCGCACCGCGCCTCCTCGGGTCCGGGGGTGTTACTTGAGGTCGGCCTCGGTGTAGTAGCCGCTCTCGACGAGGACCTTCTCGTAGTTCTCCTTGGTGACGATCGTCGGCTGGAACAGGTAGGTCGGGACGACCTTGGCCTTGTTGTCGTACGTCTTGTCGTCGTTGGTCTCAGGCGTCTTGCCGGTCAGCAGGTCGTCGGCCATGATCACGGACTGGTCGGCGAGCTGACGCGTGTCCTTGTAGATGGTCGAGTACTGCTGGTCGGCGATGATCGACTTGACCGAGGCGGCCTCGGCGTCCTGACCGGTGATGATCGGCAGGGGCTGCGACGAGGTGCCGTAGCCGGCGCCCTGCAGAGCCGAGATGATGCCGATCGAGATGCCGTCGTAGGGCGAGAGCACGCCGTTCAGCGTGGTGCCGCCCGAGTAGGTCGAGGCGATCAGGTTCTGCATGCGGGCCTTGGCCGTGGCCGGGTCCCACTGCAGCGTGGCGGCCTGCGTGAAGCCGTCCTGGCCGGAGCCGATCGTGATGGTGCCGTCCTCGATGAAGGGCTTGAGCGTGTCCATCGCGCCGTTGAAGAAGAAGGTCGCGTTGTTGTCGTCGGGGCTGCCGGCGAACACCTCGATGTTCTGCGGCTCGACGCCGTCGACCTTGTTTCCGTCGGCGTCCAGGACGCCCATGCCGGTGAGCAGGCTGGTGGCCTGGTCGACGCCGACCTTGTAGTTGTCGAACGACACGTAGTAGTCGACGTTCTCGTTGCCGGTCAGCAGACGGTCGTACGAGATCACGGGGATGTTCGCCGCCGCGGCCTGGTCGAGCTGGTCGCTGAGCGAACCGCCGTCGATCGAGGCGATGATCAGGACCTTCGCGCCCTTGGTGATCATGTTGCTGACCTGCTGCACCTGGGTGGGGATCTTGTTGTCGGCGTACTCGAGGTCGACCTTGTAGCCCTTGTCCTCCAGAGCGCTCTTGACGGCGTCGCCGTCCTTGATCCAGCGCTCGGAGACCTTGGTGGGCATCGCGACGCCGACCAGGGCGCCGGCGTTGTCGCCGCCGGAGGCTCCGCTGCCGGAGTCGGCGCCACGTCCGCCGCCGCCGCCGGAGCAGGCGGCCAGCGATGCGACGAGTCCGACGGCGACCATGCCGGCGAGGATCTTCTTGTTCTTCACGGTGATTCCTTTGGTGTCCGTGTCATCTCGACGACGTCGTCGATGACGGTGGGAGGGGGGAGGGTGGGTCGAGGAGGCGCGGACCGCTCGGTGTGAACGGTCACGCCGATGGACGTCCGGCTGTGAGGACGTCCGGCGATGCGGGCGACGGCCGAGGAGGCCGTGGCCGGATGACCCCGACGGGATCGGGGTGCGGCGCGCTGAGAGAGGCGGGGTCGAGGCTCGGCCGTGGCGGGCCGGGCGGCGGGATCAGCCCGAGAAGAGGGCGTCCGTTCCGCACGCGGCGGCGGGGGGCGAGACGGCGACCGCGGACGGTCGGCGGTTGTCGCGATGAGTGGGGTTGCTGGTGTTCACAGGTGACCTCTTCGTCAGGGACTGCTTGCAATGTGAGCGCTCACATCCGAGCGCTCGCCAATGATGCGCGCTGCGCAGGCGCGTGTCAAGTCGGCCACGCCGGGTCGCGGTTTACATGCCCGCCACACGCCGTTCACGTGCCTGAGCGTTCCGCCCGGCACAGTGTGCACATGATCACCGCGACGGCCACCGTCCACACCGCGCACGACGCCGCCGGGCTCTTCTGGCTGTCACGCCGGCTCCTCTCGGAGCACGTCGCCGCGAGGGTCGACGAGGGTCAGTACCTCGTGCAGCTGGCCGACGCCGGGACGGTGCTGCTGACCGAGACGCCCGAGATGCTGCGGTTCGACGTCGTCGTGCGCGACGAGCTCTCGGCCCGGCGGACCCGGCGCGCGCTCTCCGCGGCCTTGCATCGGCTCTCGCCCGGCGCGGTCTCCGCGATGACCTGGCAGGTCGACGCCCTCGGGTCCGAGCCGCTGCCGGCCTGACGGACCGGCCCGCCGCCCGGACGGACGGTCCAGCGGCTCGGCGGCTCGGCGGCTCGGCGGCTCGGCGGCTCGGCGGCTCGGCGGCTCGGAGTCAGTTGATGCAGGCGCCGGCGGCGTAGCTCGTTCCCGCCGGGGTGGAGGTCGGGGACGGGGCCGCCTCCGTGGCGGCCGGGGCCTCGGGCGACTCGGTCGCGTCGGGGGTGGCCGAGGGGGCCGCCGACGCCGCAGGGGCCTGCACGGCGACCCCGTCGCTGCCGAGCACGACCGTCACTCCGGTCACCTGGCTCGAGGCCACGGCCACGGCACCGGGCAGGTAGGCCGCGACGGCCTTGGCCTGCGCCTCCTGCCCCGCGGGGTAGTTGACGACCGTCGCGGCCGTCGCGGCGCCCGAGGTGGGCGCACCCGTGGCGAATCCGGCCGCGGCGAGCGCCTCGGTGGCGGTCGTGGCGGCTCCGGTGACGCCGCTGGCGTTGCTCACCGTGACCTGGACTCCGGCGGGGTCCGCCGCGACGGCGTCGGTGTACGCCTGCGGCGGACCGACGAGGCTCTGGATGAAGGCCGGCATGGCACCCTTGTCGACCTCGACGATCGACAGCGCGCTCCCTCCGACGTAGATGGTCGGGGTGCCGAGCACGGGGATGGTCGCGGAGCGGACGTTCTCGGGCCGGAGGTTCTTGACCTGGTTCGCCAGCTGCAGGAAGTTCAGCCCGGAGTCGGTCTCCATCGACGAGCTGACCGCGTCGAGCACCGAGCCGAGCTTGGTCGGGTTGAGCAGGGTCCCGGCCGAGAGGATCTTGCGCGCCTCGACGCTGAGGAAGTACTGCTGGCGCACCTGACGGTCGAGGTCGCCGCCGGGCAGCCCGTGCCGCTGGCGGACGAACGACAGCGACTGCTTCGCGTCGAGGGTCGAGACCCCGGCGGGCAGATCGACGCCCGAGAAGCTGTCGACGGCCGCCTGGTTCAGGCAGACCTCGACGGGCCCGAGCGCGTCGACCACCCGGTAGAAGCCGATGAGCGAGACCCGCACGTAGTGGTCCATGGTGAGGCCCGTCAGGTTCTGGACCGTCTGGATCAGCAGCTGGGCGCCCGCGGCGTCGCTGCCGCCGGCCTCCTTGCCGAGCGAGTAGGCGGCGTTGAGCTTGTTCTCGCCGTATCCCGGGATCTCGACGTACGAGTCGCGGGGCATGGAGATGAGCGTCGCGCTCGATCCGTCGGCCGGGATGTGCAGCACGATCATCGTGTCGGTGTTCGTCGCGCCGCCGTCGGATTCGGTGCTGAGCAGGGCGAGCTCTTCGGGGGTCGCGTTGTCGGGCCGGTGGTCGTCGCCGACCAGGAGGATGTTCTGGGCGACGCCGTCGACGTCGTCGTCCGTGCTGTCGCCGCCGGACGCGGGGATGGCGTCGATGTGGGTGACCCCGCCGACGAACCGGTTGTAGCTGTACGTGGCGTAGCCGCCGGTGAGCACGAGCAGGGCGGCGAGCACGCCCGCGGCCGCGGGCAGGACGACCGCGCGACGGCGGCGTCCGCGCGCGTGACGGGGGGCCGCGGACCCGGCGCCGGTCATCCCGTCGAGAGCGACGCCGGCGGCCGCGGGGCCCTCGTCGGGCGTCGTCGGTTCGTCTCGTTCGGGAGGTCTGCGCACACCCGATGGTAACCAGACGACCCGAGACCGCACCTGACGATCTCCTCGATCACCCGATCGCGGAGATCGTCCAGCTCGCCTCATGCGACTCGCCCGGCGCCAGTCGCACGAGGTCGATCCCGCTGGTGAAGGCGTCGGGCGGGCAGGTCATCGGCTCGACGGCCAGCCCTCGACGGTCGTTCTCGGGCTCGGGCCGGTCGCCGGTGTGCACCTGCACCCACGGGAGCTCACGGCCCCAGCTCATGCGGACGCCGGTGCCGTCGACCGTGGTGACCCGCGCCTCCGCGACCCCGGCGGCGGAGACCGCGAGGTCGGTGAACGCGTGGTCGACGAAGAGGTCGCCGATCGTGCTCCCGTCGCGGAAGTCGAAGCCGTCGCGCTCCGAGACGCCGTGCACGCCGAGGGGCACGAGGCGGTCGTCGGTCACCTCGAGGTAGCTGTCGGCGGGAAGCACGAGGGTCCAGTCGTCGACCCGGCCGTCGCCCGCCGAGAGGTACGGGTGCGGGGCGACGCCGTAGGGGGCCCGTCCGGCGCCCACGTTGACCGCCAGCACGGTGGTGTGCAGGCCCTCGTCGTCGAGACGGTACTCGGCGCGCAGGTCGAGGCGGTACGGGTAGCCGTCGCTCGGCGCCACCCGGGTCGCCAGGACGACCCGGTCGGGCGTGTGGTGCTCGACCGTCCACTCGTCCCACTGCACGAGCCCGTGCAGGGCGTGGCCGCGCTCGACCTCGGTGACGGGCAGCTGCCGCTCCACGCCGTCGTCGTCGTAGCGTCCGTCGACCACGCGGTTCGGCCACGGGGCCAGGAGCGCGCCGCGGTAGAGCGGGCGGACCTCGTCGGCCTCGAAGGGGACGACGAGATCGCGGCCCTCGTATGTCAGGGCCCGCAGCGTCGCGCCGACTCCGGCGATCTCGGCACGGTACGGGCCGTGCTCGAGCGAGCTCGCGGAACCGCTGATCGGCAGGGCCGTCGCGGTCGAGGAGGAACGGGTGGGGTCAGACAACAGGGGCCTCCTCGAAGACGGTGCGGGACAGCTGATCGTTGCGGAACCGGCCGTCGGGATCGACGGCGCGGGCGTGGGCGGCGAAGTCGTCGAGGCGCGGATAGCGCTCGCGGAGCACCCCGCGGTCGAGGGTGGCGACCTTGCCCCAGTGGGGCCGGGCGTCGAACGGCGCCAGGGCCGCCTCGACGACGGGCAGGACGGCGAGGACCTCGTCGGCCAGGCGCCGCCAGGTGAAGTGGAACGCGACGCTGTCGCGGCCGCCGCTGGGGCTCAGCCAGGCGTCGTCGGCGGCGATCGTCCGGATCTCGCCGACGAAGAGGACGTCGGCGAGCCGGTGGCCCACCGCGCGCAGCGCCTCGATCGCCGGGACGGCGTGCTCGGCGGGGACGAGGTACTCGCTCTGGATCTCCTCGCCGGCGCTCGGCGTGAAGTCGGCGCGGAAGTGCGGCAGCCGGTCGAGCCACGGTCCGGGGACGCCGAGCTGCGGGGTCACCGCGTCGGCGGCCGTGTCGGGCAGCATGTGGACGGCCGCCGCGGCGGGCACCGCGCCGAGCTCGGCGAGATCGAGGCGGACCGGGTCGCCGACCCGGGCCTTCGCCCAGACCTGGTGCACGGTGTCGCCGGTGTACCGGGTGAAGAGGCTGACGCTGTAGGCGTGGCCGACGACCTCGTCGAACCGGTCGAGCGCCGCACGCCAGGGCAGCCCCTCGTGCACGGTCTGGACGACGTCGAAGGTCGGCACGGTGTCGAGGGTGAGGGCGGTCACGACGCCGAGGGCGCCCAGACCGACCACCGACGCGTGGAACGCGGCGTCGCCGCGGCGCACGGTCTCGAGCGATCCGTCGGCCCGCACGAACTCGACCTCGGCGACGGAGGCCGAGAGGGCCGGGTTCGCGACCCCCGAACCGTGGGTGCCGGTCTGCACCGCGCCGGCCACGGAGATGTGCGGCAGCGAGGCGAGGTTGGGCAGCGCGCGGCCGTGCCGCTGCAGCTCGACCGCGAGGACCGCGTGCGTCGTGCCCGCGCCGACGCGGACGGTCTGCGCCTCCGAGTCGAGCTCGATCGGCACCCCGAGGCGGTCGAGCGAGAGCAGGACGCCGTCGGGGTCGGTGTCGGCGATCCGCGTGAACGAGTGCCGTGAACCGAGCGCCTTGACGCGTCGGCTGGAGGCGACGACGTCGCGCACCTCGTCGAGAGTGGCGGGACGGCGCAGATCGGACGTCGAGTACTCGACGTTGGCGGCCCAGTTGTGCATCGGGACTCCTTCGGCTCGGTGGCGCCGTCAGTCTAGGCCTCGGCGAGCGCCCGGGTGAGCGCTCACTCCCGGTCAGACCGACGGGCTCCAGCCGAGCATCGGGGCCAGCATCTCGGCGCCGTCGCGGAGGATCTGCGTGTACTCGTCGATGCCGAAGTCGAAGGGCAGCTCGAGGATGAGGTCGTCGACCTCGCGCATCGCCGCATTGGCGGCCATCTGCTCGACGATCCACTCGGACGGGCCGACCAGGTCGCGGTCGAACATCATGCCGCGCGGCCCGTGGGCGACCGAGGTGCGCTCACGTCGGGACGCCGCGTAGGCCTCGTAGACGCCGCGCTGCTCGGCTGTCGCCGTGTCGGTCGGGATCACGACGGCGCCCTTCGCCACGGGCGCCGCGTCGCCCTGCGGATGGGCTGCCCGGAACGCGGAGATCTGCTCGAGCTGCGAGGCCGCGAAGCGCTCGGCGTCGATCGGGCCGGGGGCGCCCGCGAAGCTGACGTTGCTGATCAGCATGCCGAGCCCCTGCGAGCCCGCCCACTCGGCCGAGCGGGGGCTCCCGGCGCCGTACCAGACCCGGTCGGCCAGGCCGGGGCTCTGCGGCTGCACCCGTCCCGTGTAGCGCTCGATGCCCTCGACCCCCTCGAACGCGCTGACCTGCTCGCCGCGCACGAGCGACAGGAACTTCTCGACGCGGGCGTAGCTGAAGTCCTGACGGTCGGCCGCCGCGCCGTAGAGGTGCTCGCCGATCTCGTCGTACGACCGGGGCTCGCCGACGCTGACCCCGAGCTGCACCCGGCCCCGCGAGAGCACGTCGACGGTGCCCCAGTCCTCTGCCAGGCGGAACGGGTTCTCGTAGCCGAGCGGGAGCACCGCCGTGCCGAGGGTCATCCGGCTGGTGCGCTGCGCCGCCGCCGAGAGGAACGCCACCGGCGACGAGATTCCGAACTGCAGGTGTCGCGTGCGGGTCCAGCCGCCGTCGAACCCCTGCGCCTCGGCGCGCTCGAACAGCCGGAGGCCGTCGTCGAGGCCGGTCGAGGGATCGTCGCCGTCGAAGGCCCCCAAGGTGAGGAACCCGAGCCGCCGCAGGCGACGACCGGTGTCGGCACGGTGGTTCTCGGCGGGCCGGGGGTTCTCGCCGGGGCTTCCGCCCGGTGCTCTGTCGATCACGGATCGAGCCTAGGGTCATCCGCCGACACGCGGGAGACCCCCCGGACTGGGGCGGCCCTGTCCCCCTGTCTGGGGCGCTGTCCCCCGTTGTCCCGCCGCGCCTCCTGGGGTTCCCTTGGAGGAGACGCCACGCGACGGACCGCCGGCGGCGACGACGACCAGGGGACGACCACGATGGACACCACCGCATCCGGCACGGAGCAGCCCCCCGCTCTCGGCGCGCGGCCCGGGTCGGCGACCGGTCGGCTGCGGACGGAACGGGTGGCGCGCCTCCCGAAGGCCCCTCGCTTCTACCTCACCTACCTGAGCCTGCCGCACGACGGCGACGACCCCTCCCTGCCGCTCGGCGTCTGCCTCGTGCTGCAGTCGATCGGAGGCCGCGACCCGCGGCGCGTCGAGGTGCAGCTGCCCGATGGGACCGTCCGCGGAACGCAGCGCCTCCGCCGCGGCTCGATGATCGGCATCGCGACGGCGGCCGAGCTGCAGGCGGTCGTGGACCTCGGCACCGTCTTCGTCGACTGGACCTCGCGCGACGGCGTGCAGCGCACCACCTGGCTCCGCGTGCCGCCCGTCCCGGCGCGCTACCGGGACCGCAGCGCCCGCTGACCCTCCGGGTCGCCCCGCCCGCTCAGGCCTCGGCGGCCGTCCGTCGGTAGGCGGCGGCCGGATGCGTCTCGGGGAGGCGCGGCCCGCCCCCGGTCAGCCGCTCGCGCAGCGTCTCGCCCGGGGTGTACCCCTCGCGGACCCGACCCCGACGACGCAGCTCGGGCACGATCAGCTCGACGAAGTCGCGCAGGGTGTCGAACGAGTGGTACTGGCGCAGGTTGATGCCGTCGATCCCCTCCTCGTCGAGCCACCGCTCGATGGCGTCGACGACGACCGTCGGGGTGCCGGCCACGAAGAACGTGCCGCCCCAGGCCTCGTCGACCCCGTCGACCAGCTGTCCGACCGTGATGTCGAGCGGCAGGGAGGCGGCACCCGGGTGGTCGAGGCGACCCTCGATCTCGAGGGCCTCGCGGACGGTGCGGTCCTTCGGGTGCGACAGGGCGTCGAACGGGACGCTGCGGTGCACGAGCTTGCCCTGCGCGCTCGCGAACGACCGGTAGAGGGCGAGCTTCTCGGCCACCTCCTCGTCGGTGCGGCCGGTGACGACGCCGGCCTGCACGATGAACGAGACGTCGTCGGCGGACCGACCCGCCTCGACCGCCGCAGCGCGGGTGGCGGCGCCGACGGCCTTGACCGCCGGGCCTCCGGTGAAGACCACCTCGGCGTTGCGCGCCGCCTGCTCGACGCCGTCGGGCGAGGCCGTCGCGAGGAACAGCACCGGGGTGCGCTGCGGAGACGGCTCGCTCAGGTGCGGGCCCGCCACCCGGAAGTGCGCGCCCTCGTGGTCGATCGCGTGCACCTTGGCCGGGTCGGTGTAGACGCCCGAGCCGGGCTCGAGCCCGTCGGCCTCGGGCAGCGCCACGACGGCGTCGTCCTCCCACGAGCCCTCCCAGAGCTTGTAGAGCACGTCGAGGTACTCGGCCGCCCGGGCGTAGCGCTCCGCCTTGGGGATCTCGGCGTCGAGGCCGAAGTTCCGGGCCGCGTTCGGCAGGTACGACGTGACGACGTTCCAGCCGACCCGCCCCTTGGTCAGGTGGTCGAGCGTCGACATGCGCCGCGCGAACGCGAACGGCGGCTCGTAGCTGGTCGAGAAGGTGATGCCGAACCCGAGGTGCTCGGTGACCGCCGCCATCGCGGGCACGACCAGCATCGGGTCGTTGTTGGGCGCCTGGATGCCCTCGAGCAGCGCGGGGGCGGGGCTGTCGCCGTACACGTCGTAGGCGCCCAGCACGTCGGCGATGAAGATCGCGTCGAAGCCGCCGCTCTCGGCCAGCCGCGCCAGCTCGAGCCAGTACGCGAGGTCCTTGTACTCGCTGCGGTGGTTGTGCGGCAGCCGCCAGAGACCGTGCGTGATGTGCCCGACGCAGTTCATCTCGAAGAGGTTGAGGATGAGCTGCTTCTTCGCGAGGGATTCCGTCATCCGTCGATCCTGCCGCACCCGCGGGAGGCCGCGCTGGACGATGACCCCCGGTGACGCCGCCCGCCGCCTCCCGCGGCCGCCCGCCGCCTCCCGCGGCCGATCCGCTCAGGGTCGGGGACGGGAGTGGCCGCCGAGGGTGGGCACGGAGCCGGTCGCCGACGGGATCGTGCGCACCGAGCCGGTCACCACGGCCACCGACGACGTGATCGTGCGGAGGTTCGACGTCGAGAGCGACACCTGCGAGTGGCCGATCGTCGGGAACCCGCGTCGGGCCAGCAGCACCACGACGAAGCTGCCGGCCACGACCACGGCCGCCGTGGCGGGCAGGGCCTCGATGCCGGCGAGGTCGAAGGCCCGGGCGCCCACCGCGGCGCCGGCGGCGATGCCCACGTTCGACCCTGCGTTGATGAGGGCGCCGGCGATGTCGGGGCTGACGCCGCCCGCGCGGATCGCCGCCGCCATGAAGAGCGTCCCCGTGGTGCCGTTGGCGGCGACCCAGACGCCGGCGACGACGAACGTGCCGACGAGCGAGCCGTGCACGAACGGCAGCGCTCCGAGGGCGAGCGCCATGACGCCGACCGCGACCAGCAGGGTCTGCCGCGGCGCGCGGTCGACGAACGCCCCCGCGACGAGGAGGCCGACGACCCCCGTGCCGCCGAGCACGAGCAGAGCCGTGCCCGTGGCGCTCTCGCCGAGACCGGCTCCGACGAGGTACGGACCGATGTAGGTGTACACGACGTAGTGGCCCGCGAAGAGCAGGAGGTCGGCGACGACGACGGCCAGCAGGCCCGAGCGGGCCCACGAGGCGACCGAGCCGAGGTGCGGGTACGACTCGCCGCGCACCGACGGGAGGAAGACGAGCGCGACGACGGCGAGCAGCGCCGACGCGACGGCCACGCCCGTCACCGCGAGGCGCCAGCCCACCTGGTCGCCGACCGTGGTGGCCACGGGCACGCCGATCACGAAGCCGAGCGAGCTGCCCGAGTAGACGAACGCGATGGCCCGACCCGCCAGCCGAGGAGGCACGATGCGGGTCGCGTAGGCCGACGCGACCGAGAAGAACAGCGCGTGCGCGATCCCGCCGACGATGCGTCCGGCGCAGAGGAACGCGAAGTCGGGGGCGAAGGCGACCATGAGGTTGGAGAGCGTGTAGCCGACCAGGGTCGCCACGAGCACGGCCTTGCGCGGCACGCGCGCGGTGGCCCAGGTGAGCGGCAGCGCGAGCACGGCGACGGCCAGCGCGTAGACGGTGACGACGACGCCCATCCGCGACTCCGCGACGCCGAGGTCGGCGCTCATGGTCGAGAGCAGGCCGACCGGCATCAGCTCGGTCGTGATGGCGAAGAACGTCGAGAGGCCGAGCACGGCGATGCCGACGACGGCCGACGACGTGAGCGTGTGCGGCTGCTCGGTGCCGGCGCGGCCGGGCTCGTGACCGCGATCGCGATCCGGCTCGGTCGACGACGGGCGAGTGGTGGTGGTCTCGGTCACGGCTGTGCCTCCGGTCGGGCGGCGAGCGCGCGCACGACGAGACGACTCGTCGGGAGGACGCCGACACGACCGGTGCAGGGCACGGCGTCGCGGGGGCGATGCGCACTCGTCGCGATCGTTGCTGACGGGTGGGGATGGGGGATGTTGCCACTCCACGACGAGGGCGCTCCCTCCAGTGTGACACGACCACCTCCCCCGCCCGCAAGGCCTCAGGGCAGAATGACGACCGACGCTTGGTTTCTACATCGGGAGGACGACGCCCGGCCCCTCGGCGTCCCGCGCCGCACGAAGCAGATCGGTCAGCACGTCGCCGCGCGCACCGGCGTCCTCCGGGTGCCACTGCACGCACCAGAGCGGCGAGCCGTCGTGCTCGACGGCCTCGACGGTGTCGTCGTCCGCCCAGGCGACGGCGCGCAGCCCGGAGCCGAGCCGCCCGACCGCCTGGTGGTGCGAGCTGCGCACGTCGAAGCGGCTCCCGCCGAGCACGGTCGCCAGGTCGCTGGCCGGGTCGAGCCGGACCTCGTGGTCGACCATGCTGTCGTCGGGCACCCCGGCCCGGACGTGCCCTCCCTCGTGGAGGTGCTGGACGAGATCGCCGCCGAGGGCCACGTTGACCACCTGCATGCCGCGGCAGATGCCGACCAGCGGGACCCGCGCCTCCACGGCTCGCTGCACCAGCGCGATCTGCGCACGATCGGCGTCGGGGAAGGTCTGACCCCGCTCGGGGTAGTCGGCCGGGCCGTCG
Source organism: Frigoribacterium faeni (assembly GCF_007988805.1). Lineage (GTDB taxonomy): Bacteria > Actinomycetota > Actinomycetes > Actinomycetales > Microbacteriaceae > Frigoribacterium > Frigoribacterium faeni. Next base: position 510 of record NZ_BJUV01000039.1, on the reverse strand, counting down.
TAGAACTCCGGGTCGACGTCCTCCCCGCCGGTGACGACGACGGCGTCCGCCGAATCCAGCTCGGTCAGCAGACCGTCGGCCCCGCTCGACGCGGCCGCGACCCGACGGACCTCGAAGCCGGTCTCGTCGGCGGCGCGGAGCACCTCGGCGGTGAGCTCGAGCAGCTCGGCGTGGAACGCGGGGTCGTCGCGACCCTCGTCGCTCACGTCGACGACCAGCAGGCGGGGGCGGGAGGCGCGGGGCATGTCGATCATGATGCCAGCGCCGTGTGTCGGGCACGTTGCGGCATCCGGGGCGCGCGGCGGGCGGCGTGCCGCGCGCCCCGGATGCCGCGAGCCGAACCCGACCGAGGAGAGGTCGTGAGGCGTGCCGAACCCGACCGAGGAGAGGTCGTGAGGCATGCCGAACCCGACATCCGCCCTTCTCGAGGTGGCGAAGAACCCCGTTCCGTCGGGTTCTCGCCCGCCGTCGGTCGCGATTTGCACACGAGGGGGTCGGGCGGGGGCGGGG
>NZ_BJUV01000038.1 GCF_007988805.1 Frigoribacterium faeni | reverse complement strand
AGTCACGACGGGCCGCGCGTCCCGCGGGCGCGCGGCCCGTCGTGACTCCTCGGCGATGAGGCGCCCCAGGAGGCACGGGCCGCCTCGCACCCCGGGGGATAACCCCCGCGCGGGTCCGGGTGCGGGCGCCATATTCCAGTGCCACGTGCCGGGCGAGGATCGTAGGCATGGAAGAAACCACCGCCACCGCCTCGTCCCCCGTCACCCGTCCCGACCGCTCGACCCGCGCCTCCTCGGCTGCGGGTCGTCGTCGTGTCGCCGCCGCCGCTCTGGGCGTCACGGGCCTGGCCGTCGTCTCGCTGACCGGCTGCTCGGCCGTGGTCGGAGCCGCCGAGCGCGCCCTCGGCGCCGAGCAGGTGCAGCAGCGCCACTACGACTCGTACGCCGACGCCCCGAGCTCGAGCACCTCCGAGGACGTCGCCTGGTTCCTGCCCGACTGGGTGCCCTCCGACGCGCGTGACATCGACGTGCGCCTCGACACGCAGGAGCCGGGCTACGAGCTCTCGTTCACCTCGGCCGAGGGCGTCGACCTCGACGCCTGCGAGCCGGTCGACGGCGACCTCGGCGGCCCGGCGCTCACCCCCGAGACGCTGCCGCAGCCCCTCCCGACCACGGATCTCGTGACCTGCGGCGACGGCCGCGTCACCGCCGAGGTCGACGGCCGCTGGCTCAGCTGGACCACCGTCGAGCCCGTGCCCGGCGACGACGGCGGCAGCACGCTGCGCGGGTAGCCGGCCCCCTCGCGACGCGCGGTGCGCGGTCGCTCGACCCGCACCTCCTCGACCCCCGATCTCGACAGGACAGAAGACATGACCGACCCCACCACCCGCTCCGACACCCGGAACCCCACGAGCCCAGGAGGCGCGGCGCCCGTCGCCCGCGTCGAGAACGTCACGAAGTCGTTCGGCCTCGGCGACGGCCGCGTCGACGCCCTGCGCGACGTCTCGCTCGACCTGCACGCCGGGCGGTTCACCGCGGTGATGGGCCCGAGCGGCTCGGGCAAGTCGACCCTGATGCACATCACGGCCGGCCTCGACCAGGCGACGTCGGGCCGGGTGCTGCTCGGCGACACCGACATCACCCGCCTCGACGACAGCCAGCTCACCCTGCTGCGCCGTCGCCGCATCGGCTTCGTCTTCCAGGCGTTCAACCTCGTGCCGACCCTCGACGTGTCGGCCAACATCGAGCTGCCGTTCCGCCTCGACGGCCGCCGCGCGAGCGCCGACGAGCGCGGCTGGATCGACTGGCTGGTCGCCACCCTCGGGCTCGGCGAGCGACTGACGCACCGCCCGCACCAGCTCTCGGGCGGCCAGCAGCAGCGCGTCGCGATCGCCCGCGCGCTCGCCACCCGACCCGACCTGATCTTCGCCGACGAGCCCACCGGCAACCTCGACTCGAAGGCCGGCCGCGACGTGCTCGGCGTGCTGCGCACCGCGTCGCGCGACCACGGCCAGAGCATCGCCATGGTCACCCACGACCCGGTCGCGGCGAGCTACGCCGACCGCGTGGTGTTCCTCGCCGACGGCCGCATCGTGCACGAGGTCGGCACCAGCAGCCCGGCCGAGATCTCGCAGGTCATGCTCGAGCTGGAGCGCGCCGCGTGAGCGCCCGGACCGTCACCCGCTCGGAGGCTCGTGCCGGCGGCGGCGCCCCGGCTCGTGGCAACGACCCGGCTCGCGGCGGCGCACCCGCTCGCGGCGGCGCCCGCTCGGCCCTCCGCGACCAGCTGCTCGAGCACCGGCCCAGCGTGCTCGTCGCGGCCCTCGGCACGACGTTCGGCGTCGCGCTGCTCTCGGTCTCGCACATCCTCGAGCAGCTGATCGCCTCCGACCCGGCGGTCGCCGCCAGCGGCACCGTCTCGACGATGCTCGACCTCGTCGCCTCGGTCTTCGTCGGTCTCGCCCTCTACGTGGGCGCGATCGTCACCGCCAACACGTTCACCACGGTGGTCGCGGGGCGCACCCCCACGATCGCCCTCATGCGCCTGCTCGGCTCGTCGGCCCGCGACCAGCGTCGCGCCGTCGCCCGCGAAGGGCTCCTCGTCGGCGTCGCCGGTGCGCTGATCGGCATCGCGGTCGGCACCCTGCTGGTCGTCGTGGCCGTCGGGGCGCTCGTGGCCCGCGGCACCCTGCCCGACCTCGACTACTCGTACGTCTCGGTGAGCGGTCTCGTCCCGGCCGTGGCCGTCGTGCTGACGACCGTCGCCGCCGCCTGGATCGGCTCGCGCCGCGTGCTGCAGGTCACCCCGTTGCAGGCCACGGGCGTCGTGCAGGAGGAGCCGGTCGGCTCGCGCCCCCGTCGGGTGCTGCGCACGGTCCTGGCCGTGCTGCTCGTCGTCGGAGGCGGCCTGCTGCTGCTCGCCGGGGTGCTCCTGGGGCTCGCGAACGAGGTCGGCGTGCTCGTCGCCTTCGCCGGCGGGGTCCTCTCCTTCTCCGGCGTCGTCGTCGGCGCGCACACGGTGATGCCGGCCGGGCTCGCCGCCGTCGGTCGCCTGTTCGGGTCGGGTCAGGTCGCGCGGCTCGCCGCCGAGAACGCCGTCCGTCAGCCCGAGCGCAGCACCCGGGCGACGATCGGCATCGTGATCGGCGTGACCCTGGTGACGACGATGTCGGTGGCGCTCGAGACGCTCCGCAGCTTCATCGGGAGCATCGAGCAGGACCCCGCCTACGCGGCCGAGCTCGACACGATGTTCACGACGACGCTGCTCGTCATGGCGGGCCTCGTCGGCTTCTCGGCCGTGATCGCCGCGGTCGGCATGGTCAACGACATGTCGCTCAGCGTGCTGCAGCGGCGGCGCGAGCTCGGGCTGCTGCGCGCCGTCGGCGCGACCGTGGGGCAGATCCGCGGCATGATCCTGCTCGAGGCGGCGCAGATGGCCGTCACGGCGATCGTCGTCGGCGTCGTGCTCGGCACCGTCTACGGCTGGGCCGGGGCGCAGTCGCTGCTCGGGGCCGCCAACCAGGGCGCGTTGATCGCGCCGACGCTGCCCGTGCCGCTGCTGGTCGGACTGGCCGTGACGGCCGCGGTGCTCGCCGGGGTGGCGGCACTCGTGCCCGCCCGCCGGGCCACCTCGGTGACCCCGGTCGAGGCGCTCGCCGCCCGCTGAGCCGCCCCGCGCCTCCTCGGCTCGCGCTCCACACCCCGTTTCCGGCGCTGCACCCCGATGAACAGGGGTGCAGCGCCGGAGACGGGGTGTCGCAGGAGGCGCGCACGACGGTGGACGCGGTGGTGACGGTGGCGCTGGGGTGGTTGCGCGCTTCCTGAGGCGTGCTAGCTTCGGGCTGACAGACCAGTGGGTTCACACGGGGGTGTGGTGGACATGACGACGATCGACTTCGACGACGGCGCGGCCGACGCGTTGGTCCGTGCCGCGAACGGGGCGTCGAGCGACCTCCGGACGCAGGCGATGGCCAACAGGGTGCAGGTCGAGTCGGTGGTGCCCGACTTCCGAGGCGCCTACGCGACCCTGTTCACGCAGGCCAGCACGGTGCGGTCGGAGGACACGCAGACGCTCGCCGGGGTGATGTCGGATCTGAGCGGTGCCGTGGTCAGAGTGAAGCTCACGGCGTCGTTCGAGCGCCAGCGACTGAAGACCCTCGCCGACTGGACGGCCCGCGAGGCGGACCGTGAGGCGCAACGCGCCTCCGGTGACGTGCTGCCGGGAGCCTCGGCCTTCGTCACGGGTGTCCTCGATCCTCGACCGTCGGACGTGGCCATCAAGCCGGAGCCGCTCTCGGCGGCCGCCAGCCCCCGGTCGCGCAACCGCTCCAGCGGCGGGGGCTCGGGCGGCACGTCGTCGGCGGATCCGGACGTGCTCCGCACCTTCGTCGGCGCCAGCCGCGCGGCCGACCTCAGCACGGCGCAGCACGTCATCCAGGTGAAGAACGCGTGGGCCGGCTTCACGTCGTCCTGCTCGTGGGTGCCCATCGAGTCGTCGACGGCGATCTCGGCCCTCGACACCCTGATGGCGGAGAACGCCGCGGACGCCACGTGGATCGAGGGCGTCGCGCTGGCCTTCGAGAGGGCGGGAGGCGGTTCGCTGCTGAACACCGCGCTCGACACGGTCGCCGAGATGACCGCCTCACCGGCGCTTACCGAGCTGCTGCAGCCGGGCCTCACGCCGGCCGAGGTGGCGGCCGCGTACGCGCGGTCTCCCTTGACCGACTCCGAGGTCGCGGGCCTGCCTCCCGCGATCCAGTACCTGTTCGCGAACCTCGACGGCCTCCCGGCATCGAAGCGCGACATCGCGTCGCGTGGGGTGTTGGCGGAGGCCGTGAAGAATCCCGAGGACATGTATCAGCTGATGGGCTTCAGCGGCACGCAGGGGCTCGAGGGGTTCAAGAGGGATGTCGACGCCCTGGAGGAGGCGGTGGCCAAGGCCGACGACCGTGCTCGCTACTTGCCCGGTGGCGAAGGCGATCAGAAGGCGCAGCTCGTCGGCTTGGGTATGCACGACGGGGCCGTGGTGGCCGCCATCTCGCTGGGGAACCTCGATACGGCGTCGAATGTGACGGTGAACGTCCCCGGGATGAGTTCGAACGTGGGCGAGATGGATACGGCGATCACGGCGGCGCAGCAATTGGTCCGAGCCTCAGCGAAGGAGAACCCGGACGACTCCTACGCCGTCGTCTCGTGGATGGGGTACAACTCGCCGAACCCGGCAGAGGTGGCGTCGCCCGCCCGCGCGGTGTCCGGTGCCGCCGAACTCGCGTCGTTCCTGGATGGCCTGCATGACAGTCGTGCGGACGGTCCGGCGGACTCCGTGACCGTCATGGCCCACTCGTACGGTTCGACGACGACATCCGAGGCGCTGCTGCTGACCCAGCACCGTGTGGACTCCTTCATCTCCTACGGCTCGGTGGGGCTGACGAACAAGGCGACGGTCGATGAGCTCAACGCCGAGGAGGTCTACGCGACTCAGGCCTCGGGTGACGGCCTCGCGCCGATCGGACTGGCTCTGGGTCTCGGGACGCGGACGAATCCGACGATCCTCGACGGGGTGCAGGTATTCTCCTCCGAGGCAGGACCGGGCACCGAGGCCGTGACGAAGCACGACATGTTCGTGGATTCCGGGTCCGACCAGAACGGATACCTCTCGGCGGACTCGACGTCCCTCAAGACCATCTCGCAGATCGTGGCCGACGGAAGACCGGATCGATGAACGAAGTCAGGAACCGACGCCTGCATCATGTCGCCGCGTTGGCGGCGACCATCCTGGTGCTCGTGACGACAGGGTGCGCGTCGAGCGCGCAGAACGGAGACGACGTGTCTGGACAGGGTGCTCGGGACGCGGCGGGGTCGACGCAGGCGGAGGTCGCCGGGATGTCGCTCGAAGCGGAGTTCGGATCGGCGTCGGAGCGGTACGTCGAGATGCAGGGCCTCCTCGAGGAGGCGCAGCTCCAGATCTCGGACGGCTCGTGGATCTGGATCGGCGGGGATGTCCTCCCCGTCGAGGGCGGGGCGAATGCGATCGGTGAGCCGCCCGAGGGTGCCGACGAGGAGAACAGCTACTTCTTCCAGAGCAGCCGGAACGTCGAGCTCCCCGGGGCGACGGGCGCTCGTGCCGATCTGGACCCGATGATCGAGTACTTCGACGAGAAGGGCTGGGAGTCGAGCAGCGGCGAGATCGGGCGGAACCACGAGGCTCGGGCCGACACCGGTGACGGCTGGCGGGTCACCTACACGGTTCGACCCGATGGGCAGTACACGGTGGACGTGTACAGCGAGGTGTTCTGGACGAACGACTCGGGTGCGCTGCTCTCAGCCATCGCCGATCGCGACGCGGCCGACTTCCCTGAGGAGTCCGTGCCGGGCGAGTACCCGCCGTTCCCGTCGTGGAGCGACCCGGTCCAGCCGTAGCGCCAGAGGGACTTCTCGGCATGGTGCGCGCGGCGCCGGGCAGCCGAGGAGCCGAGGAGGCGCGGGTCGGCCGAGGAGGCGCGGGTCGGCCGGGTCAGCGGGTCGGTCGGCGAGGCGCGGGCCGGCGGGTCGGTCGGCGAGGCGCCGGTCAGCGGGTCGCGTCGTCGTACGCGGCCAGCAGCCCGTCGAGGAACCCCTCGACCGTGCGGCGTTCGGTCTCGTCGAGGCCGGCGATGAGGGTCTCGATGCCGTCGATCAGCGGCCGCACCCGGTCGTAGGCGAGGTCCGCCGACCGCTCGGCCGCCGTCACGACGAGCTTGCGCCCGTCGGAGGGGTGCCGGTCGCGGCGCACGTGCCCTGCGGCTTCGAGCCGGTTCAGCACGAGCGTCATCGCCGCGGTCGAGATGTCGAGCCGGTGCGCGAGCTCGGTCGGCGTCGTCGGCCCGGTCGTCATCAGATGGTCCATCGCCTCGAGACCGGCTGCATCCACCTCGAGCGCCGCCGCGAGGCGTCGTTCGAAGAGCTGCTGACGGATCGAGACCTGCTGCACCCGGGCCCGGATGTCGCCGTCGGGCAGCGGGCGACCGTCTCGACGCGCCTGCCGTCGATCGAGGCGGTCGGGCGACTTCTCGGGCGGGGTCTCGGTCGGGTTCGGGGACACCAGGTCAGGATAGCGGTGTAGATTGCCAATCTCATTGATTATCAAGATTCAGAGGAACTATGACGAAGCCCCGCGTCCTCATCTCCGGCGCCAGCATCGCCGGCCCCGCCCTGGCCTACTGGCTGAACCGGTACGGCTGGTCGACGACCATCGTCGAGCGCGCCCCCTCGCTGCGCACCGGCGGCCAGAACGTCGACGTCCGCGGAGCCGGGCGCGAGGTCGGTCGCCGCATGGGCCTCGAGGACGACATCCGGGCCGCCACGACCGGCGAGGTCGGCACGCGGTTCCTGGGCCGAGGCGGTCGCACCGTCGCCGAGTTCCCCGCCGGCACCTCCGATTCGGACGGCGCGACCGCCGAGCTCGAGATCCTGCGGGGCGATCTGGCCGCGCTGCTGGTCTCCCGCACCTCCGGCGAGACGGAGTACCGGTTCGGCGACCGCATCACCGGCATCGCCGACGGGACCAACGGCGACGGCACCACCGGCACCGCGCCTCCCGGGGTCGTCGTCTCGTTCGAGCACGCACCGGACGAGCGCTTCGACCTGGTCGTCGCGGCGGACGGCATCGGATCGAGCACCAGGAGGCTCGTGTTCGGCGACGAGCCCGAGATCCGTTCGCTCGGGCTCGAGACGTCGTACGCCACGATCCCCCGCACGGCGGCCGACGACGACTGGTGGCGCTGGTACAACGCCGCGGGCGGCCGGTCGATCACGCTGCGGCCGGACTCGCACGGCACGATCCGCGCGGCGATGTCGTTCGTCACCGAGCGGACCCGCGCCGAGGTCGGTGCCGAGCGCCGCACCGTCGACGAGCAGCGGGCCCGCCTGCGCCGGATCTTCGGCGACGCGGGGTGGGAGGCGCACCGGGTGCTCGACGGCTTCGATCAGGCCGACGACCTCTACTTCGAGTCGATCGGGCAGGTGCGGGCTCCGCGGTGGTCGTCCGGCCGCGTCGTGCTGCTCGGCGACGCCGCCTACTGCGCCTCGCCGGTCAGCGGCATGGGGACGAGCCTGTCGATCACGGGTGCGTACGTCCTCGCCGGCGAGCTCGCGGCCCACGTGGACCACCGCGACGCGTTCGCCGGCTACGAGCGCCTCATGCGGCCCTACGTCGAGCAGGCCCAGCAGCTGCCGCCGGGCACCCCGCGGCTGGCCAACCCGATGACCCGTGCGGGTGTCGCCGCGTTCGGCCTGGGGGTGAGGCTCGCGTCCACCCCGGTGCTCGGCAGGATCGGCAGTCGGTTCTTCGTGCCGCCGGCGGACGCGATCGAGCTGCCGGACTACGCGCACCTCGAGCGCTGAGCCGTGCCTCGGGTGCTGAGCTGCGCCTCCTCGGGCGGTTAGCCGCGTCTCGGGCGGTGAGCCGTGCCTCGAGCGCTGAGCCGCGCCTCGGGCGCTGAGCCGCGCCTCCTCGGGCGGTTAGCCGCGCCTCCTCGGACGGAACTAGAGGCGGACGACGATCTTCTGCGCGGAGACGCCGGCCCGGTGCCGGTCGACCGCCGCCTGCAGGGCGTCGAGCCCGTCGCCCGCGAGGACCGCCTCGGGCACCGCGCGCAACGACCCGTCGGCCAGGCCGCGCGGCAGGACCTCGCCCCACAGTCGCTCCCCGAGATCGTCGTCGCGCAGGCTGCTGCCCCAGATGAAGCGGGCGGTCACCCCCGCCTGCCGGGCGGCCAGGGCCGACCGCGCGGTCGCGAGTCCGAGGCGGGCGAACGTGGGGAGGGCGGTGGGGAGGAGCCTCCTGCCCGACGAGACGTCGGCGACCTCGGCGAGCGACACCGGGGTGCTCGCGATGGCGAGGCGGGTGCCGCCGGTCCGGGCCAGGAGGCGGATGCCCGCGTCGGTCGAACCGGCTCCGATCGCCACGACGCCGGCCACGGTCCGTCCGTCGATCACGGCGACGAGCTTGTCGATCACCTCGGGGTCGCGGTAGTCGTAGACGTGCGTCGCGCCCAGGCCCTTCACGGTCTCCGCGTTCGTCGCCGACGCCGTGCTCAGCACGTCGTACCCGGCGGCCGTCGCCAGCTGGACGGCATTCATCCCGACGCTCGACGAGCCGCCCCACACGACGACCACCTCGCGCTCGACGGGAGCAGCGCCTCCTGCGCTCAGCCCGGGGCCCGCCGCGTCCGACACCGCGTCGCCCGCCGCGTCCGACGGGGTGTCGCCCGTGGTCGTGGTGAGGCGCGGGAGCCGCAGCCCGAGGTGCCGCTCCTGGAACAGCGCGCACGCGGCGGTCGAGACCCCGAGCGGGAGCACGGCAGCCTGCTCGAACGAGAGGTCGGCCGGGATCACCGCCGTCAACCGCTCGAGCAGGGCCGTGTGCGTCTGGAACGCCCCCTCATGTCGCGAGTCGCGGCCCTTGTCCGTGCCGGTCGCGAGCCCGACGACCCGGTCGCCGACGGCGAGCCTCGTGACGGCGGAGCCGATCGCGATCACCTCGCCCGCGACGTCCGTGCCGAGCACCGCGGGATACGCGAGCCAGCGGTAGGTCAGCTGGGCCGTGCCCTGCACGACCCAGTCGAGCGGGTTGATGGCGACGGCGCGCACCCGCACCACGACCTCGTCGGCCTCCGGCTCGGGCATCTCGGCCGGGCCGACCTCGAAGCGGGAGCGGGGCGAGCGGAGGAACGCGGCGGTGTTCTGCGCGGGCGCGAGGTCGGTCATGCGTGCATCCTCTCGCACCGCCGGTCGCGCCGCGGCCCGGGCCCTGTCCGGGCTCGGGTCTGGTCCGGGCCCCGGCCGGCCGCGACCCCGGCACCGCACCGCGCCTCGAGCACCGCACCGCGTCTCGCGCATCGCACCGCGTTCCGTGCACCGCACCAGGTCTAGACGCGGTGCGCTGTACGGTGCGCGGTGCGGTGCCGTACGCCCCGCGCGACCCGGTCCGGAGCCGAGGAGGCGCGGGGCCCGGTCCGGTGCCCTAGGGCTGGCGCGACCCGGGTCCGGAGCCGAGGATGCGCGGAGCCCGGTCCCGCGCGCCGCACCGCGTCTCGCGCGCCGCACCACGACTAGACGCGGTGCGGTGCACGGAACGCGGTGCGGGTTCGGTGCCACGCGGACAGCATCGCGTTCCGGACACGGCACCGTATGTCGTGCACCGCACCGCGGCTCGTGCGCGACACCGGGTCCTGGGCGAGGCGGGGCCGTGGCCGCGGCATCGCACCGCGTCTCGTGCACCGCACCATGTCTAGAGGCGGTGCGGTGTACGGAACGCGGTGTGGTGCCGTAGGACCCGCGCGACCTGGGTCCGGAGCCGAGGAGGCGCGGGGCCCGGTCCCGCGCACCGCACCGCGCCTCGTGCACGGCACCACGACTAGACGTGGTGCGGTGTACGGAACGTGGTGCGGTGTACGGAACGTGGTGCGGTGCACGGAACGCCGTGCGGTGCACGGAACGTGGTGCGGCGCCGCGCCGAACGACCCGAGCCCGGAGCCGAGGAGGCGCGGCGCCCGGGTCAGCGCCGGCCCGCGGTCACCAGCGCGTCGACGAGCACGAACCCGATCAGCGAGATCCCGAGCAGCGGGAGGAACACCCCGAGCACGGCTCCGGCCCCGAGCATCAGCGCGATGCCCCACCAGGGAGCCCGCGTCAGCGCCCCGGCCGGAGCCGGCCTGCCGGGGCGCAGGCGACCGGGGCCGGCACCCGCCGCGACCCCGCGGGTCGGCCGGCGCTTCCACCACATGAGGTAGCCGAACACGACCATCGCCGCGATGCCGAGCGCCGTCGCGACGAGCACGAGCTGGTTCGCAAGCCCGAACATCGAGCCCATGTGGGTGTCGATTCCCCAGCGGGCCAGCTTCGCCGGGAACGAGTAGTCGGCGAAGTCGGTCCGGCCGACCACCTCCAGGGTCGTGCCGTCGACCGCCACGGCATCGACCTCGGTCGGGAAGCTGCGCTGGATCTCGGTGACCGTCCAGGCGCTCGCGGCGTCGGCGGGCGGCTTGATCTCGACCAGCCCCGTGTTCACGTTGACCCCCTGAGCGACGGTCAGCACGGAGTCGAAGGTGGCGGGGTCGAGGTCGGTGACCGGCGCCTCCTCGGCTCCGTGGTGTCCCGCGTGCGGGTCGGCCGCCCCGCCGGACGCCGGGTCGGCCGACGCCCCGCTCGACCCCGGGCTCGACCCCGCGCCCCCGCCCGACCCTGCGCCGGAGCCGGAGCCGGAGCCGGAGCCGGAGCCGGAGCCCGCGTCGGGCAGCGCGGTCGACAGCGCCGGGGTCGACCAGCTCAGCGCCGCCCGGAGCCCCGTCACGTTCTCCCCGGCGAACCGCGACCAGGTGATGCCCGTCGCCGAGAGGAAGAGCGCCCCGACCACGAGCCAGATGCCCGTCGAGGCATGCCACGAGAAGATCCGGCGGTAACCCCGCACGGTGGTGTCGGGCTTGAGCATGCCGCGACGCAGACGAGCCTGCGCCCGACCGCGCCGCCAACGTACGACCCACAGCCCGAGCCCCGCCACGACGACCACGCCGAGCCAGCTCGCGGCCAGCTCGCTGTAGAGCCGACCCGCGTCGCCCAGCCCGAGGCTGCGGTGGACGTCGCTGATCAGCGTCCGGAGCGGCAGCGCCCCGCTCGTCCCGTACACCGGCAGGTCGCCGCGCACCTCGGCCGTCGCGGGGTCGACGAAGATCGCCCGGGTCTGCCCGTCGATCAGGTCGTCGGCGGTGAACATGACCCGGGTCGTGTCACCCGGCTCGGGGGCGGGCCGCACCGCGACGAGGGCACCCTCGTCGCCGACGACCTCCTCGGCGGCCTCGATCTGAGCGGCCAACGGCAGCGCGGGGGCGTCCGCGCTCGCCGCGGACACCGTCAGCTCGTCGACGTAGACGACCCGCTCGAGCGTCGGCGTCAGCGCGTACGCCGCCCCGGTCAGCGCCGCGACGAGGATGAACGGCCCCACGAGCACCCCCGCGAAGAAGTGCAGCCGCAGGAGCATCGGCCCGAACCAGCCGCCGGACGCCGGGGGTCGGGCGGTCGCCTGCCCGGTGGTCCGCGGAGTCGAGGAGGCGCGGCCCGCGTCCCCCGACGACCCCGCCCCGGCAGCGTGGCCGGGCGGGGTCGTGGGAGTCGCCGTCTCGGTGTCGGGAGCCGGTGCCGGGGGCCGACCCGCGCCTCCTCGGCGATCGATGGTGCTCGACTCGGAGGCGCCGGTCTCGGTGGCGCCGGTCTCGGTGGTGCTCATCGGCGGGCCTCCTGCTGGCGGCGGAGGGCGATGGTCAGCAGCACGACGGCGACGGCTCCGATGAGCAGCGCGCCGAGGCCGAGGGTGCGGGCCGTCGTGTCGACCGGGTCCGCCGAGGAGGCGCGGGTCGCCTCGTCCGCACCGCTCGCGGCCGTGCCCTGGTCGCCGACACCGGCCGAGGTGGTGTCGGTCTCGGCTGCGGTGAGGGTCAGTGCGGGGGCGGGGAGGTTCGGCTCGGGGTCGGCGGGGTCTCCGGAGGGGAGCTCGCTCCAGGCCGTCGAGCCGGACTCGCAGGTCTGCAGGGTCGGGAACACGACCATGTCGCCCGGCTGGCCGGCGACGGGCAGCAGCGCGGAGATCTGCACCGTGTCGCGGTAGCCGTCGGGGAGCGGGGTGTCGGCGGTGTAGGTGATCGTGGTGCCGGTGCCGGTGCCGGTGCCGGTGCTGGGGTCCGTGCCGGTGCCGGGGTCTGTGCCGGGGTCGCTGGTGTCGCTGGTGGGGCCGGTGCTCGGGCCGGGGCTCGTGGTCGGCTCGGTCGGGGTCTCGGTGATGCTCCAGCCGGGCTTGATCGTCGGGGTGATCGCCTGGACGTCGGCGGGCAGCTCGATCGCGAGCGACGTCGTGGGCGAGCCTTCGCAGCCGTGGCCGACGGCGAAGGTCAGCACGCTCAGCGTGGCCGGAGCGGTCGACGACGCCTCGAGGTCGACGTGCGCCGAGGCCGCCGTCGGAAGGCCGACGGCGAGGGCGAGACCGGCGGCGCCGGCGATGGATGCGCGGAGAAGAGCGGTGCGGGTGCGGGCGCGGGCGCGGGTGCGGGTGGGTGCGCATGTGGTGTGGGCTGCGGGTGCGGTTGCGAGTGCGGCGCATGCGGCTGCAGGCGCAGTGGCAGTGGCAGGTGCTGCGGTGGCGGTGGCAGGCGCAGTGTCGGCGGTGCGAGGGGTGTCGGCGGCGTCGCCGGTGGAGTGGAGAGGTGTGCGCGAACGCATGGTGGTCCTTCGAACGGGCGGGGAGTGTCCCCGAGGGGTGACGAGACGACGCGGCCCGGCCGGAGAGTCGGCGGGGCGGCACGTCGGTCCGCGCGCAGCGGCGGGCTGCGCGCGACCGCACACGGCCGAGGGGCCGCATGCGGGACCGCGCCCACCCGTGGGGGAGTGCGCGGTGCTAGATCGTCGCCGGGGCCGGCGGTCCGCGGAGGTCCCGCGTCGCGGCGAGCAGGAGCGCCGCGGGGCGTCGGGGCGCGATGGCCACGACTCGCAGGATCCCGCGCGGGCGGTGCGGCACGGCCGTCGCGGTCGCCACGGCGAGGGCGGTGACGAGCGACACGACCAGGCTGCGGGCGAGCTGCCGGAGCGACCCGGCGCCGACGCGCAGCATCACGACGGTGACGAGCCCGGCGGCGACGTGCGCCCAGACCATGCCCGGATGGCCCATCGCGGCCATCGTGCCGTCGGTCATGCCGCCGGTGGCCAGGGCGTCCGCGGAGAGCGCGGTGGCGGACAGGTCGGGGAAGACGAGCGCGGCGCCGTGCACATGCCCGCCGGCGGGGGCGGTCGAGCCGCTCGTGCCGGTCGAGGCGGTGTGTCCGGCCAGCGAGAAGACGGCGTGCAGCAGCACCTGCGTGACGCCGATGGCGGCGACGAGGTTCGGCAGGGCCACCCGGCGTCCGCCGAGTGCGAAGCAGATCAGCACCCCGGCGACGAAGACGAGCGACAGCAGCAGGGCGGGAGGGAACGCTCCGCCGCCGAGCGTGTGCGCGGTCGCGGTGACGAGCGTGCTGACGCCGGCCGACAGGGCGGCACGCAGCATGCGTTCCCGTCTGTCCTGCACCGTCGCCTCCCAGCGGTCGGCTCCACGCTAGCGGACCGCCGAGCCGCGTCCGGCGCCTCCCCGTGCCCGGTGCCAGGATGCCCGGGCGCTGCAGGCAACCGCGGGCGCCGCACCGCACCGCGTCCCGTGCACCGCACCGCCTCCCGTGCACCGCACCGCGTCTAGTCCCGGTGCGCTGCTCGGTCTCCGGTGCACTCCTCGGTCTCCGGTGCGCTGCGGACAGGCGCGTGGCCGGTGACCGTCGCGCGCCGCGGCTATTACGCCTGCATGCGTAGGAAGCCCCCGGGCGAGCGCGGGGCTCCTGGGGTGGCAGGCGTGCGTGTTCTGGGACGCTGGCCCGGGTGACCCTGTCGGCGGCCCTCGCGCGTCGTAGCTATTACGCCTGCATGCGTAGGAAGACCCCGGGTGAGTGCGGGGCTCCTGGGGTGGCAGGCGTGCGTGCTCTGCGACGCTCGCCCGGGGTGACCCTGTCGGCGGCCGTCGAGCGCCGCGGCTATTACGCCTGCATGCGTAGGAAGCCCTCGGGTGAGTGCGGGGCTCCTGGGGTCGTCAATCAGCGCGGCGCGGCGGCGTCTCTCGACTACGCCTGCATGCGTAATAGCTCCAAACCGAGCACGCATCCCCGGAGTCCGCAGCCCAGCACGGCGGGGTGTCTCGACTACGCCTGCATGCGTAATAGCTCCAAGCCGAGCACGCATCCCGGGAGTCCGCCACGCCGCGCAGCACGGCACGGCACGGGGGGAGTGCAGGAGGTGCGGGGCGCGTCTCGGACGACCCGCGCCTCCTGCACTCCCCGCCGGCGACGCCCCCGCTAGGGTCGGCGCATGACCCTCACCGTCGCAGGCCTGCCCGAGCTCTCGTGGACCCACGGCGAGGGGGACGCATCGCTCGACGTCGACGGCGCCCTCGTGCTGCGGTCGGCGGCCGGGGTCGACTGGACGAACGACGCCCTCGGCGGCGAGCCCCAGCACGGCGCCACGAGCCTCGGCTTCGCGGCCCCCGCCGAGTTCACTCTGTCGGCCCGCGTGACCGTCGCCGGCTCGCGCACCACCTTCGACGCCGGCGCCCTCGCCCTCTGGAGCGACCCCGACCACTGGGCCAAGATCTGCTTCGAGTACTCGCCGCAGGGCGAGGCCATGGTCGTGACCGTCGTCACGAACGGCTGGTCCGACGACGTCAACTCCACCATCGTCGAGGGCGACTCGACCCACCTCCGCGTCACGCGGATCCGAGCCGGCTGGGCGTTCCACTCGTCGGACGACGGGATCGACTGGCGCTTCGTGCGCCAGTTCCGGCTCGAGGTCGACGGGCCCGTGCAGGTCGGGTTCCTCGCCCAGGCGCCGCAGGGCGACACCTGCGAGGCCCGCTTCGACCGCATCGTGCTGGGCGACACCCCGCCCGCCGACCTCCGCGACGGCAGCTGACCGTCTCGAGCACGTCACTGCACCGCGTTCCGAGCATCGCACCACGATTAGACGCGGTGCAGTGCGCGGAACGCGGTGCGGTGCGGCCCGGCAGGCGCCCGGAGCCGGCGCTAGCCGAGCGGCACGTACGGCAGCGACTGACCGGTCTCGGTGCACTCCGTCATCTCGCGCTCGTTGCCCTCGAGCGTGACGACGGTCTCGACGCGCGGCACCCACGAGTCGGGGGCGAAGTCGTCGGCCTGCAGCGCGGCCAGCGGCGCCAGCGACTTCGGGAACGTCCCCGTCACCGTGTCGCCGGAGACCACGGGTTCGCCCGGCGCCTCGACGAGCTGGGCCTGGTCGTCGACGGCGCCGTAGCCCCTCAGCTCACCGTCGATGTAGGAGACCTGCATCTGGACGCTCGGCTTCGAGGACTCCTCGCTGCCGAAGTCCGTCAGGATCACCGTGAAGGTGATCTGGTTCAGCGCCGGGTCGACCTCCTGACCGGTCCAGGTCACCTCGTACGCGTCGGCCGTCTCGGTCAGCTCGGCGCCGCCGGTGGCGGGCGAGACGAAGTCGCAGGAGACCTGGCCGGGTTCGGGAGCGGCCGTCGTCTCGGCCGCCGGCGCCTCGGCCTCGTCGGAGGTCGAGCCGCCGCCCGTGCAGCCGGTGAGCCCGAGGGCCAGCAGGCCGACCGCTCCCAGACCGAGGGCCTGTCGCCCGGCCGACCGTGCGCGGAATCCCTGGGTGCCCGTGCTGAAGATCATCTGTCGTCGCCCCTCGCGATGGCGTGCCGTCGACCATCGACGACACGTGCGTCCGAACCTAGCAGCGCGGTCGGCCCCCGCGACCGACCTGTCCACCCGACCGCTCCGCATCACACCAGGAGATGTGCGCAGCACCACGCTGAGACCTGGCGCTGTGCCCACCGTCTGGCGCTGTGCGTACCGCCGGCGCCGCGCCCACCGCTCGCCCCGCGCCGTGCCCACCGCCCGCGCCATGCCCACCGCCCCGCCGCCGTGCCGGCACCCGCGCCTCCTCGACGTCCCGGTTCGCAGCGGGGTCAGTGGCGACCCGCGCCCTTGTCGTTCGCGTCGTCGGTGGCGCGCGTGACCGTCTCGCCCTCGATCGTCGTGCGGTCCTTCTTCTCCTTGTCGCCGCGGGTCTTCAGCAGGCTCGCGACGGTCGCGACGGTGATCGTCGCGCCGATGAAGAGCAGCGACAGCCAGATCGGGATCTCGGGCACCCAGAGCAGCGGCTCGCCGCCGTTGATGAAGGGCACCTCGTTGACGTGCAGGGCGTGGAAGACGAGCTTCACGCCGATGAAGGCGAGGATGACGGCCAGACCCTGCGACAGGTAGACGAGGCGCTCGAGCAGCCCGCCGATCAGGAAGTACAGCTGACGCAGACCCATCAGCGCGAACGCGTTGGCGGTGAAGACGATGTAGGCCTCGTTGGTCAGACCGTAGATCGCGGGGATCGAGTCGAGCGCGAACACCAGGTCGACGAAGCCGATCGCGATGACGCAGAGCAGCAGCGGGGTGACGAAGCGCTTGCCCTTCACCTTGACGGTGAACTTGTCGCCGTTGAAGTCGTCGTGAACGGGCAGGACGCGTCGTGCGATCCGCACGAACATGTTGTCGGCCGCGTTGCCGCCGTGGTCGCCCTTGAGCTGCTGGTAGGCGAGCACGAACAGCAGCGCACCGAAGATGTAGAAGACCCACGAGAAGTTCTCGATCAGCGCGGCACCCGCGGCGATGAAGCCGGCGCGCATGATGAGCGCGATCACGATGCCGATCATCAGCACCTTCTGCTGGTACATGCGCGGGATCGCGAACCCGGTCATGATCAGCAGGAACACGAACAGGTTGTCGATCGACAGCGCCTTCTCGGTGAGGTAGCCGGCGAAGTACTCGCCGCCGAAGCCCCAGCCGCTCGTGAACCCGATGCCGACGCCGAACAGCAGCGCAAGGCCGATGTAGAACGCCGACCAGCGCGCGGACTCGCCGATCGTGGGCTCATGCGGCTTCCGCACGTGCGTGAAGAACTCGTAGACGAAGAAGGCGATCGTCACCGCGATGGTGATGAGCCAGGTGGTCAGCGTGATGTTCACGAGGTGCTCCGGTTTTCGGGCTGGGGCTGCGAGGCGTGATCGGGCGACTCTCCCGCTGATCGGCACGGGGGCACGGGCGCGGAGGGCCGGGGGGATGGCTCCCGATCCGAATGTACGTGAGGGTCTGCTGGGGGCGTGCCGCCAAGCAGCCGCGATAGCGCTGTGAAGCTACAGTGTGTGCATCATTCGCCGAGGAGGCGCGGTGCCGGCACCCGACGAGCCCCCACGTCAGCCTCGGGCACCGACCCGGCGGGCTCGCGTTCAGCGCCATGCGTCCGCCCGACGGGCCCCCACGTCAGCCTCGTGCGGCGACCCGGTCGAGCTCGGCGCCGATGCCGGCCAGGACCCGCGTCATGTAGGGACCCCAGGCGAACCGGACGATGCCGCGCACGACGAGACCGGCGCCGCGCTTGGCCCGGAACGTGTAGCGCCAGCGGATCCGCGTGCCGAGGCGATCGGGCATGTACCGCCACTCCGCCGTGCCCCCGGACACCAGGCGCCGCAGCGGCCCGCGGAAGTCGGTCAGCTCGTAGACGAAGAGCGAGGGGCGATCGACCCGGGTGAGCGTCTCGCGCACGGCGCCGCCGCCCGACAGCTCGAGACGCCGCGTCTGCCCGACGGCGTCCCAGTCGCCGGTCTGCCCGTGCACGTTGAGCACCGCGGGCAACGGGCCCCAGGCCGGGTAGAAGCCGACGGGTGTGAGGGGGGTGCCGACGGCCCAGGCGAGGTCGAGCGGAGCGGTGGTCACGACCTCGCGGGTCGCGCTGGCGGTGGTGGTCATGGCGGGGAGTTCGGAGTCGAGCGCCCGGATGATGGGTGCCGACGAACGAACACCTTTTGCATGTGCGTCGACAGAAGTAGTTGAATGGTGAATGGCGTTCGCTTCGGCCGCCCCCCGACCACCCGGAACGAAGGAGTATCCCCATGAGCAGCTCACCATCCGTCCAGCTCTACAGCGTCCGCGATGCGATCGCCGAGGACCTGTCGGGCAGCGTCGCCCGCCTCGCCGAGATCGGCTTCACCAAGGTCGAGCCCTACGGCTTCGCCGAGCGCCCGACCGAGATCGCCGCCGCTCTGACCGCGGCCGGCGTCACCGCGCCGAGCGGCCACAGCGCCGTGATCGACGCCGACGACTCGCAGCGCATCTTCGACGCCGCGAAGGAGGTCGGCCTCGACACGGTCATCGACCCGTTCATCCCCAGCGACCGCTGGCAGACCGCCGACGACGTCAAGGCCATCGCCGAGCGCGTCAACGTCCTCGCCGAGCAGGCGGCCGGCCACGGCCTCCGCTTCGGGTACCACAACCACCAGTGGGAGTTCACGAACAAGGTCGACGGCCGCCCCGTCTACGACCTCTTCGTCGAGCTGCTCTCGCCCGAGGTCGTGCTCGAGCTCGACACCTTCTGGGCGACCGTCGGCGGCGCCGACACCCCCGCCGTGCTGCGTTCGCTCGGCGACCGCGTCCAGTTCCTGCACATCAAGGACGGCAAGGTCAGCGGCGACATCGCCACCGCCCTGCCCAGCAGCGAGAGCGCGCTGATCGTGCCCGAGGCGCTCGCCGCCGCGTTCGAGAACCAGACCCCGGCCGGCCAGGGCGACGTCGACGTGAAGGCGATCCTCGCCGCCGCGCCGCACGCGCTCCGCGTCGTCGAGTTCGACGCCTACTCGGGCGACGTCTTCCAGGGCATCGCCGCCTCGTACGCCTGGCTCGCCGAGAACGACACCGAGGCGACCGCGTGAGCGCGGCCGGCACGGGCGCGTCCGCCCGCACGGGTCGCGTCGGCGTCGGCGTCATCGGCGCCGGCGTCATCAGCGGCACCTACCTCGAGAACATGACGCGGTTCGCCGACCTCGAGGTGCTCTTCGTCGCCGACATCGACCTCGACCGTGCGCGCACGCAGGCCGAGGCCTACGGCGTTCCCGGTCACGGCACGGTCGACGAGCTGCTCGCGATGGACGAGATCGAGATCGTCGTCAACCTGACGATCCCGGCCGTGCACGCCGAGGTCGGCCGGCAGATCATCGCCGCCGGCAAGAACGTCTGGAGCGAGAAGCCGCTGGCCCTCGACCACCGGTCGGGCGTCGACCTGCTCGCCGCCGCCGACGCGGCCGGCGTCCGCGTCGCCTGCGCTCCGGACACCGTGCTCGGCGCCGGGATCCAGACGGCCATGCGCGCCATCGCCCGCGGCGACATCGGCGAGCCGCTCACGGCCACGACGATGTTCCACGTGCCGGGCCCCGAGTCGTGGCACCCGAACCCCGACTTCCTCTTCGCGCGCGGCGCCGGACCCCTGTTCGACATGGGCCCGTACTACGTCAGCACGCTGGTGCACGCGTTCGGCTCGGCCAGCCGGGTCAGCGCCGTGTCGTCGAGATCATTCGACACGCGCACCATCGGCAGCGGGCCCCGCGAGGGCCAGACGTTCCCGGTCGAGGTGCCTACGCACCACGCCGCGCTGATCCAGTTCGAGGGCGGGCAGTCGGCGCAGTCGACCTTCTCGTTCCAGAACGCGCTGCCCCGCATGGGCTTCGTCGAGATCAGCGGCACCGAGGGCACCCTCGTGCTGCCCGACCCGAACATGTTCGAGGGCGACTCGACCCTGTACCGCTTCGGTCAGGACGAGCCCACCACCCTCGCGGCGGCGGGCTCGACCTACGGCCGCGGCTCGGGCGTGCTCGATCTGGCGCGGGCGATCCGCGGCGGCGACGCCGAGCGCGCCAGCGGCGCGGTCGCGGCGCACGTGCTCGACGTGCTGCTGGCGATCTCCGAGTCGGCCGAATCCGGCAGCGCCGTCGACGTGGAGTCGAGCGTCGCCCAGCCGGTGCCGCTCGACGAGGGCTGGAACCCGGCCGCCGCGACGCTGTAGCCGGCTGCGGGGTGCGGGGCGACCCGTGCCTCCTCGGCTCCCCCTCGTCAGGAACCCCGTCTCCGACGAGGGACCCCGTTCTCACGTGGTCCTTCGTCGGAGACGGGGTTCTTCGCACCCGCCGACCGATCCGTAGTGTACGTTCGTACATAACGACCCGACCCGAGCACCGCCCCAGCCGGAAGACCACATGAGCACGACGACGTCTCGACCCCCTGTTTCCCGCGAGGACGGCAGAGCCCGCCTCGCGGTCTCGCTGCTGTTCCTCACGAACGGTGCACTGTTCGCGAACCTGCTTCCGCGCTATCCGGCCATCAAGGCGGGACTCGACCTGTCGAACGCCGAGTTCGGGCTGGCCGTCGCAGCGTTCCCGCTCGGGGCGATCATGGCCGGGCTGGCGGCCGCCGTGCTGATCAGGCGGTTCCGGTCGTCGCGGGTGGCCGTGGCGGGCACGCTCGTCACCAGCGTGGGTGTGCTCGCGGCGGGCGTCGCCCCGTCGTGGGGCCTGCTCGCGGCCGCGCTGTTCGTGGGCGGCGCGATGGACGCGATCACCGACGTCGCCCAGAACTCGCACGGCCTGCGGGTGCAGCGGCGCTACGGGCGGTCGATCCTCAACTCGTTCCACGCCGCATGGAGCATCGGCGCCGTCATCGGCGGCCTGATGGGCGCGGCCGCGGCCGGTCTCGGCCTGCCGCCGGCGCTGCACCTGACGATCTCCGCCGTGCTGTTCTGCATCGTCGCGCTGCTCGCCTACCGCTGGATGATCTCCGGGCCGGAGCCGACCGACGAGCTGGAGGAGGCGCAGGCCGGCGAGACCGCGTCGGTCGCCTCGGTCGCCGGGCGCTCGGCGCTGCGGTTCGGCACCGTCGCCGTGCTCGTCGCGCTCGTGCTGATCGCCAGCTCGGCCGCCATCGTCGAGGACGCCGGCAACACCTGGGCCGCCGTCTACCTGTCGGGCTCGCTGGGCGCGAGCGTGACGATCGCGGCGCTCGGCTTCGTGTCGCTCGCCGTGATGCAGCTGATCGGGCGACTGATCGGCGACGGCCTGGTCGACCGCTTCGGTCAGAAGGCCGTGGCGCGGGTCGGCGGCGTGCTCGTGGCCGTGGGCATGGGGCTCGCGCTGGCGTTCCCGTCGATCCCCGGCACGATCGTCGGCTTCGGCGCGGCCGGGTTCGGCGTCGCGACGCTGATTCCCGGGGCGATGCACGCGGCCGATCAGCTGCCGGGCTTCCGGCGCGGCATGGGGCTCACGCTGCTGAGCTGGCTGATGCGGCTCGGGTTCCTGTTCTCGCCGCCGATCGTCGGCCTCATCGCCGACGCGACGACGCTCCGCTGGGGGCTGCTGATCATGCCGGTCGTCGGCGTGATCGTGCTGCTGCTGTCGGGCGTGCTCGCCGGGCGGGTGCGCGGCGGGGGCGGTGCCGGTGACGGGGGTGCTGGTGGTGCTGGTGCTGGGGCTGGGGCTGGTGTCGACGGTGGTGCCGGTGCGGGGGCGGCCCGTCCCGAGAGCGGTGTCGGAGGCGCGGCGTAGCCTCTCGGGCATGGAACGTCGGTCGGGCCCCGCGGAGCCGGGTGCGAGTGGCGCCTCGGGGGCGCGGGCGCGTGCTGGCGCGCGTGCCGGGCGAACGGCGGGTGTCGAAGCCTCAGGAGGCGCGGTGGCTGCCGGCCAGGCCGCCCACGACCCGAGGGTGAACGCGGCCCGGTACCGAGCCGAGGGTGCGTTGCCCGCGGCGGACGCCCCGCGCGACAACCGGACGGCCGTCGAGATGCGCGCCTGGGCCCGGACCGCGATCGACCAGGCGATCGCGCGAGGCGACTTCGACGATCTGCCGTTGGCGGGCAAGCCGCTGCCCGGTCTGGCGGGCGACACGGTCGATCCCGACTGGTGGATCCGCGGCCTGATCGAGCGGGAGGGTCTCACGGGGCTGGCGCCGCCGGCGCTGGCGTTGCGGACCGAGCACACGACGTTCGAGCAGACCCTCGACGCCCTCTTCTCGGAGGCGGCGGTGCGGGCGCACGTCGACGACTTCAACGCGCGGATCATCGAGGCGCGGCGGCAGCTCCGTGGCGGGCCGCCCGTGGTGACGCCGACGCGCGACGTCGACGACGAGGTCCTCCGCTGGCATCGGCGGCGTGCAGAGCGTCGGGCTAGAGAGGCCGCGGCGGTGCCGCCGCCCCCGCCGACCTGGCGCGAGCGCCGTGCCCTCCGCCGCGAGCTCCGTCGCCGCCGCCGCCGCTGACGCCGTGGCCGCCGGTCGCTGACACCCCCGCCCGCTGATGCCCTCGTCCGCTGACACCCTCGCCCGCTGATGCCCTCGTCCGCTGATGCCCTCGCCCGCCCATCCACTCGTCGCTGACGCCCCCATCCGCCCGTCCGCCCGCCACAGTCCGTCCCTCCGCCCGCCACAGTCCGCGCGTCCGCCCGTCGCTGACGCCCTCGTCCGCCCGCCCGCCGGTTCGCATCCGGCCCGCGTCGAAGGTGTAGCTGCCGCGCCTATTACGCATGGATGCGTAATAGGCGTCGAGCGATGGCGTGGTGCCCTCTCCCTCGTGAGGCCCGCATCGAGTGGTCAGAAGATGTTCTTCGTCAGCGCACGAAGAGCATGTTCCGACCAGTCGATCCCCGGGCGGGCCCGGGCGTGACGCGGGGCCCGCGTGGAGGGTGTGGCTACGGTGCCTCCTACGCATGGATGCGTAATAGGTGACGAGCGATGGCGTGGCGCGGGGCCCGCGTGGAGGTGGCGGGCGTGCGGGCGAGGCCCGCGTCGAGGGCGCGGCTGGTGCGCCTCCTACGCATGGATGCGTAATAGGTGACGAGCGATGGCGTGGCCCTCTCGCTCGTGAGGCCCGCATCGAGTGGTCGGAAGATGCTCGTCGCGAGTGGACGAAGAGCATCTTCCGACCAGTCGATCGCCGACGCGAGCCTGGACGCGCGACGTGCTGGTCGGGGGAGGGGTGAGCGGCGTCACCCGCGCGGGGTGAGTCGGCATGAAACGCGGGTCGGGGCGCTCGGTGGTGTCGCGCCTCCTCGGGCCCGGCGATAGGGTCGAGTGTTCCCTTCCCGCTCGACGTGAGGACCATCTGCGTGCTGAACCCGACCACCCCGACCGGCGCGACGCCGGATGGCGTGGGTGGACGGCACCGCGGAGGCCCGATCGAGGCCCGCCGCGCGGATGACGCACTCGAGACGTCGAGCGCGACGGAGCTCACGGCCACAGCGTCGGCGGTGATCGTCCCGGACGACTCGAGCCGCTCGGGCTGGACCCGACGCTCACGCGGACGACGTCGCGTCGAAGACGAGATGATGCCGCAGCGCAGCCGCTCGTCGTTCGTCCAGTCGGAGGCGCTCGTCGCCGCCTGCGAGGCCGCCGCCCCCCGCCGAGGCCGTCGCGCCGCCGACGTGCCCTTCGACCAGCCGACGCCCACCCCGGCACCGGCCGCCGCGTCCGCACCGGCCGCCGCCTCCGCGCTGACGCCCGCCGCCGCAGCACCGGCCGCCGCCGAGCCTGAACCCGCCGGGCGCCGCGTCGCTCGTGCCGGCTCAGCCGCGACGCGCCTCCCCGCTGACCCGCCCGCCATGCGCCGCGTCGCTCGCGGCGACCGAGTCGCCACGCGCCTCCCCTCCACCTCGAGCGCCCCGCGCCACCCCGTCCGCCGTGCCGGCGCGGTCGTCAAGAAGCTCTCGCTCGTGGCCGCCCTGATCGGGTTCGCCGCGAGCGGCACCCTGCCGCTGCTGGCCACCTCCGACGATAGCGCGCAGGCGACCGCGAGCGGTCCGGGGTCGACGACCAGCGCCTCCGGGCAGGCCTTCTCGGTCGACCCAAGCGTCGTCGCGAGCGACATCAGCCGGGACGACTACTCGGCCACCTCCATGCTCGACGTCCAGACCCAGCTGCTGCTCAACCGCACGGCCGCCGTCACCACGACCTACGACGGCCCGACCACGGCCGACTACCTCGCCGCACCGCTCCACGACGAGCTCGACCGCTCCGAGGTGTTCACCACGGCGCTGCAGTACGTGGGCACCCCCTACGTGCACGGCGGTGAAGATCCCTCGAAGTTCGACTGCTCGGGGCTCATCACGTTCGTCTACGCGCAGTTCGGCATCTCGCTGACGCACTACGTCCCCGCGCAGGACGCCGCCGGCACCCGGATCGCCGAGGCCGACGCCGTGCCGGGCGACCTCGTCGTCTTCGACAACCTCGCTCACGACGGCATCTACGCGGGCAACGGCATGATCCTCGACGCCCCGAAGCCCGGCGGATTCGTCAGCGTCCGCCCGATCTGGGACCAGCCGCACCACTTCGTCCGCATCGCCGGCTGACCGGCGCCGCGCCTCCCGGGGGTGCCTCCTCCTCCGCCCCGCCTCCGCCCCGCTTCCCCGCGTGAGCCCCGCAGCCCGCGCGGTCCGATTGTGCCGGGGCGGGTTCGCGTCATCCGTGGCTGGTCAGCGCTGACCCGCCGCCGGTGACACCGACCCGCCGCCCGACCGCTTTTCGCCCGCCGCCCGACCGGCCGCAGCACCCCGCACGACGCAATTAGTGTATACACTAATCCCACACGTCTCACCGAGGAGCCACGATGTCGATCGACCCACCCCTGCCCGCGTCCGTCGACGTCGTCGTGATCGGCGGTGGCAACGCCGGCTTCACGGCCGCCCATGCCGCGTCCGTCCGCGGCCGCAGCGTCCTGCTGCTCGAACGGGGCGACGAGGCCGAGTCGGGCGGCAACAGCTACTACACGGCCGGGGCGACGCGCATCGCCCACGACGGTCTCGATGACCTGCGCGACATCGTCGAGCCCGACGAGCGGCACGCCGTCACCGAGGTGCCGCCCTACTCCGCCGACGAGTACGCAGCCGACCTGCGCAAGGTCACCTCGGGCCGCAACGATCCTGCGATGACCGACGTGCTCGTGCGCGAGTCGCGCGACGTCCTCGCCTGGCTGCACGACCTGGGCCTGCGCTACCGGCTGATGTACGAACGCCAGGCCTACCAGCGCGACGGCGGCGGCTACCTCTTCTGGGGCGGCCTGCACGTGGGCAACGTCGACGGCGGCAAGGGCCTCATCGCCGACCACCGCGCGGTCGCGGCCCGGCTCGGCTACCCCGTCGCCTACGGCGTCCGTGTCACCGACTTCGTCACCGAGCCCGAGCAGCACGGGACGGAGCAGGGAACGGAAGGAGGCGCGGCGCACGTCCGCGACGCATCCCCCGTCCCCGACGCATCTCACGCCCCCGACGCAGCCCGCGACGCGACCCCGCTCGCGGTGACCGGCGTGGTCTGCGTGGACGCGACCGGCGTCGAGCACCGGATCCGCGCCTCCTCGGTGATCGTCGCCTCGGGCGGGTTCGAATCGAGCCCCGAGCTGCGCGAACGGCACCTCGGCCCGGGCTGGGGTTCGGCGAAGGTGCGTGGCACGCCGCTGAACACCGGCGAGCTGATCGAGGCGGGGCTGCGGCTCGGCGCTGCGCGGGGAGGCGACTGGTCGACCGCGCACAGCGTCCAGTGGGACGCCTTCCACCCCGACAACGAGGGCAACCGCGAGCTGACCAACCGCTTCACCCGGCAGAGCTACCCGCTGGGCATCATCGTCAACCGCGACGGGCGCCGCTTCGTCGATGAGGGCGAGGACTTCCGCAACTACACGTACGCGAAGTTCGGCGGCCGCATCCTCGAGCAGCCGGGGAGCATCGCCTACCAGGTCTTCGACGCGACGCTCCGGCCGATGCTCCGCACCGAGGAGTACGACATGCCCGGCATCAGCGTCGTCACCGCCGACACGATCGAGGAGCTCGCGGCCCAGCTCGACGTCGACGCCCCCGGGTTCGTGCGGACCGTGCGGGAGTACAACGACTCGATCGACCGCTCGATCCCGTGGGACCCGACGGTCAAGGACGGTCGTGCGGCCGCGGTCGAGCCTCCGAAGAGCAACTGGGCGACACCGCTCGAGACCGGTCCGTTCTTCGCCTACCCCGTCACCTGCGGCATCACGTTCACGTTCGGCGGTCTCGCCGGCGACGTCGACGGGCGCGTGCTGCGCGACGATGGCAGCGCCGTGCCCGGCCTCTTCGCGGTGGGCGAGGCGCTCGGCGGCCTCTTCTCGGGCAACTACCCCGGCGGCTCGGGCCTCGCGGCCGGTGCGGTCTTCGGGCGTCGGGCCGGCTCCGCGGCGTAGGAGGCGCAGTGCGGGTCCCGGGGAGGCGCGGGGCCCGAGGAGGCGCAGGTCGATTCCCCAGGGAGGCCCCGCGGCTCGCGACGTCCTAAGATCGGCAGCGCCGTCGGCGGGCCTCGCCCCCGCCCGATCAACCGGAGGTGCAGGTGACCGAGAGCCCCTCCGCGACCCGTCACGACGGCGACTCGATCCACGACGAGCTGCGGGCGCAGATCCTCTCGGGTGCGATCCCGCCCGGCGCCGCCCTGCGCGAGGTCGTGCTCGCCGAGCGGTTCGGCGTCTCGCGCACCCCCGTGCGGGCCGCACTCGGCCGGTTGGAGCACGAACGGCTGCTCGACCGCGGTGCCCGCGGGCTGTTCGTCAAGCGGATCGACGCCCGCGAGGTCGTGCAGGTCTACGACGTCCGCATCATGCTCGAAGGCGAGGTCTCCGCCCAGGCCGCGACCTCGCGCGGCGACGGCGACCTCGAACGACTCGAGCGGCTGCTCGCCCGCGACCGCGCCCTTGTCGACCCGTCCGACCGCGAACGGATGACCACGAACCTCGAGTTCCACGCCGCGATCTGGGACGCCGCGCACAACCCCGTGCTGCTCGACCTGCTCGAGCGCCTGTCGGTGCACCTGATCCACGCGCCGAGCTCGACGCTCTCGGTGGGTGATCGGTGGGGTGAGGCGCTCGACGAGCACGGCCAGCTGGTCGCCGCGATCCGCGACCGCGACGTCGTCCGCGCAGATGCGATCGCCCGGCGGCACATGCACCGCGCCCGTGAGATCCGGCTGGAGCTGCTCCGCTCCGAGGTCGACGCCGAGCTCGCCTGACCGCCCCGCGGTGCCGCGGGGCGCACCGCACCGCACCGCACCTCGTTTCGACGGCTGCACCGCGTCTAGTCGGGGTGCGGTGCACGTTTCGCGGTGCAGTGCCGATTCGGTGGGGCGTGCGCGCCTCCGGGTGATGGTGCTGGCGCGCAGCGTCCCCCTGGGCCCCGTGGCCCATCGCACCGCGTTTCGACGGCCGCACCGCGTCTAGTCGGGGTGCGGAGCACGTTTCGCGGTGCGGCAGGGTTCAGGGCGGGCCCCGTGGCGCCCCGCACCGCGTTTCGACGAGC
>NZ_BJUV01000037.1 GCF_007988805.1 Frigoribacterium faeni | reverse complement strand
TACCTGGCGAGCATCAAGGGCCAGAAGATCGTCAGCGGGCAGCACAACAAGGAGCCCGCCGGGCAGCCGAACCAGTACACGCAGCGCGTCAAGGACATCACGGGCGTCTACCCGGCGCTCTGGGGCGGCGACTTCCTGTTCGCTTCATCGGATGTGGCGAACCGCCAGCGGGTCGTCGATCAGGCGAAGACGGAGTGGCGGAACGGGGCGCTCGTCTCGCTCACGTGGCACGTCTGCCCGCCGACGGTCGCCTCGTCGTGCTCGTGGAACGACGTCAACGCGAACCTCACGGACGCGCAGTGGTCGCAGCTGACCACGAACGGGACGGCGTTGAACTCGGCGTGGAAGTCACGGCTCGACGAGATCGTCCCCTACCTGCAGCAGCTGAAGGACGCCGGCGTCCCCGCCGTCTTCCGTCCCCTGCACGAGATGAACGAGCAGTGGGCGTGGTGGGGCGGCCGCTCGGGCTCGTCGGGCTCGGCGAAGCTGTATCAGATCACCCGCGACCATCTGGCGGGCACGAAGGGGATGACGAACCTCATCTGGGCCTGGAACGTCCAGGACAACCCGGACGGCGGGCTGGCCGGGTACTACCCGGGGAGCTCGTACGTCGACGTCGTGACGCTCGACGCCTGGTACAAGGCGTTCCCGAGCGCGTCGGAGTACCAGACGATGCAGTCGATCGCGGCGGGCAAGCCCATCGCGCTCGGCGAGGTCGGGAAGATGCCCACCTCGTCTCAGCTCGCATCGCAGCCGAACTGGACCTGGTTCATGCACTGGTCCGAGCAGCTCGAATCGTCGAACACGCAGCAGGCCATCAAGGACACCTACTCTGACCCGCGTGTGCTGCACCAGGGTGACGTCGCGATCCCCTGACTCTCGACGGCGGACGAGCGGGGCGGCGCCGACGGTGCGTCGCTCCGCTCCACCGGGGGCTCGGCCTCCGTCAGGTCCGCGCGGTTCGGCCCGCTCGTCGGAGCGAGCCGAGCTGCGCGCCCAGCGTCCGCCGCGCCTCGTCGCTCAGGTGCGCGCCGAGATGGGTCTGGAGGGTGGACTCGACGACCGTCTCGCCGCGGTCGATGACGACCCGCGCCTCCTCGGTCAGGACCAGCAGCGACGACCGGCGGTCGTCGGGGTTCGGCCGACGCGCGCAGAGCCCGCCTGTCTCGAGCCGGTCGATCAGCTTGCTGGTGCCGCCGACGGTGAGGCCGAGCTCGCGTGAGACGTCGAGGATCCGGCACGGACCGAGGCGCTGCAGCACGAGCAGCGCCTCGAATCGGCCCAGCGGGACGTCGGTCTCGGCACGGAGCGCGCCGTCGACGTGGTCCCAGAGCCGCATCTCGAGGCGGGTCAGGTCGAAGAAGAGGTCGTAGAGGCCCATGATCGCGGTCAGACGGCGCGGGCGGTCAAGGCGGCCGTGACGGTCGCGGTGTCGCTGATCGTGGCGATGTTGGTCAACGCGTAGCTCGTCGCGGCGTGCTGCCACTCGGCGCTGAGACTCGAGGTCGCGTCCTCGACGAGCGTGACGCGGTAGCCGTGGTCGGCAGCGGGGGCGGGGGTGGACGTCGACATGAGGCGGCTTTCGAGACGGGGCGCCGAAGTGCGCTCTGTGGAAGTATATTCCTCGGCAACGACTTCGAGCACCGGTTCGGAGCGGAGAGGGTGTCATGACGACGATGCGAGCGATCGTGCTGGACGGCCCGGGCGGCCCGGAGGCGCTGACGATCCGCGAGGTCCCTCGCCCGGCGGCCGAGCCGGGACAGGTGCTGATCGAGATCAGGGCGTTCGGGCTGAACCGGTCCGAGCTGCACTTCCGGCAGGGCCTGGGGTCGTTCGGGTCGTTCCCCCGCGTTCCCGGGATCGAGGCGACCGGAGTCGTGGCGGAGGCGCCCGGCGGCGAGTTCGCTCGGGGGCAGCAGGTCGCCGCGATGATGGGCGGCATGGGGCGCACGATCGACGGCGGGTACGCCGAGTACGTGGTGGTCCCGGCGTCGTCGGTCGTCCCGTTCTCGAGCGGCCTCGACTGGTCGGTGCTCGGCGCGGTGCCCGAGATGCTGCAGACCGCCCACGGATCGCTGACGACCGGCGTCGACGCCCGGCCGGGCGACAGCCTGCTGATCCGAGGAGGCACGTCGTCGGTCGGTCTGGCGCTCGCCGTGATCGCGAAGCAGCGGGGGCTGACGGTCCTCGCGACGACACGGGACGCCGCGAAGGCCGATGTGCTGCGTGCCGCCGGAGCGGATCATGTGGTGGTCGACGATGGAGCGGTCGCCGACGCCGTGCGTCGCATCGTCCCCGAGGGGGTGTCCGGGGCCGTCGAGCTGGTCGGGGCGCCTGCCCTGCGCGACACGCTCCGTGCCACCGCGGTCCACGGGACGGTGTGCTTCACGGGGATGCTGAGCGACCAGTGGACCGTGCCCGACTTCTATCCGATCGACTTCCTGCCCAACGGGGTCCGGCTGACCGCCTATTCGGGCGAGGCCGGCGACCTTCCGGCCGGGGTGCTGCAGGGGTTCCTCGATGCGGTCGCGGCCGACGAGGTGAGCGTGCCGATCGGTCGGGTCTACCCGTTCGACGACATCGTCCGGGCGCATGCGGACATGGAGGCCGGCGCGGTGGCGGGCAAGCTCGTCGTGACCGTCGGCTGAGGAAGGTCGCCGACCGCGGCCGTGGCATCGGGCGGTGACGGCCTCCGTGGTCAGCGTCCGCTCGCGAGCATGCGGCCGTCGGGATCGAGCCGGCCGAGCAGCGCGGTCGAGATCGCCCCGAGCTGCTCCACCTGCTCGGGGGTGAGCGCATCGACGACGAAGCGCCGGACGGCGTCGACGTGGCCCGGCGCGGCGGCGACGACCTTCCGCCAGCCGGCCTCGGTGAGGCCGACGTTCGTCGCCCGGCGGTCCTCGGGGCAGGGGGTCCGCTCGACCAGGCCGGCCGCCTCGAGGCGGGTGACGACCTTCGACAGGCGGGGGAGGGACGCGTTCGTGCGGGCGGCCAGGGTGCTGGTGCGCAGGACGCGGCCGGGCGACTCGGACAGCATC
This sequence comes from Frigoribacterium faeni, assembly GCF_007988805.1. GTDB lineage: Bacteria > Actinomycetota > Actinomycetes > Actinomycetales > Microbacteriaceae > Frigoribacterium > Frigoribacterium faeni. The sequence goes on along the minus strand of NZ_BJUV01000037.1, from coordinate 24,771 downwards.
GCCAGCGTGAAGTAGTCGAAGTGGGTCAGGCCCTGATCGGTCGTGAGCTGCAGATCGAGCGCGGCCGGGAGGAGTTCGAGGACGGCGGTGAACCGCACCCAGGCGCGTCGTTCGTCGTCGGACAGCCATCTCGTCTCGGTCATGTCGATCATTCTAATCCAAAGCTTGCATCTACAACTATCGAGGCGTACTTTGGTTGTACAAGCAACCATTGCTCCCGCCGTCAGGGTGGGGGCCAGACGAAAGAGCATCGACATGACGAACGTCACCATCTTCGGTTCCGGCAACATGGGCACGGCCATCGCGGGCGTCCTCGAGGCGGGCGGCGCCTCCGTCGACCACGTCGGCTCCGCGGGCGGCACCGTCACGGGTGACGTCGTCGTCCTCGCCGTGCCCTACCCGGCTCTCGACGCGATCGTGGCCAGCCACGGCGACCAGCTCGCGGGCAGGGTCGTCGTCGACATCACCAACCCGCTCGACTTCTCGACCTTCGACTCGCTCGTGGTCGCCGACGGCAGCTCGGCCACGGCCGAGCTCGCGGCGAAGCTGCCCTCGTCGTCGGTGCTCAAGGCGTTCAACACGACCTTCGCCGCGACTCTCGCGACCAAGAAGGTCGGCGACCTCGACACGACCGTGCTGATCGCCGGCGACGACGCCGCGGCCAAGCAGACCCTCGCCGACCTGATCGACGCCGGCGGCGTCCACGCCGTCGACGCCGGCTCGCTCGCCCGCGCGCACGAGCTCGAGGCCATCGGGTTCCTGCAGCTGACCCTCGCCGCCGGCGAGAAGATCGGCTGGACCGGCGGGTTCGGCGTCGTCCGCTGACCCTGGGGGCTCCGTCTCTCCGACATGCAGGTCGTCACCCCGCCTCACCAGAATGAGATATGTTGGTCGACCTGACGACGCCCCGGCCGCTGCTGCTCCCGCAGCAGGCCAGGAACGCCGGATGAGACGACGTGGGGGCGCTCGTCCGCCGAGAAGCCGGTGGCGTCCCCGACGAAAGAGCCGCCACGCATGCCGACGCAGTCGAGTCCACCGTCCATCACCGTCCGCGGGCTGGCCGCGGGGCTCGCTCTCGTGGCGGGGCTCGCGGTGAGCTCGTGCACCGCGCCTCCCTTGGGTGCCGAACCGGACTCGGAGCCGGCAGCCGGCCGGTCGTCGGTCGCCGGCGACGACGGCGCGCACGACGACACCCCGCACTGGTCGTACGACGGCGCCGGCGGGCCGGACGCCTGGGCCGACCTCTCGTCCGACTTCGCCGCCTGCTCGACAGGCCTCGCCCAGTCGCCGATCGACCTGCCGGCCACGATGCCCGACCTCCGCGACGTCGTCCACCTCGACGTCGGCGTCGCCGAGGCCGAGGAGGCCGACAGCGGTCATGCGGCGCAGGTCGACATCGACGACGGATCGACGGTCGCCTACCTGGGCCACGACTACGTCCTGAAGCAGATCCACGCGCACACCCCCGCCGAGCACACCGTCGGCGGGGTCGTTCCGGCCGCCGAGATCCACCTCGTGCACGCCGACGACGACGGCGGCCTGCTCGTGCTGGGCGTGCTCGTCGACGAGGGCGCGCACGACGACGCGTGGCAGCCGTTCGTCGACACGGCCGCAGGGGCCGAGGGGGCCGTGGCCGACCTCGACCTACCGGCCATGCTTCCCGCATCGCTCGCCCACTGGTCGTACGACGGCAGTCTGACGACGCCCCCGTGCACCGAGGGGGTCCGCTGGCTCGTGCTGGCGACGCCCCTGGAGCTGTCGGCGGAGCAGATCGGTGCGCTCGGCGCCGCGCACGCGCACAACTCCCGCGGCGTGCAGCCGCTCCGCGACCGGACCGTCGTCGGCGGCGACGCCACGATCACGCGGACGGACTGACCCGGCGACGCGCCTCCGGATCAGGGGAGGCGGGGGCGGCCGCTCGTGCGCCGTGGACGCGCCGCCGGCGACGGGTGCACCATGGACGGTAAATTGCACGACGACCGTCGCGCAACCAGACGTCTCGCCGTCGCCGCGGCGTGCCGATCCGCGAGGAGTCCCCATGAGAGCGCTGCAGTACACCACGATCGGCCGGGCGCCCGAGGTCGTCGAGATCGAGAAGCCCGTCCCCGGCCCGGGTGAGGTCCTGCTGAAGGTGACCGCCGCGGGCGTCTGCCACTCCGACGACTACGTGATGAGCCTCTCCGAGGAGGACTACCGCGAGCAGAAGTACCCGCTGCCCCTCACCCTCGGGCACGAGGGCGCCGGCGTGATCGCGGAGTTCGGCCCCGGCGTCGAGACCGGCCTCCGGATCGGCGAAGCCGTAGCCGTCTACGGTCCCTGGGGCTGCGGCCACTGCCTGAACTGCTCGAAGGGGTGGGAGAACTACTGCACCAACGCGGCCGCGGAGGGCATCCGCCCGCCCGGACTCGGCAGCCAGGGGGCCATCGCCGAGTACATGATCGTCGACGACGTGCGCCACCTCGTGCCCATCGGCGACCTCGACCCCGTCGCCAACGTCTCGCTGACGGACGCCGGCCTCACCCCGTACCACGCCATCAAGCGCAGCCTGCCGAAGCTCGGCGCCGGCACCTACGCCGTCGTCATCGGATCCGGCGGACTCGGTCACGTCGGCATCCAGATGCTCAAGGCGCTCTCCGGGGCCACGGTCATCGTGCTCGACGTCAGCGACGAGAAGCTCGAGCTGGCGACGCACGTCGGCGCGGACGTCACCCTGATCAGCGACGAGTCGGCCGCCGCCTCGATCCGCGAGATCACGAACGGCCTCGGCGCGGACGCCGTCTTCGACTTCGTCGGCGCCGCCCCGACCATCGCCACGGCGACCGCGGTCGCCGCCATCGACTCCGACGTCACGATCGTCGGGATCGGCGGCGGCAGCGCGGCCGTCGGCTTCGGCACGATCGCCTACGACGCCGCCGTGCGCATCCCGTACTGGGGTTCGCGCAGCGAGCTGATCGAGGTCTTCGAGCTCGCGAAGGCCGGCAAGGTCGACGTCGAGGTCCAGCGGTACCCGCTCGACGAGGCGCCGCGAGCGTACGAGGACCTCCACGCCAGCGCCATCCGCGGGCGAGCCGTCATCGTCCCCTGACCGGGCTCACCGCGTCGGCGCGACCCCGTCGAACAGCAGCCCGACGATCGCGTCGAGCGCGGCGGGGTCGGCCTCGCGGCGGGTGAGCACGTGCAGCAGCACGGTGCCGATCAGGGACTCGACCATCGCGGCGATCGGGGCGTCGTCGCGGATCCGGCCGGCGCGCCTCCCGACCTCGAGACGGTCGCTCAACGCGGTGCGCGTGAGCGACGTCACCCGCGCCTCGTACTGGGCGGCGACGTCGGCGTCCTCGGCGGTCGCGGCGATGGTCGCGCGGATCAGCCCGCCCACCTCGGACTCGCGGAGGGACGCCAGGGACGCGCGCAGCCAGTCGTGCACGTCGGCCCGGACATCGCCGGTGTCGGCCACCGGCACGCGGGGGAGGAGATGCTCGGAGAGCATCCCCTCGGCCACGAGAGCGCCCTTGTGCGGGTACCAGCGGTAGATCGTCGCCTTGCCGACGCCGGCGGCGGCGGCGATGCGGTCGAGGGAGAGCTTGTCGTAGCCGCGTTCGGCGAGCTCGTCGCGGGTCGCGTCGAGGATCGCCAGACGGGCGGCCTCGCTGCGGACCCGGCCGGGGCGTGCTGTCGTCATGTCACCATCCTCATGCACGCCCCGGTGCCGATCCGTCGCGACGGACGGACGGACGCCGGACCTACTGGACCGACCAGCCGCCGTCGCTCGCGAGGATCGCGCCGTTGATGTTGACGGCGTCGTCGCTCAGCAGGAACGTGATCGACGCGGCGAGCTCCTCCGCCGTGGCCACGGTCGGGATCGCCGCCTGGAAGGGGCGGAGCCGCGCCGAGCCGAGCTCGGACACGTTCGCCGGGAACGGGATGCCCGTCGCGACGCCGCCGGGGGCGACCGCATTGACCCGGATGCCCTGCTTCGCGTACATGAACGCCGCCGACCTGGTCAGGCCGACGACCCCGTGCTTCGACACCGTGTAGGCGTTGCCCGACGCGTTGCCGCGCAGGCCGGCCTCGGAGGCGACGTTGACGACGGAGCCGCGGCCGGCCTCGAGCATGACGGGGATGACGGCGCGCGAGAGCTTGAACCCGCCGGTCAGGTTGATGCCGATCACGCGGTCCCACATGGCGTCGCTCGTCTCGTGCAGCGGCGAGAAGTCGTCGTTGATGCCGGCGATGTTCGCCAGGGCGTCGATCCGGGCGCCGGCCGCCGCGACGACGGCGTCGATGTCGCTCTGCTTCGTGATGTCGCCGGCGACCGTGACGACGTCGGTGCCGGGCAGCGAGTCGACCAGGGCCGCGAGCTTGTCGGCGAAGAGATCGACGGCGACGACGCGGCCGCCTTCGCGGGCGACCCGAGACGCGGTCGCGCGGCCGATGCCGGAGGCCGCACCGGTGACGATCACGGTCCGTCCGGCGAAGCGGCCGGGCGTGATCGACTCGCGCCACGGGCCCGCTCCGTCGTCGACCTCATCGGGCGCGACGCCGCCGTTGACCTGCAGCACGAGGCCGTCGACGAGCTCCTGCGGCAGCTGTCCCTGGCTCAGCGACACGAGCTGCTGCAGCGGGAGGCCGCGGACGGGTGCCAGCGCGCTCTCGTCGAACGCGCCTCCTTGACCGAGCGCGGAGCGGATCGCGGGGCCGCCCTCCGGGTGGTCGAGCCACCGGCCGATCGTGCTCGAACCGGTCAGGGGGCCGTCTGCCTCGGACATCTGCGTCTCTTCTCTCGTGCGGATCCAATTTACGAAACGAATCGTCTCGTAATCCGAGCGTAGACCCGACACGACCCGTCGCGGGTGGGAGCGGTCTGGGAGAAGGCGGCGGGCTACGCGTCCTGCGGCACGCGGATGCGGAGCGCGCCCGCGTCGACGGTCGTGCGGAACCCGACCGCGGTGCCGAACCCGTCGCCGTCGAGCTCGATCTCCTGGGGCTCGGCGAGGCGCGCGGTCAGGCGCTTCGCCTTGACGTAGTTGAGGGCGGCGATCTCGCGGGTGCCGAAGAACCGCTTGAGCGGGGTGCGCTGCACGAGGCCGTTCTCGATGACGACCTTGCCGATGATCTGCAGCCAGTGCCGGATGCCCTCGGGCCGCAGCAGCATGATGTCGAAGACGCCGTCGTCGAGCGCCGCGTCGGGCAGCAGCAGGATGTTGCCGGTCAGCGTGCCGCAGTTGCCGACGATGACCGTGTTGGCCTGCATGCGCTTGGTCGGCCCGTCGTCGAGCTGGTAACGGAGCTTGAGGGTGTTCTCGTCGCGCAGGGCGACGATGATCGCCTTGACGTAGGCGAGCCAGCCGATCTTCGCCTTCAGATCCTCGTCGGTGGCGGCCAGCATCTTGGCGTCGATGCCGACCCCCGCCATCACCAGGAACGCGTGCTTCGCGACCGTGCCGTCCTCGCCGCGGATCTCGATGCGACCGAGGTCGATCGCGCGGTCCCGGCCGGTGAAGGCGGTGTGGATCGAGTGCTCCACGTCGTCGAGGGTGAGGTTCATGTTGCGGGCGAGAAGGTTGCCCGTGCCCGAGGGCAGCAGGGCGAACGCGACGTCGTGGTCGGCGAGGGTCTCGGCGACGATCCGGACCGTGCCGTCGCCGCCGGCCGCGATGACCAGGTCGACCCCCGCCTCCAGCGCCTCGGTGGTGGCCCCGCGCCCCGGATCCTCCTTCGACGTCTCGAACCAGAGGGTGTCCTCCCACCCCGCGGCCTGCTGCTCGCGGTCGACGACGGCCCTGACGGCATCGAGGTCGATCTTGACCGGGTTGTAGACGACGGCTGCGCGCATGGGGTGCTCTCTGACGACGGGGCGTGGACCTCCATGAAACCCGAGAACGGGGCGGAGCGGGCGGCGGATCCGAGGAGGCGCGGTGCCGGTCCGCCCGGCGGCCGGCGTCCGAGGGCCGCGGCTCAGACGGGTGAGGCGGGGCCGGGTGCGTCGACCAGGTGCGCGGTGACCGACACGAGCGTCTCGCCGTCGGCGCCCGAGGTCACGCGGGAGCGGATGGCGTCCGCCGCGCGCGCGAGGGTCTCGGGGGTCGGCTCGTCGAGGTCCGTGGCGACGTGGGCCGTCACCACGAGCAGCCCCTCCGACCGATCGATGTGCACCAGCCCGGTCGACTCGGCCAGGTCGAGCTCCGCTGCGACGCCGCGCACGGTCGACTCGACCGGCGGGTGCGCGTCGAACACGTCGACCACGCCCGGCACGCGGCGCAGGGCGTCGGTCAGGCTCTGCGAGAGGCGGTCGTCGGAGCTCATGGGGCCTCCCGTCGGGGCAGGTAGACGTCGTCGATCGTCACGTCGACGGCGACCACGTTCAGCTCGGTGTGCCGTGCGAGCGTCTCGACGATCCGTGCCCGGAGCTCGTCCGAGAGGCGGGCGAGGTCCTCGCCGTAGCGGGCCGCCGCCGTCACCTCGACGGTGATGGGCTCGCCGGGTGCGGTGACGTCGCCGACGAAGGTCGTCGCGCCGAGCACGACGCCGCTCTGAGCGTCGCCGGTCCGTCGGACGAGTCCGCGGGCGGCCGCCTCCGTGATGCCGAGGTCGACGTCGGCGTCGGGGTGCCCGATCGGGATCCTCCGGCCGCCGACGACCTCCTTCTTGATCGACTCGAGCAGACCGCCGATCCAGGCGCCGTCGCGGTCGGGCTCGCGGGCGGCCTCGTCCTCGAGGGAGGCGCGCGAGAGCTCGTGCACCTGCGCCAGCGAGTGCAGATAGAGCCGGCAGGCCGCGGAGCCCTCGATGCCGGGGTCGCGGGGGGTGCGGCCGCTGTCGAGATAGTCGCTCAACCGCTCGACGGAGAAGCCGTCCACGGTCTCGTCGGGCAGGGCGTCGGAGTCGTCGTCTGATGTCATCGCCATGCCTCCATCTCCGTGATCAGGAACGTGCGTGCGCGGGCGATCCGGCCCCGCACCGTCGACACCGACATGCCCAGGGCCTCGGCGATCTCGGTGTACGAGTAGCCGGCCGTCTCGCGTAACAGCCAACACCGTCGCTGGTCGAGGGGGAGCCTCTCGAGCGCGGACCACATGGCGTCCATCTGCAGCCGCGCCTCCACCACCCGGTCCGGCGTCTGCGATCGTCGCGCGGGGGGATCCCACGCGTCGATGTCGTCGTGCTCCCGTCGCGCCCGGAGCCGGTCGATGCTCTTGTTGCTGACGATGCGCATCAGCCAGTTGCGGATCTGAGCCGGGTTCTCGAGGTCGGCCAGACGTCGCCAGGCCGTCAGGAAGGCGTCCTGCACGACGTCGTCCGAGTCGGCGTCGGCGCCGAGCAGGCGAGCGGCGTACACGCGCATCAGGGGTCCGTGCCGACGGGCGATGACCTCGTAGGCGTGGATGTCGCCGTCGCGCGCCCGAGCGGCGAGGGTCGCGTCCGACGCGTCGAGGAGCGGGTCGGGGCGGGGGTCGTCGGTGGTGATGGCGGCCCCTCCCTCTCGTTCCCGTGCCGCGATCGATGCGACTCTCCGTGACTCCGTGACTACCACCTCCTCGTCCGTGGCGCCGTCCCGCTGGCCGCTTCGCGAGTGCGGCCGGGTGCTCGGGGACGCGCCGCGGGACGGCCCGGACGGCCCCTGCGCGGGGGACGAATTGGCCGCAAAGCGAGTCGCCCGGAAGCTCATTCTGATAGTCGCCTGAACGACCGTGACGTCCGACATCGTCGATGCGTCTGAATGATGTGTCCGCTTCACGGGCACACCGACTCACCCCGGGCCGACCGCCCGGCACACCCACAAGGAGAACCCCATGAGCAACGTCACCCCCGCCGCCACCAGCTCGTCCCGCGAGGCCGCCGGCAAGAACACGATCGCCGAAGGCGTCGTCTCGAAGGTCGCCGGCATCGCCGCCCGCGAGGTCCGTGGCGTCCACGACCTCGGCAACGGCGCCGCCCGTGCCATCGGCGCGATCCGCAACGCCATCAACCAGCAGGACCGCGGCCAGGGCGTGTCGGTCGAGGTCGGCGAGAAGCAGGTCGCCGCCGACATCGTCATCGTCGCCGAGTACCCCGTCGAGCTCCAGAAGGTCGCGGACGACGTGCGCAAGTCGGTCACCGACGCCATCTCGCAGGTCGTCGGCATGGAGGTCACCGAGGTCAACGTCACCGTGTCCGACGTGTACATCCCCTCCGAGGACGACAACAAGGACGACGCCGACGACAGCCGCGTCAAGTGACCGCCACCACCACCGGCATGCTGGTCGGCGCGGTCCTCGCGCTGACCGCTCTGGCCTTCGGCTTCTGGGCCTTCGTGTTCGTCGCCATCGCCATGGCGATCGGATTCGGCATCGGACGCGTCGTCGAGGGCAAGCTCGACGTGCGCGGACTCGCGGACGCTCTCCGCGGGCGGCGGTCGTCATGACCGCGGCGGTGACGGCCGACCAGACCCTCCACGGCCGGAACAAGATCACCTCGAAGGCCGTCCGCCGGGTCGTGTCGGCTGTCACCGCGGAGGCCCTCGAGGTCTCGGCGTCGGACGTGTCGGTCGAGCTGGCCGATCGGGACGGCGCCCTGAGCGTCGTCGCGAAGACGCCGATCCGGATCTCGCCCCTGGGCGTCCCCACCCGGTCGACGGGCACGCTCCTCGAGCGTCTCTCGTCGGCCCAGTCCACCATCCGCTCGCGTGTGCTGCAGCTGACGGGGTCGGCCATCGACCGCGTCGACCTGCAGGTCACGGGCGCGGACATCCGTGAAAGGAAGCGAGTCTCATGAGCAGCAGTCCGCTCTATCGGCGCATCGTCCGTCGCGAGACCCACTCGTCGCGGTCGGGCATCGCGATCACCCTCGCGATCGTCCTGATCGTCGTCCTCGCCTGGATCGGAACCGAGTCGGTCCTGGCCGCCATCGGTCAGTCCCCTCTCCTCGTGGCCCCCGCCGACGCCGCCGGCGCCGTGCTCGGTGCCGCGGGAGGCCCGGTGGGCGTGCTGACCGCCATCGGCGTCGTCGTCGCGATCGTCGGCGTCGTGCTCATCGCCGTCTCGCTCGCCCCCGGGCGTCGCGGTCGTCGTGGCGGTGCCTCGCAGCGCACGGTCGCCGTCGTCGACGACCGGGTCATCGCCCGCTCGCTGGCCCGCACGGCGAGCTACGCGGGAGACGTCGACCCCGATCAGGTGAGCGTCAGCGTCGGCAAGCGGTCCGCCGTGATCGAGGTGACCCGCACCTCCGGGCGGTCCACCGACCTCCGCAGCATCGACGAGGCCGTCCGCGACGAGCTGGACGCCTACGACTACACGCCGGCGCTCCGCCACAAGGTGCGCCTCTCCAAGAAAGGAACGGTCGGAGCATGAACAACACCAATCGCGCCCTGAACCGCCTCCTCGTGTTCGTCGTCGGCCTCGTGCTCCTGGCCGGCGGTGCCGCCGTGGCCGTCGGCGCCCTCTGGCCCGACGTCCGCGACACCGTCTCCGGTGCCGCCTCCGACGCGACCGGCCCCGTGTCGGACGCCCTCTCCGGTGACCAGGTCTGGATCCTCTGGGTGGTGGCCGCCGCCTCCCTGGTGCTCATCGCCCTGCTGATCTGGTTCGCCCTCCGTCAGGGTCACGGTCAGACCGGCACGCTGCTGAGCGTCGACGAGGGCTCGGCCCGCAACGAGCCCACGGGCGGACGTCTCGTGATCGACGCGAAGGTCGCCGAGCAGGTCCTCGAGGAGGCGCTGGGCGACATCCCCGGGATCGTCTCGATCGACGTCACCGCGTTCCGGGTCCGCCGGGAGAACGTCCTGCGGATCACGGCGAACGCCCGCCGCGGCGCGTCTCCCGTCGACATCCGGCGCAGCATCGACCAGGCCGTCGAGCGCTGGGACGCCCTGCTGGGCACGGAGACGCCGGTGGTCATCCAGATCAACGGCGGCCTGCGCACCCAGATGGCCTCGGCCACCCGGCTCGACTGACCGGATCGCCCCCGGCCCTCCGGCCGCAGGCACCCCGGCCCGGATCGGGCCCCGGCTCGCGCCGGGGCCCGATCCGCCCGATCGCCTCGACTCCGCATCACCCCGGCTCTCGCCGGGCCCCGGCTCGCTCCGCATCCCGGTCCGCGCCTCTCGTAGAAAGGACGGTCTCATGACCGAGTCCACCCATCACGTCACGCCGATCGACCTCGCCGCAGCGGGTCCGTCGGAGGGCGCCTCGCCCGAAGAGGTCCTCGAGCACACCATCGCCGTGACCGTCCTCGGCATCACCGGCGTCCACAAGCTCGGCACCGCTCCCGCCCGTCTGGCCGGCGCCCTCCGCGGCGCCATCGGATCGGGCACCGTACCCGGGGTCCGCGCCGGCACCACCGACGACGGCCTCGTGGTCGACGTCTCCGTCGTCGCCGAGTACCCGACGAATGTCACGGAGCTCGCCGACACCATCCGCACCCAGATCCAGCACGCCGTCGGGCAGCTCGACGACGAGCCGGTCGCCATCGACGTGACCGTCACCGACATCCACGGGCCCTTCGATTCGGACGAGGACGCCGCCGACCGCGTCGACGCCGCCTCCGCCGCCGTGAACGATGCGGCCGGTAAGGCGAAGGCCGCCGTGGGCGACGCGGCCGGCAAAGCGAAGGCCGCCGTGGGCGACGCCGCCGACAAGGCGAGGGTCGCCGCAGGGGACGCGGCCGACAAGGCCGCGGACGTCGCCGCCGACGCCCGGGACGGCGCCTCCGCCGCCGCCGCTCAGCTCTCGGACAAGGCCGACGAGCTCGCCGGCAAGGCCGGAGAGGTCGCCGACGAGGCGACGTCCTCGGCCGCCGATCTCGGCGACGCCGTCTCGGAGAAGGCCGGCGACGTGGCGGACCGTGCACGAGCGGTGGCGGACGACGCGAAGGCCACCGCGGCCGATGCCGTCGACTCCGTCGCCGATGCCAGCGACGCGGCTCGTCGCACCGCCGATGCCGACTCGTCGGACGAGGTCAGTTCGACGGACGACACCACGCGGATCGACGCCTCCGGAGACGCCGACGTCGTCGTGACCGTCGCCGACGGGACCGTCACGGTCGAGGTCGACGGCGACGACCGCCCCTCCGACGACGACTCGACGGCCCGCTGATGCTCGGCCGCCGCTCGACCTCCTCGACCCGGCGTCCCCGCCCTCGGGCGGTCTGGGCGGCGCTGATCACGTCGGTCGTCCTCTGCCTGCTGATCGTGCTGGGCGTGCTCGTCCCGGTCCTCACCCTGATCGGGGCGGCCGAGGGCGGCACGGCGGGCGCGCTCGACGTTCCGGTCGGCCAGATCGCGATCGCCCTGCTGATCGGCTACGTCCTGGCGCTGGTGCTCCTGGCGATCATCGTGACCGTCCGGAACGGCGCCTTCGCCTGGGTGCTCGGCGTCGCCGCCGTGATCTCGACCCTGCTGGTCTCGCTCTGGCCCCTCGTCGCCGTCGCCATCGCGGGCGTCGACCAGGTGCAGGACGTCATCCCCTTCATCCAGGATCTCGTCCAGCGGTACGTGCCCGGGGCCTGACCCGCGCCTCCTCGCTCGCTCCCACAGCGCCAGGCGATGGGCACAGCACCACGTCTACTCGTGGTGCCGTGCCCATCCCCTGGCGCTGTCGTCTTGAGCCGGAGGGCTACGGGCCGGTCAGCATGGCCTGCAGACTCGGGCCGTACCGGGCGACGATGTCGTCGACGGGCGCGTCGAGCAGCACCTCGTCGTCGTAGACCGCCAGCGCCGTCATCAGGCCGGTCAGCTGGGCGGCGAACAGGTGCGCGCGCAGCCGCGCGTCGGGGGCGTCGACACGGGCGACGAGCGGCTCGGCGAAGAACGACGTGGTCGACTGCCGCAGTCTCTCGCGGATCTCGGGTCGCCCGGACGCCCGCATGATCGCGCCGAACGTCTGCAGCCCGCTCCGGCGCCCCTCGACGATGCGGCGCACCGCGCGCTCGCCGACGTCGTCGATCGGGCCGTCGAGCAGAGCGCGCCAGGCGGTGCCGCCGTCGACCGTCTCGATGAAGAGCGACTCCTTCGAGCCGAAGTGGCGGATGACGATCGCCGGGTTCACCTCCGCTTCGGCCGCGATCTCGCGGATGCCGGTGGCGTCGAACCCCTTCGCGGTGAACTGCCGACGCGCGGCCGCCCGGATGGCGTCCTTCACGGCGGCGGATCGGTCGCGGCGCGGGGCGACTCGGGGCGCATCGGGGGCCATCGGGTTCCTCTCTTCGGTCAGGGCTCCAGCGTCCCATGCCGGGCTGTCATATCTCCTGCGGACGCAGTTGACACGAGTTGCAAACAGAGTTTACATTTCTAAACACTGTTTACAGTCTCTGCCGCAGGCCGACCATCGACGCTCGCGCGTGGCATCCCACTCATCCCGACCCTGTGGAGTCCTCCGTGACCGACGTCCCCGCCCCTCCCTCCCGGCCCGACGGCACCGCGCCCGACGCGACCCGCGCCTCCCGCGCCTCGAACCCCGCCACGACGATCGTCGCCGCCCTGCTGCTGCCGCTCTTCTTCGTCATCGTCTTCCCCCTCATGTTCGTCAGCGCCCTGCACAAGCCGACGCCGAACGACCTCTCGCTGCTCGTGGTCGGCCCCGAGCAGGTCGTCTCGCAGATCTCCGACGGCCTCGACGGCACGTCGGAGTTCCAGGCGACCCACACCGACGTCACCGACGAGGCCCGCTCGAGCGTCGAGGACCGCACGGTCGAGGGCTCGATCCTGATCACCGCCGACACCCCCGCCGCTGGTGCCACCGCCGACAGCCCGCCGGCCTTCACGGTGACCACCTACGTCGCGAACGCCGAGGGCCGCTCGGTCGCGAGCGCCGTCACGGCCGCCGGCGCGAGCGTCGCCGAGCAGCTCGGCACGACCTCGGAGGCCGTGGACGTGGCGCCCCTCGCCGCGACCGACACCCTCGGCACGACGCTCTTCTACCTGCTCACCTACACGTCCCTCGCGGCGTATCTCGTGATCATCGTCCTCACGCAGGTCAAGCCCGACGCCCGACTCCGCGTGCGGTACACGGCCTCGGCGATCACCGCGGTCGTCGCCCCGCTGATCGTCTTCGGGCTCTCGTCGATCTGGGTCGGCGACTACGGCGCGAGCTTCGGCACGATCGCCGCACTGCTCGGCGTCAACGCGCTGTACGTGTTCACGGTCGGGGCCGCGGCCATCCTCATCCAGCAGTTCCTGGGCAACGCGGCGACCTTCGGCATCATGGGGTTCATCGTGTTCCTGAACTTCCCGAGCGCGGGGGGAGCGGGCCCGTCGGCCATGCTGCCCGCGTTCTGGCAGGCGATCCACGGCTTCTACTTCGGCGCCGGTGCCATGGAGTCGTTCCGCTCGATCGTCTACTTCGACGGCGCCGGCACGCAGCGCTGGCTGCTGCAGCTGCTCGCCTGGACCGTGGGCCTGATCCTCGCGACGGTCGTCGTGCACCTGACCAAGACGGTGCGGGCGCAGAGGAGCGCCATCGCGCTGCTCACCGAGCGCGACGAGGAGCACGTCGCATCGCGCCAGGCGACCCGCGAGTCCCTCGCGGCCATCGAGCGACGAGCAGCCGAGGAGGCGCGAGCCGCCGACCAGGGAGACCACCGTCACGTGCGGGTCGAGGCCTACATGATCGACGACGGCGTGCACGACGGAGTCGGGGGGCCGGGTGGCGGAGACGCCGATCCGGACCGCCGCGACCGCCGTTCGATCACCACCGCAGAAGGAGCAGTCCGATGAGCACGAGCCACGTCGACGAGCGCCGCTCGCCCGAGCCCGCCTTCACGATGCCCGAGAACCACCTCGACCTGGTCGTCAGTCCCGGCTCGGTCGATCCGAAGCGGAAGGCGTCGCTCAAGACGACGCTGATCGCGGTCATCTCGATGCCGCTGTTCTTCCTCTTCGCCTTCACGATCGCGTACGTCAGCTCGGCGCACGCGCCCGTGCCGCACGACATGGCCATCACCCTCTCCGGCCCGGCCTCGACCACCGACCGTCTGGTCGACCTGATCGACGAGGAGGCGCCGGACGCGTTCGACGTGACGGTGACCACCGACGCGACCCGGGCCGCCGCCGACGTCTCGACCCGCGCCTCCGTCGGATCCATCGTGGTCGACGGATCCGACGTGACGACGATCGTCGCCTCGGGCGGCGGCGCCCTCGCGGTGCCCGTGGTCACGCAGCTCGGCCAGCAGATCGCGGCCGAGCTCGGCGGCACGGCGGCCGTCGAGAACGTGTCGCCGCTGCCGGCCGACGACCCGGGCGGATCGGTCCTGTTCTTCCTGCTGGTCATCTGCACCGTCGGCGCCTTCCTGGCGATCACGGCCATCAGTCAGGTGATGCCGGGGGCCCGGACGCGGGCTCTCGTCACCACGTCGGCGGGGGCGGCCCTGCTCGTGCCGGTGCTCGGCTTCTCGGTGATCAGCCTGTTCGTCGACTTCGAGGTGCCGTTCGGCAGCGTCGCGGCCGTGCTCGGCGTGGGCATGATCTACTCGTTCACCGTCGGACTGCTGGCGACGCTCTTCACGAAGCTCGCCGGCCAGGGTGGGGTGCTGCTCGTGATCCTGTTCCTCGTCGCGCTGAACTTCCCGAGCGCGGGCGGCAGCGTGCCCGAGAGCATGCTGCCGCCGTTCTGGCAGGTCGTGCACAACGGCTGGATCGGCTCGGGGGCCTTCGAGCAGATGCGGAACATCCTGTTCTTCGGCGGCGACGGCTCCCTGCGCTGGCTCGTGCAGCTGCTGATCTGGACGGCCGGCTCGATCGTGCTGCTCCTCGGCGTGACCGCCCTGAAGAAGCGCGGCGCGCGCGCGGCGGACGACGCCGCCGAGGGCGAGCCCGTCCGCACGGACGACGCCGTGACCACCGTCGCCGCGGGAGCGGAGGGCCGATGACCATCCCCGCCACCAGCGCCCTGATCGTGGTCGACCTGCAGGTCGGCACGACCTCGGCCGCGATGGCCCACCCGATCGACGAGATCGTGTCACGGGCGGCCGCCCTCGCCGCCGCCTACCGGGCGCACGGCCGCGTCGTCGTGCTCACCTCCGTCGACGGCACGCCGCCGGGCCGGACGACCTCTGCGGAGGGCGCGCAGCAGTGGCCCGAGCCGTTCTCGACCGTCCTGCCCGAGCTCGACCCGCAGCCCGAGGACCTGCTCGCGTCGCGTCGGACCTGGAACGCGTTCGCGGGCACCGATCTGCGTGGGCGGCTCGAGGTCCGCGGGGTGACGCAGGTCGTGCTGGTCGGCGTCGCGACCAGCTTCGGCGTCGAGTCGACCGCCAGGGCCGCGTACGACCTCGGCTACGACGTGCTGGTCGTGACGGACGCCATGACCGACCGCTCGGCCGAGTCGCACGAGCACGTGCTGGCGCGAGTGCTGCCGGCGCTCGGCCGAGCGGTGACGACGGACGCGGTGCTGGCCGGGCTCGGGTAGCCGCGGGCGCGGAGCGTCAGGTGCGCGGCGGGCCCGTCGTGCCGCGCACGACCAGCCGCGTCGGCAGCCGCACCTCGGGGTCCGTCGGCTCGCCCCCGTCGAGCATGGCGAACAGCATGCCCGCCGCGACGCTGCCGAGCCGCTGCATGGGCTGCTGGACCGTGGTCAGCGGAGGGGACTCGCGCGAGGCCTCGGGGATGTCGTCGAAGCCGACGATGCTGAGGTCGTCGGGCACGCGCAGCCCCAGGTCGAGCGCGGTGCGCAGCAGGGCGATCGCCGACAGGTCGTTGGTCGCGAAGACCGCGGTCGGCCGGTCCGCCTGGGTCAGCAGCGACCGGGCGGCCTGGCGCGCGGCGGTCAGCTCGAAGTCGCCGTGCCGGGTCAGCCGCGGGTCGCGCGCGATCCCCGCCGACCTCAGCGCCTGCACGTAGCCCGCCTCGCGCAGCGACGCCGACCGGAGGTCGAGACGGCCGGCGAGGAAGCCGATGCGCCGGTGGCCGAGCGCGATCAGGTGCTCGACGGCGAGCAGCGCGCCCCCTCGGCTGTCGGCCTCGACCGAGGGCAGGTCGGTGCGGCCGGTGTGCGGGTCGACGGCCACGACCGGGATGCTCGCGGTCGTCGTCAGCACCGACGGCGTGACGAGGATCGCGCCGTCGATCAGGGTCCCGCTCAGGCGGCTGAGCGAGCGGCGCTCCCAGCCCGAGTTCTCGCCGTGGTGGGCGCCGCTGTAGGCCAGCAGGTCGTACTCGGAGCCGCGGGCGCGGACGGCCGCGCCGACGCCCTTCAGGACCTCCGAGCTGAACGGCTCGAAGTCGGCCACGAGCACGCCGATCACGCCGGTGCGCCGGGCGCGCATGCTGCTGGCGACCAGGCTCGACTCGTAGCCGAGCTCGTCCACGGCCGCCATCACCCGCTCGACGGCGGCGGCGGAGACGCCGTACCGGCCGTTGACCGCCTTCGACACCGTGGCCACCGAGACCCCCGCGGCCCTCGCCACGTCGTGGATCGTCACCCGCCGCGTCATCACGATCGGCAGCCTAGACCCGTCGAAATGGTTTTCGAAAACGTTTGACACCCGCCGCCGTCTTTTCGACACTGAGGGCCACGCCGCGCATCGGAGCGCGGCGGGCTCGGCCGACCACGGCCGCTCAATGAAGAGGAACAGGTGGAACCATGACCACATCTCGACGGCTCCTGGCCGGGTCCGCGGCCCTGCTGATCGGAGCGGGACTGCTGACCGGCTGCAGCGGCGGATCGGGCGCTGCAGACGACGGCACGCTCACGCTCTGGCAGAACTCGACCACCGGACCCGGGCAGGACTTCTGGACGGCCACGGCGGCCGACTTCGAGAAGGCCAACCCGGATGTGACGATCGACGTCCAGACCGTGCAGAACGAGGACTTCGACAGCAAGCTCCAGACGGCCCTGAATTCGGGCGACGCCCCCGACGTGTTCCTCCAGCGCGGCGGGGGCAAGCTGCAGGCGATGGTCTCGGCCGGGCAGGTGAAGGACATCACCGACGTCATTTCCGACGACGCGACGTCCCAGATCAGCGAGGGGACCTTCGGGTCGGGCTCGGTCGACGGCAAGATCTACTCGATGCCCGTCGCCGTGCTGCCCGGCGGGTTCTGGTACAGCCAGGACCTCTTCGACGCGGCCGGCATCACCGAGGCCCCGACCACGATGGACGAGCTCGACCAGGCCGTCACGGCGCTGAAGGGCTCGGGCGTCTCGCCCGTCGCCCTCGGCGGCAAGGACGCCTGGCCCGCCGCCCACTGGTACTTCTTCTTCGCGCTGCGCTCGTGCAGCTCGGACGTGCTCGAGCAGGCCGCGACGGACCGCGACTTCAGCGACGACTGCTGGGTGAAGGCGGCCGAGGACCTCGCCGACTTCCGCGACACCGAGCCCTTCAACGACGGGTTCCTGACGACGGCCGCCCAGCAGGGCGCCGGCAGCTCGGCGGGCCTCATCGCGAACAAGCAGGCCGGCATGGAGCTGATGGGCGCGTGGGACCCGGGCGTCATCGCGTCGCTGACCCCCGACCAGAAGCCCCTGCCCGACCTGGGCTGGTTCCCGTTCCCCGAGGTCGACGGCGGTGACGGCCAGGCCGGCGCCATCATGGGCGGCGTCGACGGGTACTCCTGCTCGGCCGGCGCCCCCGACTCGTGCGTCGACTTCCTGAACTACCTCGCGACCCCCGACGTGCAGGAGGCCTACTACAAGGCCTTCAACGCGCCTCCGGTGAACACGGTCGCGCAGGAGGCCGTCACCGAGCCCTACCTGCAGGACGTGCTCAGCGCCTACAACGACGCCCCGTTCGTCTCGCAGTGGCTCGACACCGTCTACGGCCTCAACGTGGGCAACGCGATGAACGTCGCCGTGGTCGACCTGCTGTCGGGGGACGGCACGCCGCAGCAGTTCGTCGACGCGGTCGACGCCGCCGCCAAGAAGGCGTAGGGGTCTCGTCGTGAGTCTCCGCGAACCCGCCGTGCGGCCCGCCGCACCCTCGCGGGCTCACGCCACCGCCGGGGGCGACGCGCTCGCGTCGCCCCCGGCGGCCTCCCGGGCCGTGTCCCGGAAGGGGCGTGGCGCCCGCGGCCTCGAGATCGCCCTGCTCGTCGGCCCCGCCCTGGTGGTGTTCCTGGCGTTCGTCGTCTTCCCGATCGTCATGGCCGCCTACTACGGCTTCTTCAGCTGGCAGGGCTTCGGCGCCCCGTCCGACTTCGTCGGGTTCCGCAACTACGTCACGATCTTCCAGGATCCGACGTTCCTCGACGCGCTGCGGCACAACGCCACGATCGTCGTGCTCTCGCTCGTGCTGCAGGGGCCGGTCGCGATCGGCCTGGCGCTGCTGCTCAACCGCAAGCTGCGCGGGCAGTCGCTGATCCGCGTCCTGATCTTCGTGCCCTACGTCATCAGCGAGGTCGTCGTCGGCACCGGCTGGAGCCTGATGCTGCAGGGCAGCGGCGCCGTCAACGACCTGCTGACGGACCTCGGTCTGGGGGCTCTCGCCCGCGACTGGCTCGCCGACCCGAGCATCGCCATCTGGACGCTGCTCGTCATCATCACCTGGAAGTACGTCGGCTTCGCCGTGATCCTCTTCCTCGCCGGACTCCAGGGCGTCCCCGAGGAGCTCAGCGAGGCCGCGGCCATCGACGGCGCGAGCTGGTGGCAGATCCAGCGCCGCATCACCCTGCCGCTCCTCGGTCCGACGCTGCGCATCTGGGCGTTCCTGTCGATCATCGGCTCGCTGCAGCTCTTCGACCTCGTCTACATCATCTGGGGCCAGTACATCGCGGCCACCGCGGGCACCTCGACCATGGCGACCTACATGGTGGCCAACGGCCGCACGTCGGGCAGCTACGGCTACGGCAACGCGGTCGCGGTCGTGCTGTTCCTCATCTCCCTCGTCGTCGCCCTCGTCTACCAGCGCTTCGTGCTGCGACGCGACACGGCCGGGGCCGTCACCACCGCAGGAGAAGAACGATGACCGCCAGCACCCTGCCCGTCCGCCCCCGCGACGGCGCGTCCGCCCCGGGGGCTCCGAGACCCGTGACGCGGAGGAGGCGCGGGATCGCCGATCCCGGACGCGGCGTCGCGTACGTGGTCGCGGTCGTCGTCATCGTGCTGATGCTCGCGCCGGTCGCCTTCATCGTGATCGGCGGCTTCCGCACCAACGCGCAGATCACCACCGACCCGTCGGGGCTCCCGAGCCCCTGGCAGGTCGGCAACTACCTCGACGTGCTGACCGGCGGCACCTTCTGGCGCCAGGTCGGCAACTCGCTGATCTCGGCGGGAGCGACCACGATCGGCGTCGTCGCGCTCGGTCTCGCCGCGAGCTACGTGCTGGCCCGGTACCGCTTCGCCGGTCGCGGCGTGCTCTACGCCCTGTTCGCCGCGGGGCTGATGTTCCCGATGACGGTGGCCATCACGCCGCTGTACCTCGTGATCCGCGACCTCGGCCTGACGAACTCGCTTGCCGGCGTCATCCTGCCGCAGATCGCCTTCGCGCTGCCGACGACCATCATCATCCTCGTGCCGTTCCTCCGGGCGATCCCCGACGAGATCGAGGAGGCCGCGTTCATCGACGGCTGCAGCCGGCTCGGGTTCTTCTTCCGCATGGTCGTCCGCCTGTCGCTGCCCGGCGTGATCACCGTGGGCATCCTCGCGTTCATCGCCAGCTGGAACAGCTACCTGCTGCCGCTGTTCATCCTCAACGATCCGTCCACCTTCACGCTGCCGCTCGGCGTGCAGGCGTTCTCGTCGCAGTACTCGGTCGACACCGCCCGGGTGCTCGCCTTCACCGCACTGTCCATGCTGCCCGCGCTGATCTTCTTCAGCCTCTTCGAACGCCGCATCGTCGGCGGCCTCACCGGGGCGGTCAAGGGATGAGCACCACGCGCACGGACGACCGCACCAGCGACACCGACCAGGAGGCGCGAGCCGACATGACCGACACCGTCGAACGACCGCAGACCGCCTCGCCCGAGGCGACCGGCGAGCGGGGCGAGCCCCGCGCCTCCCACCGGGTCCGAGCCCTGCTCGCCGAGATGACCCTCGACGAGAAGCTCGCGCAGCTGGTCGGCTGGTGGGTCGATCGCGGCACCGGGAACGTCGCGCCGATGCAGGGCGAGATGGCCACCTCGGGCGACTACGTCGAGGCCACCCGGCACGGGCTCGGGCACCTGACGCGGGTCTACGGGACGCGCCCGGTGGACCCGGCCGAGC
Organism: Frigoribacterium faeni; assembly: GCF_007988805.1. Taxonomy (GTDB): domain Bacteria; phylum Actinomycetota; class Actinomycetes; order Actinomycetales; family Microbacteriaceae; genus Frigoribacterium; species Frigoribacterium faeni. Next base: position 4,666 of record NZ_BJUV01000037.1, on the reverse strand, counting down.
GCGCCTCCTGGTTGTGGCGCGAGCAGCGGCGTCTGCGGGACGAGACGCGACTGGGGATCCCGGCCATCGTGCACGAGGAGTGCCTGACCGGGCTGGCGGCCTGGCAGGCGGCGACCTTCCCGACGCCGCTCGCCTGGGGCGCGTCGTTCGACCCCGAGCTCGTCGAGCGGATGGCCCGGCTGATCGGCGGGTCGATGCGCGAGCTCGGCGTGCACCAGGGGCTCGCCCCGGTGCTCGACGTGATCCGCGACCCGCGGTGGGGCCGGGTCGACGAGTGCATCGCCGAGGACCCGTACGTGGTGGGCACGATCGGCACGGCCTACGTGAGGGGGCTGCAGTCCGCCGGGGTGCACGCGACGCTCAAGCACTTCGTCGGGTACTCGGCGTCCACGGCCGGGCGCAACCACGCGCCCGCCCCGATCGGGCCCCGGTTCGTCGAGGACGTCCTGCTGCCGCCGTTCGAGATGGCGGTGCTCGACGGCGGGGTGCGCTCGGTGATGAACTCCTACGCCGAGATCGACGGCGTGCCCGTGGCCGGCACGCCGGAGTACCTGACCGACGTGCTGCGACGACGCTGGGGATTCGACGGCGTCGTGGTCTCGGACTACTTCTCGGTGGCGTTCCTGCAGATGATGCACGCGGTCGCGGGAGACCGGGGCGAGGCCGCGGCGCTGGCGCTCGAGGCCGGCATCGACGTCGAGCTGCCGACCGGCGACGCCTATCTCGAGCCGCTGGCCGATCGGGTCCGGGCCGGGCGGGTCGACGAGGCCCTCGTCGACCGCGCCGTGCTCCGGGTGCTGGCCGAGAAGGAGGATCTCGGGCTGCTCGACGAGACGTTCGAGACGGCCCCGCCGACCGTGTTCGAGCTCGACTCCGCCGAGCATCGCGCCGTCGCCCGACGGCTCGCCGAGGAGTCGATCGTGCTGCTGACGAACGACGGGGTGCTCCCGCTCGCCGGGCCGTCGTCGATCGCCGTCATCGGCCCGAACGGCGACAGCGGCGAGGCGCTGATGGGCTGCTACTCGTTCGTGAACCACGTGCTGGCGCACCACCCCGGCGTGCCGTCGGGCATCGAGCTGCCGACCGTCGCCGACGGGATGCGGGCGGAGCTGCCGGCCGCCGAGATCGTCGTGGCCCATGGCTGCGACGTCGAGGGCGACGACCGGTCGGGCATCGCGGCGGCCGTCGAGATCGCACGCGAGGCCGAGGTGGCCGTGGTCGTCGTGGGGGACCGCGCGGGCCTGTTCGGTCGCGGCACGGTCGGCGAGGGCAACGACGTCGAGAGCCTCGAGCTGCCCGGCGTGCAGCGCGAGCTGGTCGAGGCCGTGGTCGCCACCGGCACGCCCGTCGTCCTGGTCGTCCTGTCCGGCCGGCCCTACGCCGTCGACTGGGCCGTCTCGGGGTCGGCGGCGCCCGCGGCCGTGGTGCAGGCGTTCTTCCCGGGCGAGGAGGGCGGGAACGCCCTGGCCGCCGTACTGGCGGGCGGCGTCGAGCCCACGGGGCACCTGCCCGTGTCGATGCCGCGCTCGGCCGGGGCGCAGCCGTTCTCGTACCTGCACCCCGTGCTCGGCGGCCCGTCCGAGGTGACGAGCGCCGACAGCACGCCGGTGCTGCCCTTCGGGCACGGCCTGTCGTACACGACGTGGCATCGCTCGGATCTGATGGTCGACGACGTCGAGGTGCCGGCCGGCGAGTCGTTCACCGCCTCGGTGCGGATCGCCAACACCGGTGGACGTCGGGGGACCGACCTCGTGCAGCTCTACGCCCGCGACGTCGTCGGCTCGGTCACCCGACCGGTCGCGCAGCTGCTCGGCTACGCCCGCGTGACCCTCGAACCGGGTCAGGAGGCGCGGGTCGTCTTCGACGTGCCGGCCGCCCGTCTGGCGTTCACGGACCGGAACGGGCGGCGGGTCGTCGAGCCCGGCGAGGTCGAGCTCTGGGTCGGTCCGTCGTGCGACGTGCGCGAGACGGAGGCGGGGCTGCGCATCGTGGGCGACGTGCACCCCGTGACCCTCGACGACGGGCGGATCGTCGGCGTCGAGGTGTCGACGGCGGGCTGAGGCGTCGGGATCCACGGCGGAAGCCCGCCGCGCCCACAGGTTCGGAGGTATATCGTCCGGGTATCGCTCGACCCCCTCGACAGGAGCTCATCATGCGCAACGCGTCCACCCCCGGTGCCTTCACGCTCGGCGACAACCTCGACGGGATGTGGCAGGCGATGGACCAGTTCCGGTCCCGCTTCGACAAGCGCGGCGGCACCCGAGCGGCGCCCGGCGACGTCCGCACCGCGGTGCTGGCCCTCCTGGCCGAGAAGCCTATGCACGGCTACCAGATCATCCGCGAGATCGACGAGCGCAGCGGCGGCAGCTGGAAGCCCAGCGCGGGCTCCGTCTACCCGACCCTGCAGCTGCTGGCCGACGAGGGACTGGTCACCGCCGACGAGGCCGACGGACGCAAGGTCTACTCGCTGACCGAGGCCGGCCGCGCCGTCGCCGACGCCGAGCCCGGGACCCCGTGGCGCTCGACGGCATCGGCCGAGGGCGACCGATTCACCGCCCTGCCGAAGGCCGGGGTCGAGCTCGCTCGCGCGGCCGCGGAGATCGGTCGCACCGGTTCCGCCGAGCAGGTCGACGAGGCCGTCGCGATCCTCGACGAGGCGCGTCGCCGCATCTACTCGATCCTCGCCCGCGACTGACCGGGGTGACGTCGACCGACGCCGATCCGTCCAGCACCACGGCGAGAGACCGGGCCGGCCGGGCTCGGTACCGCCGCATCCTCCGGTTCGCCTCCTGGCACCTCGCGGTGACCTGGTGGTTCGAGCTGGCGCTGCCGCGGGTCGGGTTCCGCTGGCTCGCCGAGAGGACGAGGGCGAAGCGCATGCAGCGGTTCGCCCGCGGGTTCCATGCGCTCGCCCTCGACCTCGGCGGGCTCATGATCAAGGTGGGCCAGTACCTCTCGTCGCGTCTCGACGTGCTGCCCCCCGAGATCACGAAGGAGCTCGAGGGCCTGCAGGACGAGGTCCCTCCGGTGCCCTTCGCGCAGATCCGGGCTCTGGCCGAGGCCGAGCTGGGCATGCCTCTCGACCGGGTCTTCTCCCGGATCGACGAGACCCCGATCGCCGCCGCCTCCCTGGGCCAGGCGCATCGCGCCGTGCTGGGTCCGGTCGATGCGGCCGACACCGGCCTGAGCGCCGTCGTGCTCAAGGTCCAGCGGCCCGGCATCGACGTGATCGTCGACATCGACCTCGCCGCGCTCCGCAAGGTGGGCGGCTGGCTCAGCCACGTGAGACTCGTCTCGAACCGGGTCGACGCGCCCGCCCTCGTCGAGGAGTTCGCCGGCACCAGCCTCGAGGAGATCGACTACCTGCGCGAGGCCGCCAACTCGGCGCACTTCGCCGCGGAGTTCGCCGGCGACGGCCGGGTGAGCGTCCCCGAGGTCGTCTGGGAGCGCAGCACCCGCCGGGTGCTCACCCTGGAGGACGTCACGGCCATCAAGATCACCGACGTGGCCGGGCTCGCCGCGGCGGGCATCGACCCGTCCGAGGTCGCCCCGGTCTTCGCCGAGGTCATGTTCGACCAGCTGTTCACCTCGGGGTTCTTCCACGCCGACCCGCACCCCGGCAACATCTTCGTCACGCCGGTGGCCGCGGCCGACGGCGAGCGCCCGTGGACGCTGACCTTCATCGACTTCGGCATGATGGGCGAGGTCCCGGCGAGCACGCGCCGCGGGTTGCGGACGATGCTGATCGCGGCCGCGTCGCGGGACGGCGCCGGTCTGGTCGACGCCATGCGCGACCTCGGCGTGCTGCTGGCCTCGGCCGACACGGTCGCCCTCGAGCGGGCCATGACCGCGACCTTCGCCCGGTTCGGCGGGATGGGCTTCGCCGAGCTGCGCGAGGTCGACCCGCGGGAGTTCCGCGAGTTCGCGGCCCAGTTCGGCGAGCTGATCAGATCGCTGCCGTTCCAGCTGCCCGAGAACTTCCTGCTCGTGCTGCGGGCGATGACCCTCACCTCCGGGGTCGCGAGCGCGCTCGACCCCACGTTCAACCTGTGGGACTCCGTCGAGCCCTACGCCGCGCAGCTGATCCGCGACGAGCGCGGCAACCTCGCTCAGGACGTCGGCCGCCGCGCCCTCGATGCCGCCTCGGTGGCGGTGCGGCTGCCCGGCAGGCTCGACGCGCTGGTCACCCGTCTCGACGAGGGCACGCTCGAGGTGAACAGCCCGCGCCTCGAGAAGCAGGTCGCGCGTCTCGACCGCGTGGCCCGACGGCTGCTGTCGGCCGTGCTCTTCGGCGGGCTGCTCATCGCCGGCGCCGTGCTGCGCGGCGGAGACGACGACGTGCTCGGCACCGTGCTGATCGCCGTGTCGGCGGTGCCGCTGTTCCATGCCCTGTTCTCGGGCGGTCGCGGGCGCTGACGTCAGCCGACGGCGACGCCCCAGGCCGGCACCACCAGGAGGCGCGGGTCGTCCTCGTCCTCTGGCAGCACCACCTCGAGGCGCGCCTCCACCCCGGACAGGTTCGCCGCCACCAGTCGGAGGCCGGTCGCCGTGGTCACCCCGGCGAGCCGGACCCCTGCGGGCGTCGGGCGGTCGGGCTCGAGGACCTCGCCGCCGGTCAGCTCGGCGAGCAGGGCCACGGCCGTCGCGGCAGGGGTCGGCTCGCCGG
>NZ_BJUV01000036.1 GCF_007988805.1 Frigoribacterium faeni | reverse complement strand
TTCGGGATCGTTTCCCGCACGACGGGTCGAGATTGATAGAGTCGACCCTCACAACACAACAGCTGGCAGAGAATTAGAGGAGTACCTCCGTGAGTGAACGCGACGACGACGACCGCAAGGACCGTCCCCGACGCTCGGATTCGTCCGACTCCGCTGCCAGCCGGCGGCCGAACAGCGGAAGCGGCGCGCCTCGGCGTGACCAGCCCGGCAATGATCGTCCGCAGCGCGGGGAGCGCCCCTCGTACGGGGATCGTCCGCAGCGAGGTGATCGTCCGTCCTCCGGTGAACGACCTCAGCGTGGCGACCGTCCTTCCTATGGGGATCGCCCGCAGCGGTCGGATCGTCCGTCGTACGGCGATCGCCCGCAGCGGTCGGACCGTCCGTCCGGGGATCGCCCGCAGCGGTCGGACCGTCCGTCATATGGCGATCGCCCCCAGCGGTCGGACCGTCCGTCTGGTGATCGACCTCAGCGCGGCGATCGTCTGTCGTACGGCGACCGCCCGCAGCGTGGTGACCGGCCGTCGTACGGCGACCGTCCTCAGCGCAATGACCGCGCCTCCTCTGGACGTGCCGGGGGAGACGACCGTCGTGGGCCCGGAGGGCCGCGTGGCGCCGACCGGAACGGGCGTGACTCGTTCCGTTCACGTGATCGCGAGACCCCAGAGGATCGCGACCCGTTCGGCATCAAGTCGGTGCGTCCTCCCCAGGAGGTCGCCCACGTGCCCGACGACGTCGAGCCCCGTGATCTCGACAAGGTCGCCCGTGGCGAGCTGAAGACCCTCAGCAAGGAGAACGCCGACTGGGTGGCGCGTCACCTCGTCATGGCCGGACGCCTGATCGAGGAGGACCCGGAGGAGGCGCACAAGCACGCCCTCTCCGCCGGCCGTCGAGCCGGTCGCATCGGCGTGGTCCGCGAGACCATCGCCATCACCGCCTACACGGTGGGCGACTACGCCATGGCGCTGCGCGAGCTGCGCACCTACCGTCGCATCTCGGGGCGCGAGGACCACCTTCCGCTGATGGTGGACAGCGAGCGAGGACTCGAGCGCCCGGAGCGTGCCCTCGAGCTGGGCCGGTCGATCGATCCGTCGACGCTCGATGTCCCGGTGCGCGTCCAGCTCGCCATCGCGATGTCCGGTGCCCGGCTCGACCTCGGTCAGGCCGAGGCGGCCCTCCGCGAGCTCGAGATCCCCCAGCTCGATCGCACGAAGGCCTTCTCCTACAGCCCCGACCTCTTCGACGCGTATGCGACCGTGCTCGACGACCTGGGTCGCGAAGCCGAGGCCGACGAGTGGCGGGCCCTGTCCGAACGGGCCGGCGAGGCCATCGAGCGTCACCTGCAGGGCGACGACGGCGAGACCGTCGAGATCGTCGAGGAGGACGTCGAGTGGGTCGACGAGTCCGTCGACGGCGAGCCCGTCGAAGGCACCGAGGACGACGGGCCCGTCGATCGTGGGCCCGTCGACGCCGCCTCGACCGAGGACCGGACCGCAGACGACGAGGCGCGTGACGACGAGGCGCGTGACGACGAGGCGGGCGACCGTGGCTGACGCCGCTACGCCGCTCGACGGCGTCGACACCGTTCTGGCCGACCTCGACGGCGTCGTCTATCGCGGCCGTCTGGCCATCGACCACGCCGTCGACAGCCTCAACGAGATCGCGTCCACGCGCCGGGTCGGCTACATCACGAACAACGCCTCCCGCACGGCCGCGGCCGTCGCGGGACAGCTCGCCGGCTACGGTCTGCAGGTCGAGGCGGACGACGTCGTGACGTCCCCGCAGGCGGCCCTGCGCCTCCTCGGGGACACCGTGCCTGCCGGCTCGACGGTGCTGGTCGTCGGGGGAGAGGGCCTCACGTCGGTGCTGACCGAGGGCGGCTACGTCGTCACCCGCTCGGCGGACGACCACCCCGCCGCCGTCGTGCAGGGCTTCAGCCCCGAGGTGGGCTGGCCCCAGCTGGCCGAGGCCTCCTTCGCACTCCACACCGGCATCCCGTGGATCGCCACGAACACCGACTGGACGATCCCGCAGGAACGCGGCATCGCCCCCGGCAACGGCACCCTCGTCTCGGCCGTGCACTCCGCGGTCGGGCGCCTGCCCGAGGTCGCGGGCAAGCCCGAGACCCCCATCTTCACCGCCGCCGTCGAGCGCTTCGAGGCCACGCGGGCGCTCTTCATCGGCGACCGGCTCGACACCGACATCGTCGGCGCCAACCGGGCCGGGCTGCTGTCCGTGCTCGTGCTGACCGGCATCGACGGGGCGAAGGAGCTCATCGCCGCCGACAAGGGGTCGCGACCCGACTTCGTCGTCGGGGACCTCCGCGAGCTGCTCCAGCCGTACCCTCCCGTCGTCGAGCACGACGAGGACGACGTCCACGTCGTGAGCGTCCGTGACGCCAGCGTCGCCGTGCGCGGTCACGTCGTCCGGGTGCTGTCGGAGGGATCCGACCCGACCGACCTCCTCCGTGCCGGAGCCGCCGCCGTCTGGGGGACCGGACGCGCCGTCTACGGTCTCGACATCGACCCGAAGCTGCACGCGGGTGACTAGGGTGGACGCCACCATGGACGACGACCACGAGGCGACGGAGCCGCAGGCGGACCGTCAGGAGGCGGTGGACGGTCTCCAGGAGCGCCTCCGGGGCATCGAGACCCGGCCCCTGGCGTCGCGGGCCGAGGCGTTCTCCCACCTGCACGACGATCTGAGGGACGTGCTCGAGGGCGCGACCGACGGCCCGTCGACGGAACCACGGTGACCACCGACGACACGGTGTCCGGCGACGGCGAGCGGCTCGACTCCGCGCTCGCGCGTCGGGGCCTCGCACGCTCGCGCACCCACGCGGCGCGGCTGGTGGCCGACGGCCTCGTCTCCGTGAACGGCTCCGGCGTGGTGAAGGCCGCGGTGCGGGTCGCCGAGACGGACCGGGTCGAGGTCGCCGGTCTCGACCACTACGTCAGCCGTGCCGCCCACAAGCTCGTCGGAGCTCTGGACTCGTTCGGGGTCGACGTCGGCGGCCGGGTCGCGCTCGACGTGGGCGCCTCCACCGGGGGCTTCACCCAGGTGCTGCTCGAACGCGGCGCCCATCACGTGGTCGCGCTCGACGTCGGACACGGTCAGCTCTCGGTGGGCCTGCGCTCGGATCCGCGCGTGACGATGGTGGAGGGCGTCAACGCCCGCTACCTCACGAGGCCGCAGCTGCGGTCGATGTCCGCCGAGTCCGCCTCGATCGACCTCGTCGTCGCCGACGTGTCGTTCATCTCGCTCACGATGGTGCTGCCCGCCCTGGTCGAGAGCGTCGGTGTGGACAGCGAGTTCGTGCTGCTGATCAAGCCTCAGTTCGAGGTCGGCCGTCAGGGCGTCCGAGAGGGCGTCGTGCACGACCCGGCGCTTCGGAACGAAGCCGTCACGGGCGTGTTGTGGGCCGCCCACGACCTCGGGCTCGGAACGGCGGGGCTCATCCCCTCACCGATCGTGGGAGGCGCGGGGAACCGCGAGTACTGCGTGCGGTTCTCGGCCTCCGCCGGGACGAATCCGACAGAATGGTTGAATACGGCCGACAGCGTGACGGGAGCGTGAGAGAGATCACTTCGACCAGGCACATCCTCGTCGTCTCGCACACGGGGCGACGGGACTCCATCGACGCGGCCCTCGTGGTCTGCGGGCTGCTCGCGGCCGCCGACGTCGTCCCCGTCCTGCCCCGCGACGAGTGGGACGACATCCGGGCCGCCGAGCCCGGCATCGGCAAGGTCGACATCCTGAACGACGACGTCCGCTGCGACGAGCTCGAGTGCGTCATCGTGCTGGGCGGCGACGGCACCATCCTCCGGGCCGCCGAGCTCACGAGGGGCACCACGGCGCCCATCGTCGGCGTCAACCTGGGCCATGTCGGGTTCCTGGCCGAGAGCGAGCGCGACGAGATGACCGACACGGTCCGCCGCGTGCTCGCCCACGACTACGACGTGGAGGAGCGCTTCGCGCTCGACGTCACCGTCACGGTCGGCAGCGAGGTCGTCTACGAGACCTGGGCCATGAACGAGGCCACCGTCGAGAAGGCGTCCCGCGAACGCATGCTCGAGGTCGTCATCGAGGTCGACGGCCGACCCCTGTCGTCGTTCGGCTGCGACGGGGTCGTCATGTCGACCCCCACCGGCTCCACCGCCTACTCGTTCTCGGCGGGCGGTCCCGTCGTCTGGCCAGAGGTGCAGGCCCTTCTGCTCGTGCCGCTCAGCGCGCACGCCCTCTTCGCCCGCCCGCTCGTCGTCGGGCCCGACTCGGTGCTCGCCGTCGAGGTCCTCAACCGCACCGAGGCGAAGGGCATCCTCTGGTGCGACGGCCGACGCGAGCACGACCTCCCGCCGGGTGCGCGGGTCGAGTGCACCCGCTCGGATCAGCCCGTGCGCCTGGCCCGCCTCCGGCAGGGCCCGTTCACCGACCGGCTCGTCGCGAAGTTCCACCTGCCGGTGACCGGCTGGCGCGGACCCGACCAGGTGGCGGCGCCGTGATCGAAGAGATCTCGATCCGCGACCTCGGCGTGATCGGCCGCGCCACGCTGCCGCTCGGCCCGGGCTTCACCGCCGTGACGGGGGAGACCGGTGCCGGCAAGACCATGGTCGTGACGGCCCTCGGGCTGCTGCTCGGTCAGCGCGCCGAGAGCGGCGTCGTCCGTTCGGGCAGCCCTCAGGCCGTGGTCGACGGACGATGGCTCGTGCCCGCCGACGGCCCCGTCGTGGAGCGGGTCGCCGAGGCGGGAGGCGACGTCGACGACGGCGAGCTCCTGCTCAGCCGGGTCGTCTCGGCCGAGGGCCGCAGCCGTGCCATCGTCGGCGGACGGGCCGCGCCGATCGGCGTGCTCGGCGACCTCGCCGACCACCTCGTCGTCGTGCACGGCCAGTCCGAGCAGATCCGTCTCAAATCCGCCTCCGCTCAGCGTGCAGCGGTCGACGCCCACGGCGGCGCCCCGCTGGCGGCGGCCGCGGCGTCGTACCGCAGCGCGTACGACGCCTGGCTGGCGGCCCGGGCCGAGCTCGACGAGATCACGCGCGATCGCGACGCGCGAAGGGCAGAGGCCGACGCCCTGCGGGAGGCGATCACGGAGATCGAAGGCGTCGCCCCCGTCGCCGGCGAGCTCGACGAGCTCGATGCCGCCGCCGAACGCCTGAGCAACGCAGAAGACCTCAGGCTCGCCGCCGGCCTGGCGCACGAGATCCTCTCCACCGAGGCCGTCGACGGCACCCGCGACGTCCTCGGTCTCGTCGACGAGGCCCGTCGGCAGATCGACCGGGTGGCGCCGCACGATCCTGCGCTCGCGCCCATCGCCGAGCTGCTCACCGAGGTCAGCGTGCAGGTCTCCGAGACCTCCTCGCGGCTCTCCAGCTACCTCGGGGGACTCGACGGCGACGCCGCCGGCGACCTCGAGGCCGTGCAGACCCGTCGCGCCGACCTCAACGGCCTCGTGCGTCGACACGGCCCGACCCTCGACGACGCGATCCGGCTGCTCGACGACGGCAGTCGGCGTCTGCTCGAGCTCGACGGAGACGACGACCGCCTCACGCAGCTCGACGACGAGGTGCGCGAGTTCCGGGCGGAGGCCGAGACCAGGGCGGCGAGACTGACCGAGCTGCGCCGCGCCTCCGGAGCCGACCTGTCCGAGGGGGTCAGCGCCGAGCTCGGTGCTCTCGCCATGACCGGCGCCGAGATCGTCGTCGAGGTGTCGCCCCGCGACGACCTCGGCACCTCGGGCGCCGACGTGGTGTCGCTCCTGCTCAAGCCGCACCCCGGCAGCGAACCCCGGCCGCTCGGCAAGGGCGCGTCCGGCGGCGAGCTCTCCCGGGTGATGCTCGCGCTCGAGGTGGTCATGGCCGGCTCGAGCGACGTGCCCACCTTCGTGTTCGACGAGGTCGACGCCGGCGTCGGCGGCTCCGCCGCGATCGAGATCGGCCGTCGTCTCGCCGAGCTCGCCGATCGCGCCCAGGTGATCGTCGTGACGCACCTGGCCCAGGTGGCGGCCTTCGCCACCAACCACCTGCGGGTCGTCAAGGACGCCTCGGGCGAGGTCACCGCGAGCAGCGTCCAGCAGCTCGACGGCGACGAGCGCGTCGCCGAGATGGCCCGGCTGCTCTCCGGCCTGCCGGACAGCACCAGCGGGCTGGATCACGCGCGCGAGCTGCTCGACCTGGCACGCGAGCGCGCCGACACACGTTCGTAACACCGGTGGCTGGTCTGAGCCCCGCTCGTGACATAGGATGGAATCCCGTGGTGAACGTACAGAACTCGGGCCTTGATTCCTCCTCGATCGACGGAGGCGGCCCTTCTGCCGCCACAGAGACCGGCGGCGACGTCGTCTCGAACGGCTCGGCCCCGGCCACCGTCACGAAGCACATCTTCGTCACCGGCGGCGTCGTGTCGTCGCTCGGCAAGGGCCTCACCGCGGCCAGCCTCGGCAACCTGCTGACCGCCCGCGGCCTGCGCGTCGTCATGCAGAAGCTCGACCCGTACCTCAACGTCGACCCGGGCACGATGAACCCCTTCCAGCACGGCGAGGTCTTCGTCACCGACGACGGCGCCGAGACCGACCTCGACATCGGGCACTACGAGCGGTTCCTCGACATCAACCTCGACCAGGCCGCGAACGTCACCACCGGCCAGATCTACTCGAGCGTCATCGCGAAGGAGCGCCGCGGCGAGTACCTCGGCGACACCGTGCAGGTCATCCCGCACATCACCGACGAGATCAAGCGCCGCATGCGTCAGCAGGCCGAGGGCGACCTCAAGCCCGACGTCATCATCACCGAGGTCGGCGGCACCGTCGGCGACATCGAGAGCCAGCCCTTCATCGAGTCGGCCCGCCAGGTGCGTCACGAGCTCGGCCGCTCGAACGTGTTCTTCGTGCACGTGTCGCTCGTGCCCTACATGGGCGCGTCGGGCGAGCAGAAGACGAAGCCCACGCAGCACTCCGTCGCCGCCCTGCGCTCGATCGGCATCCAGCCCGATGCCCTCGTGCTGCGCAGCGACCGCCCGGTCAGCGAGAGCAACAAGAAGAAGATCGCCCTGATGTGCGACGTCGACGAGGACGCCGTCGTCAACGCGAAGGACGTCGCGAGCATCTACGACATCCCGTCGATGCTGAACGACCAGGGCCTCGATTCGTACATCATCCGCCACCTCGGCCTCGCCGAGAAGGCCGGCGAGGTCGACTGGTCCGGCTGGCAGACCGTGCTCACCGCGGTCCACGAGCCCAAGCACGAGGTCACGATCGGGCTGGTGGGCAAGTACATCGACCTGCCCGACGCCTACCTGTCCGTCACCGAGGCCCTGCGGGCCGGCGCGTTCGCCCACCAGGCCAAGGCGAAGCTGGTGTGGATCCCCTCCGACGACTGCGAGACGCCCGAGGGCGCCGCGAAGGCGCTCGCCGAGGTGGACGGCATCTGCGTGCCCGGCGGCTTCGGCATCCGCGGCATCGAGGGCAAGCTCGGCGCACTGCGGTTCGCCCGCGAGAACAAGATCCCCGCGCTCGGCCTGTGCCTGGGCCTGCAGTGCATGGTCATCGAGTATGCGCGCAACGAGGCCGACCTGGCCGGCGCCTCCTCGTCCGAGTTCGACCCCGAGACCGAGTTCCCCGTCATCGCGACGATGGCCGAGCAGGTCGACATCATCGCCGGGGGAGACCTCGGCGGCACGATGCGACTGGGCCTCTACCCCGCGGCCCTGACGCCCGGGTCGCTGGCGGCCGAGCTGTATGGCTCCGAGCTGGTCGACGAGCGCCACCGCCACCGCTACGAGGTCAACAACCACTACCGTCAGCAGATCGCCGACGCCGGGCTGCGCTTCTCGGGCACCTCGCCCGACGGCACGCTCGTCGAGTACGTCGAGCTCGACCGCAGCGAGCACCCCTTCTACATCGGCACGCAGGCCCACCCCGAGCTGCGGTCGCGCCCGAACCACGCGCACCCGCTGTTCAGCGGTCTGATCGAGGCCTCGCTCGACCGACAGAACTCCAGCCGTCTGTTCGCGGACGACACCGACGAGGCGACCTCGGCCGCCGTGACGGAGTCCGCGTGAGCGGCACCACGGGGTCGACCGAGCCCGGCCCCCTCGCCGACGAGGCGTTCGAGCCGAACGTGACCTCGTCCGAGGTCGTCTTCGAGGGCGCCGTCTGGAACGTCCGCCGCGACGCGTTCGACTACGACGGCTCGTCGATCGTGCGCGAGTACGTCGCCCACACCGGCGCGGTGGCGATCCTCGCCGTCGACGACGAGGGCCGTGTGCTCGTGATCCGTCAGTACCGCCACCCGATCCGCTCGCGCGAGTGGGAGCTCCCCGCGGGGCTGCTCGACGTGTCGGGCGAGAGCGGGCTCGTCGCCGCCCAGCGGGAGCTGGCCGAGGAGGCCGACCTCCAGGCGTCCGACTGGTCCGAGCTCGTCGCCTTCCGCACCACGCCGGGCGGCAGCGACGAGACCGTCACCGTCTTCAAGGCCACCGGCGTCTCGGCGACCGGCTCGACCTTCGAGCGCGAGGCCGAGGAGGCCGACATCGAGGTGCGCTGGGTCGCCCTCGACGAGATCGTCGACGGCGTGCTCGCCGGCCGGCTGCGCAACTCGATCCTCGCGATCGGCGCGCTCGCCGCGGCGGCCTCCGCCCACTGATCGCGCCGACGATCGCCGGCGCGACCCGATGACGACGATCCAGGAGGCGGTCGACCGCTACCTGAGGCACGTCACGGTCGAGCGCGGCCTGTCGCCCAACACGGTCGCCGCGTACCGGCGCGATCTCGACCTGTGGCGAGGCCATCTCGAGGAGGCGGGACGCGCCTCCCCGGGGGACGTCACGGTCGCGGACGTGGCCGCGTTCCCCGTCGCGCTCTCCACCCGGCCCGAGAGACCGCTGGGGGCCGCGAGCGTGGCCCGGGTGCTGTCGTCGGTGCGCGGGCTGCACCGGTTCCTGCTCGAGGAGGGGCTCGTCGACACGGACGTCGCCGCGACGACGCGGCCGCCGAAGCTGCCGAGCCGTCTGCCGAAGGCCATCTCGGTCGCGCAGGTCGAGGCGCTGCTCGCCGCGACCGACGGCGACGACCCGGCTCGAGTGCGCGACAAGGCCCTGCTCGAACTGCTCTACGCGACGGGCGCCCGGGTGACGGAGGCCGTCTCCCTCAACGTCGACGACGTGATCGAGGGCGACGTCGTGCGGCTGTTCGGGAAGGGCGGCAAGCAGCGGATCGTGCCGCTCGGCAGCTTCGCCCGTCGCGCGCTGGACGCGTACCTCGTGCGGGCCCGGCCGGAGTTCTCGGCCAGGGGAGCGGCGACGCCCGCGCTGTTCCTGGGCGTGCGCGGCGCGCGTCTGTCACGGCAGAACGCCTGGCTGGTGATCCAGGCGGCGGCCGAGCGGGCCGAGCTCGACATCGACGTCTCGCCCCACACGTTCCGGCACTCGTTCGCCACGCACCTGCTCGAAGGCGGCGCCGACGTGCGGGTCGTCCAGGAGCTGCTCGGGCACTCGTCCGTCGCGACGACCCAGATCTACACGCTGGTCACGGCCGACGCGCTGCGCGACATGTACTCGCAGGCCCACCCGCGGGCGCGGCGTCGCACCCCCTCGTGAGCCTCGCTCCACCTGCCGTCTGATCAGCCAAAACCCTCAGGCACGGCATGAAGCTTCTTCGGCTCGCGACCGGGCGCGGCAGCCCGTCGGCGTCGGTCGTCGCCGTTAGCATCGTCGTGTGAGCACCAAGCCGACCTCGAGCACCCCCACCCTCTTCGAGAGCGCTCCGTCGACCCCGACGTCGACGGGGCCGGTCAACGGCCCCACCGGCCGACCGCGCACCGAGTTCGCCGTGCCCGAGCCCCTGACCGGCCACGGCCCCGCCCGCATCATCACCCTCTGCAACCAGAAGGGCGGCGTCGGCAAGACCACGACCACGATCAACCTCGGCGCCTCGTTCGCCGAGTACGGCCGCCGGGTGCTGGCCATCGACTTCGACCCGCAGGGCGCCCTGACCGCGGGGCTCGGCGTGCAGGCGCACGACCAGGCGACGATCTACGACCTCATGATCGGCACCGAGCGCGACGCGCACGAGGTCATCGTGCCGACCCGCGTCGAGAACCTCGACGTGATGCCGGCGAACATCGACCTGTCGGCGGCCGAGGTGCACCTCGTCAACGAGGTCGCCCGCGAGCAGATCCTCGCCCGCATCCTCCGCCAGGTGAGCGACGAGTACGACGTCATCCTGATCGACTGCCAGCCGTCGCTCGGTCTGCTCACGGTCAACGCGCTCACCGCGGCGCACGGCGTGCTGATCCCGCTCGAGTGCGAGTTCTTCGCCCTGCGCGGCGTCGCCCTGCTGGTCGAGACCATCGAGAAGGTCCGCGACCGGCTCAACCCGGCGATCACGCTCGACGGCATCCTGCCGACCATGTTCGACTCGCGCACCCTGCACAGCCGCGAGGTGCTCGAGCGCGTCGTCGAGGCCTTCGGCGACCAGGTGCTCGAGACCGTCATCGGCCGGACCGTGAAGTTCCCCGACGCGTCCGTCGCCGGCACGCCCATCACCCAGTTCGCCCCCGAGCACCCGGCGGCCCAGGCGTACCGGCAGTTGGCCCGAGAGCTGATCGCGCGTGGTGCCGCGGCCTGACAGCAGCGTCGCGACCGGCGCCTCCTCGACTCCCGATGCCGTCGGCGCCGGGTTCGAGGTCACGCTCACCAACTTCAGCGGGCCGTTCGACCTGCTGCTCACGCTGATCGGCAAGCGCGAGATGGACGTCACCGAGGTGGCGCTCAGCGCCGTCACGGACGAGTTCATCGCCTACCTCCGGCGGGTCGACACCGACGAGAACCTCGACCAGGCGAGCGAGTTCATCGTGGTCGCCGCGACGCTGCTCGACCTCAAGGTCGCCGGGCTGCTGCCGCAGGGCGAGCTGGTCGACGCCGAGGACGTCGCCCTGCTCGAGGCGCGCGACCTGCTCTTCGCCCGGCTGCTGCAGTACCGCGCCTTCAAGCAGGCCGCCGAGTGGTTCGGCGAGCACGGCGCCAGCGAGGCCGCCCGTCACGCGCGGTCGGTCCGCCTCGAAGAGAAGTACCGCGTCACGACACCCGAGCTCGTCTGGACGCTGAGCCCCGACGACTTCGCGGCGCTCGCGACCCTCGCGCTCACCCCGCGAGAGATCCCCACCGTCGGCCTCGACCACCTGCACGCCCCGCTGGTCAGCATCCGCGAGCAGGCCGCCGTGGTCGTCGCGATGCTGCGGCAGGCCGGGGTGCTGACCTTCCGCGAGCTGGTCGCCGGCATCGAGGTCAAGGGCGTCGTCGTCGCGAGGTTCCTGGCCCTCCTCGAGCTGTACCGGCACGCGACGATCTCGTTCGAGCAGGTCGAGCCGCTCGGCGAGCTCAGCGTCCGGTGGACGGCCGAGACCTGGACGGACGACGCGCTCGCCGCCCTGGGAGCCGACTATGAGGGCTGACCCGACCCGCGCCTCCTCGGCGGACGCGTCCGAGACCGACCCGTCCGGCGACGACCGGGCGCACGACGCCGCCGTGCCGATCGCCCGCTCGCTGGAGGCGATCCTCATGGTCGCCGACGAGCCGCAGTCGCTCGTCTCGCTCGCCACCGCGGTCGGCGCCCCGACGGCGGCGGTCCGTCAGGCGATCGAGTCGCTCGTGGCCGACTTCGACGGCGCCGACGGCGGCACCCGGCGCGGTTTCGAGCTGCGGGAGGTCGGCGGCGGCTGGCGATTCTACGTGCGCGAGGAGTTCGACCCGGTCGTCCGCGATTTCGTGCTGACGCAGAACCCGACCAAACTGTCTCAGGCGGCTCTCGAGACGCTGGCGGTCATCGCCTACAAGCAACCCATCACCCGCAGCAGCATCGCGCAGATCCGCGCGGTGAACGTCGACTCGGTCGTCCGCACGCTGCTCGGGCGCGGTCTCGTCACCGAGTCGTCCACCGACTCCGAGACCGGAGCCATCACCTACGAAACGACGGAACTCCTGTTGACCCATCTCGGCATCAATTCACTGGACGAGCTGCCCCTCATCTCGCCCCTGCTCTCTGACGGTCGCGGAGGTTTCGACGATGTCGCCTGACAACGAGTCCGAACTGCCCTCGGGCGAACGCCTGCAGAAGGTCATGGCCGCGGCGGGCGTCGCGTCGCGCCGCGTCTCGGAAGACCTCATCGCCGCCGGCCGCGTCACGGTCAACGGCAAGGTCGTCACCGAGGCCGGGCGTCGCATCGACCCCGAGAAGGACAAGGTCGTCGTCGACGGCACCGCGGTCCAGCTCGACGCGAGCCGCCGCTACGTCATGCTGAACAAGCCCGTCGGCGTGGTCAGCACCCTGAGCGACGAGAACGGCCGGCCCGATCTGCGCCAGTTCACGAGCGAGTTCGAGGAGCGCCTGTTCAACGTCGGGCGCCTCGACTCCGAGACCTCGGGTCTGCTCCTGCTGACCAACGACGGCGAGCTCGCGCACGTCCTCGCCCACCCGTCGTTCGGCGTCACCAAGACCTACATCGCCAAGGTGCGGGGCGTCATCACGCCCGCCGTCCTGGCGCAGCTGCTCTCGGGCGTCGAGCTCGACGACGGGCCGATCGCGGCCGACAAGGCCGCCCTGGTCGGCGGCGGGGCGGGCCTCTCCCGCTCGAACGACTCGTCGTTGATCGAGATCACCCTGCACTCCGGCCGCAACCGCATCGTCCGTCGCATGCTCGAGGCGGTCGGCCACCCGGTCATCGACCTCGTGCGTCGGTCGTTCGGCCCGCTGCACCTCGGCACGTTGAAGGTGGGCCACATGCGCTCGCTGAACAAGGCCGAGCTCGGCGCCATCCTCACGATCTCGCGCGACGCGACCCCCTCGCCGCGCGTCGACGCGGCACCGGTCACCGAGAGCGCCGACGCGCCGGTCGACGAGGCCGACGTGGTGGAGGTCGCCCTCGACGAGACCGAGGTCGAGAAGGAGTACTACGACGAGGACGACGAGGAGTTCGACCCCTCGACCGACGCGCGCGACGAGAAGCGCCGCCGCGGTCCGTCCGGCTTCAAGGGCGACACCGGTGCCGCGACCTCGCGTCGCGCCGAGGTGCGCCGGCAGCAGGCGGGACGCCGCGAGCAGCGCGACGACCGCGGGGCGCGACCCGCTCGTGACGACCGCGGCGGACGCCCGGCTCGTGACGAGCGTGGCGGCTACGGCTCGCGTGACGACCGTGCTGCTCGTCCCGCTCGCGACGAGCGAGGCGGCTACGGCTCGCGTGACGACCGAGGCGCTCGTCCCGCTCGCGACGACCGCGGCGGCTACGGCGCGGACCGGGGAGGCGCGGCGCGAGGCGGCTCCGCCCGTGACGATCGCGGGGGCTACGGCGCCCGCGGCGGTTCGGCCCGTGACGACCGTGGAGCGCGTCCTGAGCGCGGTGGTTACCCCGCCCGCGGCGGTTCGGCCCGGGACGACCGGGGAGCGCGTCCTGAGCGCGGCGGCTACCCCGACCGCGGCGGACGACCCGACCGTGGCGGTTTCGTGTCGCGCGACGACCGTGGCGGACGGCCTGAGCGTGGCGGCTTCGTCTCGCGGGACGACCGCGGTGGGCCCGGTGCTCGCGGTGGTGCGCCCCGTGGCGGCGACCGACCGCTGACGCCGGGCGAGGAGCGCGCGGCGGGTTACCCGAACCGCGACCAGAACCGCGATCCGCGCACCGGACGCCCGTCGGGCGTGCGAGCCGGCGGCCCCGGTGCGGGCCGCGGCGGACGCGAGGACCGCAGCCGCGACGACCGCGCGCCCCGAGACCGCGACGAGCGCGGCGGGTACCAGGGTCGTGACGACCGTGGCGGGTACCAGGGCCGCGACGACCGTGGTGCACAGCGCGGCGGCTATCAGGGTCGCGACGACCGTGGCGGAGACCGCGGCGGCTACCAGGGTCGGAACGACCGTGGCGGCTACCAGGGTCGTGACGACCGCGGCGGCGACCGTGGCGGGTACCAGGGTAGAGACGACCGCGGTGCACAGCGCGGCGGCTACCAGGGTCGCGACGAGCGCGGCGGAGACCGCGGCGGCTACCAGGGCCGGAACGACCGTGGCGGCTACCAGGGTCGCGATGACCGTGGTGGCGACAGCCGCGGCGGTGACAGCCGGGGTCGCGACGACCGCGGCCGTGGCGACGACCGCCGCGGTGGCGGCCCGCGCGGCGGCGACCGTCCGTACAAGCCCCGTGGCGACGACGGAGGGCGTGGTCCTCGCGGGGGTGGGCGTCCGTGACCGAGCCGACCCGCGCCTCCTCGGCTGACGCGGGCGGCATCGCCGACCAGCTCGACGCCCACGACCTCGCCGAGGGCAGCCGTCGGCTGTCGGGGCAGGTGCGGATCGTCGGTTCGGGTCTGCTCGGCACCAGCATCGGCCTGCGGCTGCGCCAGCACGGCGTCGACGTCATCCTCGACGACGTCTCGCCCGCTGCCCGCAGCCTCGCGATCGACTACGGCGCCGGACGGCTCCCGGCCCAGGGCGACCAGCCCACGCTCGTCGTCGTCGCGGTTCCCCCGGACGTCACGGCGAGCATCGTCGCGCGGGAGCTGCAGGCCCACCCGGAGGCGCTGGTCACCGACGTCGCGTCCGTCAAGGTCGCCCCGCTGGTCGAGCTCCGCGCCCTCGGCGCCGACGTCTCGCGCTACATCGGCTCGCACCCGATGGCCGGCCGGGAGCGCGGCGGCGCCGTCTCGGCCCGTGCCGACCTCTTCATCGGACGCCCGTGGGTCATCGCCGGGCACGACGACATCAGCTACCGACGAGCCGCGGCCGTCGAGGACCTCGCCCTCGACCTCGGAGCGACGCCCATCGAGATGACCCCCGACGAGCACGACGCCGGCGTCGCGCTCGTCAGCCACGTGCCGCAGGTGGTCGCCAGTCTCATGGCGACCCGCCTCGCCGCGGCTCCCGACGCCTCCCTCGAGCTCGCCGGACAGGGGGTCCGCGACGTGACCCGCATCGCGGCGAGCGACCCGGCGCTCTGGGTGCAGATCCTCGGGGCGAACGCCTCGCGCGTCGTCGACGTGCTGCGCGAGCTCCGCGTCGACCTCGACGGGGTCATCGACGCGCTCGACGCCCCCGAGGCGCCCGGCGCGCGGCGTGCGGTCGCCGAGGCGATCGGCGCCGGCAACGGGGGAGTCGCGCGCCTCCCCGGCAAGCACGGCTCGACCACCCAGTTCAGCTCGGTGATCGTGCTCGTCGACGACACCCCGGGACAACTCGCCCGCCTGCTCACCGAGATCGGCGAGATCGGCGTCAACCTGGAAGACCTGCGCCTGGAGCACTCGCCCGGCGCCCCGGTAGGACTCGCGGAGGTGGCCATCGTGCCCGACCAAGAACAACGACTCGTCGCCGAACTCGAGCGACGCGGCTGGACCGTGGCGGGGGCGTTCGCATGAGCGGCCTCGGAGACCCCTCGGTCGACGTCGAGCGCTCGCCCGGCGAGCACGGCGTCGGCGGACCCGCGGGCGAGGCGCACACCGCCGACCTCCGCGAGAAGACCGCGGAGGCCGTCCACCGCCACATCGTCGTGGCCGTCGACGGACCGGCCGGCAGCGGCAAGTCCAGCGTGAGCCGCGCCTCCGCGGTCGCCCTCGGCTTCGACTACCAGGACACCGGCGCCGCCTACCGCGCCTTCGCCCTGCACGCTCTGCAGAGCGGCGTCGACCTCGACGACGCCGACGCGATCGTCGGAGCGCTGCCCTCGTTCCGGTACGCGATCGGGATCGACCCGGCCCGCGCCTCCTCGGTGACCGTCGACGGCGTCGACGTGAGCGACGAGATCCGGACGCCCCGGGTGACCACCGCAGTCAGCCACGTGGCCAAGCTGCCCGAGGTGCGCCGCTACATGGTCGACCTCTTCCGGCGCATCATCGCGTCGACCGACAGGCCCGGCATCGTGACCGAGGGCCGCGACATCACCACGGTCGTCGCACCGGACGCCCAGGTCAGAATCCTGTTGACCGCGAGCGAAGAGGCTAGAATGGCCAGGCGTTCGGCCGAGGTCACCGGGCAGAGTGCCGACGAGACAGCTCGGCAGCTGGCGACCCGAGACCGGCTGGACAGCAAGGTCGTCGACTTCATGACCGCCGCCCCCGGCGTGTCGACCGTCGACTCCACCCACCTCGACTTCGACCAGACGGTGAACGCCGTGGTCGAGCTCGTGCGAGCGAGCACCCCCTCTTAATAAGGAATCCCGATGGCAGACGACGACAAGTACCCCGAGCTCGACGAGCAGATGGTCGGCCGCATCCAGGCGATGCCCGACGAGGACGCCGACCAGCGCGCGCGTGCCCTCCGGGCCGGTCTGGCCGACTACGACCTCGACGACGAGGACGTCGACGTCCTCGAGGGCGCCGAGTGGGACCCCGACGCGCTCACCTACGCCCCGGCCCTGCCGGTGCTCGCCATCGTCGGTCGCCCGAACGTCGGCAAGAGCGCCATGGTCAACCGGATCCTCGGGAGGCGCGAGGCCGTCGTCGAGGACAAGCCCGGCGTCACGCGCGACCGCGTCTCGTACAAGGCCGAGTGGGGCGGGCGCCGCTTCACCCTCGTCGACACCGGCGGGTGGGAGCCCGACGCGATCGGCATCGACAAGTCGGTGGCGATGCAGGCCGAGATCGCCGTCGACCTGGCCGACGCCGTACTGTTCGTCGTCGACGTCAACGTCGGAGCGACCGCGACCGACGAGGCCGTCGTGCGGATGCTGCGCGCGTCGCACAAGCCCGTGATCCTCGTCGCCAACAAGAGCGACGACGCCCGGAAGGACCTCGAGGCCGCGTCGCTGTGGTCGCTGGGTCTCGGCGAGCCGTTCCCCGCATCGGCGCTCCACGGCCGCAACGTGGCCGACCTGCTCGACCTGTGCATGACGAAGCTGCCCGCGGTCTCGACCGTGGCCAAGGAGGAGATCGGGGGCCCGCGTCGCGTGGCGATCCTCGGTCGCCCGAACGTCGGCAAGAGCTCGCTGCTGAACAAGGCCGCGGGCGAGGAGCGCGTCGTCGTCAACGAACTCGCTGGCACCACCCGCGACCCGGTCGACGAGCAGGTCGAGATCGCCGGGCGGGTGTGGACCTTCGTCGACACCGCCGGCATCCGCAAGCGCGTCCACCTGCAGCAGGGCGCCGACTTCTACGCGTCGCTGCGCACCTCGGCGGCTCTCGAGAAGGCCGAGGTCGCGGTCGTCGTGATCGACGTCACCGAGCAGATCTCGACGCAGGATCTCCGCATCATCGACCTCGTCCTCGAGTCGGGCCGTGCGCTCGTGCTCGCGTTCAACAAGTGGGACCTCCTCGACGACGACCGCCGCCGCTACCTCGAGCGCGAGATCGAGCAGGACCTCGACCACGTGTCGTGGGCGCCCCGCGTCAACATCTCGGCGCGTACCGGCCGTCACCTCGAGAAGCTCGTGCCCGCCCTCGAGCTGGCGCTCGAGTCGTGGGACACCCGCATCCCCACCGGCAAGTTCAACGCCCTGCTGGCCGAGCTCGTCGCCGAGCACCCGCACCCGCTGCGGTCCGGCAAGCAGCCGCGCATCCTGTTCGGCACCCAGGCGGCCAACCGTCCGCCGACCTTCGTGCTCTTCACGACCGGGTTCCTCGACCCGCAGTACCGCCGCTTCATCACGCGCCGCCTGCGCGAGATCTTCGGCTTCGAGGGCACCCCGATCACCGTGAACATGCGCGTGCGCGAGAAGCGCAAGCGGCCGTAGGTCGTCGGGCTCGGGCTGGGGCTGGCGGCTGGGGCTCGGGGCTGGGGCTGCGGGCCTGGCCTACGGGCTGGGGCTGCGGGCCTGGCTTGCTCGGCGGTTCGGTCTCGGTCTAGGCCTGCGGGCTCAACCTGGTCGCCGGTTCCGTCTCGGCCTGCGGATGACGTCTCGATGCCCGGTGTGGTTCTCCACACCGGGCATCGTCGTGTCCGGGGGCGGGCCCTCCACCGCCGGCGGTCGGCCGCCCCTGCTCGTCTCCATGATGATGCATTTCCTCACGATCGTTTTCCCTTGCTAGTGTGATCGACATCACGTGCGATATGGGCACGCGAGCGGGCGAGCGAGGGTGAGGGTGCGGGTGGCGGATCTCGAGGTCGACGAGTCGGCGTTGTCGGCTGTGGCGTCGGCGGTGTCGGCGGCGCGATACGGCATCGGGTTCGATCCGGAGGTGACGCGGGGCACGA
Organism: Frigoribacterium faeni; assembly: GCF_007988805.1. Taxonomy (GTDB): domain Bacteria; phylum Actinomycetota; class Actinomycetes; order Actinomycetales; family Microbacteriaceae; genus Frigoribacterium; species Frigoribacterium faeni. The sequence continues at coordinate 11,692 of NZ_BJUV01000036.1, read as the reverse complement.
TCGACGCGGTCGGCGTGGCAGGGGTGGCCGAGGCTATCGACGACACGACGAGGGCGTTCGCGCGACGAGCCGAGCTCCTCGCCGACGCGCTCGAACGGCTGCGCGGGTTCCCGGCGGTGTTCGTCCGGGAGTTCGCCGTGACCGAGACGATGCTGGTGGCGGGGGTGCGTGCCGGTGCTGCGGCGGCCGGTGGTGCGGCTACGGCGGCGGGTGCTGCGGGTGCGGGTGCGGGTTCGGCGTCGGGGGCGGCTGGTGTCGGGGGTGAGGGGCGGTGAGTGCCGTGGGCGTCGCCGGGGGACCCGGTGCGGGTTCGGTGCAGTCCATCGGTCGGGCGGCGTCGGCGCGGTCGCAGAAGGCGGACGACCTCGAGCGCGCGGCCTTCGATCTCCGGCGGGCGGCCGACTGGGCGGCCGGGTCGTGGAAGGGTCGATCCGGCGAGGCGTTCGTCGCGTCGACGGCGGACGTCGCGGCCGAGCTGAGGGGGCTCGCCGCCGGTCTCGAGCATCAGACGTCGACGCTGCAGACTTACGGTCGCGCGGTCGAGGCGATCCAAGCTGAGGTGAGAGTGCTGGAGGCGCGGCGCACGATGGCGCAGACGTCGCTGGCTCTCGCCGCGGCGCACGTCGAGGCCATCCGTCGTGAGGCCGAGCACATGGTGGCGGCCGATCCCACCGGTCTGGCCTCGGAGGAGGAGTACCGCCCAGGCGAGAAGTCGATGTGGGAGAGGCGGGCCGACGAGGACCGACGCGAGCTGCTCTCGGTCGATCGCGCGTGGGACGACCTCGTCGAGGAGAGGGCCGTGGTCGATCGCCGGTGCGTCACCGCGCTGGACGATCCCGTCGTCAGGGGCCGCCTTCCGTCCATCAGGGAGGCGGCGGTGGCGACTGCGTCGCCCGAGCAGCTGCTCGCCCTGCTCGGAGGCCTCTCGAGGACAGATCTGGCTCTGCTGCTGCAGGATCACCCGGAGCTCGTCGACGTGGCGTTCCGGGCCGACCCCGAGCGGGTGCGGGCGTGGTGGGACGAGCTCGGGCGCGGATCGGTCGACGGCGACGGGATGACGGCGGCTCAGGCGGCTCTGATCGCCGGAGCCCCCGCCATCATCGGCGCCCTCGACGGGGTGCCGCCGGTGGCGAGGGTGCTGGCGAATCGACTGAATGCAGAGAGGCGGATCGACGAGATCGATCTGCTGCTCGCCGGGAGGTCGACGCGGGGTGCGTCGACCGTCGGGGAGGACGCCGCAGGGCTGATGCGGGAGCGCGCCTATCTCGCTGGGGCGGTGTCCGAACCGCCCGTGGTGCAGCTGTACCTGTTCGATCCGGCGGCGGATCGCATCGTCGAGATGATCGGAGAATGGGGCGCGACGACCAGCTCGATCATCACCTATGTACCGGGGACGGGCGCGAGGCTCGATTCGTTCTATGGGGATCCGCGTGAGGTGCAGCAGGTGTCGGACTGGTTCGCCAGCCGGGATGAGGGATACGTCTCTTTCGTCTACAAGGACGGCCGGTTCCCCCAGAACCTGCTCGAGGCCAACCTGCCGGCGCGCGCTCTGCCGACGGGTGCCCAGCTGGCGTCCTTCCAGGCGGGTCTCCGGCAGTCGTACGACCCCGGTCAGATGAACGAGATCGCGATAGGACACAGCTGGGGGCTCGCGAACGTCACGTCGTCCGAGGTGGCGGGTGCGCGGTACGACCATGTGGTGTCGCTCGCCGGGGCGGGGATGCCCTCGGCCTGGGAACCCCGCGACGGTACGACGTACTCGGACTACCGCTACCTCGACGCGTTGCATGTGGCCCAGTGGACCGGCCAGGTCTGGAACGGCAAGAACCCCGGCCAACACTGGGCCTTCGAGCGGGACGGGCTGTTCTCGGGCCCGGACGACCACGAGCTCGCATTCACGAGAGACCTCGAACGGAAGGCGGAGATCCTGGTGGAGAACCACACGTTGATCGCGAGCAGCAGCGCTGAGAATCAGCAGGCCCTCCGCAAGATCCTCTGGAGGATCACTTCGTGAAGGCCCTAGTCCGAGGCGTTGCCGTGCTGCTCGGCGGACTGGTGTTAGTCCTTTCCGGCTGTGCTGTCGACTACGCACCCAAACCTTCGCCGTCACGATCTGGAGTCCTTGTGTTGACGCTATCTGAAGCCAAAACGACCGCGCAGGCCATCGAACTCGAGCTCAGCGCACTCGTCCCGTCGCCCCTAGTGGCGGCCATCGCACAGACCAGCCGAGGCAGCCTGCTCGACTGCGCCTCAGGAGGAAGCCACTGGTCCGGACACACCCGGGTCGACTTCATCGGCCCTATCGATACCGCGCAAGTGCTCGAGGCCGGGGCCCGCGCGTGGAACGCGCGGGGCGAGCCCTGGCACGCGTCGGTCGAGGACATCGTCGAAGCGGACTTGATGCTCGTCGTGCGGGGGCCGGGCGATTCCCAGTATCTGATGTCGACGTCGTCGGATAAGACCTATGCGCACATCGATTCCTTCGCTCCATGCGTCGAGGTCCAGCCCGGCGAGGTGCGAGGGCCGTTCTATTAGGAGGTGACTCCGGTGGGCGATCGCTTGCGCAGACGTCGAACGAAAGGCGGAGACCTTGGTGGAGAACCACAGATTGATCGGGAGCAGCGATACGGCGAACCTGAAGGCGCTCGAGGCGATGTTTCGAAGGGTGCGGAGATGAAGCGGATCATCCTGCCTGCGGTGGCGATTCTTCTGACGGTCAGCGTGGCCGTGAATGGATGCTCTGCCGCCGTCCAGGAACAGCCGGACGACGTTCGAGAGGAAAGCATCACCATGAAGCTCCCCGAGGCGAAGCGGATCGCACAAGACATCGCGATCGAGGTCGTCGCGGTGGTCCCGCGACCGCTCATCAGCACCGTCGAACAGAAGCCCAAGGGAAGCCTGTTGTCCTGCTCGAACGGAGGACATCATTGGGCTGGTCACACGACCGTCGAATTCGTCGCGACCCTTGACGCCGTCCCGGTCTTCGAAGCGGGTGTCCGGGCATGGAACCAGCGAGAGGGGTGGCACGCGGAGCTCGACTACATGTTCGATCGCTCTCCGCAGTTCGTGCTGACGGGACCGGGGGATTCCGTCTACCTGATGTCGATGGACCCCGACCTCGGTTCGGCGCACGTCTCGTCGTTCTCGCCGTGCATCGAGGTGAAACCGGGCGAGGTGAGGGGGCCGTTCTACTGAGGCGGGGGAACAGCGCGGGGACGAGGGGGTGTGGGGCGCGGGGAAGGGCGGGGATAGGGCAACATTGATCCTCGTGAAGCGTGACGACGAGGTGCGAGGGTGACGGGCGCCGGCCTGTGGCACCGCGCCTCCTCGGGCATCGGACTGTCGGCGGCGGCCGACCGGGTATGGCAGCGGCTGCAGCTCGACCGATTCGCCGGCGGGCGGCACGCGGGTTACGTCATCCACGAGGACATGCGCGAGCATCCCCGCACCGTGCGCAGCTTCCGTGGCATCCGCTGGCTGCTGTTCGGCGAGACCGTCGTCGGCCTCACCGCGATCTTCATCGCCGCCGTGCTCACCAGCCGCGGAGAGCACGTGCCCTGGGCCGTGTGGTTCCGATCGACCGTCGTGCTCTTCATCACCGCGTCGCTCTACGTCTTCGCCTGGCGCGCCCAACTCGGCTACTACTGGGCGTACGCGCGCCTTCGGCTCTTCAGCCGGATCTTCCCGATCGTGACCCTCGTCATCGCCACCATCCCGGGGCTCTACCCCGGCTGGATGGTCGTCGAGCAGATCGTCTTCTCCCTGCTCATGATCGGCATCGGCGACCTGCTCACCAGCGACCACATGCGCGCCGCCTTCCCGAAGCAGGCCAGAAACACCGCGTCCGATCCCGAATAGTTCGAGGCTTGACAGTTTGAGATCTAACAGTTAGGTTTCTGATCATGGACATCGAGGAGTACACGGCCACGACCAACCTCGGCCTCCTCCGCTGGGTCGCCTGGGCCCAGCGCAAGGCGGGCGATGACTGGGTCAAGAGCCGTGAGCTCAGTCCTGAGCAAGCCTTCGTGCTCGGATACCTCGCGAAGAGTCCCGGCGCCATCCAACGCGACATCGCCGAGATGACCCGCACGAGCGCGGCGAGCGTCTCGAGCCTCCTGCAGGGGCTCGAACGCCGCGACCTGATCGAACGTCGCACCGAGAACGGCGACGAACGACGTAAACGCGTCTACGCGACACCCGGCGGCATCGAACTCATCTCGGGGTTCGACGAGGCCATGATCGCCGCCGACGAGACCATCCTCGCCCCGCTCGACCAGAGCGAGCGCGACACTCTCCACGCCCTGCTGACGAAGATCACGTCAGCGCTGCCCCGCCCCAGCCGATAGGCCGCATCGGGTCGCGCGCTCGGGCGTCGCTCGGCCACCGCACCGGCTCTCGTCCACTGCACCACGTCTAGACCTGGTGCCGTGTGCGAGACGCGGTGCGATGGCCGAGGATCGCGCTGACCGTGAGCAGGCCTGCCGGACACCCCGCCGGGTGGCGGCCTGACACCGGGCCGTGCGTGCCGCCGTGTCCGCACCGCGTCTCGGGCACTGCACCGCGTTTCGAGCACTGCACCGCGAAGAGACGCGGTGCGGTGTACGGAACACGGTGCGGACGCTGCACCGCGTTTCGAGCACTGCACCGCATTTCAGGCACTGCACCGCGCTTCGAGCACTGCACCGCGAAGAGACGCGGTGCGGTGTACGGAACGCGGTGCGGACGCTGCGCCGCGCCTTGAGCTGGTGCAGTGCGCGAGACGCGGTTCGGTGCACGGAACACGGTGCCGGCGCTGAGCCGCGCCGAGACGCGGCGGCACGGTGCGGCCGACGTGACCCGCGCCTCCTGAACTCCCCTCGCCGTGCCGGCGTCCGTCGGCGCGCGCTCGCGCCTGCCCTGAAAGGACGTCCCATGACCAACGCCTCCACCTCCACCTCCTCCGCCCCCACCGTCGGCAGCAACCGCTGGTACCTGTCGGCGGCGCCCATCGTCCGAGCACTCGTCCACCTCTGCGTGCCGATGGCCGCCGCGATGATCGTCGGTGCGGTCTACAACGTGATCAATGCGGGCTTCATCGGCTCGCTGCACGACACCTCCCTGCTCGCCGCGATCACCCTCGGCACCCCGCTGCTCGGCCTCGTCATGGCCGTCGGAGGCGTGTTCGGCGTCGGCGGCGGCGCCCTCATCTCGCGACACCTCGGCGCGGCCGAGCACGACGCGAGCGAAGCAGAGCGGATCAAGCACGTCTCGTCGTTCGCACTGTGGGGTGCCGTGATCGTCGGAGCGGTCATCGGCGCGGCCGGGCTCGCTCTGCTGCCGTCCGTCGTGACCCTGCTGGGAGCCGACGGGGCCGCCGTGCCCGCGACCACCTCCTACGTCGGAGTGATGCTCGCCTTCGTGCCGGTGCTCGCCGCCTCGTTCGCGCTCGAGCAGATCGTGCGCGCCGAGGGCGCGGCCCGTCAGGCGATGACCGGGTTGATCCTGTCGACGGTGGCGAACGTCGTCCTCGACGTGCTGTTCATCCTCGTGCTGCACTGGGGAGTGGCCGGCGCCGCGCTCGCGACGGGGCTGGCGAACGTCGCCACCATCGGCTACTTCGTCACCTGGCTGCAGCGCACCAGCGAGAACGTGAGCCTGTCGCCGCGCTGGTTCACGCTCTCGCCCGCCGTGCTGAAACCCGTCTTCGGCGTCGGGTCGGGCGAGCTGATCCAGTCGGCGTTCCTGATCGTCACCACGCTCGTCCTGAACAACCTGGCCTCCGCCTATGGGGATGGTGCGCTCGCCGCGATGGGGGTCGCCGTCCGCATCGCGCAGGTGCCGGAGTTCCTGGTGATGGGCGTGACGATCGGGGTGCTGCCGTTGCTCGCCTACTCGTTCGGCAAGGGCGACCGGGCACGGTTCACCTCGGCGCTGCGGGCGTCGGCGGTGACCGTCGGGGGCATCGTGCTGATCTTCTCGACGACCGTGTTCCTGCTGCGCGATCAGGTGTTCTCCGCCTTCTCGGACGACGGATCGGTGCTCGCCATCGGCGTGACGATCCTCACGGCGCAGCTCGTGGCGACGATCGTGAACGGTTTCACCGGGCTGATCACGTCGGTGTTCCAGGCCACGGGCAGGGTGCTGCCCGCGATCGTCCTGTCGATGGCGCAGGGGGTCCTGTTCGTCCCGATCGTGCTGGTCGGCGACGCGTGGTTCGGGCTGGGCGGGATCGTATGGGCGCTCACCGTCACGGAGGTGCTCGTGTTCGCGGTCGGGGTCGTGATGTGGCTGGCATCACGGGCGGCGATCGAGGAGGGGCTGGCGGCGGGGAGCGTCGAGCGGGCCGAGGCGGCGCTCGACGGCGCGGGGGCCTGAGGCGGCGCGGCCGCTCTGAGGGTGGGGAGGTGCGGGGTGCGCTGGGTGGGGAGGTGCGGGGTGACTTAGGTGGGGAGGTGCGGGTGCGGGTGCAGGTACGGGGGTGCGGCAGTCCGGTTGGTGGCTCGGGCATCGCGCCAGGAGATGGGCACGGCGCCAGAATCAACCGTGGTGCGGTGCCCATCTCGTGGCGGCGTGGCGGCGTGGCGCGCGGCGGCGTGGCGGCGGGGGAGCGGGGAGGCGACGGGTGTCGATTAGCGGGGCGCGCCTCCTCGGGCTAGCGTTGATGCGGCACCGACCGACACCCGCACCCGGAGGACTCATGGCACAGCGCGACCCGTTCGCCCCCGCCGTGGTCGTCGAACCGATCGACGGCGTCGACGTCCGGCCTCGCCGCCGCGGCTGGGCGCTGGTCTGGTCGCGCAGCACCGTGCACTTCGGCGCCGTGTCGCCTACCCGCTGAACCACGCTCGACGGGAGTGACGGTGCCGGCCGGCACCGCGCCTCCTTCGTCCCGATGCGGGGTGAGCGGCTGACGTCGCGCTCTTGCATCCGACCACCGCGGCCGGCCGGCGTGCGCGATCGTCGCGACGCGTCCGTGCCGCTCCGGCGTGCGACGGGCCGTCCGTTCGTCACCGCCTGCACTCCCTCCCACCGCCGGGCCGGGGTCGCGCTTCGCCGCGCGAGCCTGCGCCCGGCCCCTCCCTCCCACCGCTGGGCCGGGGTCGCGCCTCGCCGCGCGAGCCTGCGCCCGGACCCGAAAGGACCACCGTGAAGAAGACCCTCCGCCTCGGCGCGCTCGCCGCACTCGGCACCGCCGCCCTCGCGCTCACCGCCTGCTCGCCCGCCGGGCCGCCCACCGCCGAGCTCGACAACGGCGATCAGGGCGAGATGACGATCGCCGTGTTCGCGGGCTGGCCCGAGGGCATCGCCGTGTCGCAGCTCTGGCGCGCTGTGCTCGAGGACGAGGGGTACGACGTGACGCTCACCGACGTCGACGTGGCTCCCGGGTACGCCGGCGTCGCGTCGGGCGACTACGACATGGTGATGGACTCGTGGCTCCCCAACACCCACGCCGACTACGTCGACCGCTTCGGCGACGACCTCACCGACCTCGGCGCCTGGTACACCGACGCCCGCAACACGATCGTGGTGAACGACGATGCTCCGATCACGTCCCTCGACGAGCTCGCCGACAACGCGGACCTGTTCGGCAACACGATCGTCGGCCTCGAGCCGGGCGCCGGACTGACCCAGATCACGGAGGAGCAGGCGATCCCGACCTACGGCCTCGAGAGCATGGACTTCGTCACGTCGTCGACGGCGGCGCTGCTGACCGAGCTGAAGGCGGCCACCGACTCGGGCGAGAACGTGGTCGCGACGCTGGCGCGGCCGCACTGGGCGTACGACGCGTTCCCGATCCGCGACCTCGAGGACCCGGAGGGCGCCATGGGCCCGGCCGAGGAGATCCACACGATGGCCAGCTCCACCTTCGACGACGATTTCGCGACGGCCAGCGGCTGGATGCGCGACTTCGAGATGAGCGAGGACGACCTGCTCTCGCTCTGCAACCTCCTGTTCAACGGCGACGCCGCGGCCGGCGACGACTACGAGCCCGTCGTCCGCGGCTGGATGGACGAGCACCCCGACGTGGTGGAGGCGCTCACCGCGTCGTAGGTTCCGCGGGGGTTCTCGGGTGCACGGGGCGGCAGGCAGGGCGAGCTCGCGCCGCGCCCCTACCGCCAGCGGCGGAGCGCCACGCGCTGCACCACGTTCAGCACGGTGTCGCTGAGCGTCCCGAGCAGCGCCAGCAGGATGATCGCCAGGAAGATCCGGTCCACGCGCCCGTTCGACTGCGACTCGGTCAGCAGGAACCCGAGTCCCATCGACGACGCGATCAGCTCCGCGGCGACCAGGAACAGCCACGCCTGAGCGAGCGCCAGCCGCAGCCCCGACACCACCGAGGGGATGACGGCCGGCAGCTGCACCCGGGTGAACAGCGACACGCGGCGCAGCCCGTACGCCCGCCCGGCCTCGACCAGCTGCGGGTCGACGTGCCGCAGCGAGCCGGCGACGGTGGTGAACACCGGGAACGCCGCGCCGATCGCGATCAGCGTGACCTTGGAGTCCTCGCCGATGCCGAGGTACAGGATCAGCAGCGGCACCCAGGCGAGCGACGGCACGGCGCGCACGGCGGCGATCGTCGGAGCGAGCAGCGCCTCGCCGACCCGCGAGAGCCCGACGACGGCGCCGAGCACGAGACCGATCGCCGCGCCCACGGCGAACCCGATCAGCACCCGCTGCACGGAGATCGCGATGTACTGCCCGAGCTGGCCGGTGGCGGCGAGCTGCACGCCGGCGGTCCAGACGTCGAGCGGAGACGGGACGCGATAGCTCGGCACGCCGCCGACCGAGGTGGCGAGCAGCCAGGCGGCGAGCACGGCCGCGGGCAGCAGCACCCCGAGCAGTGCCAGCGGGGGACGTCGACGACGGGACGGGGCCGAGGAGGTGCGCCGCGCCTCCTCGGGGACGGTCCCGGTGCCGGTCGTGGTCGCGTTCCGCACCGCCTGGCGCGCGTCGGCTTCGCGGTCGTTGCCGTTGACGAGAGGGGGGAGGGTCACGACGGGTCGGCCTCCTCGGCGAAGGAGGGCTCGAAGAGCGAGTCGAGGGCGGTGTCGACGTCGTCCTGCGAGGCGACGTCGCCGGTCTCGACGAGCACCGGGGCGATGACCTCGAGCACGGCCTGCTGGTCGGCTCCGGGCACGGGGTCGACGTCGAAGTGGGTGCGGTCGAGCACGGTGGTGGCGACGGCGGGGTCGATGCCGGCGGCCTCGGCGAGGATGTCGCGGGTCTCGTCAGGGTTCTCCTCGGCCCAGGCGCGCGCCTTCTCGTAGGCGTTCACGACGACCTGGGCGACGTCGGGCGACTCGTCGAGGAACGACTCGGTCGCGTTCAGGAACCCGTAGCTGAGGAAGTCGACGTTGCGGTAGATCAGCTTGGTGCCGGACTCGGCCTCGCTGGCGGCCATGATCGGGTCGAGGCCCGACCAGGCGTCGACGCTGCCGTTCTCGAGGGCGGCGCGGCCGTCGGCGTGCTGCAGGTTCTCGATGGTGACGTCGGAGGCGCTGAGGCCGGCCTCGTCGAGGGCCTGCAGGAGGAAGAAGTAGGGGTCGGTGCCGGTGGTGGCGGCGATGGTCCTGCCCTCGAGGTCGGCGACGTCGGTGATGTCGCTGTCGCCGGGGACGACCAGGGCGGACCACTCGGGCTGCGAGTAGATGTCGATGGTCTGGATCGGCGAGCCGTTGGAGCGGGCCAGCAGGGCGGCCGAGCCGGCGGTCGAGCCGACGTCGACGGCTCCGGCGCGGAGCAGCTCGTTGGCCTTGTTGCTGCCGGCGGACTGGGTCCAGGTGACGTCGACGTCGTCACCCAGCGCCTCCTCGATGAAGCCCTGGTCCTTCACGATCAGGCTGAGGGGGTTGTAGGTGGCGAAGTCGATGTTCAGGGTGTCGGTCGACCAGGCGCCGCTGCTGCTGCCGGTGCTGCCGGAGTCGGCGTCGGCCGCGTTGCCCTGGGCGTCTTCGCCGGCGACGCAGCCGGTGAGGACGAGCGTCGTCGCGGCGGTCAGGGCGAGGGCGCCGGCCCAGGAGGTGCGGGTGCGGCGGGTGGGGGAGGTGCGGGTCGTCATCGTGTCGTCTCCGTGCTGTCGGGGGCGGTGCGTGGGCGGGTGGTGGGGAGCTGGTGGGTGCGGTGCGGGGTGCGTGGTGCGGGTGCAGGAGGTCGGGTGCGGTCGGCGCGGCTATTACGCATGGATGCGTAAGAGCGGTGCGACGCGGCGAGTCACGGGCTGTCGATGCCGCTGCCTCCGCCGGCGGTGCTGCGGACGACGCCGAGGTCGGCGAGCAGCTCGTGGCGGAGCTCGATCAGAGCGGGGTCGTCGCGGTCGCGGCGGCGCTCGCCGGGGACGCGGACGATGCGGCGGATGCTCGTGGGGACCGGCCCCGTGCCTCCTTCGCTGCCGTCTGCCGTGGTGGGCGTGCCGCCCGCGCGCGCGAGGTCGTCGAGGAGGACGATGCGGTCGGCGAGGTAGAGGGCCTCGTCGACGTCGTGGGTGACGAGGATGACGGTGGTGGGCAGCTCGTCGTGGACGTCGAGGAGGAGGTCCTGCATGCGGAGCCGGGTGAGTGCGTCGAGGGCGCCGAACGGCTCGTCGAGCAGGAGGACCTTGGGTTCACGGGCGAGGGCGCGGGCGAGCGAGGTGCGCTGGGCCATGCCTCCGGAGACCTCGCGGGGGCGGAGGTGGGCGGAGGCCCTCAGACCGACGAGGTCGAGCAGCTCGGTGACGCGGGTGCGGTTCTCGTCCTTCGTGGGCTTGCTGCCGTCGGTCTTGCGTTTCGGGAGGCCGAGGGCGACGTTGTCGCGGATGGTGCGCCAGGGCAGGAGGCGCGGCTCCTGGAACGCGATCGCGCATCGTTGGTCGGCGAGCCGGCTGGTGGAGTCGTCGATGACGACGCTGCCGCTGTCGGGCACGTCGAGTCCGCCGATCTGACGCAGCAGCGTCGACTTACCGCAGCCGCTCGGCCCGAGCACGGCGACGATCTCGCCGGCTGCTACCTCGAGGTCGACCCCGCGCAGCACGTCGCGCGCGAACCGTCGCCCGACACCGCGGACCGAGATCGGCAGGGCGCGGGAGTCGGTGATCGCGGTGGTGGGCATGCCCCGACGCTAGGTGGCCGGGGGATTTGTCGCTTGGCGGGCGTAACGCGGCGCAACGTGGGGTGTCTGGTGGCGGTGTGTTGACGTGGACCGGGTTGCACTGGATGGTGTCGTGATGAGGCGTGTGTGTCAGGCTCCGGTCGACCGGCTGCGACTCGTTCGTGTCTCGCGTGGCGCGAACCGCCTCGACGATCCGCTATGCTGGTCAGGTTGCCTCGGTCGGGGCAACACCAAGGAATCGGTTGCTCAGCAACAGTTTTCTCGGGCTGTGGCGCAGCTTGGTAGCGCACTTGACTGGGGGTCAAGGGGTCGCAGGTTCAAATCCTGTCAGCCCGACCATAGAGAAAGCACTTGATGAAAAGGTATCTTGAAGAGGTCGTGATATCGGTGATCGCGCCGGTCTAGTACCCGCAATTAACCCCGCTGAAACCCCTTGACTCAAAATGGTGCCAGGCTTCACCTGTTTCCCTACACCCGCACACGTCTCAGGACGAGCCGGTCAATCCCGGGAATGGGATCGTGTCAGCATCACCAACTCCCATGATGGGATTGGTGGCTCTTCAGTGGGCATCACATGGGCGGCACGAAGGGAGTGGGTCGTCGACGACGGGCAGCCGCCCCCCCC
>NZ_BJUV01000035.1 GCF_007988805.1 Frigoribacterium faeni | reverse complement strand
TTCTTGTGTGCCATCTGCTCGGCCCCTCTACTTGATCGACGTGATCTTGACGCGGGTGAGGTCGGCACGGAAGCCCATGCGACGCTTGTACCCGGTCTTGTTCTTGTAGTTCTGGATGAGGATCTTCGGGCCGCGCAGATCGCCGAGGACCTCGGCCGTGACCGTGATCTCCGACAGGGCGTCGGCGGCCGACAGGACGGTGTCGCCGTCGACGTGGAGGACCGGGACGAGGGTGACGGAGTCGCCGACGTCGGCCTTGAGGCGATCGAGGGTGACGATCGTGCCGACCTCGACCTTCTCCTGCCGACCACCGGCGCGCACGACTGCGTAGACCATGGGGGTTCCTTAATGTTCGATGCTGTTCGAGGGGCCGCCTCGTCGCACGGTTCGGGCGAGGGCGGACGGATGCGGAGCCGAGACGGTCGTTCGTCACGTCGGGTTCACGACGCGACCAGGGGCCAGCGCGCACCAACGTCCGAGATTACACGGCGGCTGCGGCCGCCGTCAACGCCGTCCGACTAGCATCGGCCCGTGACCATCTTGATCGACGACCCCGTCTGGCCTGCGCACGACACCGTGTGGGCCCACCTGGTGAGCGACGAGTCGTACGACGAGCTGCACCGGTTCGCCGAGGCGCACGGCATCCCCCGCCGGGGGTTCGATCACGACCACTACGACGTGCCGGCGTCACGCTGCGCCGATCTGATCGCGGCGGGGGCCCGACCCGTCGGAGGGCTCGAGCTCGCCCGTCGACTCGAGCGGAGCGGACTCCGCGTGTCCCAGCGCGTCAAGCGGGGTCTGACGGCCTGACCGAACCTCCCGACGAGGTCGTCGCGCCCCGCTCACCACTCCGCGGCGTGACCGCCGAAGCTCGCGACCACGCCGCCCGACGCGATGTCGACGATGGTGGTCGTCACGGTGGTCGGCACGGGGTCGATCGTGTAGCTGAAGTCGGTCTCGGCCGTCGCGTCGGCGGTCTCGACGGCGAGGTACTGCCCGTTCGGCGAGACCGAGAACGACTCGATCGTGGTACCGGCGGACGACGGCTCGAACAGGCTCCGCGCCTCCTTCTGGTCGTCGATCACGATCAGGTTCCGGTAGCTGAGGCCCCCCTCGTCGGGCACCGCCACCTGCTGCACGTAGGTGGTGGGGCCGATCGCCACGAGCTCGCCGCGGAACGGCGTCCCGCCCTCGACGGCGGAGAACGGGATCGGCGTCTGCTCGCCGGTGTCGAGATCGACCCTCGTCGACTGCAGGGCGGTGGCGGCGACGATCGTGCCGCCGTCGAGGGCCACGCCCTGCAGGGCCACGAACGTGCCGTAGGGCCGAGGAGGCACGGCGCCGGTCAGGTCGTAGGCCGCGACGGTCTCGTCGGTCGCCTGCACCACGACCGTGGCCCGACCCGGCACGAAGAACCAGTCGAGCACGGTCACCGGGTCCCCCGCGATCGACAGCACGGGGCTCACGGCCCGCTGCCCCTGCAGCGGCAGCGTGTACAGGGTGTCCTGCTCGGAGCCCTGCGGACGCCATGAGAAGGCGAGCGTGGTCGAGGCGGCGTCCGCGTCGAAGCGGGTGATCAGGCCGGGACCGTCGGGCAGAGGCAGCGTCTCGACGGCGACGCCGTCGGGAGCCACGAGGCTCAGGGTCGACGTGGTGCCGTCGTCGGTCACGACGGCGACGGCCGTGTCGAAGACCTCGAAGGCCTGGATGCGCGGGGCCGACCAGACGACGGTGCGGTCGGCGGCGCCGGTCAGCGGCGCCCGTTCGATGCGGTCGTCGGCGCCGTCGACCCCGTGCACGATGCGCCAGGTCTCGGCCTCCGCGGTGCTGAACGTCGCGGTCAGGGTCGACGCCCGGGCCTGATAGACGCTCGAGACACCGCTGACGGTCACCGTGTAGTCGGTGCCGTAGCGGAGCCGGTCCGTGAACTGGACCGCCACGACGTCGCCCGACGTCTGCACGGTGTGCGGCGCGTCGGGCGTGACGACCACCTGGTCGGCGTCGACGTGCGCGACGACCTGGTTCGCGAACATCCGCAGCTGCTGGCCCGGCTGCTCCACCACGGCCGTCGTGTCGATCCGGCTCTCGGTGAGCTTCGGCCCCTGCAGGTGCGTCAGGACTCCGAACACGGTGCAGACGAGCGCCAGCACCGCCACGACGGCGATGAAGCGGCGCCGCTGGTGCCGACGCAGGTCGGCCGGGCCGAGCCCCGCCTCGTCGGCGGCGAGGTCGCGAGCGGCCGACCAGCGATCAGTAGAGGTAGGGGTCACTCGGCTGGCCCACCTTCTCGAGCGCGTCGGGGACGAGCGCGATCGGGTCGCTCGACGATCCGCTGCGGTTGGCCTCGAACCCGCCCGAGACGTCGATCCAGTCGTCGGCCTCGACGGTCTGCTGCCAGTCGGGCAGGTAGACGGGCACTCCGACGGGCTGGGCGTCGACCGCGCAGCAGGTGATGATGAAGCGCGAGACGTAGAAGACGTCGGGGTCGTCGCCGGCCGGCACGACGAAGCCGACGAGGTCGGCGGTCTTGCCCTGATAGAACGACAGATCCGTCGTCTGGCGGAGCAGCCCCGCCCAGTCGAGGATCGAGAAGGAGGCGTAGGTCTCGTCGGAGGCGCCGGTCGCGTCCTCGACGCTGGTGCGGTCGAGCGCCGCGGTCGACGAGTTCACGTCGCGCTGACCGGCCGTCGCGCTCGTGAGCGTGGCCGGCGGCAGGGCGACGAGCGCCACAGCGATGGCCACCGTGACGACCGCCCCCGCTCCGACGAGGATCCCGCGCGTGGCGGCGCGCCCCCGTCGCGGGCGCCGGGGACGGAGCGGACCCGCGCCGTGGTCCGGGCCGTCGTGGGCGCCGGCCTCGTGGTCGTGATCGTGGTCGTGGTCGTCGCGCTCCCGGGCCGGGGACAGCGCGAGCACCCCGACCGAGAGCACCATGCCGATGGCGATCATGATCACGGTGAAGACGACGTAGCGCGGGTGGATGTAGAGGATGAGCTGCCCGGTCGCGGCGAGCCACAGGGTGGCCACGCCGACGACGAGGGTCAGCAGCACACCCTGCCAGCGGTCGGCGAGTCGGCTCAGGGGACGTCGGTCACGCAAGGAAGTTCACCACCAGTCCGATGGCGGCGCTGGTCAGCGCCACCACGAGGGTCAGTTGAGCGAGCACCCGTGGACGGTACGTGGTGCGCAGGAGGGCCAGCATCTTCACGTCGATGATCGGGCCGAAGACGAGGAAGGCCGCGATGCCGCCGGGCATGAAGGTCGAGGCGAACGGCAGCACGAAGAACGCGTCGACGTTCGAGCAGATCGAGATGACGAAGGCGAGCAGCATCATGGCGAGCACGGACCAGACGGGGTTGCTGCCGAGGGCGACGAGCACCGACCGCGGCACGGCGGTCTGGATGGCACCCGCGATCGCGGCGCCGATGAACAGCGCCGGCATCATCGTGGACATCTCCCGGCGGAACAGGTCCACGCTCTGGGTCGACCGGCTCACCCCGTGACCGTGGTCGTCCGAGACCGCGCACTCCGCGGCGAACGACGACGTCAGCAGGCTCTCGGGGTCGGGGTGCCGGCTGTAGAGCCAGCCGATCAGGTTGGCGATGACGAACCCGCCGATCAGCCTCGCGACGAGGATCCCGCCGTCCCAGCCGAAGGCCTGATGGGTGGTGATGATCGTGATGGGGTTCAGGATCGGCGCCGCGAGCAGGAAGGTCATCGACTCCGACACGGTGAAGCCCTTGAGCACGAGGCCTCGGGCCAGAGGGACGTTGCCGCACTCGCAGACCGGGAGGAACATCCCCAGGAACGAGATGACGGCGCGCCGGAGGACGGGCTGCCGGGGCAGCCACGAGGTGAAGAAGGCCTGCGGCAGCCACACCTGGACCACGATCGAGAGGACGATGCCGAGGAGGACGAACGGCATCGACTCGACGATGACCGAGATCGTCAGAGTGACGAAGTCCTGCAGGGTGTTGGGCAGCAGCCCCGGGCCGAGCGCCGGAGTGACGAGGCGGACCGCCACGAGGAACGCCGCCACGACGGCCCCCGCGACGAGCAGCTGCGCCCGGGGCGAGCGACGACGCGAGGGACCCTCGACGGTGTGACCGACGGGCCGGGTCTCGCGATCACGGAACGGCGCGGTCACCGGTCCGACTCGCGGTCGGCTGCCGGAGGCGCGAAGCGCGACCAGTCGTCGGCTGCGGAGGAGACGGGGGACGGCGCCTCGGGCTCGATCGAGCCGGCGCCGTCGGGGCGTGCGGGCGAGACCACGGGCTCGTCGACCGAGCTCTCGTCGGGGTCCGGCTCGCCCACCCGGCCCGGCTCGCCGGGGCCGCTCGGTTCGAGGACCGACTCGGCGGCGAGGGCCTCGGCGCCGTCGTCGTGCCGCACCCACAGCCAGGCCAGGACGGCGCCGACGACGAGCAGCGCGGTGTCGACGACGCCCGCGGAGAGCGGGATGGTCGTCAGGTACAGGGCGAGGTTGACCCAGGTGCCGCCGTCGATGGAGAGCATGACGCCCGGCACGATCCCCACGATCACCAGGGCCGCCGTTCCGACGACGCCGGCGACGGCCGCCTGCCGGAGCACGGTGGGCAAGGCGTCGACGGCCCGGATCGGCCGGACGAGCACCAGCACGATGAAGGCCGCGAGGTAGAACGGGAACGGGTAGAAGGCGAAGCCGCCCAGGAACTGGCCGACCGGCGTCGCCGCGAAGCCGCTCGGGAACGCCGTAACGGAGTAGCCGATCGCCGAGCCGACGAGGGCCAGCAGCCCGAGCACGAAGCGGGCGGCCACGACGACGCCCAGGGCGGCGGCGGCCGTGAACACGGCGGCTCGGACCTTGGGACCGCGCGCGGAGACGACGACAGCCCGGAGGCCCGACCTCTCGGTCGGGTCTCCGGGCTGGGTCGGGGTCACGAAGTCACCTTAGACGACTCACAGGTCGTCGGAGCTGACCCCCACGCCGAGGATGAAGGGCCCCGACTCGTCCGACGGAGTCGCCGCGGGGGCCGCGGCCGCCGTCGTGCCCGAGCTGGAGGCACGGCGCGAGCGACCGCGTCCCTGTCCGGGCTGCTTCGGCTCGGGAAGGGCGCCCAGCACCGAGTCGAGCAGCTGCTCGGCGTCGTCCTTGCTGATGCGACGGGGCTCGCGTCGGGTCGTGGCGACGGGGATGTCGAGGATGGCGACGGACGCGTCGGGCGTCGACACCGTGGCCCGCGAGCGGCGCGGCTCGGCGCTGCGCTCGGGCTTCTCGGCCGGCGCGGTCTCGGTGGGCGCCGCCGGCTCGACCGCTGCGCGGGGCGATGCCGTCGGCTCGACGGTCCCGCTCGCCGCCGGAGCGGATGACGGGGCGTCATCGGCCGGGGCGTCGTCACGCGGGACCTCGTCACGAGGGGCCTCGTCACGGGACGACGAGCGTCCGCCGCGACGGCCCTTGCGACCGCCCCGACCGCGCTTCGGCTCGTCGGTCGACGCCGCCGAGTCGTCGCCCGCACCGGGCTCGGCGCCGGCAGCCGTGGCCGCGGCGTCGATGGCGGCCTCGACGGCCGCCGCCGCCTCGGTCGCGGAGTCGGTGGCGCGGTCTCCGTCTTCGGCGTGAGCGATGGTCGACGCCGCGATCCGCGACAGGGCGTTCTTGACGTCCTCCGTGATGGCGTGCGTGCCGGTCGACGGCGACGCGGGGTTCGACGGCGAGGTCGAGCCGCCCCGACCGGACGTCGGAACGGTGCCGGCGCCGTTGCCCGAGTTCTGGCCGTTGCCGCCGTTCTTGCCCTGCTGCGCCGAGCCTCCACGACGGCGCTGCTGGTCGTTCTTGCCTCGACCCTGCGGCTGCTGCTCCTGGACCCGGGCGGCGCTGCCGGCCTCGGAGAACGACTCGGCCAGCCCGAGACCCAGCTTCTTGCGGGTCATCTGCACGAGACCCAGCGAGGTGACCTCGGCCACCTGGTGCTTCGTGCGGTCGCGGCTGAGGCACTCGACGAGGCGGCGCAGCACGAGGTCGCGGTTCGACTCGAGCACCATGTCGATGAAGTCGACGACGATGATGCCGCCGATGTCGCGCAGACGCAGCTGGCGGACGATCTCCTCCGCCGCCTCGAGGTTGTTCTTCGTGACGGTCTCCTCGAGGTTGCCGCCCGAGCCGACGAACTTGCCGGTGTTGACGTCGACGACCGTCATCGCCTCGGTGCGGTCGATGACGAGCGAGCCGCCGGAGGGCAGCCAGACCTTGCGGTCGAGGGCCTTCTCGATCTGCTCGTTGAGGCGGTACTCGTCGAAGGCGTCCTTCTCGCCCTCGTAGCGCTTGACGCGGTCCATCAGGTCGGGGGCGACCGCCGAGAGGTACGACTGCAGCGTGTCGAAGGCCTCGTCGCCGTCGATGACCATCTCGTGGAAGTCCTCGTTGAAGACGTCGCGCACGATCTTGATCAGCAGGTCGGGCTCGGAGTGGAGCTGGTTCGGGGCGTTGCCCGCCTCGACCTTCTTCTGGATGTCGGCCCACTGGTTGGTGAGGCGCTTGACGTCGAGGGTCAACTGCTCCTCGGTGGCGCCCTCGGCGGCCGTGCGCACGATCACGCCGGTGTTCTCGGGCAGGGCCTCCTTGAGGATCTTCTTGAGGCGCGCGCGCTCGGTGTCGGGGAGCTTGCGGCTGATGCCGTTCATCGAGCCGTTGGGCACGTACACGAGGTAGCGGCCGGGCAGCGAGATCTGGCTGGTGAGACGGGCGCCCTTGTGCCCGACGGGGTCCTTGGTGACCTGGACGAGCACCCGGTCGCCCGGCTTCAGCGCGAGCTCGATGCGGCGGGGCTGGTTGCCGGTCGCCAGGGAGTCCCAGTCGACCTCGCCCGAGTACAGCACGGCGTTGCGGCCGCGCCCGATGTCGACGAAGGCGGCCTCCATCGAGGGCAGGACGTTCTGCACGCGGCCGAGGTAGACGTTGCCGATGAGCGACACGTTCTGCGCCTTGGCGACGTAGTGCTCGGCGAGGGTGCCGTCCTCCATCACGCCGATCTCGATGCGGTCGCCCGACGAGCGGACGATCATCTTGCGGTCGACGCTCTCGCGACGGGCCAGGAACTCGGCCTCGGTGATCACGGTGCGGCGACGGCCCGCGTCGCGACCGTCGCGACGGCGCTGCTTCTTGGCCTCGAGGCGCGTGGAGCCCTTGATGCGCTGGGGCTCGGTGATCAGCTCGACCTGGCGCTGCGGACGCTCCCGCGGAGCGCGCTCGGACTGCTGACGGGGCTCGGAGTCGCGCTCCTCGCGGTCGTGGGAGCGACCGCGCGAACGGCGACGCGAGGGCTGCTGCGGCTCGTCGTCCGTGTCGTCGTCGAACCGGTCGTCGCGGTCGTCGCGATCGAGACGGTCGTCGCGGTCGTCGTCGAAGTCGACGTCGTCGTGCGGGCGGCGTCGCCCCGGACGGGCCGGCAGCGGCACGATCTCGGGGGCGTGGAAGATCAGGGTGGTGGTCGTCAGCTGCGCCGGGATCGGCGACGACGGAGCCGCCTCCTGCTCGCGGACGGCCTCGGCGGCCGCCTCGGCCGCGTCCGCGCGCTCGACGGGCGTGGTCTCGGTGGGGTCGTCGACCGCGGTCGGGTCGACGAGCGATGCGGTCGGGGTGACGTCGGGCTGGGTGGTCGCCGGCTGTGCCGCGACCTCGTTCTCGTGGGTCACGGCTGATGCCTCCTGGGCGTCGTCTCGTCGGATGGTCCGGGCGGTGAGGTCGTCTGCGGGCGCCGGGGGCTCCGCGGTCGGTGCCGCGATGGCGGCAGCCTGACGGGAACGGCGTCCGCCGAACAGTCCTCTTCGTTTCTTCGGGCCGGGCTCGTTGCTGTTGTCGTCGTTGTGGTTCACCACTGGTGGTGCGCTCCTCGCCCCGCCGAGGTCGAGCCGTCGGCGGGAGATCTCGTGTCGTGACCGAGCGGTGCCCTGCACCTGCCCCGGTCACCGCGTCCTCTCACGACGCGCGGTGTCGGTCACGCCGCGTTCGGTCACGGGGCCGATCGTCTCTGCGATCGTGGCCTTCGTGTCGTTCGTGGACGTGCGGTTCTTCGTTGCTGTTCGGAACTGGCCATCCGACGAGGGGCGCCTGCGCCCCGGCCCGGTTTCCGTCGCACCCGCGCGGTCTCCCCGGAGGGGATCGCGGGGTCGACACGGCCCGGCAAGTCTCGATCGCGATGCTCTCACCCCGCGACTGGTCCGATTATCGCACGGTTGACGTTCGACCACCCATCGGGACGTGGAATGATTCCCGATGTGACGACCGCCGAGACCTCCGAACGCACCCTGCCCACCGGCCGGACCCCCGTCGTGACGGCCCTGCTGCTGATCGTCGCGGGCGCCGTCGGCCTCCTCGGCGCGTTCGCCCTCACGATCGACAAGTTCACCCTCCTCGAGAACCCGACCGAGGCCCTCGGCTGCGACGTGAACCCGTTCGTCGGCTGCTCCCCCGTGATCAACAGCTGGCAGGCGTCGCTCTTCGGGTTCCCCAATCCGATCCTCGGGCTGATCGGCTTCGTCGCGCCGATCGCGGTGGGCGTCGCCCTGCTGGCCGGCGCGCGCTTCGCCCGCTGGTTCTGGATCGCCTTCACGGCGGGCACGTTCCTCGCCTGGGTCTTCGTCACCTGGCTGTTCACCCAGACGGTGTTCGTCATCGGCGCCCTGTGCCCCTGGTGCATGCTCGTCTGGTCGGTGACCATCCCGCTGTTCTGGGTGTTCACGGTGTGGGGCCTGGCCCGGGGCGTCACCGCGCCGGACGGCAGCGGCGTGCAGCGGACGGCCGCGCGCCTCCTCCCCTACTCGTGGGTGCTCCCGGTCGTGAACTACATCGTCGTCGCCACCGTGATCGTGGTGCGGTTCCCGCTCCTGCTGCCGACGCTGTTCTGACCGTCGCTCCCAGGATCCTCTTGGAGGCCCGCGCGAGACTCGCCGGTGCACTCACGAGAATCGAGGAACGATGACGCCGTCACCCGGCACCGGAGACACCAAGCGCGAGCGCCGCGACGCCGCCCGCGAGAAGGCGCGGATCACCCGCGAGGCCGAGGCGAAGCGCCGGCGCCGCAACAAGTGGTTCGCGCAGGGCGGTCTCGTGCTCGGCACCCTGGCCGTCATCGGGGTCATCGCGCTCGTCATCACGCGCTCGCTCGTCCCGGCCGGTCCCGGCCCTCTGAACATGGCCAGCGACGGCCTCGTCCTCTCGGGTGACGGCACGACGGTGTCGGCCGCCTCGACCGACGCCCTCGCCGCCGACGCCACCCCGACCGCCTCGGCCGCCGGCACCGCCGAGAAGCCGAGCATCGTCGTCTACCTCGACTACATGTGCCCGTACTGCGGCCAGTTCGACACCACCAACGCCGAGCAGCTCGCGACCTGGGTCTCCCAGGGCAGCGTCGATCTCGAGATCCACCCCCTGGGGTTCCTCGACAACGCCTCGCTCGGCACCAAGTACTCGACCCGGTCCGCGAACGCGTTCGCCTGCGTCGCGAACTACCAGCCCGAGGCGGCCCTCGACGTCAACACGGCGCTCTTCGCCCAGCAGCCGGCCGAGAACACGAGCGGGCTGACCGACGACGAGCTGATCACGCTGGTGCAGGGCGCGGGCGCCGACGACTCGAGCATCCCCGCCTGCATCACCGACGGCGAGTTCACCGACTGGGTCGCCTCGGCCACCGAACGCGCCCTGAACGACCCGCTGCCCAACTCGGACGAGGCCAAGGTCACCGGTACGCCGACCGTCCTCGTGAACGGCCAGAAGTACGGCGGGTCGCTCACCGACGCGACGGTCTTCGCCCAGTTCGTGTCCGAGGTCGCGTCCGGGGAGTCGACGGCGGACACGAGCACCGGCGGCGCCGAGTCGACGGCCTCGCCGACCCCCTGACCGGACCCCGCACGAACGACCGAGCCCGCGCCTCCATCGATCAGGAGGCGCGGGCTCGGTCGCGCGGGTCGCGGCTCAGAACCAGAGTGCCAGCTCGCGCGCGGCGCTCTCGGGGCTGTCGCTGCCGTGCACCAGGTTCTGCTGCACCTTGAGGCCCCAGTCGCGACCGAGGTCGCCGCGGATCGTGCCGGGAGCCGCCGTGGTCGGGTCGGTGGTGCCGGCCAGCGAACGGAATCCGGCGATGACGCTGTTGCCGGCGACGCGGATGGCCACGGTCGGGCCGCTCTGCATGAACTCGACGAGCGGCTCGTAGAACGGCTTGCCGACGTGCTCCTCGTAGTGCGACGCGAGCAGGTCGCGGTCGGCCTGCACGAGGCGGATGTCGACGAGGGCGTAGCCCTTGGCCTCGATGCGGCCGAGGATCTCGCCGGTGAGGCCGCGGGCGACGCCGTCGGGCTTGACGAGGACGAGGGTTTCTTCGAGGGCGGTCACAGGTGCTCCTTCTGGTGGGGGGACGATGATCGGACGGGACGTCGGGAGGGGCGCCGAGCGGCGCCCGGGGTCAGGCCTGGCCGGCGGGGCCGTTCGCGTCGCCGTAGCGCGCGGCGTTCAGGCGGTCGAGCTGGGTGCCCTTGACCAGGCAGTAGGTCCACAGCGCGACGAAGATCGCGGCGACGACGTACATCACGGGATCGAGCAGGCCGCAGGCGATGAGGCCCGCCTGGACCACCCAGCCGAGGACGATCCCCCAGCGGAAGCGGAGGACGCGCGAGACGAGCAGCATCAGCACGATGGCGCCGAGGCCGCCGCCGAAGGCGACGCCGGTGGGCAGCAGACCCCGCCCGTTGACCACCAGGATGACGAAGAACATCGACATCGCCTCGAGCACGAGCACGATCGACAGCAGGCTCTCGGCGGCACCGCGTCGGCGTGCCGGTCGCCCGGCGCGGGGAGCCCCCTGCCCGGGAGGCGGCGCCTCGGTCACGAGAGCCCCTCCGGCGTCTGCGCCAGGGCCAGCACGTCGCCGACGAGCGTGATCGACCCGGTCACGACGACGCCGCCGGGCTCGTCGCCCTCGGTCTCGTCGGCGAGGTCGCGCGCCGTGCGGAGCGCCGCGGCGAGGTCGGTCTCGACGACGACGCGATCGGCCCCGACGACGCCGACCGCGACGGCGGCGAGGTCGTCGGCGGGGACGGAGCGGTCGGAGTCGGACTGCGTGACGACGAACTGCTGCACCGTGCCGGACAGCGCACGGACGATGCCGGCGGCGTCCTTGTCGGTGAGGACGGCGATCACGGCGACGACGCGGCCGAACTGGAAGTAGTCGTCGACGGCCTTGGCCAACGCGCGGGCGCCGTGCGGATTGTGGGCGGCGTCGACGAGGATGGTCGGCTCGTTCGCCACGATCTGCAGACGTCCGGGGGACGTCACCTGAGCCAGCCCCTCGGCGAGCACGTCGGCGTCGAGCGCCTGCGACCCGCCGCCGAGGAACGACTCGACCGCAGCGACGGCCACGGCGGCGTTCTGGGCCTGGTGGTCGCCGAACAGCGGCAGCACGAGGTCGGGGTAGCGGCCGGCGAGCCCGCGGATCGTGACGACCTGGCCGCCGACGGCGACCGTGGTCGACTCGACGCCGAACCCCGTCCCCTCGACGGCGAGCGTCGACTCGGTGAGCTCGGCGGCGCGCTCGAGCTCGGCCAGCGCCTCGGGCACCTGCGACGCGCTGACCACCGAGGCCGACGGCTTGACGATGCCCGACTTGGTGCGGGCGATGGCGTCGACCGTGGCGCCGAGTCGGTTCTGGTGGTCGAGGGCGATGGGCGTGAAGACGGCCACCTGCCCGTCGGCGACGTTGGTGCTGTCCCATTCGCCGCCCATGCCGACCTCGAGCACGACGACGTCGGCCGGTGCGTCGGCGAAGCAGGCGAACGCGAGCACCGTCAGGGCCTCGAAGAAGGTCAGCGCCGGGTCGCCGGCCGCGCCGAGCTCGGCGTCGACCATGGCCAGGTAGGGCTGGATGTCGTCCCAGTTGGCGACGAGCCGCTCGTCGCTGATGGGCTCGCCGTCGATGACGATGCGCTCGTTCACGCGCAGCAGGTGCGGGCTCGTGAGCAGGCCGGTCCGCAGACCGTACGACCGGAGCACGCTCTCGATCATCCGCGACGTCGAGGTCTTGCCGTTCGTGCCCGTCACGTGGATCACCGGGTAGGCGCGCTGCGGGTCGCCGAGCAGCTCGGCGGCTCGGCGGGTGGCGCCCAGTCGCGGCTCGGGTGCCTGCTCGCCGACGCGGGCCAGCAGCTCCTCGTAGACGCGAGCGGCGTCGGCGGCGAACTCGCGGTCGTCGGCCGGTTCGGGGGCGTTCCTCTTGGGCGTCATGCGCGTCGTACCTCCACGGTCACGACCGAGCCGTCGCCGACGGCCACGGCGTCGGCGAGCTCGGCGAGGTCGTCGCGCACGTCGACGACGAGCTCGGTGGTCAGGGTCTCGGCCTGGATCAGGTCGCGGTGGGCCTCGATCGCCCGGGCGCCCGCCGCGTCGACCGAGAGGGTCGTGACGATGCGATCGCTCACGTCGAGGTCGGCGTTCTTGCGGGCCTGCTGGACGGCGCGGACGACGTCGCGGGCCAGGCCCTCGGCCTCGAGCTCCGGGGTCGTGGCCGTGTCGAGCAGCACGAAGCCGCCGTCCCCGACGAAGCCGATCGCGGCGGCGGGGTCGGCCACGGCCAGCTCGAGGGTGAACTCGCCCGGCAGCAGCTCGACGCCGCCGACGACGACGTTCTCGCCGGAGGGCTGCCAGTCGCCCTTCTTCGCGGCCGGGATGACCTGCTGCACCTGCTTGCCGATGCGCGGGCCGGCGGCGCGGGCGT
The DNA here is from genome assembly GCF_007988805.1 of Frigoribacterium faeni. GTDB lineage: Bacteria > Actinomycetota > Actinomycetes > Actinomycetales > Microbacteriaceae > Frigoribacterium > Frigoribacterium faeni. Next base: position 18,338 of record NZ_BJUV01000035.1, on the reverse strand, counting down.
TCACCGTCAGCTTGCGGGTGACGCCGTAGTCGCCGAGGCTCTCCTCGGTCAGCGGCGTGAACTCGACGGACTTCACGTTCAGCTCGTCGCGGAGGATGTCGCCGTAGGGCGCGAGCGCCGACGGGTCGGCGGCGACGACGGTCAGCCTCGCGAGCGGCAGGCGGACCCGTCGACCCGTGGCCTTGCGGAGGCCGAGACCGCTCGAAGCGATCGCGCGGACGGCGTCCATCGCGTCGACGAGGGTGTCGTCGGCCGGGAAGGCGGAGGCGTCGGGCCAGTCGGTCAGGTGCACGCTGCGCTCACCGGTGAGGCCCTTGTAGATCTCCTCGGTGACGAGCGGCGCGAGCGGCGCCGCGACGCGGACGAGCGTCTCGAGCACCGTGCGGAGGGTGTCGAACGCGTCGTGGTCGTCGCCGGCCCAGAAGCGGTCGCGCGACCGGCGGACGTACCAGTTGGTCAGCACGTCGGCGAAGTCGCGGAGGGTCGCGGTCGCCATCGGCGAGTCGAGCGCGTCGAGGTGCGCCTGGACATCGACGACGAGGCGGCGCGTCTTGGCCAGCAGATAGCGGTCCAGCACCGCCGTCGAGTCGGTACGCCACTCGGGGACGTGACCGGCGGCGACGTGACGACCCGTGCCTCCTGCGCTCTCGGCCTCGGCCGAGTAGAGCGTGAAGAAGTAGTACGTGCTCCACAGCGGCAGGAGGAACTGCCGGACGCTCTCGCGGATGCCCTCCTCCGTGACGATGAGGTTGCCGCCGCGGATGACCGAGCTCGACATCAGGAACCACCGCATGGCGTCGGCGCCGTCGCGGTCGAAGACCTCGCTGACGTCCGGGTAGTTGCGGAGGCTCTTCGACATCTTCTGGCCGTCCGAGCCGAGCACGATGCCGTGGCTGATGACGTTCGAGAACGCCGGTCGGTCGAACAACGCGGTCGAGAGGGTGTGCAGCGTGTAGAACCAGCCGCGGGTCTGCCCGATGTACTCGACGATGAAGTCGGCCGGGCTGTGCTCGTCGAACCACTGCTGGTTCTCGAACGGGTAGTGCACCTGGGCGAACGGCATCGAACCGCTGTCGAACCAGACGTCGAGGACGTCCTCGATGCGGCGCATGGTGCTCCGACCGGTCGGGTCGTCGGGGTTGGGTCGGGTCAGCTCGTCGATGAACGGACGGTGCAGGTCGGGCTCGCCCTCGGCGTTCAGCGGCAGCCGCCCGAAGTCGGCCTCGAGCTCGGCGAGCGAGCCGTAGACGTCGACGCGCGGGTAGGTCGGGTCGTCGCTCTTCCAGACGGGGATCGGGGAGCCCCAGTAGCGGTTGCGCGAGATCGACCAGTCGCGGGCGTTGCCCACCCACTTGCCGAACTGGCCGTCCTTGACGTTCTCGGGGACCCAGGTGATGTCCTGGTTGAGCTCGCCCATGCGGTCGCGGAACTCGGTGACGCGCACGAACCAGCTCGACACGGCCTTGTAGATCAGCGGGTTGCGGCAGCGCCAGCAGTGCGGGTAGCTGTGCTCGTAGCTGGCCTGGCGCAGCAGTCGGCCCTCGTCGCGGAGCATCTGGGTGAGGGGCTTGTTGGCCTCGAACACCTGCAGGCCGGCGACCTCGCCGAACATCGGCAGGAACCGCGCGCCGTCGTCGACCGAGATCAGCACGGGGATGCCGGCGGCCGCGCAGACCGCCTGGTCGTCCTCGCCGTAGGCGGGCGACTGGTGGACGATGCCCGTCCCCTCGCCCGTGGCGACGTAGTCGGCCACGAGGATCTGCCACGCGTTCTCGGTGCCCCACTGCTCGGCGTCGGCGTAGAAGTCCCAGAGGCGGTCGTAGCGGACGCCCTCGAGGTCGCGGCCGACCACCGTCGACGTGACGGCGGTGCGGGCCTCCTCGGCGGACCCGTAGCCGAGGTCCTTCGCGTAGGCGGCGACGGTGTCGCTCGCCAGCAGGTACGACGCGACGCCCTGCTCGGAGCCGTCGGAGGCGCCCAGCGGTCCGCTCGGCACGACCGAGTACTCGATGTCGGGGCCCACGGCGAGCGCCAGGTTGGTCGGGAGGGTCCACGGGGTCGTCGTCCAGGCGAGGGCGCGGACGGCCGTCAGGCCCAGCGCCTCGGCCTTGACGCCGTCGAGGGGGAAGGTGACCGTGACCGTCTGGTCCTGGCGGGACTTGTAGACGTCGTCGTCCATCCGCAGCTCGTGGTTCGACAGCGGGGTCTGGTCGTGCCAGCAGTAGGGCAGCACCCGGAAGCCCTCGTAGGCGAGGCCCTTGTCGTGCAGCTGCTTGAAGGCCCAGACGACGCTCTCCATGTAGTTCACGTCGAGGGTCTTGTAGTCGTCGTCGAAGTCGACCCAGCGGGCCTGACGCGTGACGTACTGCTGCCACTCGTCGGTGTACTGGAGCACCGAGCGGCGGGCGGCGGCGTTGAACACGTCGATCCCCATGTCGTCGATCTCGTGCTTCTCGGTCAGCCCGAGCTGGCGCATGGCCTCGAGCTCGGCCGGCAGCCCGTGGGTGTCCCAGCCGAAGCGGCGGTGCACCTGCTTGCCGCGCATGGTCTGGTACCGCGGGAAGACGTCCTTCGCGTAACCGGTCAGCAGGTGACCGTAGTGCGGCAGACCGTTGGCGAAGGGCGGGCCGTCGTAGAAGACCCACTCGTCGCAGCCCTCGCGGGCGCGGATCGACTCGCGGAAGGTGTCGTCGGCCTTCCAGAAGGCGAGGATCCCCGACTCGATGTCGGGGAAGCGCGGCGAGGCGGGTACGGGACGGTGTGCCATCGGAACTCCAGGTCGTGCGGTGTTCGTGCACGAGGACGACCGGCGAGTTCTTCTCGACGGACGCGGTACCACCCCGCTTGTCGCCCTGCGGACACGGCGACCTCTCTTCGACGGCTGTGACGGGCCTGCCCCGCTCGGGTCTAGTGGCGGACACCGGCCGGGGCAGGTGCTCGTGTTCTTCCGAGTGCTCCCCGGTGATGCCGGATCGACGCGGTCCTCATCGTATCAACCGAGGAGGCGCGGCGCGATCGCCCGGACCGGGAGCAGACTGACCGGATGTCGTCCGATACCGCCACCGGCACCTCCCCCTCCACGTCGCCGGCGAAGCCCGAGAGCACCCTGACCGTGATCATCGCGTTCCTGGCGAACCTGCTGATCGCGATCGCGAAGACCGTGGCCGCGTTCCTCACCGGGTCCGCCTCGATGGTGGCCGAGTCGGCGCACTCGTGGGCCGACACCGGGAACGAGATCTTCCTGTTCGTGGCCGACAAGCGGGGGATCAAGCGCCGAGATGCGGATCACCCGCTCGGCTACGGCAAGGAGACCTACGTCTGGTCGATGTTCGCCGCGTTCGGCCTGTTCACGGTCGGAGCCGTCGTGTCGATCCAGCACGGCATCACCCAGCTGGGCGCGGCGGAGGAGGCCGAGAACTACCTGGTGAACTACATCGTGCTGGGGGTGGCGTTCCTGCTCGAGGGCACGTCGTTCCTCCAGGCGCTGCGGCAGGCACGGGGCTCGGCCCGCGAGCGACGGGTGCCGACCCTGCGCTTCGTCCTGCGGAGCTCGAACTCGACCCTGCGGGCCGTGTTCGCCGAGGACGCCGCAGCGCTGATCGGTCTGGTCATCGCGTTCCTCGGGATCCTCCTGCACCAGATCACGGGGTCGGCCGTCTTCGACGCGATCGGCTCGATCGCCGTCGGCGTGCTGCTCGGCGTGGTCGCGCTCGTGCTCGTCGACCGCAACCGGAGGTTCCTGGTCGGCGAGAGCCCGAGCGACGAGCTCGAGTCCACCGTGCTCGGCCGGCTGCTCGCCCGCCCCGAGATCGCGCGCGTCACGTACCTGCACACCGAGTTCGTCGGCCCGGGCCGCCTCTACCTGGTGGCCGCGGTCGACATGACCGGCGACCACCGCGAGGAGCATGTCGCCGTGGCCCTCCGCCGCGTCGAACGCGAGCTCGAGGAGCACGACGCGGTCGAGGAGGCGGTGCTCACGCTGTCGACGCCCGACGAGCCGAGCCTGTCCCCCGGTGCGCCTGTCAGCTAATCGATGGTCGTGACGGCTAGCTTGATGCAGTGCGTGCAGTCCTCCGTCTGGCCAAGGCCAACCCCTCAGCCCTCCGCTTCCTCGTGGTGGGCGGCATCGGGTTCGTCATCACCATGGTCATCAACTACGGCCTGAAGCTCTTCGTCATCCCCCAGCACCCCGTCACCGCGCTCGCCATCGGCACCATCGTGGCCACGGTCGTGTCGTACTGGATGAACAAGAAGTGGTCGTTCGACGACCGCGGCGACCGTCACACGGCCCACGAGATGCTGCTGTTCGTCGTCGTCAGCGTCATCGGCATCGGCCTGAACTCGGCGCCGCTGTACATCTCCCGCTACGGACTCGGCCTCGAGGTCCCCCAGATCAGCCGGGCCTCGATGGAGATCGCCGACTTCGTCAGCGGGCCCATCATCGGCACCCTCATCGCCATGGTCTTCCGCTACTGGGCGATGAACAAGTGGGTGTTCCCCAAGCGAGCCGAGATCGCCGACGTCCTCTCGCCGACGTCGCCGCCCACCCAGCCGACGCCGACCCGCTAGGGGCGCCGCGCCTCCTCGGCGGACTCGAGACCGTCGGCCACCGGCCCCACCGCCCGGGCGATCACGTCGCCGAGAGCGGTCCGGCCCACGCCGGACCTCGCCCAGTGCGTGATGGCCGTGGCCGCCGCCGCGAGCAGGGCCGAGGCGACGACCTCGGGCATGAGGTCGTCGCGCCGGCCGCCCGACGCCTCCGCGACGAACGACGCCACGCTGGACTGCAGGCGCAGGAAGCGCACGGCCGCCGACGCGACCAGCTCGTCGCCGAGCCCCATCGCCTCGGTCTGCGTGAGAGCCCAGGGCACCCTCCCGGGATCGTGCGCGCGTCCCACGGCGACGAGGGCGGCCTCGACGGCCCGCACCGGAGACGTCTCGCTCGATCCGCGCAGCAGATCGGCCACCCCCGCCAGGCTCTGATCGAGGTCGAGCCAGAACAGGTCGGCCTTCGACTCGAAGTAGTTGAAGAACGTGCCGCGGCTCACCCCGGCCCGCTGCGCGATCTGATCGACCGTCGTGCCCGACCAGCCGTTCTCGAGGAACAATTCGGCGGCGGCGTCGGCGAGCATCTCGGCCGACGACCGACGAGGGCGGCCGACGGGGCGCCGTGACGGGTCTGACATGCCCTCCATCATGGCGGTAGACTCCACCCGAGCACTTGTTGGACTCCGTTCACAAACGTGCCCGAGTCCGCCGGCACCGACGCCGCGCCGCCGACACCGTCCCCCGACCTCGGAGCCCCATGCGCACCCGCCTGCCCGCCCTCCTCGCCCTCACCGCCGTCGGCGCACTCGTCCTGGCCGGCTGCACGAGCGGCGGTGAGACCACCGACGCCTCGACGCCGACCTCGGGCGGCACCCTCACCTACGCGACCGGCGACGCCGAGCCCACCTGCCTCGACCCCCACGTCGGCGGCAACTACCCGCAGGCGCTCGTCTCGACCCAGTACCTCGAGTCGCTCGTGTCCAAGGACTCCGACGGCGAGATCATCCCCTGGCTCGCCACCTCGTGGGAGGAGTCCGACGACGGCCTCAGCTGGACCTTCACCCTGCGCGACGACGTGACCTTCACCGACGGCACCCCCTTCGACGCGGCGGCCGTCGCCGCCAACGTGGCCCACGTGCAGGACCCCGAGACGCTCTCGTCCACCGGCTACCTCGCCCTCGGCAAGGTCACCGGCGTCGAGGCCGTCGACGCGCGGACGGCGCGCTTCGACCTCAGCGCACCCGACAGCGCCCTGCTCGAATCGCTCACGCAGCCCTGGGTCGCGATGGAGTCCCCCACGGCCCTCGAGCGCACGCAGGAGGAGAACTGCGAGTCGCCCGTCGGCACGGGACCGTTCGTCGTCGACTCGTGGACCAAGCAGGACCGCATCGTGCTGACCCGCAACGACGACTACACGTCGCCGCCCGCCGACGCCGGCCACGACGGACCCGCGTACCTCGACGAGGTCGTCTGGCGCTTCATCCCCGACTCCGCCGCCCGGTACTCGGCCCTGCAGGCCGGTCAGGTCGACGTGATCGACAACGCCCAGCCCGACACGCTCGTGGCCGCGGCCGACGACGACGCGCTGGCCGAGATCGATGCGCCACGCCCCGGTGCCGCCAACCGGATCGAGCTCAACTCGGGCAAGGCCCCGTTCGACGACGAGCGTGTGCGCGAGGCGTTCATCACGGGCGTCGACGTGAACGACGGCATCGACTCGCTGTTCTTCGGCACCGCCGACCGCTCGTACTCGCCCCTGTCGAGCGTCGAGCCGCTCGCCTACTCCGACCCGTCCCTCTTCGAGGTCGACGTCGACGCCGCGAAGGCCCTGCTCGACGACGCCGGCTGGACCGCCCGCGACTCCGACGGCTACCGCACGAAGGACGGCGAGCGCCTCTCGCTCGAGTTCCCGGTCAGCACGAACCAGTCGATCCCCGCCGAGCAGTCGCTCTTCGAGCAGATCCAGGCGGGGGCGCGCGACCTCGGGTTCGAGGTCACCCTCTCGCCGCTCGACCTGTCGAGCTGGTACGGCGCCCTCGCGGCGAACGACTACGACCTGGTGAGCGCCCCGTACACGAAGGTCGGCCCCGACGTGCTGCGCATCCTCTACGACACGGCCGGCATCACGCCGGCTCCGAGCGGCTACTTCGCGAACCTCGCGCAGCTGAGCGACCCCGCGCTCGACGAGCTGCTGAAGCAGGCCGCCGAGACCTCCGACGCCGACGAGCGGGCCGACCTCTACCAGCAGGCGCAGCGGATCATCCTCGAGAGCCACACGGTGCTGCCGCTCTACGACCAGCAGAACCACTATCTGGTGCGGTCGTCGGTGGCCGGCGTCCGGGCGCTTCCTCCGGTCTCGGCGGTCACGCTCTATGACGCGTACGCCGTCGACTGAGCAGCCCCCTGCGGTGACGCCGACGAGCGGGGAGCCGAGGAGGCGCGGGCACGTGCCCGCGCCCGTCCGGTGGCTGGTCGGTCGGCTCGTGGGCGCGGTCGTCGTGCTCTGGGCCGTGGCGACGCTGATCTTCTTCGCGATCCGGCTCGTCCCGGGAGACCCGGCGGAGGCGATCCTCGGCGGGCCCGGGTCGCAGGCGTCGGCGGACGCGATCGCGCTGGTCCGTGAGCAGTACGGTCTCGACGACCCGCTCCTCCTGCAGTACCTCGCCCAGCTGGGCCGCCTCGTGGTCGGCGACCTGGGGACCTCCTACTCGCTGCGCACCGAGGTGGCCGGGCTGCTGCTCGACCAGCTGCCCGGCACCCTGCTGCTCGCCGTGCTGTCGCTGGGCGTCGCCTGGCTGCTCGCGCTCGGCACGGCCTGGTGGGCGACCCTCGGCGGGCGGGCGGCTCGGGCGGTCTCGTCGTCGCTCGAGATCGTCGCCTCGGCGGTGCCGCACTTCTGGCTGGCGGGCGTGCTCGTCCTCGTGTTCAGCACGCAGCTGGGCTGGCTGCCGCCGGTCAGCACCGGGACCCCGTTCGGGATCATCCTGCCGGTGGTGACGCTGGCGATCCCGGTGGCCGGGTTCCTCGGCCAGGTGACCCGCGACTCCCTGCTCGACGCGGCGTCGGCGCCGTTCGCCGTCACCGCGCGGGCGCGAGGCGAGTCGCGGTCCGGGCTCTTCCGCCGCCACCTGCTGCGGCACGCGGCCCTGCCGGGCCTGGCCCTCTCGGGCTGGGCGTTCGGCTCGCTGCTGAGCGGGGCGGTCGTGGTCGAGTCGATCTTCGCCCGGCCCGGCCTCGGTCGGACCCTGCTGCAGGCGGTGACGCTCCGCGACATCCCCCTCGTCACCGGCGTCGCCCTCGCCTCGGCCCTGGCGTACGTGGTGGTCGTCGCGCTCGGCGACCTGGCCGAGCGTGCGGTCGACCCTCGGGAGCGCGCCGCATGACCACGCTGGTCGAACCGCCCCGTGGCCGCGCACGGGTCGGAGCCGGAGTGACGGCACCGGAGGCGGTGGCCGGCCTCGCACTGGCCCTCGTCGTCCTCGCCGCGCTCGCGCCGCAGGTGCTGGCACCGGGCGACCCGCTGGCGATCTCCCCCGCCGACGCGTTCACCGCTCCGTCTCTCGCCCACCCGTTCGGCACGGACGAGTCGGGGCGCGGGATCTGGACCCGCGTCGTCCACGGCGCCGGCGCCTCCCTGTCCATCGGGGCGGCCGCCACCCTGATCGGCACCGGGCTCGGCGTGCTGCTCGGCGTCGCGGCGGGCTTCGGCGGCGGACGCCTGCCCGGGCGCATCGCCGACGTCGGCGTCAGCCGCCTGCTCGAGGTCCTCTTCGCCCTGCCCGGCCTGCTGCTCGCCCTGGTCGTGATCGCCTTCACCGGACCGGGCGCCGTGCCGGCCACGATCGCCGTCGGCCTCGCGACCGCCCCCGGCTACGCCCGGATCGTGCGCAGCCAGGTCGTCCGCGTCCGTCGCTCGGCCATGGTCGAGGCCGCGGTCGTGCTCGGTCGGCGTCCCCGCACGGTGCTGCTGAGGCACGTGCTGCCGAACGCCCTGGCCCCCGTCGTCGTGCTCGCCACCCTCGGCCTCGGCCAGGCCGTCGTCTGGGCCTCGTCGCTCAGCTACCTGGGCCTCGGCGCTCCGCCGCCCGCTCCGGAGTGGGGCGCCATGCTCTCCGCCGGCCGCACCTACGCGACGACGGCCTGGTGGATGACGGTCTTCCCCGGGCTCGCCGTGGTCGTGACCGCCGCCGCGGCGACCGTGCTCGGACGCGGCTTCGCCCGCCGAGGGAACGACGTCGCATGACCGCCGCCGAGACGCACCCGGCCGCGCGGTCCGTCGATCCGACCCTGCTCGACGTCGCCGGGCTGAGCGTCGCCTTCGGCGCGTCGACCGTGGTCGAGGGCGTCTCGTTCTCGCTCGCGGCCGGCGAGTGCGTGGCGCTGGTGGGCGAGTCCGGCTCGGGCAAGAGCGTCACCGCGCGTGCGCTGCTCGGGCTCAGCGGCGGACGCGTCGAGGTCGATCGCCTGGCCCTCGCCGGACGCGACCTCTCGACCCTCGACGAACGGGGCTGGCGCCGGGTGCGGGGCGCCCGCATCGGACTCGTGCTGCAGGACGCCCTCGTCTCCCTCGATCCGCTCCGCCCGATCGGCCGCGAGATCGACGACGCCCTGCGCCTGCACACCCGCCTCGGGCCGCGCGAACGACGCGGGAGAGCGCTCGAGGTGCTCGCCGAGGTCGGCATGCCCGATCCCGAGACCAGGCTCGGGCAGCGCTCGGGCCAGCTGTCGGGCGGGCTGCGTCAGCGCGCGCTGATCGCGGCGGCCCTCGCCCTGCGACCCGACGTCGTCGTCGCCGACGAGCCGACGACCGCCCTCGACGCCGAGGTGCAGCGCCTCGTCGTCGACCGGCTCGCCGCCCTCCGCGACGCCGGCACGGCCGTGCTCGCGATCAGCCACGACCTCGGCGTCGTCCGTCGGCTGGCCGACCGCGTGCTCGTCCTGCGCCGGGGCCGCGTCGTCGAGCACGGCCCGACCGCCCAGGTGCTCGACTCCCCCGCCACCGCGTACACGCGACAGCTCATCGCCGCGCTGCCGGGCGGCGTGCCCCGCGGCGCCCGGCTGTCGCCGGCGGCAGCGGAGCGGGACGCGACGCCGCCGACGCGCACGCCCACGCGCGACGCGACACCTCCGACGCACGCGTGGCCGCCGGTCGTCCCGCGGTCGGCGGTCCGTCGGGAGCCCTCGTCGTCCACCGTCGGCGAGGTCGTCCTCCGCGCGACCGGCCTCCGCCGGGCGTTCCCGGCCGGCCGACGGTCGTCGGGCCTCCTCGCGGTCGACGACGTCTCGTTCGAGCTGCGCGCGGGCGAGACGCTGGGCCTGGTGGGCGCCTCCGGAAGCGGCAAGACCACGACCGCGCGCCTCCTGCTGGGCCTCGACGACCCGGATCGGGGCACCGTCGACCTGCTCGGCGGACCGTGGGCGCCGCTCCGCGAACGCGACCGGCGAGGGCGCCGCGCGCTGCTCGGCGCCGTCTACCAGGACCCGGCCAGCTCGTTCGACCCGCGGCTCACGGTCGGCGGGCTCCTCGCCGACGCCGTGTCGGCGGGGCGGAGCACCCGACTGCGGAGGGTCGAGGCGGAGGTGGAGGCGCTGCTCACCCGGGTGGGCCTGTCACCGGATCTCGCCCCGCGCCTCCCGGCGTCGCTGTCCGGCGGACAACGTCAACGCGTCGCCGTGGCCCGGGCGCTCGCGCCGCGGCCCCGGGTGATCGTCTGCGACGAGCCGGTCTCCGCCCTCGACGTGTCGGTGCAGGCGCAGGTGCTCGACCTGCTCGACGACCTGCAGCGCGACGACGGGCTCGCCTACCTCTTCATCTCGCACGACCTCGACGTGATCGGGCACATGGCCGATCGGGTGGCGGTGATGCAGGCGGGGCGCATCGTGGAGCAGGGCGTCACCGCCGAGGTCTTCGCCGCTCCGCAGCACCCCCGCACGCGGGCCCTGCTCGCCGCTCGTCCCTAGCCGCGCGGCGCGGGCTCGTCGTCGGTGCGGACGACGTCGATCGGCCCGCTGGCGGCCCATTCGAGCGCCCAGTCCGACTGCGCGACCTCGCTCGACTCGTCGGCGTAGGCGTCGACCAGCTCGCGGGCCTCGTCGTCCGTCGCGACCGACGGGCCCGAGCCGAGCAGCGGCTCGTTGGCGGTCTCCTTCGTGAACCACACGGCGACCAAGCCGATCACGGCGGCGGCCATCAGATAGAACGCGGGGATGTCGTGAGCCCACGAGAAGCCGCGGCCCTCGGCCCAGACCACCAGCGCCTCGGTCGCCAGCGGCGTCGTGCCCCCGAACAGCGAGACGGACACGTTGAACGCGATCGCGAGCGCGCCGTACCGGATGATCGTCGGGAACAGAGCGGGCAGCGTCGAGGGCATGGTCGACGTGAAGGTGACGAGCACCAGGCCGAGCACCAGCAGACCGACGAACACCAGCGGCGTGCTCTCGGACTGCACGAGCTTCAGCGCCGGCCACGAGAGCACCAGGAACCCGATGCACCCCGCGAACAGCACGGGGCGACGGCCGAAGCGGTCGCTCAGGCGCCCGCTGAAGGTGATGACGATCATCATCAGCACCATGACGACGATCACCAGCAGCAGACCGCTCGTCGCGCTGCGGCCGAGGGTGTTCGTCAGGTAGGTCGGCATGTACGACAGCAGCATGTAATCGGTCACGTTGAAGACGAGCACCAGGCCGATGCAGACGATCAGCGCACGCCAGTTCTCGGCGAAGAGCTTCACGAACGGCACCTTGACGTGCTCGCGGCCCGCCGCCTCGTCCTGCTGCTTCTGGAACGCGGGGGTCTCCTCGAGCTTGAGACGCAGGTAGAGGCCGATCAGGCCGAGGGGTCCGGCGATCAGGAACGGGATGCGCCAGCCCCAGGCGAGCAGCGCCTCCTCGCTCATCCCGAGCTGCAGGCCCGTCACCAGCGACGCGCCCAGCACGTAGCCGGCCAGCGTGCCGAACTCGAGCCACGACCCCATGAACCCGCGGCGCTTGTCGGGCGAGTACTCGGCGATGAAGGTGGCGGCGCCTCCGTACTCGCCACCGGTCGAGAACCCCTGCAGGAGGCGCGCGAGCAGCAGCAGGATCGGCGCCCAGATGCCGATGGTCGCGTACGACGGGATCAGGCCGATCGCGAGCGTGCCCGCCGCCATCAGGATCATCGTCAGAGCGAGCACCTTCTGGCGCCCGATGCGGTCGCCCAGCGGGCCGAAGAAGGCGCCGCCGATCGGCCGGACGATGAACGCGGCCGTGAACGTGCCGAACGTGAACAGGATGTTGAGCGCGTCGTTCCCCGGCGGGAAGAACACCTGCGCGATGGTCGTCGTGATGTAGGCGTACACGCCGAAGTCGAACCACTCCATCGCGTTCCCGAGGGCGGCGGCGCTGACCGCGCGCTTGAGGAGCCCCTCCTCGACGACGGTGACGTCGTCGGTGGTGAGCGCGCGGCGGTTCTTCTTCGGACTGATCTTCTTGGCTGACATCGGCAGAGGCCTCCAGGTCGTCGGGTGGGCAGTCGACTGCAGTGTCGGCAAAAAACCGGTCGAGCCTAGCAGGGCCGCCATGTCAGTACCAGTGCAGCGCGTGCATCGGTGCAGATCGAGCAGTCTCCCGGCGACCGTGCGAGGCGGGCCCCGAGGAGGCCCGGACGGTCCGCGTAGACTTGCCCCCGTCCCACAATCAGGCACCTCCCCACCGACACGGTGCCGCCCACAGAACCGGAGAAGACCATGCCGTCAGCGATGCCCGAGAAGCCCGCCCTCGAAGGACTCGAAGCCCGCTGGGGCCAGTCGTGGGAGGACGCCGGCACCTACCGGTTCGACCGCACCGACGCGACCCGCGCCTCCGTCTTCTCCGTCGACACTCCCCCGCCGACCGCCTCGGGCAGTCTGCACATCGGCCACGTCTTCAGCTACACCCACACCGACGTCAAGGCGCGCTTCGAGCGCATGCGCGGCAAGCGCGTCTTCTACCCGATGGGCTGGGACGACAACGGCCTGCCGACCGAGCGTCGCGTGCAGAACTTCTACGGCGTCCGCTGCGACCCCTCGCTGCCCTACGAGGCCGACTTCACGCCGCCCTTCGAGGGCGGCGACAACAAGTCGTCGAAGGCCGCCGACCAGGTGCCCATCTCGCGCCGGAACTTCATCGAGCTGTGCGAGCGTCTGACCGTCGAGGACGAGAAGCAGTTCGAGGACGTCTGGCGCAAGCTCGGTCTCTCGGTCGACTGGACGCAGACCTACCGCACCATCGACGACGGCTCGCAGGCGATCGCCCAGAAGGCGTTCCTCCGCAACCTCGCCCGCGGCGAGGCGTACCAGGCCGACGCCCCCACCCTGTGGGACGTCACCTTCCGCACGGCCGTCGCGCAGGCCGAGCTCGAGGACAAGGACATGCCCGGGGCGTACCACAAGCTCGCGTTCCACCGCACCGACGGCCAGGGCGACGTCCTGATCGACACCACCCGCCCCGAGCTGCTGCCGGCCTGCGTCGCCCTGGTGGCGCACCCCGACGACGAGCGCTACCAGGCCCTCTTCGGCACGACCGTCCGCTCGCCCCTGTTCGACGTCGAGGTGCCCGTGGTGGCCCATCACCTGGCCCAGCCCGACAAGGGCTCGGGCATCGCCATGGTCTGCACCTTCGGCGACACCAACGACGTCGTCTGGTGGCGCGAGCTGCAGCTGCCGAACCGCGCCGTCATCGGCTTCGACGGCCGCTTCGTCAGCGAGGCTCCGGAGGCCATCGTGTCGGAGGCCGGTCGCGCCTCCTACGCCCACCTGGCCGGCAAGACCGTGTTCAGCGCGAAGCAGTCGGTGGTCGAGCAGCTGACCGCGTCCGGCGAGCTCGTCGGCGAGATCAGGAAGATCACGCACCCCGTCAAGTTCTTCGAGAAGGGCGACAAGCCCCTCGAGATCGTCTCGGCGCGGCAGTGGTACGTCGTCAACGGCGCCCGCGACGAGAAGCTCAAGGCGGCGCTGCTCGCGCGCGGCGGCGAGGTCGCGTTCCACCCCGACTTCATGCGGGTGCGCTACGAGAACTGGGTCAACGGCCTGAACGGCGACTGGCTCATCTCGCGGCAGCGCTTCTTCGGCGTGCCGATCCCGGTCTGGTACCCGCTCGACGGCGACGGCAACCCGGTGTTCGACCAGGTGATCGTGCCGACCGAGGCGCAGCTCCCGATCGACCCGTCGTCCGACGCGGCGCCCGGCTACGACGAGTCGCAGCGCGGTGTGCCCGGCGGGTTCATGGGCGAGGTCGACGTGATGGACACCTGGGCGACGTCGTCGCTGACCCCGCAGCTGGCCGGCAAGTGGGAGACCGACCCCGAGCTGTTCGATCTCGTGTTCCCGTACGACGTCCGCCCCCAGGGCCAGGACATCATCCGCACCTGGCTGTTCTCGACGATGCTCCGCGCACAGCTCGAGGGCGACACGGTCCCGTGGCGGAACGCCTCGATCTCGGGCTTCATCGTGGACCCCGACCGCAAGAAGATGTCGAAGTCGAAGGGCAACGTCGTCACCCCGGCGGCGATGCTCGACGATCACGGCTCGGACTCGGTGCGCTACTGGGCGGCCTCGAGCCGACTCGGCACCGATGCGGCGTTCGATCCGCAGAACCCGAAGCAGATCAAGATCGGTCGCCGCCTGGCGATCAAGGTGCTCAACGCGGCGAAGTTCGTGTACTCGTTCGAGCTGCCCTCGGGCGAGTTCGAGATCACGCAGCCGCTCGACCGCGACCTGCTCGCCTCGTTCGCCGGGGTGATCGAGACCGCCACCCAGGCGCTCGAGGACTACGACCACGCCCGTGCGCTCGAGACGACCGAGAAGTTCTTCTGGACCTTCTGCGACGACTACCTCGAGCTGGTGAAGGAGCGCGCCTACGGGGCGACCACGCCCGCCGAGCAGGCCTCGGCCGTGCTGGCGCTGCGCACCGTGCTCGAAGGGCTGCTGCGCCTGCTGGCGCCGTACCTGCCCTTCGCCACGGAAGAGGTCTGGTCGTGGACCCACGACGACTCGGTGCACCGGGCCGCCTGGCCGACCGTCGCCGAGCTGGGGCTGGCCGACGACGAGTCGTCGACGGGTCTCGTCGGCCTCGTCGGACAGGCGCTGATCTTCGTCCGCCGGGCCAAGTCGGACGCGAAGGCCTCGCAGAAGACGCCCGTGTCGTCGGCCGTCATCACGGCGCCGGCCGCCGAGCTCGCCCTCGTGCGGCTCGCGGCGGGCGACCTGGCCGCGGTCGGCAAGATCGCGGACCTGTCGTTCGCCGAGGGCGACGAGCTCGCGGTCGGCGACATCGTGTTCGCCGAGCAGCCGGCCGAGTCCGACTCGGCCGCACCGACGGCAGGCGCCTGATGCAGCTCGGCACGCGATGGAGCGTGGGAGGCACGGCTCCGGCCGACCTCACCGCGCCCGTCCTCGGAGCGGTAGCCCAGGTCGAGCGTGAGCTCGCCGACCAGGGCGTCGACGCCTCGTCGTGGCGCTGGACGCTGACCTGGCTCGAACGACGCCCGGTCGTCGAGCTCGACGACGGCACGGTGATCCGGGTCGACGCCGCGACCGGCGAGGCCCGCATCCACGAGCCCGTCGACGCCGAGGACTCGGACGAGGACTAGCCCGCACGGCCACTTCCGCGTCCGCGTCCGCGCCGATGCGTCACGACCTGCCGCTCGCCCCACGAGGTGAGCGGCAGGTCGTGCCTTCTCCGGGCGCCCTCGGGGTCAGGCGCGCGCGAGCACCTCGCCGTGCGGCATGATCAGCCAGCCGTCCGGGGCGTCGCGCCAGGCCCGCCACGCGTCGGCGATGGCGTGCAGCTCGTCGTGGCTCGCGACGCCCTTCTCGATCGCGTCGCCGTAGAACGCCGACTCCGTGGCCCGGGCCGCCCAGCTGTCGCCCCACCAGGTGCGATCCTCGTCCGAGGCGAAGCACCACACGGAGGCGCTGCTCACCACGTCGACGAAGCCCGCCTCGAGCGCCCAGCCCTTGAGGCGCCTCCCGGCGTCGGGCTCTCCTCCGTTGCCGCGGTGCACGGCCTGGTAGACGTCCATCCACGACTGCAGGCCGGGATTCTCGGGGGCCCAGACGCAGCCGTGGTAGTCGACGTCGCGCACCGCCACGACTCCCCCGGGCCGTGTCACCCGGCGCATCTCGCGGAGCGCGGCGACCGGGTCGCCGACGTGCTGCAGCACCTGGTGCGCGTGCACCACGTCGAAGCGGTCGTCGTCGAACGGCAGGGCGAAGAGGTCGGCCGTCTCGAAGCGGACGTTCGTCGTGCCGGTCTCGGCCGCGAGGGCGGTCGCCTGCTCGACGACGCCCGCCGCGGCGTCGATCCCGACCACGAGGCCGGGCGAGACCCGCGCGGCGATGTCGATCGTGATCGTGCCCGGTCCCGATCCCACGTCGAGCACGCCCACCCCCGGGGTGAGATGAGGCACGAGGTACGCCGCCGAGTTGTCGACCGTCCGCCAGGTGTGGCTGCGCAGCACGCTCTCGTGGTGACCGTGGGTGTAGCGGGCCGGGTTCTCGGGGCGTTCGCTCATGCGGCGACTCTAGCGCGCCTCCTCGGCTCCGCCCCGGGCCGGAACGCGAGGGGTCCTGACGGGCCGCACGAGGTCGAGAGGGCACGGCCCGTCGCGAGTCCTCGAGGGGTGGCGGCGTCCCGGCCTAGGCTCGGGGCATGACGAACCCGTTCTCCGCGCCCAGCACGCTGCCGTACTCCCTGCCGCCGTTCGCGAGCATCACCGACGACGACTACCTGCCCGCGTTCGAGGCCGGATTCGCCGAGCAGCTCGCCGAGATCGAGGCGATCGCGACCGACGGCGCAGAGCCGACGTTCGAGAACACCGTCGCCGCCCTCGAGCGCAGCGGAGCGACGCTGACCCGAGTCGAGCACGTCTTCTTCATCAAGACGTCCGCCGACTCGAACGCCGCCACGGACGCCCTCGAGCTCGACCTCGCCCCGAGGCTGGCCGCCCACGCCGACGCCATCCACCTCGACCCGCGACTCTTCGCGCGCCTGACGAGCATCCACGACCGTCGGGACGATCTCGGCCTCACGGACGAGCAGCGGTACCTCGTCGAGCGCCTCGTCGACGAGGCGGCGCGGTCGGGGGCCGCCCTCGGCGACGACGACAAGGACCGCCTGCGCGACCTCAACGGTCGACTCTCGACGCTCACGACGCGGTTCGAGAAGAACCTCCTCGCCGACACCAACGACCTCGCCGTGGTGGTCGACGACGTCGCCGAGCTCGACGGGCTCGACGCCGGCGCGATCGCCGCGGCCGCGGAGGCCGCGCGCGACCGAGGCCTCGAGGGCCGATACGTCATCACCCTCGTCCTGTTCAGCGGACACCCGTACCTGGCCGGCCTGACGAACGAGTCGCTGCGCCAGAGGATCATGCAGGCGTCGCTGTCCCGCGGACGCCGCGGGGGCGACCACGACAACCGCGAGCTCGTGCTCGAGATCGTCCGGCTGCGCGCCGAACGGGCCGAGCTGCTCGGGTTCCGGTCGCACGCCGCCTACGTCACGGCGGGCGAGACCGCGGGCACCGCGGAGGCGGTGGCCGACCTGCTCGGGCGACTCGCGCCTCCTGCGGCCCGCAACGCCCTGGCCGAGCAGGCCGATCTCGAGCGCATCGCCGGCCGACCGGTCACAGCGGCCGACTGGGCGTTCTACGCCGAGCGGGTGCGGACCGAGAAGCACGACGTGGACACCGCGGCGATGCGGCCCTACTTCGAGGCCGAGCGCGTGCTGCGCGACGGCGTGTTCTTCGCGGCCGGGCTGCTCTACGGCCTGCGGTTCGCCGAGCGGCCCGACCTGGTCGCCTACCACCCGGAGGCGCGGGTCTTCGAGGTGACCGACGCCGACGGCGCCGAGGTCGGTCTCTACGTGCTCGACCTGCACACGCGCGACAGCAAGCGGGGCGGCGCCTGGATGAACCCGCTCGTCTCGCAGTCTGCGCTGACCGGGCTGCCGACCGTCGTGGTCAACAACCTCAACGTGCCGAAGCCGCCGGCAGGCCGACCGACGCTGCTGACGCTCGACGAGGTCACCACCTTCTTCCACGAGTTCGGCCATGCCCTGCACGGACTCGTGGCGCGGGTGACCTACCCGACGTTCTCGGGCACGAACGTGTTCCGCGACTTCGTCGAGTTCCCCAGCCAGGTCAACGAGATGTGGATGCTCTGGCCCGAGGTGCTGGAGCACTACGCCGTGCACCACGAGACCGGCGAGCGGCTGCCGCAGCATCTCGTCGACGCCCTGATCGCCTCGCAGGGCTTCAACCAGGGTTTCGAGACGAGCGAGTACCTCGCCGCGGCCCTGCTCGACCAGGCCTGGCACGCCCTGTCCGCCGCGGAGGCGGCTGCGGTCACCGACGTCGAGGCGTTCGAGGAGGAGGCGCTGGCCGCGGTCGGTCTCGACCTCGCGGCCGTCCCCACCCGCTACTCGAGCACCTACTTCGCCCACACGTTCTCGGGCGGATACGACGCCGGCTACTACTCGTACATCTGGAGCGAGGTGCTCGACGCCGACACCGTGGAGTGGTTCGAGCAGAACGGCGGGCCGACCCGCGAGAACGGCGACCGGTTCCGGTCGCGACTGCTCGGGGTGGGCGGATCGAAGGATCCACTGGCCGCCTACCGCGACTTCCGCGGACGTGACGCCCGCGTCGAGCCGCTGCTCGCCCGGCGCGGCCTGGCCTGACCGACCGGGCGCTCGTCGCACCGCACCGCGTTCCGCACACCGCACCCGGACGAGGCGCGGCGCCACGCACGAAACGCGGTGCAGCACGCCCG
>NZ_BJUV01000034.1 GCF_007988805.1 Frigoribacterium faeni | reverse complement strand
CGGGCGGCGGCGGGCGGCCGCCGCGCGCCTCACATGAGCTCGGTGGACTCCAGCATCTCGGTCACGAGCGCCGCGATGGCCGACCGCTCGGATCGGGTGAGCGTCACGTGGGCGAAGAGCGGGTGCCCCTTGAGCGTCTCGATCACCGAGGCGACGCCGTCGTGGCGCCCCACGCGCAGGTTGTCGCGCTGGGCGACGTCGTGGGTCAGCACCACCCGGGAGTTCTGCCCGATGCGGCTGAGCACGGTCAGGAGGACGTTCCGCTCGAGCGACTGCGCCTCGTCGACGATCACGAACGCGTCGTGCAGGGACCGGCCGCGGATGTGCGTCAGCGGCAGCACCTCGAGCAGCCCGCGCTCGACGATCTCGTCGAGGACGTTCTGCGACACCAGCGCCCCCAGGGTGTCGAACACCGCCTGCCCCCACGGGTTCATCTTCTCGCCGGCGTCGCCCGGCAGGTAGCCGAGGTCCTGCCCGCCCACGGCGTACAGCGGCCGGAAGACCATGATCTTCTTGTGCTGCTGCTTCTCGAGCACCGCTTCGAGCCCCGCGCAGAGGGCCAGGGCCGACTTGCCCGTGCCGGCGCTGCCGCCGAGCGAGACGATGCCCACCTCGGGGTCGAGCAGCAGGTCGATGGCCAGACGCTGCTCGGCGGACCGACCGTGCAGCCCGAAGACGTCGCGATCCCCGCGCACCAGTCGGGCCTCGCCGCGCGAGACGACGCGGCCGAGGGCGGATCCGCGCTCGGAGTGCACCACGACCCCCGTGTTGACGGGGACGTCGGCGAGCGCCCGCGAGCTCAGCTTCTCCGTCTCGTAGAACGTCGCCATCTGCTCGCTCGAGACGTCGATCTCCGCCTGCCCGGTGTACCCGCTGTCGACGACCTGCTCGGCCCGGTACTCCTCGGCGGCCAGGCCGATCGAGGCCGCCTTGACGCGCAGGGGGAGGTCCTTCGACACGACGGTGACGGCGAGCCCGTCGTTCGCGAGGTTCGACGCGACCGCGAGGATGCGCGAGTCGTTGTCGTTCAGCTGCAGACCCGAGGGCAGCACCGACATGTTCGAGTGGTTGAGCTCGACGCGGAACGACCCGCCCTCGCCGACCTCGACCGGGAAGTCCAGCCGCTCGTGCTGCAGTCGCAGGTCGTCGAGCAGGCGCAGCGCCTGTCGGGCGAAGTACCCCAGCTCGGGGTCGTGGCGTTTGCCCTCGAGCTCGCTGATCACGACGACGGGCAGCACCACGTCGTGCTCGGCGAAGCGGAAGAGCGCCTGGGGATCCGAGAGCAGGACCGAGGTGTCGAGCACGTAGGTGCGTTGCGCGACCGAGCCGGATCGCGCCTCCTTCGTGCCGTTCGCGGTGCTGTGCTGTTCGGTCTGAGGGTTGTTCAGCGCGGTCACGACCACTCCATCTCCGAGCGCTGCTGCGCTCGGTACCTTCGGCTGAGACGGCCGCGGAGCAGTTGCGAGACGAACGTTCGTGGCCGACTCGATCGGGTGCCTTACCCGATGACACGAACCTACGACTCGGCGCGCCGGTGCGCATCCACGGACGCGCCGTGTCATGTGACGAATACGTGAACAAGCCTCGACCATGCGTCGAGGGTCGCGGCGTGACCGCGCGCGGAGGCCCCGAGCCGAGGAGGCGCGGATCAGTAGAAGACGGTCGTCCCGAACGAGGTCAGCGCGCCCCGCAGCAGCTCGAACGACTCGTCGCCCGTCGAGAGATGCGTGCTGAGCCGCACCGTGTCGTCGCGGACGGTCGCGGTGATGCCGTGGTTGAGCAGCGACGCGGTGAGCGTGGTCATGAGCTCGGGCGCCGGCTGGAGCACGACGATGCCGGCCCGTTCGGCCTCGTCACGGGGCGAGACGACGGGCACCGCGAACTCGTCGGCGATGTCGATCACTCGTGACGCGCGGTCGGCGACGGCGCGCGACACGGCGCTCACCCCGACCGAGGCGATGCCCTCGAGGGCCGTCGCGAAGCGGGCCTGCGCGATCGGATCGGGGTTCGTCACCTGGAACCCCGCCGCCCCCGGCCAGGGCGGCAGCAGCTCGTGATACGAACCGCCGAGGGCGAGCTGCGTTCCGGCGACGCCGCTGAACACGGGGGTGAGCTCGGTGGCCGCCCGCTCGCTGAGCGCGAGGAACCCCGTGCCCCAGCCGGCCCTCACCCACTTCTGACCGCCCGAGGCGACGACGTCGGCGACGCCGTAGGGCGCGTCGACCACGCCGAAGCCCTGGATCGCGTCCACGATCAGCAGTCGGTCGCCGATCACCTGTCGGATGCCCTCCAGGTCGACGAGGTACCCCGTCCGGTAGTCGACGAGGCTCACGGCGACGGCGGTCACGCGATCGGTGAGGTGGCGCTGCACCACGGCGGGCGTGACGACGTCGTGGTCGAGATCCATCCAGAGCGGCTCGACGACCCGCAGCGCGGCCGCCGCGCGGGTCGCGGCCAGCGGCATGCTCGGGTAGTCGCGGGGGGACATGAGCACCTGGCCGGTCAGGCCGAACATCGTGTGCAGCAGCCCGGCGCTGGTGTGCGGCTGGAAGACCACCTGGTCGGTCGGGAACCCGACCACGGACGAGATCGCCCGCCGCACCCGCCCGGCCTGCTCGGTCAGCGCGACCTCGGAGCCGAACCGGGCCCGCGACTGGACGTCGACGAGAGCGCGCTCCTCGTCCGCCACGGGACGCGAGATCGGGCCCCACTTGGCGAAGTCGAAGTATCCGGGTTCGTCGCTGAAGCCCGAGACGAGGTCGTCGATGGTGGTCACGGTGTTCTCCTAGGCGGCGGTTGCTGCGTCAACCGTAGCCCTGTCGGGGCGGGTCAGCTGCCGTAGCGGCGGTGCCGCAGGGCGAAGTCGCGCACCGCGCGGAGGAAGTCGACCTCGCGCAGGTCGGGGTAGAAGGCCTCGACGAAGTAGAACTCGCTGTGCGCGCTCTGCCAGAGCATGAAGTCGCTGAGCCGCTGCTCGCCCGAGGTGCGGATCACGAGGTCGGGGTCGGGCTGGCCGCCCGTGTAGAGGTGCTCGGCGATGAGCTCGGGCGTCAGGACCTCGGCGAGCGCGTCGAGGGTGCCGCCGTTGGCGTCGTGCTCGCGGACGATGCTGCGCATGGCGTCGGCGATCTCGCGACGGCCGCCGTAGCCGACCGCCAGGTTGACGTGCAGGCCCTTCTTGTCGGCGGTCCGCTCGGCCGCACGACGGAGCGAGCCGCGGAGCCCCTCGGGCAGGTCGTCGGTCGCGCCGACGTGCTGCACGCGCCAGTCGCGCTGCTGCGAGAGCTCGTCGGCGACGTCGCCGATGATGCCGAACAGCTCGGTGAGCTCGTCGGAGGCGCGGTTGCCGAGGTTGTCGGCGGACAGCAGGTAGAGGGTCACCACGCGGATACCCAGGTCGTCGCACCAGGTGAGGAACTCGCTGATCTTGGCGGCGCCGGCGCGGTGTCCGTGCGCGGCCGTCTCGAGCATCCGCTGCTTCGCCCATCGTCGGTTGCCGTCGACGATCATCGCGACGTGATGCGGGAGATCGGCGCCGTCGAGCTCACGGCGGAGCCGGTTCTGGTAGAGCTCGTACAGCACGCCCCGGGCGAGGGGGGATCGGCGACGAGTCTTCACAGGGCTACGGTAGCCCACCGTCCGCTGGGCCGATTCCCAGGCCGGCGTCCGAGGGGCTCCCCTACCCTCGGAGGATGACGCGACCCGTGGGCGACGGGGTGGGCGAGACCACTCCGGCGGACATCCCCAACCTGCCCCTCCTCGACGACTCGCTCGCCTACGCCTCGATCGAGCGCAAGCCGACCTGGCGGGGCTGGATCCACGCGGGGACCTTCCCCGTGGCGATCGCGACGGGCATCGTGCTGGTCGTCCTCGCCGACGGCGCCGCCGCGACCTGGGCCTGCGCCGTGTTCATGACGACGTCGCTGCTGCTCTTCGGCATCTCGGCCACGTACCACCGGTTCCCGTGGAGCCCCGGCGCGAAGCGGTTCCTGAAGCGCCTCGACCACGCGAACATCTTCCTGCTGATCGCCGGCACCTACACGCCCATCGCCGTCATCGCCCTCCCGCCGGCGACGTCGGCCCTGCTGCTGACCCTGGTCTGGACGGGCGCGGGGCTGGGCATCCTCTTCCGGGTGTTCTTCCTCGGGGCGCCGCGCTGGCTCTACGTGCCGCTGTACATCCTGCTGGGGGTGGGCGCCCTGGGCTTCATCGGCGACCTGCTCGCCGCGAACGTCGCGATGACGGTGCTCGTGCTGACCGGCGGCCTCCTGTACATCGTCGGCGCGGTCTTCTACGCGATCAAGCGGCCGAACCCCGCCCCCGGGCACTTCGGGTTCCACGAGCTGTTCCACTCGCTGACGGTGCTCGCCTACCTGTGCCATTGGACGGGCATCCTCGTCCTGGCTCTGAACCCCCCGACGTTCTGAGCCCGTCGCGCGGGTCCCACCGCGCGGCGAGCACCGGGCCATGCTTCCCCGAGGAGGCGCGGATCGCGTCAGAGGCGCTGCTGCGGCCCCGCGGACGGGTCGTCGCCCGCCGGGCTGTCGCCACGAGGATCGTCGCCGAGACGCGCCTCCTCGGGTCGAACGTCCGGTCCGCCGTCCGTCGACGCGTCGGCGCGTTCGGCCTCGATGCGTTCGCGGACCTCGCCGCGGTAGCGCGTGCGGCGGACCCGGCGGGTCATGTCGACGATGATCAGCACCGTCGCGATCGCCACGAACGCGATGGCGACGAAACCCCACACGCCCGGCGTGACGTCGACGTCGGGCACGGTCGACGCCGGCAGGGTCGCGTCGGGGGTCTGAGGCTGGGCGAGGAGGCGCACCGCGGCGCCGAGAGTCGCGTCGCCGACCGCGGTCATCGCGCGACCGCCCCGACGACGCCGGTCTCGTCGTCGACGACGCCGGCGAACAGATCGGTCTCGGGCATGGTGGTCTCGACTCTCGATTCGATGAGCTGGAAGTCCTCCGTCGGCCAGGCGGCGACCTGCAGCTCGTGGGGCCAGAAGAAGAAGGCGCTGTCGAGCGGCACCTGGCTGGCGTGCGCTCGGAGGGCCGCATCGCGCACGGGGAAGAACTCGGACGACGGCACGTGCGTCGTCGCGAGATCGGGCCGCGCGCCCATCCACTCGAGCATCTCGGTCAGACGCTCGATCAACGGCGACTCGGGCTCGGCCTTCTGGAGGTGCGTCAGCATCGAGCGGATGCGCGCCGTGTTCATGATGCGGTCGTAGTACACCTTGTCGATCCGCCACGGCTCGCCCGCCGAGGGGTAGCGCTCGGCGTCGGAGGCGGCCCGGTAGGCCTCCATCGAGATCTCGTGCGTGCGGATGTGGTCGGGGTGCGGGTAGCCGCCGTTCTCGTCGTAGGTGACGAGGACCTGCGGACGGAACCGGCGGATGACGGCCACGAGGGGCTCGGCGCTGGTCTCGAGCGGGATGGTCGCGAACCCGTTGAGGGCCACCGGCTCGCCCTCGGGAGGCAGTCCGGAGTCGGCGTAGCCGAGCCACAGGTGGTCGATCCCCATGGCCTCGCGTGCGCGGGCCATCTCGTGGACCCGCAGGCCCGCGATGTCGCGCTCGGCGTGATGGCGCGCCTCGAGCTGGTCGTTGAGGATCGAGCCCTGCTCTCCGCCGGTGCAGCTGACGACGAGCACCTCGACCCCGAGGCTGCGGTAGAAGGCGTACGTCGCCGAGCCCTTGCTCGACTCGTCATCCGGATGGGCGTGGACCGCCAGCAGGCGCAGGGTCACATGTTCCTCGCAATTCGTGCAGGGCAGACGTTGCTACCCTGGCCCAAGGATAATCGGACGGAGATCCACGTGGCGTCCACGCCCACCGCACACCCGCAGCCCGAGGCCGAGGCCGGCGCACCCGCCCCGGCCGACGCGCACCTCGACGCCCGCTACGGGCGGACTCCGACCACCCGAAAGCGCCGCCGGATCATCGCGATCGTCATGGCCGCGGCCTTCGTGGTCGTCTTCGGAGCCTGGGTCGTGTTCGCCGCCTTCGACGGTGACAGCGCCAAGCTCGAGACCCGCGACCTCGGCTACACGGTCGGCAGCGACCGTCAGATCGACGTGCAATACACCGTCAGCGTCGAGGCGGGCACCCCGGTCACCTGCGCCGTCCAGGCCCAGAGCGACAAGTTCGCCATCGTCGGCTGGAAGGTCGTCCAGCTGCCCCCGGCGGCCCAGTTCACCTCGTCGTACACGACGTCGCTCGCCACGTCGGAGCGCGCCGTCACGGGGTTGATCTACCAGTGCTGGCTTCCCTAGACTGCCCTGAATGACTCGAGACCGGCCAGTCGGCCGGTCTCCTTTTTTCGGTGGGCGCGCCTCCCGGGATCGCCGCGCCGCAGGGTGCGATCTCGTGCGCACCGGAGGGCCCGCCGCACGAACGGAGAACACCATGACCAACGACAACGCCACCACCTGGCTCACCACCGACGCCCGTGACCGGCTCGAGGCCGAGCTCGCCACGTTGAGCGGCGAGGGCCGCCGCGAGATCGCGAGCCGTATCGAGGCCGCACGCGAAGAGGGCGATCTGAAGGAGAACGGCGGCTACCACGCCGCGAAGGACGAGCAGGGCAAGATGGAGGCGCGCATCCGCACGTTGACCAACCTGCTGAAGCACGCCACCGTCGGCGAGTCCACCGCCGCCGCCGGCATCGTCGGCCCGGGCACCGTCGTCACCGCGACCATCGCCGGCGACCCGAGCACGTTCCTCCTCGGCAACCGCGAGATCATCGCCGGCGACAGCGACCTCTCGGTCTACAGCGAGACCAGCCCGCTCGGACAGGCCATCAACGGCCTGGCGGTCGGCACGACCACGAGCTACACCGCCCCCAACGGCAAGGACATCACCGTCGAGATCACGGCGGTCGACACCTACGTGCCGTGACGGCCGTGCGCTGACGGCCGCGACGGGCCCGACCGAGAGCGCTCGGTCGGGCCCGTCGCGTCTCAGAAGTCGACGTCGGGCGCGTAGCCGGCGTCGCGCAGCCGCTGCAGGACCTCGTCGACGTGGCCCGGACCGCGGGTCTCGACGCTCAGCTCGAGCTCGACCTCGCTGATCTGCAGGCCCCGGCCGTGGCGCGTGTGCAGCACCTCGACCACGTTGGCGTTCACGTCGGCGAGGATCTCGGACACCCGGGCGAGCTGGCCGGGTCGGTCGGGCAGGCCGATCCGCATCTTGAGATACCGTTCCGCCGCCGAGAGACCCCGACCGATGACGCGTTCCATCATCAACGGGTCGATGTTGCCGCCGCTGAGGACGATCACGGTCGTGCCGAGATCGCGCACCTGCTCGGTCAGCACCGCGGCGACGCCGACCGCGCCGGCCGCCTCGACCACCAGCTTCGCGCGCTCGAGCATGACCAGGATGGCCCTCGCCGTGTCGTCGTCGCCGACCGTGACGACCTCGTCGACCGTGTCTCGGACGATCTCGAAGTTGAGCACGCCCGGCTTGGCCACGGCGATGCCGTCGGCGATGGTCGGCTGCGCCTCGATGTCGGTCCGCACGCCGCGCTTCATCGAGACGGCGTAGGGTGCCGCGTTCACGGCCTGCACGCCGATGACCCGGACCCGCTTCCCGGTGACGGCCGCCGTCTGGGCCAGGGCGCTGGCGATGCCCGAGATGAGGCCGCCGCCGCCGATCGGCACGATCACCGTGTCGACGTCGGGGACCTGCTCGAGGATCTCGAGGCCGACGGTCCCCTGACCGGCGATCACGTCGGGGTGGTCGAACGGGGGGATGAACACCGCGCCCGTGGTGTCGGCGAACTCCTGGGCCGCCCGGAGCGCCTGCTCGACGCTGTGCCCGCTCAGCACGACGTCCGCGCCGTATTCTCTCGTCGCCTGCAGCTTGGGCAGCGCGACGCCGACGGGCATGAAGATCGTGGCGGGGATCCCGAGCTCGCGTGCCGCGAACGCGACGCCCTGGGCGTGGTTGCCGGCCGAGGCCGCGACGACGCCGTGCGAACGCTCGTCCTCGCTCAGCTGGGTCAGCCGGTTGTAGGCGCCGCGGATCTTGTACGACCCGGTCCGCTGCAGGTTCTCGCACTTGAGGTGGACCGGCGACCCGAGCACCTCGGCGAGGAACCGCGAGCTCTCCATCGGGGTCACCCGCGCGACCTTCGCGACCCGGGCACGCGCCTCCTGGATCTCGGCCAGGGTGGGGCCGGCGAGCGTGAGATCAGACATCGGCGGTGCCTCTTTCTGCGACGACGGCGCCCTCGGTCGGCCGTGGCGTCTCGCGCCAGGCCCCTCGGGCGACGTAGGTGATCATGACGTTGAGCACGGCGACGACGGGCACGGCGAAGAGCGCGCCCGGGATGCCCGCGAGCAGCGTGCCCGCCGCCACGGCGAAGACCACCGCGAGCGGATGCACCTTGACGGCGCTGCCCATGACGAAGGGCTGGAGCAGATGACCCTCGATCTGCTGGACGAGGATCACGACGGCGAGCATCAGCAGCGCGACGACCCAGCCGTTGTAGACGAGGGCGATCACGACGGCGATCGCCCCGGTCGCGACGGCGCCCACCACCGGGACGAACGAGCCGAGGAACACCGCGATGGCGATCGGCACGACCAGGGGGAGTCCCAGGAAGAACGCCCCGAGCCCGATGCCCACGGCGTCGACGAACGCGACGAAGATCTGCACCTTGACGAAGTTGGTCAGGGTCAGCCAGCCGGCCCGACCGGCGCCGTCGATGGCGCGGCGGCTCGTCCTCGGGAAGATGCCGACGACCCAGCGCCAGATGTCGGAGCCGCCGACCAGCACGAAGATCGTCGCGAAGAGCATCAGCACGAGACCGGCGGCGATGTGCCCGGCCGTCGATCCCACCGAGAGGGCGCCGCGCAGCAGCGGCTGGGAGTCCTGCTGGAGGGCTGCGACCGCATCGCCGACGTAGCCGTTGATCTGGGCCTCGGTGAGATGCAGAGGCGAGGTCAGCAGGAAGTCGCGCAGCTGACCGTAGGAGGCGATCGAGCGGTCGCGCAGCTCGGGTGCACCGTCGATGACCTGGAGGACGGCGAGGTAGAACAGCCCCGCGACGGCCACCAGGAAGCCGACCAGACTCACGACCACCGCGACCCACTTCGGCCAGCGGTGTCGCTGCAGCCACGACGAGAACGGCACGAGGAGAGCCGACACGAGCAGGGCGACCATGAACGGGATGACGATGATGCGGAGCTGGATGATCATCCAGACGAAGACCGCGATCACGCCGACGATGACGAGGACCCGCCACGACCAGGCTCCGGCGATGACCATGCCCCGTGGCAGCGAGGGATCCGCCCCGCGCGCCGGCGTCGGGGAGGTCTCGGTCGAGGGGGATTCGGCCGCGCCACGCGAAGGCCTGCTGCGCCGCATCATGGGCTCAGTGTAAGTCCCTCGGGTGCACGTGACGCGACAGGGAACATGCCCCCTGCGGCATACGCGAGGGAGGAGGTCGGCCCGTCCGACGGCGCCTCGGAACGGTCTCGGGAGGCGCGGAGACTGTCGGCGGCCGTCGCTACAGTCGAGCGCGTGCCTCCTGAACGTCTCTCCCCCGCCCTCGCCCGTCGCGTGGCCCTCGCCGCGCAGGGCTTCGGCGGCCCCGGCTCGCAGGCCGACGCCCCTTCGGTCGGCACCCGGCGTCTCAACGCGACCATCGACCGACTCGGACTGCTGCAGATCGACTCCGTCAACGTCTTCGAGCGCAGCCACTACCTGCCGCTCTTCGCGCGCCTCGGCGACTACGACCGCTCGACGCTCGACCGCCTCACCTTCCGCCCCGGGCGCTACATCGAGTACTGGGCGCACGAGGCGGCGCTCATCCCGGTCGGGTCGTGGCCGCTGCTGCGCTGGCGCATGGCCGACTACCGGGCGCGCTGGCTGGCCGACAACGACTCGTGGCTCAGCGCGAACCCCCGGATGGCGCAGTGGCTGCTCGACGAGATCCGCGACCTGGGGCCCCTCCCCGCGAGCCTCGTCGAGCACGATGCGAACGTTCGGACGGGGCCGTGGTGGGGCTGGGGGGCCGTCAAACAGGGCCTCGAGTCGCTGTTCCGCGTCGGGGCGCTGGTCAGCGCCGGGCGTCGGCGTTTCGAGAGGGTCTACGCGCTGCCCGAGCAGGTGCTGCCGCCCGAGGTCCTCGAGGTCGAGGTCTCCCGGCACGACGCCCACAAGCGCCTCCTCGCGCACGCCGCCCGAGCCCAGGGCGTCGCGACGGCCTCCGACCTGGCCGACTACTTCCGCCTCAAGACGGCCGACGTGATGCCTGCTCTCCGTGAACTGCACGACGAGGGCGTCGTCGTCCCCGTCGCGGTCGACGGCTGGGGACGGGCCGCCTGGCTGCACCGCGACGCGCGCCTCCCCCGTCGAATCGACGCCGACGCCCTGCTCTCGCCCTTCGACCCCGTGGTGTGGACCCGGCCCCGGGCCGAGCGCCTGTTCGACTTCCACTACCGGATCGAGATCTACACTCCGCTCGAGAAGCGCGTCCACGGCTACTACGTGCTCCCGGTGCTGCAGGACGACAGGCTCGTGGCCCGCGTCGATCTGAAGAGCGACCGGCAGCAGGGAGTGCTGCGCGTGCAGGCGGCGTGGCGCGAACGCGACCTCCCCGTCGATGCGATGCGCCTCGCCGGCCTCCTCGAACGGGCCGCCACGTGGCAGGGGCTCGATTCGGTCGAGGTCGCGTCGAGGGGCGATCTCGCCGACGACCTCCGAGGTGCCCTCCACGCTCGGAGCGGCGGCTAGAAGGTGCCCGCGTTCTCACGCAGGCGCTTCACCCGATCGTCCAGCGGCGGATGCGTGCTGAAGAGCCGGTCCATGAGACCGGGCTTCATGGGGTCGCTGATCCACAGGTGAGACATCGAGGTGTTCTGCGTGCGCATCGGTCGACCGTGGCCTGCGAGCTTCTCGAGGGCCCGGGCCAGCCCCTCGGGGTACCTCGTCGTCAGGGCCCCGGTCGCGTCGGCCAGGTACTCGCGCTGACGCGACACCGCCGCCTGGACGCCCGCCGCCGCCAGCGGAGCGACGATCATCGCGACGAGGCCGAGCACCAGGAACACCGGGTTCGAGCCGCCGCCGTTGTTGTTGTTCGAGTTCCGATTGCCACCGCTCAGGGCGCTGAAGAACGACATGCGGAGCAGGACGTCCGCCAGGAACCCCACGGCCACGACCAGCCCGAAGACCATCATCGAGACCCTGATGTCGTAGTTCTTGACGTGCCCCAGCTCGTGCGCCATCACGCCCTCGAGCTCGGAGTCGTCCATGATCTCGAGAAGGCCGGTCGTGGCGGCCACGACGGCGTGCTCCGGGTCGCGGCCGGTGGCGAAGGCGTTCGGCGCGGGGTCGACGACCACGTAGACCTCGGGCATGGGCAGCCCCATCGTGATGCTGAGGTTCTCCACCGTGCGGTAGAGGCGCGGAGCCGTGACGGCGTCGACGCGCTGGGCGTGGCTGAGCGACAGCGCCTGTCGGCTGGCGCCGAAGTACTGGATCAGCGCGTACAGGCCGGCGATCACCAGCACGACGAACCCGATCGAGTAGTTGCCGTACAGCGCCCCGGCTCCGAAGCCCAGGGCGCCGACGATCACCAGGAAGATCAGGACGATGAAGACGGTGTTCCGCTTGTTGCGGGAGATGGCGGAGTACATGACCCGGACGACCGTTCTCGGGGTGCTGCGGCGGCGGTCAGAACTGGACGCGCGGAGGCTCGGCGATGGCCGAGGGCTCGGCGACCTCGAAGAAGTCGCGCTCGGTGAACCCGAGCCGCTTCGCGAACACGGTGTTGGGGAACACCCGGGTCTTGGTGTTGAACTCGCGGACTCCGCCGTTGAAGAAGCGTCGCGCCGCCTGGATCTTGTCTTCCGTGTCGACGAGCTCCGACTGCAGCTGCAGGAAGTTCTGACTGGCCTGCAGCTGCGGATACGCCTCGGAGACGGCGAAGATGCTCTTGAGCGCCGTCTGCATGTGCCCCTCGGCGGCGGACGCCTCGGCCGGCGTCTGGGCCCCGAGCGTCTCGGCGCGCGCCTGGGTCACGTTCTGGAAGACCTTCGACTCGTGCGCGGCGTAGCCCTTGACGGCCTCGATGATGTTCGGGATCAGATCCGCGCGCCGCTTGAGCTGGACCGTGATGTCGCTCCAGGCCTCGTCGACCCGCACCTTGAGGGTCACCAGCGAGTTGTAGGTGGCCCAGAGATAGATGCCCGCGATGATCGCGAGCAGGACGATGATTCCGACGGCTACCAGGATGCCGATCGTGGCCGGTTGCATGACGTGTCACTCCTTGGGTTACGACGCGGGCGAACCGAGAGGAGACGATCGTCTCGGACAAGGGTTCAGGTCGCCGCAGTCCGTCTTTCACTATAAATGCGCCCGGAGCCGCCTCGACGTCGACTGGGCGTCTTCGGAGCGAACTCACGACCTACTCGGGCCGGGTGACCGACGGCGAGGCGACGGGCGATCCCGGGCATCCCCCGTCCGATGCCGCGACACCCCCCGCCGGGTGGATTGACTTGTCCGCGCCGACCGTGCTGAATGGACTGCAGTGCTGTCTTCTCCGCCCCCGTTCTCGTCGCGTTCCTCGGCTGTCGTCGCCGGACGCGGCATCGGGCATGCCCGGAGCGCACGGGTCGACCGCCCGCGCCGTCGGCGGGTCGCCGTCGCGCTGGCGATCGCCGTGGCCCTCCTGAGCGGTACCGCTCTGGCGATCGGCACGGGTCCGGGCGCACGAGCCGCCGGCAGTCCCGCCGCCGCTCCGTCGGCCGAGCCCGAACGCGCCTCCGGAACCCCCGATCCGACGCTCGGGGCGCCGACGCCGACCCCCGGGCCCGCCGCGCCGACCGTGGACCCCGTGGGCGACCGGACGAGCAACGCGGTGACGCTCGGCGGCACCGGCGCCTCGGGCGCCACGATCCGCGTCCTCGACCCGGCGGTCCCCTCGAGCTCGCTCTGCGAGGCCCGTGTCCCGACGTCGACCACGCAGTCGACCGGCCGCTGGTCGTGCCGGGCCACCGTGGCCAACGGCGCCGACATCGTCCTCACGGTCCGCGACACGACGCACACGGCTCTCGGCGACGTCAGCAGCGCCTCCTTCTCGGTCCTCGGGGCCCCCACCCTGCGCGGCGGGCTGCTCGTCGGCGCCAAGGCGAGCGGGACGGCGGAGGCGGGCGCGGAGGTCACCGTCGCCGCGACCTCCGGCCAGAGCGCCAGCGCGACCGCCGATGCGAACGGCCAGTGGACCGCCGTGCTCGACGCCGGCGCCTTCCCCTCCGCGACCTACACGCTGTCGGCCACGCAGCGCAGCTCGGCCGTCCCCGACGTCGAGAGGTCCGGCGCGTCCGCAGCCGTCTCGGCGACCGTCGACCGCGACGCGCCGACCGCCCCCGCGGTCACCTCCCCGGCGGCCGGAGCAGAACTCGCCGCTCAGCCCGTCGTGTTCGCCGGAACGGGCGAGGACGCCGCCACGGTGACGGTCTACGTCGACGACTCGCCGATCTGCCAGGCGACCGTGGCGGACGGGTCCTGGCGATGCGATTCCACCGGGTCGTCGTTCCCGGTCGGCGACCGCAGGGTGCAGGCGGGCCAGGTCGACGCGGCCGGCAACTTCGGACCGGCCTCGGCGGCGGTCGTCGTGACGGTGCTCGGCGCCTCGTCCCCCTCGGCGTCGCCCTCCGGCGCTCCCCCGGTGTCTCCGACGCCCGGTGCGACCAGCGCACCGGCGCCGGCCGACCCCGATTCCGGCACGGACGCCTCCCCGGGCGACACCACCGGCGGCGACGAGTCGTCCGCCGCGCCCGCCCCCGTCGCGCCCGGCGGTGGCGGCAGCGCCGGCGGAGGAGCGGCGGGGGGCAGCCCCTCAGGAGGCGCGGCGGACGGCGACGACCCCACCGCCGTCGTCCGAGACACGGGGACGTGGGCGACCGCCACGTCGTTCGGACGCGACCTCCCCAGCCTCGCTCAGACCTTCGGCGGCCCGGTCTGGCCGCTCGCGGCGCTGCTCGGACTGCTGTTCCTGGTGCTGATCGCCGGGCCCGTGCGTCTCGGGGCCACGGCGCTCCGCGGCCGGGTCCGACCGCGCTCCCGCCGCCTCACCGGCCGCAACCGCACGGTGGAACAGCCCACCTCGTTCAGCGCGGGCTCGATCGATCCCCGCCTCGCCGTCGGGCTCGCCCTGGCCGTCGGGGCCGCCGTCATCGCCGTCGCCGCGGGCGTCGACGATCAGGTGCAGTACGCCCGACTGTTCGCCGGCATCGCGCTCGGGCTGATCCTGCTGAACGGACTCGCCGTCGCCCTCCCCGCCGTCCTCGTCGGTCGACGGCTCGGACTCCGGGCGCGCGTGCGGATGTCCCCCGGGCTCCTCGGGCTCGCTCTCGTGGCGTGCGCCGCGACCAGGGTGCTGGCGCTCGATCCGCCGCTCGTCCTCGGCGTGCTCCTCACGGGGACGCTCGTCGCCCGGGCGGCCGCGCCGTCCGGCACCCACGTCGAACGGGCCCCGGACGTCGACGCGGGCCCGCGCGAGCACGGGCTGGCCGCCCTCGTGCAGCTCGTCGCCCTGGTCGTCGTGCCGTCGGCCGCCTGGGCGCTCCACGGCACCATGACCGCGACGGGCGGCTTCGGCTGGCAGCTCGGCCGCGAGACCCTCGCCACCGTCTGCCTCGCCGGCCTCGGCTCGCTCGTGCTCTCACTGCTGCCCGTGGGCTCCCTGCCGGGCCATGCCGTGCTGGCGTGGTCGACGCGCGCCTACGTCGTCGTCACCGTGCTCGGGGTCACCGCCGCAGCCGTGGTCTTCGTCGGCAACCCGGCGACGGCGTTCCCCTGGACGGCGCTCGTCGCCGCAGCCGTCGTCGCGGCGCTCTTCTGCGTCGCCGCCTGGCTGTGGGTCCGGGTCGTGGAACCGGCCCGTCGCGTGTCCTGAGACGCTCTGCATAACGGTCTCCGGCTCCGGCTCGGTCTCCGACTCCCGCTCCGGCGTACCCCCGCAGGGGTTCGAACCCTGACTGAAGCGATTTTAAGTCGCCTGCCTCTACCGATTGGGCTACGGGGGCCCGTCGGACAGCCTACAAAGGTCTCGAACGCGGCGACGCCCGCCTCGCTGGTGGTCAGCGGGCGGGCGTCGTCGGGTCAGGTGGTGCGAGGTTACTCGGCGGCCGGGACCTTCGCGTCGGACGAGGATGCGTCGTCGGCAGCGACGGGCGCCTTCTTCGCAGCGGGCTTCCGGGCGGGTGCCTTGCGAGCCGGCTTGGTGGTCTCGCTCTCGGCAGGCGCACCCTTCTCGCCCGCGGGGTTGGCGTAGACCGGGCCGGGCTCGCCGGCCGGGGTGCCCACCTCGGGGGTGGGAGCGGCAGCGGCCTCGGCGGCGGGCTTCGGACGCGACGCGAACTCCTCGAAGGCGGCACGCGGACGCTCGCGGTTGTCGAGCGAGACGATGTCACGGCCCAGCCAGAAGTTGTTCCACCAGCCGCCGACCACGCGGAACTTCCGCTCGAACGACGGCATCGCCATGCCGTGGTAGCCACGGTGGGCGATCCAGGCCGGGAAGCCCTTGATCGCGATCTTGCCGCTCTGGAACACGCCCACGTTCAGCCCCAGCCCGGCGACGGCGCCGAGGTTGTCGTGCCGGTAGTCGGTGACGCTCTCGCCGCGGAGCGACGCGACGAGGTTCTTCGCGAGCTGCTTGCCCATCCGCACGGCGTGCTGGGCGTTGGGGACGCAGAATCCACCCACGCCCTTGCCGGTCAGGTCGGGCGTCGCGGCGACGTCGCCGCAGGCCCAGGCGTCCGGCACGATGGTCTCGCCGTCGACGACGCGCAGGTCGGGCTTGACCGTGATGCGACCGCGCTGCTCGAGCGGGAAGTCGGTGTTGCGGACCATCGGGTTCGCCATGACGCCGGCCGTCCAGACGATGAGGTCGGACTCGAACGAGTCGCCGGTGGAGAGCTCGATCTTGCCGCCGACGGCCGACTGGAGCTGGGTGTCGAGGTGCACGATGGCGTCGCGCTGGGCCAGGTTCTTCAGGACCCAGTGACTCGTCTCGAGCGAGACCTCGGGCATGATGCGGCCCATGGCCTCGATGAGGTGGAAGTGCGTGTCGTCGATCGTGAGACCGGGGTAGTTCTTCAGCAGGTCGCTCGCGAAGCTGCGGAGCTCGGCGAAGACCTCGATGCCGGCGAATCCGCCGCCGACCACGACGACGGTGAGCAGGCGGTCACGGGCGGGACCGGCCGGGAGGTTGGACGCCTTGGCGAAGTTGGTGAGCAGCTTGTCGCGGATGGCCGCGGCCTCCTCGATCGTCTTGAGGCCGATGGCCTCGTCGGCGACGCCGGGGATCGGGAACGTGCGGGAGACGGCCCCGGCGGTCATGACGACCTGGTCGTACTCCATCGTCCACTCGTCGCCCACCTCGGGCGTGATGGTGGCCGTCTTGGTCGCATGGTCGACCTTCGTGACCTTCGCGGTGACGACGTTCGTCTTCTTGAGGTGACGTCGCAACGCCACGACCGCGTGACGCGGCTCGATCGATCCGGCCGCCACCTCGGGCAGGAACGGCTGGTAGGTCATGTAGGGCAGCGGGTCGACGATCGTGACCTCCGCCTCCCCTGCGCGCAGCCACTTCTCGAGCTTCCAGGCGGTGTAGAAACCGGCGTAGCCGCCGCCGACGATCAGGATTTTGGGCACGGGGGATGATCTCCTTGAGGTGGGGTTGTCCGTAAAGACCTTACTCCTGGTCGCGACGTCTCCGGACCTGGCGCCAGGCACCCCATCCGACGGCTGCCAGCGCCCCGCCGAAGACCCCGAAGACGATGAGGGGGATGCCGGTCGACCGCATCGACTCGACGGTCGGGACCAGGGCCTGGAGCCGGTCGCCCCGATCCGCCTGCGGCGTGGGAACGGGAGCGGGCGCCGGCTCGGTGGTCGCCGCCGGGCTCGCAGCCGGCGCCTCGGCGCGTCGGTGGACGCGGATCCACTCGGCGAGGTCGCCCATCGGGTTCGCCTCGACCGCGGGCACCGTGCTCTGCACGGCGGCGGCCGCGTCGACGAGCCCGTAGCCGTAGAGCGGATCGGGCGTCGACGTGCCCCGCGGTGTCGCGGTGGAGATCACCCGGTTGATGACGTCGTCGGCGTCGAGCTCCGGATGAGCGCCTCTCACGAGAGCCACGATCCCCGCGACGATGGGCGTCGCTCCGCTCGTGCCGCTCCAGCTGTAGTGGATGTCGCCCGGCCCCACGCCGACGAGCTTCTCGCTCGGGGCCGCGACGCCGATCGTGATGCCCTGGCTCGACGCGTCGAAGCTCGCGGTGCCGGACCGGTCGACGCCGGCGACGGTCAGGACGCCCGGCATCGTGGCGGGGGCGCCGACCTCGGTGGTGCCGCTGCCCCGGTTGCCGGCCGCCGCGACGACGACGACGTCATTCTCCATGGCGTAGAGGAACGCGTCGTCCCAGCTGGTCGGCCAGTCGAGCGTGTTGCGTGTCAACGACATGTTGATGACGTCGGCCCCGTGGTCGACCGACCAGCGGACGGCGTCGGCGATCTGGGTGTCGGAGTCGACGGCGTCGGTTCCGAAGCCGACCGACACCGAGAGCAGAGAGGCCTCGGGGGCCACCCCGACGACCCCGTCGCCCGGCGCCGTGCCGCGACCGGCCAGGATCGAGCCGACCAACGTCCCATGCGTGGGGTCGTCGGTGCCGACCGGCGTCTGCCCGTCGGACGAACCTTGCCCCGAGACGTCCGTGCCGTCGACGACGACGCCCTCGAGCTCGGCGACCGACGAGTCGACGCCGGTGTCGATGACGGCCACGGTGACCCCCGCTCCGCGGCTCGTCTGCCATGCCTGCTCGACGCCGTAGTCGGCGAGCCAGTACTGATCGTCTCGGATGCTGTCGGCCCGGGCCGCACCCGCGGGGATCAGCACGGACACGGCCACGACGCCGACGGCCGCTATCGACGCGACGGCACCCCCGAGTCGTCGCACGGGCCTCAGGCTCCCCCGCCGGAGGCGCGCTCGGCCGGATCGCCCTCGGCCAGGTAGTCGGGGCAGCGGCAG
The DNA here is from genome assembly GCF_007988805.1 of Frigoribacterium faeni. GTDB lineage: Bacteria > Actinomycetota > Actinomycetes > Actinomycetales > Microbacteriaceae > Frigoribacterium > Frigoribacterium faeni. The sequence continues at coordinate 13,278 of NZ_BJUV01000034.1, read as the reverse complement.
ACGTCGGGGCTCCACGCCGCGCGCTCCAGGGCGCGGTCGCCGAACGGGTTGACGCCCGGCCCGGCGGCCAGGGCGTGACCGGCCAGCGCGTGAAGGCACTTGATCCGCTCGGGCATGCCCCCCGCCGTGACGTGCGCGATCTCGGGCACGTGCTCGATGCTCTCGCGGTCGGCGAGGTACGCCTCGTGCGCCGACCGGTAGGCGGCCGCGGCCTCGGGGTCGGCGGCCAGCGCCTCGGTGAACTCGGTCATCACACCCGTCGCCTCGAGCGTCGAGATCGCCGCGGTCGCCCCCGGGTGGCACAGGTAGTAGAGCGTGGGGAACGGCGTGCCGTCGCTCAGCCGCGGCTTCGTCGCGACGACCGTGGGGTTGCCGCAGACGCACCGCGCGGCGATGCCGATGACGTCGCGCGCAGGCCGGCCGAGCTGCGCGGTGACGATCCGCACGTCGAGCTCGGTGACCGGGTCGAACGGAGGGGTGCTCACGGGGTGGTGCCGCCTGTCTGGGTCGAGGTCGGCAGCTCGCCGCCGGTGATGTCGGGGGCGACCAGCTCGGTCGCGGGCGCGTCGCTGAGACCCGCGTCGAGGACGGACGAGGTCATCGCGGCGATCCAGTCGACCTGCGGCGTCTGGAGCTCGTCGCTGATCGGCGCCTGGGGCGCGTCCGAGGACTCGGCCGAGTCGCCCATGACGAGATAGCTGTACTCGCCGGGATAGACGTAGAGGAGACGATCACGTGCCTGCGCCTCGATGTAGGCGGGGTCGCTCCATCGGGCGACGTCGCCCTGCAGATCGGCGACGTCGGTCTTCTGGCGCTCCACCTCGTCTTGGATGGCGGCGATCTGCTGCTGCTGCTGGACGAGGGTCCGGAGCGAGGGCGCGAGGATGACGACGAAGAGCACGAGGATGACGAGCATCAGCAGGCTGAACCCGGAGAACCGGATGCTGCGGAGCCATCCCGTCGCCGACGACTCGGTGCTCGGCAGCGACACCGGCACGCGCCTGTTCTTGGAGTCTCGGGGCATGCCTCCGAGGGTAGACGACGCCCCGGTCCAGACGGTCACGGAACGCCGAGAGGCCCGCCCCGACGAATCGGGACGGGCCTCTCGGTCGATCGGCGTCGAGCCGGATCGGCGTGGTGTCAGCCGCGGAAGCGCGGGAAGGCCGAACGGCCGGCGTAGACCGCCGCGCCTCCGAGCTCCTCTTCGATGCGCAGCAGCTGGTTGTACTTCGCGACGCGCTCGCTGCGAGCCGGGGCGCCGGTCTTGATCTGGCCCGCGTCGGTCGCGACGGCCAGGTCGGCGATGGTGGTGTCCTCGGTCTCGCCCGAGCGGTGCGACAGGACCGTGGTGTACCCGCTGCGCTGAGCCAGCGCCACCGCGTCGAGCGACTCGGTCAGGGTGCCGATCTGGTTGACCTTGACGAGGATCGAGTTGGCGGCGCCGGCGGCGATCCCCTTGGCGAGGCGTTCGGGGTTCGTGACGAAGAGGTCGTCGCCGACGATCTGCGTCTTCGAGCCGATCTCGCTCGTGAGGTGGGCCCAGCCCTCCCAGTCGTCTTCGTCGAGAGGGTCCTCGATGGTGACGAGGGGGTACGACGCGACCAGGTCGGCGTAGTACTGCGCGAGGAACGCCGAGTCGCGCTTCTCGCCCTCGAAGGTGTACGAGCCGTCGGAGTAGAACTCGCTCGACGCGACGTCGAGGCCGAGCGCCAGGTCCTTGCCGGGGGTGAAGCCGGCCGTGGTGATCGCCTCGACGAGCAGGTCGAGCGCGGCGCGGTTGCTGTCGAGGTTCGGCGCGAAGCCGCCCTCGTCGCCCAGACCGGTCGACAGGCCCTTGGCCTTGAGCTCGCTCTTCAGGGCGTGGTAGGTCTCGGCCCCCCACTGGAGCGCCTCGGCGAAGGAGGAAGCGCCGACGGGCAGGATCATGAACTCCTGGATGTCGACGTTGCTGTCGGCGTGCGAGCCGCCGTTGATGACGTTCAGCATGGGGACGGGCAGGGTGTGCGCGTTCGGACCGCCGAGGTAGCGGAACAGGGGGAGGTCGGCCGAGTCGGCCGCGGCACGGGCGACGGCGAGCGAGACGCCGAGGATGGCGTTGGCGCCCAGGCGCTTCTTGTTGTCGGTGCCGTCGAGCTCGATCATGGCCTGGTCGATGAGGCGCTGGTCGGTGGCGTCGAGTCCCTCGACCTCGGGGCCGATCTCGTCGATGACGGCGGCGACGGCCTTCAGGACGCCCTTGCCGAGGTAACGGCCCTTGTCGCCGTCACGGAGCTCGTAGGCCTCGAAGGCCCCGGTCGATGCGCCCGAGGGAACGGCCGCGCGCGACACCGTCCCGTCGTCGAGCAAGACCTCGACCTCGACCGTCGGGTTGCCCCGCGAGTCGAGGATTTCGCGGGCGCCTACGGCGTCGATTGCTGCCACGGAGAACTCCTTAGTAGTCGTTGTGTTCGCAGGACCGAGGTCCGGGACAATCCTAGCCACGCACCCGCCCGGGGCGGGCGGCGACCCGTCAGCCGAGGGTCTTGACGACGAGGTCGCTCGGGCTCTCGCCTCCGCGGACGAACGCGAACCGGGTGTAGCCGGCCTCGGCCAGCGCGTCGAGCTGGCGGCTGAGGTTCTTGGAGCGCCGTTCGAGGCGCACCCGGGACTCGGCACCCGACAGCAGGGCGGTCCGGAGGCCGACGAGCTCGACGGGCGGGACGGCGGCGTCGTGGACGAGCGCGAGACCGTCGCCCTCGGCATCGTCGAGGTCGGCCAGATCGACGATCCGCTCGAAGCCGAGCGAGAATCCCGCCGCGGGCACGTCCGTGCCGAGGAACCGGCCGATCATGCCGTCGTACCGGCCTCCGCCGCCCAGCGAGTAGCTGAAGTCCGGGTGCGCCACCTCGAAGATCGTGCCCGTGTAGTAGCCCATCCCGCGCACCAGGGTCGGATCGAAGACGAGACGGGCCTCCGGCAGGGCGTCACGGAGCGCCACGAGATCGGCGGCGGCCGCGCCGTCCAACCAGGCAGGAGGCGCATCGCCGGTGATCGTCGACCAGTCCGTCGACGACAGCTCGGCCAGGGCGTCGCCCACCCCCGCGTGCTCGACGCCGATCTCGGCGAGACGGGCCACCACGCCGTCGACGCCGATCTTGTCGAGCTTGTCGAGCTCGACCAGGGCCCGGTCGTTGAGATCGGCGGGGACGCCCCAGTGCGCGAGGATGCCGAGGAGCACGCGTCGGTCGTTGATCCGGATGGTCGTCCCGGTCAGCCCCAGAGCGGTGAGGACCGCCGTCGTAGCGGAGATGAGCTCGACCTCGGCGAGCGGGCCGGCCTCGCCGAGGATGTCGATGTCGCACTGGAGGAACTGGCGGTACCGGCCCTTCTGGGGCTTCTCGGCACGCCAGACCGGTGCCACCTGGACCGAGCGGAACACCGTGGGCAGCTCGGACCGGTGGGAGGCGTAGAAGCGAGCCAGCGGGACGGTGAGATCGAAGCGGAGGCCGAGATCCGCCAGGGCGAGCGGCGACTCGGCGGCGCGGAGGGCGTCGACGTCGAGACCCCGCCGCAGCACCGCGAAGACCTGCTTCTCGTTGTCGCCGCCGAGCCCCGAGTAGAGGTACTCGGTGCCCTCGACGACGGGCGTCTCGATCTCGTCGAAGCCGAACGACCGGTACACGTCGCGGACGATCGCGAGAACGCGCTCGCGACGGCGCTTCTCGGCGGGGAGGAAGTCTCTCATCCCGCGGGGCGGGCTCACGTGTGACGGCATCGGACCATCATCTCAGAGCGACCACCCGGCGGAGCATCTCGCTCGATTTGCGCTTCATCCGGAATTCCACGTACGATATGAGCACCAAGCGGCGTGAATCGGGTTGCACGTCGCTCGGTCCCGGCGCCCTACCTTCCCTGCGGTGAGGGCGCCCGAACGGGCCAGGTGCTGAGCACCTGGCCCGTTCGCCATGCTACGGTGGGCGACGCGTCGGCCAGACCCTCGCCCGTCTCGACGACGAGCCCCTGCCACCCTCGCCTACTGCGCGACGAACGCGTCGAGACGCTTCTCGAAGACGGGGGTCGCGGCGGAGGCGTCGCCCGCGACGACGGCGTCGTAGAGAAGACCCTCGACCTCGGCGACGAACGCCTGAGCCGCGTCGGCGGCGCTCTGCTCCGCCGAGCCCTGCGCGACGAGCCAGGCGGCGACGAAGTCGCGTCGTCGCGCCCCGGCCTGCCGCGCGACACCCGCCTCGCCGGCGACGACCTCCAGGAGGGCGGCCTCGATCTCGAGCCGCTGCAGATCGCGACCGCGATCGTCGGAGGCGGCGTTCCAGTACGCCGTCATCTGCTGACGGAACCCGGCGTCGTCGAGCCCTGCGGGGTCGACCGCGAACAGATCGGACTGACGGGCCACGACGGCCCGCACGATCTCGGCGATCAACTCGGCGCGATTGCCGAAGTGATAGACGAAGACGTAGGTGCTGACGCCGAGGGCGTCGGCCAGCGTGCGGAACGAGACGGTCGCGATGCTGCGCGACCGGAGATGGTCGATGATCTGGCCGAGCAACTCTGGCTTGCGTGTCGGATCGGGTTTGCGAGGCATGATGCCACTCCTTCGTGCGGACGGATCGGGACGCCCTGCGCGGCACCGACCGTCGTCACGCGACCATAACAGACGTGTGTGAAGGCCGCTCGGGCGATCCGGGGCGGTCGAGGCGGTCGACAGGTCGGGGGTCCGACGATTCTCAGCCGCGTGTTTCGTCGGATGACCCTTGACATTTTACCTGAATGCGCTCTACATTTAGATCACTGCTGCATTGCCCGCTGAGACTGATCCCTCCGTGGTGTGCGAGCAGCGGTGACGTGTTCACACAGCTCAGACGAACCAGGTCTCCGACCGGTTCCGCCTGGGGGTACACGTGGGGATGCCCCGCCTATTCGGGTTGGCGGGGCATCCCATCTTCACGTCGCCCGGCGACTCGGCGCTCGACGTCTCGGAGGAGTTCCTCGCGTTCCCGGACCGCACGTCGCACCGCCCGTTCGGCGTCGACGCCGTCATCGCCGAGAGCGTCGATCAGACGCAGGACCTCGCGGCCGAACGCGAGTTCGACGTCGTCGCCCGGGTGCGGGGCCGTCGAGGGGCTCGGGCCGACCTCGATCGACCCGGAGCCCGGCAGCATCGCGGCCCGACGGCGCGCATCGATCTTCTGGGCTCGGGCCAGGGCCGGCAACCCGACCGCGACACCGTCGAAGACGCTGTCGCGGTGAGCCTTCTCGCGCGCCTTCGCCGCCGACCACAGACGGATGATCTCGTCGACGTCGGCGGCCTCGTCGCCGCCGAAGACGTGCGGATGCCTCCGCACGGTCTTCGCCGAGACGTCGCTCACGACGTCCGCCAGCGAGAACGCGCCGTCGCGCTCGGCCAGGGCCGAATGCAGCACCACCTGGTAGAGGACGTCGCCCAGTTCCTCACGCCGATCGTCGATCGTCCCCTGCTCGATCGCCTCGACCAGTTCGGCGGTCTCCTCGACGAGGTACGTCACCAGACTCTCGGGCGTCTGATCCCGGTTCCACTGGCAGCCCCCGTCGTCGGCGAGGAGACGGCGCACGACCTCGACCAGGGCGCCCACCTCGTCGCCGGGGGTGCCCTGGCCGCTCACCCGCGCCTCCTCGGATCCATCGTCAGCCGGCCGACGCGGCCGCATCGGTGGCGGGGCGCGGCGCCTCGGCCCCGTAGATCGCCGTCATGAGCTGCTCGACCCAGGTGATGAGCTCGCCGTCGGGCAGCGCCTCGCCGTGATGACGGGGCATCGGCACGCTGATCGACTTCGTCTGCCCGAACCAGCGCGACCCCGGGTACATGCGCTGCAACCTGATCTGCATGCTGTCGGGGAGGTCGAGTCCGGCCACCCGGAGGTTGCTGCCCATCACGACGACCTCGCTGAGGCCGACCTTCTGCGCGGCCCGACGCAGTCGCGAGACCTCGATCAGCGCGAGCACCGACGCGGGTGGCGTTCCGTAGCGGTCGGTCAGCTCGTCGAGCACCGAATCGATCTGATCGTCGGTCGACGTCGGGGAGCTCGCCGTCGAGAGCTTCTGGTACGCCTCGAGACGCAGACGCTCGCTCTCGACGTACTCGTCGGGGATGTGCGCATCGACCGGCAGCTCGAGGCGGAGCTCGGTCTGCCCCTCGGCGACGTCGCCGCGGAAGGCGCCGACGGCTTCGCCGATCATGCGGAGATACAGGTCGAACCCGACGCCTGCGATGTGACCGGACTGCTCGCCGCCGAGCAGGTTGCCGGCCCCGCGGATCTCGAGGTCCTTCAGCGCCACCTGCATGCCGGCGCCGAGCTCGTTGTTCGCGGCGATCGTCTCGAGCCGGTCCTGAGCGGTCTCGCTCAGCGGACGGTCGGCGTCGTAGAGGAAGTACGCGTAGCCGCGTTCGCGACCACGGCCCACCCGGCCGCGCAACTGGTGCAGCTGGCTCAGCCCGTACTTGTCGGCCCGGTCGATGATGAGGGTGTTCGCGTTGGCGATGTCGAGCCCGGTCTCGATGATCGTGGTCGACACCAGCACGTCGAACTTGCGCTCCCAGAAGTCGACCATGACCTGCTCGAGCGACGACTCGGCCATCTGCCCGTGAGCGACCGCCACCCGCGCCTCCGGCACGAGCTCGGCGATCTGGGCGGCGACCCGGTTGATGCTCGAGACGCGGTTGTGCACGAAGAAGACCTGACCCTCGCGGAGGAGCTCGCGACGGATGGCCGCCGCCTTCTGGCGGTCGCTCTCGGGGCCCACGAACGTGAGGATCGGATGACGGTCTTCGGGCGGGGTCGCGAGCGTGGACATCTCGCGGATGCCCGTGACCGCCATCTCGAGCGAACGAGGGATGGGGGTGGCCGACATGGCGAGGATGTCGACGTTCGTCTTGAGCTTCTTGAGGGCGTCCTTGTGCTCGACGCCGAAGCGCTGCTCCTCGTCGATGATGACCAGACCGACGTCTTTGTACGAGATGCCCTCGCTGAGCAGACGGTGGGTGCCGATCACCATGTCGACGGTGCCGTCGCCGAGGCCCTTGATCGTCTCGCGGGACTCCTTCGCCGACTGGAACCTCGACAGGCTGCGCAGGTGGACGGGGAAACCGGCGAACCGGTCCGCGAACGTGTCGACGTGCTGCTTGACGAGGAGGGTTGTCGGCACGAGCATGACGACCTGCTTGCCGTCCTGGATCGCCTTGAAGGCGGCCCGCACGGCCACCTCGGTCTTGCCGTAGCCGACGTCGCCGGAGAGCAGGCGGTCCATCGGGATCGGGCGCTCCATGTCCGCCTTGATCTCGTCGATCGTCGTCAGCTGGTCGGGCGTCTCGGCGAACGGGAAGGCCTCTTCGAGCTCGCGCTGCCAGGGGGTGTCGGGCGGGAACGCGTGACCCTTCGAGGCCATGCGCGCGGAGTACAGCTTGACGAGCTCGACGGCGATGTCGCGGACCGCGCGCCGCGCCTTGCTCTTCGCCGACGCCCAGTCGCTTCCGCCCATCTTGCTCAGCGTCGGGGCCTCGCCCCCGACGTAGCGGCTCAGCAGGTCGAGCTGGTCGGTGGGGACGTAGAGCTTGTCGCCCGGGTACCCCCGCTTGGACGGCGCGTACTCGAGGACGAGGTACTCGCGGCTGTTCTTGACGGCGTTCTTGCCCCCCGAGCTGACCTCACGGGTGGTCAGCTCGATGAACTTGCCGATGCCGTGGGTGGCGTGCACGACGACGTCGCCCGGCTTCAGCTGGAGGGGGTCGACGACGTTCTTCCGGCGACTGGCGAGCTTCGTCACCTGGCGGGAGTCGTAGTTGGCGGACCTTCCGTAGAAGTCGCTCTCGCCGAGGACGGCCAGCTTGGCCTCCGCGATCTCGAACCCGGCCTCGACTCCCCCGGCGACGAGGTGCGCCACCCCCGACTCGAGCGTGGCGGGGAGCGCCTCCTCGACGCGCGCGGCCACACCGCGTTCGGCGAGGACGTCGCGGGCCCGCTCGACGAGGCCGGAGCCGCGCGAGGTCACCACGACGCTCCACCCGTCGGCCAGACGCGAGACGACGTGGTCGAGAGCACCCTCGGCATGCCCGCTGAAGCTCGGCACCGGCTCGGCGACGACGCGGACGTAGTCGCCCGCGGAGGCGATCGCCTCGTCGTCGGTGAGCACCTCGCCGCTGTCGAACGTGCTGAGGGTGAACCAGGTCCGACCGCCGGCGGACTCGCGGAGGTCGCGGAGGCCGATGAAGTCGCCCGCATCGAGGTCGATGGGCGCCTCGGCGCCGGCCGTCGCGGCGCTCCAGGCGGCAGACAGGAACTCGCGGTTGGTGTCGGCCAGGCTCTGGGCACGGGAGACCACGCGCTCGGGCGACAGGACGGCGATCGAGGCGTCCGCAGGCAGGTAGTGCGTGAGAGGGACGAGGCCGTGCACGAGGGCCGGAGCGAGGGACTCCATGCCGTCGACGGGGATGCCCTCGCCGATCTTGGCCAGCATCTGCGCCAGGCTCGGGAACTCGTGCTGCATCTCGCGGGCGCGCTGCCGGACCTGTTCCGTCAGCAGCATCTCACGGCTCGGTGGGAGGTCGACCGTGGTGATCTCGCCGTCGAGGCTGCGCTGGTCGGCCACCGAGAAGCGTCGGACCTGATCGACCTCGTCGCCGAAGAAGTCGACCCGGACCGGGTGCTCGGCCGTCGGCGGGAAGACGTCGAGGATGCCGCCGCGAACGGCGAACTCGCCCCGACGGGTCACCATGTCGACGCGGGCGTAGGCGAGATCGACCAGGTTCAGCGCGATCGCGGAGAGGTCGTGACCACGATCGCCGACGGTGAGGACGACCGGATCGATGTCGGCGAGGTTGTCGGCCAGGGGCTGAAGGGCGGCGCGGACACCGGCCACGACGACGATCGGCCTGGTCGTCTCGGGCGATCGCCGGGCCTCGTCGGACCAGGCGGCCAGTCGGCGCAGGGCGTGGATCCGCTTGCCCACGGTCTCGGCGCTGGGGCTGAGTCGCTCGTGCGGGAGGGTCTCCCAGGCGGGGAACTCGATGATCTCGGCGTCGGGCAGGTAGCTCGACAGCGAACCCCGCACGGCCTCGGACTCGCGCCCGGTCGCGGTCACGACGAGGAGGGCCTGCGGGCCCTCGCGCCGGGAGAGCAGACCGGCCAGCAGAGGCACACGCAGGCCGTCGACGACCGAGAAGTCGGTGCTCTTGTCATGCCGGTCGAGGGCAGCAGAGAAGGTGGAGGCGCGCGAAAGCGCCGAGATCAAGCCCGCGAGTATCACCCGAACGATGTTACGCGCGCCCACCGACATCGAGGCCGGGGTTCGCTGAGGGCTGCCGGGTCGGGAGACGCTCCGCCCCCGCGTCGAGGTCAGCTCGAGGCGGTGTGGAACTTCAGCTGGGCCGCGGTGAGGCCGTCGGCGGCGATCATCTCGATCGCGTCGGCGGCGTCGGCGAGCAGGATCGGCAGGTTCTGCCGCTCGGTCGCGGAGAAGTCCTTGAGGACGAAGTCGGCGGCCGGCTGACGGCCGGGAGGGCGTCCGATGCCGACACGCACCCGCGTGAACTCGTTCGAGCCGGTGGCGGCGATGATGTCGCGGAGGCCGTTGTGTCCGCCGTGCCCGCCGCCGTGCTTCAGCTTGATGGTGTCGAAGTCGATGTCGAGCTCGTCGTGCACGACGATGAGCCGCGAGACGTCGAGGTCGTAGAGGCGGAGGAGCGACTGGACGGGACCGCCCGAGACGTTCATGTACGTCGCGGGCTTCGCGAGCACGAAGCGCGGGCCGCCGGGCACGAGACGGCCTTCGGCGACGCTGGAATGGGTGCGATGGTTCTTGAAGCCGGCGGACAGACGGTGGGCCATCTCGGCCAGCACCATCTGTCCGACGTTGTGCCTGTTGCCGGCGTAGTCGGGCCCGGGGTTGCCGAGCCCGACCACGAGCCACTGATCGTCGGATGCCATCGTCCTGGTCGTCTCCTCAGTGGTTCTCGCCGACGGAGGTGCTACTCGGAGCGCTCTTCGTCTTCGATCGAGTCGACGTCGCCCTCGGCCGCTGCGGCCTCGCCGTCCTCATCGGAGACCGCGTCGGTCGTCAGGTCGAGCTGCGGCACGGAGACGTTGAGGACCAGCGTCTCGGGCTCGCTGACGAGCGAGGCGCCCTTGGGCAGGACGAGGTCGGCGGCCGTGACCTGGGCACCGTCTTCGAGGCCCTCGATCGAGACGACGACGTTCTGCGGGATGTGGGTGGCCTCGACCTCGAGCTCGACGGCGTTGAGCTCGACGACGTGGATCGTTCCGGGAGCCGACTCGCCCTCGATGTGCACGGGCACCTCGACGGTGACCTTCTCGCCTTGGCGGACGACGATGAGGTCGATGTGCTCGATGACCTGCTTCACCGGGTCGCGCTGGATGTCCTTCACGAGGGCGAGCTGGGTCGTGCCCTCGATGTCGAGCGTGATGACGGCGTTCGCGCGACGCGTGATGAGCATCGTCTCGTGGCCGGGCAGGGTGACGTGCTGGGGGTCGGTGCCGTGACCGTAGATGACCGCGGGGATCTGGTCGTTCGCACGGATCTTGCGGGCCGCGCCCTTGCCGAAGCTGGTGCGGACGAGGACGGAAAGCGTGTTGTCGTCGGACATGTGTGTCTCCTTCTGATGGCCGGGCCCGAGGGCGCGGACCGGATGTGTGGTCGGATTCAACTCGAACGCGTATCGCGTGAGGAGGGACCCCGCAGCCGTGAAGTGACGAGACCCGTGGGATTCGCCGATACGAGACTGAGCGTCTGCCTACCGCGTCGATAACGGATGCTCACGCATCCCTCGCCGAAGTTCAGCTTCCGAGGTTACACGGGGCCCGGGCGTGTCGCCAACCCGCGCCTCCTGGGCTCCGGGCTCCCGAGGGGTATCGACGGTGCCTGTCAGGCGCTCGGGGCCGGGGAATAGTCTGCGGAGAGTCATCGACCGAGAAGGAGGCACCGTGACCGAACACGGAGCAGCATCGCAGTCCACCCCCCAGGCGAACATCGGCGTCGTCGGCCTCGCCGTCATGGGCTCGAACCTGGCGCGGAACCTCGCCAGCCGCGAGGGCAACACCGTCGCCGTCTACAACCGCTCGCCCGAGCGCACCGACACCCTCATGTCGGAGCACGGCGACGCCGGGTTCATCGCCTCGAAGACGATCGAGGAGTTCGCGGCGTCATTGTCGACGCCCCGCACCGCGATCATCATGGTGCAGGCCGGACGCGGGACCGACGCCGTCATCGACCAGCTCGCCGACCTGTTCGAGGAGGGCGACATCATCGTCGACGGCGGCAACGCGAACTTCCAGGACACCCGCCGTCGCGAGGCGGCCCTGCGCGAACGCGGTCTCAACTTCGTCGGCGCCGGCATCTCCGGCGGCGAGGAGGGCGCCCTCAAGGGGCCGTCCATCATGCCCGGCGGATCGAAGGAGGCGTACGCGACCCTCGGCCCGATCCTGTCGTCGATCGCGGCGGTCGCCGAGGGCGAGCCCTGCGTGACGCACGTCGGCTCCGACGGCGCGGGCCACTTCGTCAAGATGATCCACAACGGCATCGAATACGCCGACATGCAGCTGATCGCCGAGTCGTACGACCTGCTGCGCCGCGTCGGCGGACACGACCCCGCCGCCATCGCCGAGGTCTTCGACGAGTGGAACAAGGGCGAGCTCGAGTCCTACCTCATCGAGATCACCGCCGAGGTCCTCCGGCAGAAGGACGCCAAGACCGGAGGCTCGCTGGTCGACTCCATCGTCGACGAGGCCGGCTCCAAGGGCACAGGCGTCTGGACCGTGCAGAACTCCGTCGGGCTCGGCGTCCCCGTCGGCGGCATCGCCGAGGCGGTCTTCGCCCGCGCCGTGTCGTCGAAGCCCGCTCAGCGCGAGGCCGTCCAGAAGACCCTGCAGGGTCGACCCGACATCCAGGAGGCGGGCGACGGTTTCGAGGACGACGTGCAGAAGGCGCTCTACGCCTCGAAGATCGTCGCCTACGCCCAGGGCTTCGACGCCATCATCGCCGGCGCCGAGGAGTACGACTGGGACATCGACAAGGGCGCGATCGCCAAGATCTGGCGCGGAGGCTGCATCATCCGCGCACAGTTCCTGAACCGCATCGTCGACGCCTACGAGAAGGACGCGTCGATCGCCACCCTGCTCGAGGACGACTACTTCGCCGCCGCCGTGCGCGAGGGAGAGGACGCATGGCGACGCATCGTCGCCAAGGCGGCCCTCTCCGGCATCCCCGTTCCGGGGTTCGCATCGGCGCTCAGCTACTACGACTCGCTCGCGTCGACGCGCCTCCCCGCCTCGCTCATCCAGGGCCAGCGCGACTTCTTCGGCGCGCACACCTACAAGCGGGTCGACGAGGAGGGCGTGTTCCACACCCTCTGGTCGGGCGACCGCTCGGAGATCGAGACGGAGCCGTCGACTCACTGACCGGCTCGTCGGAGGCGTGAACCGCGCCTCCTCCGTTCCGCCGTGACGGGCGTGTTCGTCGCGGTCGGGCCGCTTCGGCGGGTCGACTCGCGCGGGCACGCCCGTTCGTGCGTCGTGCCGGCTCGCCCGCCGCGTGGGCGACCGGGTGGCCGTGCGTCCGTGCGTCCGTCCGACGACGGGCCGCACGCCGCCGCGTCGGCAACTCAGGCACGAGCGAGCTTCCGCGGAGCCGAACCGCCGCAAGAAGCCCGAAAGCCTGAGTTGCCGACACGGGGGCGCGGGCCGGGCGCCGACGTACATCCGACGACTGGCCGCACGCCGCCGCGTCGGCAACTCAGGCACGAGCGGGTTTTTGCGGAGCCGAACCGCCGCAAGAAGCCCGAAAGCCTGAGTTGCCGACACGGGGGCGCGGGCCGACAGAGCAGGGCCGCGGCGCCGGGCGCCGACGTACGTCCGACGACAGGCCGCACACCGCCGCGTCGGCAACTCAGGCACAACGGCGCTTCCGCGGAGCCGAGCCGCCGCGAGACGCCCGAACACCTGAGTTGCCGACACGGGACGCGGGCCGGGGCCGGCAGGACAGGGCCGCGGGGTGGGCGCCGCCGGACGTCGGACGATGGGCCGCACGCCGCGTCGACAACTCAGGCAGAAGGGAGCTTCCGTTGAGCCGAGCAGCCGCGAGGCGCCCGAAAGCCTGAGTCGCCGACACGGGACGCGGGCGGGTGGTGCGGTGTCAGGCGGGGCGGCGGGGCGCGGGGGCGTCAGGGGGGCGGCGTCAGGCGGGGCGACGGGGCGCGGGGAGGCGGGTCGCGGGTGCGTCAGGGCGTCAGGCGGGGGC